>CAZCNB010000056.1:0-1121 GCA_964500465.1 uncultured Candidatus Saccharibacteria bacterium | reverse complement strand
TTCGTAACCCATTCAGATTCGGTCATGTCATCCTCTCAGGGCAGGGGCTAGGCTATCGCGGGATAGCCTAGCCATAGTTTCATTAAACTACATTATTTTACTATTCTTCTTCGTCACTACCGCCGACCATCGCGGCGGCGAATTTCCAGAACTGCGCCGGGTCAGCGGCGCGGGTGTCGGCCAGTGTGACCGGCGTGCCGTCCTCATGGTAGAGCCGGACGGCGACGATCTGGCCGGACTCGTCACGCTGGAACGGGTCGCGGTCGTCGTCTATCGGCATGACCTCACCGGTCAGCGCGGCGGCTTCGGCGGCAATCTGGAACACGTCCAGAATGGCGGCGACGGTGCGCTCCGGCGCGTACTCGTAAGCTACGCCGAGCCGCCGCACCAACTCGGACACGGACGGGACACCGTTGCGGCCGATGGCGACCGTCGCTGTCACCAAACCCCGCAGCGCGTCGCGCACGGCGGGGTCGGTGATACTGAGGCGGAGAATGTCGGGGCGTTGGGTCATGCTCGGTTACTTCTTGAGAGCTACTTCCCACTCTTGCACCGTTGCAAGAGCGGTTTTGTCGCCCTCGTTGGCCCGAACAATCGTCCGAGCCGCCGTGCTGATTGTCGTCAATCCAGCACGCTCAACGCTACGCGCCAGCTTCAGGTCTTCATTGTCCAGCTTGTCGATGTCTGTTTGCCGCTTCATTCTTTTTCTATCTCCTTTCTAACTGTAGCTACAGTATAACATGTGTAGCTACAGTTTGTCAAGGGGTTTAGTGACGAGTTTCCAAAACTCGTCACGGCCTTCCCCCCGCCGCCAGCGCCAGCGCCGCCATGACGACCAGGGCGACGATGACGGCGGCGATTAGCAGCGCCGACACCGTGCGGTCAGCGCGTGTCGGCGGGCCGTCGTGGGCGCTGAAGTGCGCCGTGCGGGACAGGACGAGTAGCACGGGTAGCGCGGGCAATGAGCAGAGGAGCAGCGCGAGTTGTATGGTCACGGCCGGGCCTTCTCCACCGCATATCCACAATACGGGCAGCGCCACTTGTTGCTGAACTTGCGCCACGCCCGGCCGCAGTTGTCGCACCTGTAATTACGCCGGTCTAGATAGTCAGTTCCCGGCTCG
>CAZCNB010000055.1:0-1124 GCA_964500465.1 uncultured Candidatus Saccharibacteria bacterium | reverse complement strand
CTTGCGGATAGCGTCTTCTATCTGGACGACTGACGGCCGCGTTAGTGGCTTTTTAGTATGTACGGGTTTGTCAGTCATGGCTATCTACTAAAGCGCCCGGCTCGGAATCGAACCGGCCTGCCTCGCTGGTAGCGAGGTCGTCACCATTGACCGGGCGCGCGTCTCTCTTCGGGTAGGGTTGGCGTTTGCTTTCGACTAACGCGACAAGCTCCTTATCTGACTTGTCTAGGACGTAGACGTAGCGAAATTTTGGGTTGCTGGGCTGTTCTCTCCAACCGCTACGCCGTAACTCTTGAACATAATCGCGGCGTTCGCGCTTGAATCCTTCGCGCCGCCGCAAGTCATACGGCAGTTTTTGATCGTATATCCTGCCGTTGGGCGCAACCCATTGCATAGTAGCCGCGCCACGTCCTACACAAGTCCAGTTGCATGCTTGATAAATAGTGCCAATCTCCCCCGCGTCGGTATCGGAATAAGCAATAATTAGTTTGGCGTTGGTATCTTTCGCTAACAAGCGACACGTCCATGATACAAGCTTGGAATTAGAGCCGGTCGGTGCCCAATGGACACAAGCACCACGCGCCAGGATTGCCAACTCATTGCGATTGATGCCCCATTCCATATGACTATTTACGCCGCCGGTGGCGGCACCGGCGGCGACGCAACATACACCGGCACAATGCTGCCCATAAAATAGGCCATAGTGCCATCCGGTCGTTGCCATCGTACCCAACCACTCATACTTCAAGATAATCTGTTCTGCCAGCTTGCGGCTAACCGGGCGCACCATCGCCCGCTTTACGTCGAGATGTGGCACGGGTGGTACGCCCTCCGCTTCGTAGTGGTCACGTAGTTGCTTCTGCCACGCGACATCACCGGCGGCATCACGAAATGTTAATCGTGACTGTGCCACGCTTGCCCCACTCGTCTAACGTCGCCTGAAAGTCTGCCAAGTCATCACGGCTGCAATAAAGCTCTATAAAGCACTCCGATTCTAGTTGTGGCTCCCGTTGCGGTTGCGGGTCGGGTATATCTATCGGATATACGCCGCTCCGCGCCGCCAACTCCGCAAGCATCGCCTGCACCGCCGCTTCCCCGCTCTGCACGCTAGATAGCAGCGCGTC
>CAZCNB010000054.1:0-1161 GCA_964500465.1 uncultured Candidatus Saccharibacteria bacterium | reverse complement strand
GCGAAGGTTGAACTTGCCCCCCGGGAAGCGTTTAAAAAAACGTTCCAAGGGCTTTAATCTATACAGGTCCGGCGGTTGTGTAAAGCAAAACGGGTTTTATTAGACACAACGTCGGTTGTGGTTGGTGGGTGAGAAGCAACGCTAAGACGCGAATGAGCATTTCGGTGATTTCAACGAAATGTTCATACAATTTGGCGGCGGCTCGTCGGAGCCGGGTTGGGTTGTGCTGGACAAGACCGACGAAATACTTGGATTCCAGAAGGTAGAGAGCCGGGTGGGGAATCCGGCCCGCCAAAGGAGAGCCCCGCGCCATACAGGGGCAACGATTTGGGGTTGGATTCCGGTTGGTCCGGAAGATAGGCGGCGGCGCAGAGCGGCCCGCCAAGGGTTGCCGTTCGTTCGGGTGGCTCCGTCCAGTAAACGACAAGGCTCTGCGAGCAGGTTCAAATCCTGCCCAACCCCGCCAATTTAGGAGGAACCAAATGACCATGCGTGAGCCGTTTGCGAAGGTTTTTGAGTATGGGATTAACGTAGGCGAAATCGAAGTCTATTCGGAATCAGACGACAAGGAAGTTGTCGCTCAGATCAACGCCGCCTTCAACGCCCGGGTGGACGATGAGGTCAAGAAGGCGGTGGAAGAGTTCAGGGAGAGGGTCTCTGTTTTTTATGAACAGTCTAACTTCGTGGCATGGGACGGTCTAATGTCTTTCTCAAGAAAAGATATTGCTAACAAAATCCGCAACCTCCCGACGGAGCCGGAGGGGAAGCCATGAGCCAAAAAATCATCTACACCTGCGACGTCTGCGGGATGAAGGGACACGAAGCGAAGGAACCGAGCAAGGAGTGCATTGAGGCGTTGAGGGAAGAGATCAAATTTGTTGAACGTCTTTATGTTTACGCTCGACGCAGGGAAGAGGACGGCGCAGGGATGAGGCCATGACCGACAAAGACGATGGTGACGTGAGGCCATACTGCCCGATCTGTCAAAAGCGGGACAGGCTTTCGAGGCCGGATTCAACGAAGTCTGAATACAACTGCGGGCGTTGCGGCATGGACTTCGACAAGAACGGTATGCCGCTGGTGCGGAAGCCATGACCGAAGCGAAAGGGCCGTATAGACATTTACCTGGTGGTCCGACTTTGCCAGCGTGTTGGCCGGAGT
>CAZCNB010000053.1:0-1179 GCA_964500465.1 uncultured Candidatus Saccharibacteria bacterium | reverse complement strand
GCCGTCGCCAATCAGTCGCGGGAACGGGATCATCGTGCCCATGTCAGGCTCCCTCGGCTGCGTCGAACTTCGCGCGGTGATCGTTGATCTGGCTTTCTGCGAACATCCCGATGATGCCGTGCGGCAGATCAGAGCCGGACTTGCCGGCCTTCATGGCCTCCCATACTTCGCGGATCATCGCGCCCGTAGCGTCGGGATAGCCAAAGTCGCGCAGGTTCCGCGCAACAGCTTCACACAGCATGTCGATCGTGATTGGCTTGTCCATGTCAGGCTCCCTCACGCTCGCGGCGCTCGCACTCGTCGATGGCCCGGCGAAGCCCTTGGGCGCCGTGATAACCGATCGTCGCGCGCAGCACGGAATGCGTTCCAATGTCGCGCCATACGCGATAAGCGCGGCCGTCGTGTTCAACCCAATGCGAACCCGATTGATGGAGGATGCTTGGCATCGGCTGCTCCTTGTTGGTAAGAGCCATACTCGCACAGACTGTGCAGGCTGTCAACACAGACTGTGCTATTCTAGGGCGAAATAAAATTGCTTTTTAGGTCAGCAGTATTGACTGACGTGGTAACGGGCGACCACGATCGCCCCACACCAACCGATCCAGCGGCACCTGGAGCACAACCGACAGGCTTGCAACCTGTGCGAGCGACAGGCGGCGTTCGGCGGCTTCGTATGAATGGTACGTCCGTAGCGAGACATTGAGAAAGTCCGCCAATTTCTTGGCGTCCAGGTCGCGTTCCTGACGGATAAGCTTCAGGTTCTCGCCTATCCGTTGAGCGAGCTGCATCTCGAATGCGGTTTTCTGTTGCCGCTTTCGTGACGTAACTACTTGGGACTCTGTGCCGCCGTCTGGCATGGATCAAAATCCGCCCCGCCAGCGGAAAAAGCCAGTTGACTCTGTGTCACGTTTGGGCGTTGACAGATGGCACAGACTGTGCGACGCTCCGGGCCATGCTCACTTGGGATGACGTGGAGGCGTTGGCCTCGGAACTGAACATCGCGACGCCCAATGCCCGCCGGATGTGGCGGGTTCGCCGTGTGCCGTATCCGCACCGCGGGCCGCTGATCGAGTACGCCGCCAAGAAGGGCAAGACCATCAGGTGGGCCGATTTCGATCGGCTTGAGCCACGCACGGAGGCCGCATGACCACGCTGCTGTCCTCACTCGGCGAGATCGTC
>CAZCNB010000052.1:0-1192 GCA_964500465.1 uncultured Candidatus Saccharibacteria bacterium | reverse complement strand
TCTGGGCGAAAAACAGCGAAGGCGTCGAAGTGTATGTGTCGGAGTTATCGCCTGGGAAGCGGACGACGCTGGCGATTGAGATTGCGGCATCGTCTGCCAGCGGTGGCGAGATGGGCGTGTTGGAGCAAGAGGCGTGGGAATCACTCGACCCGGTGAATCAAGAGTACGTGGTGCGGCGGATGATTGAGAAGGGGATTGTGCTGGTCACGGCAGAGTGTGATGAGGGCGAGTTGCGGGCTGAGTGCATCACAGAACCGGCGAAAGAGTTGGCGAGTGGGTGGAGCGTGCGGGAGAGTGTGGAGGTTAAGTCTGGTGGAGTTGTTGAGAATGGCGAGTGGGTCTACACGGAGATGACGCGGGCTGGAAAAGCGGTAGCGATTATCGACGAAAAGGTGGACGAAGAGGTTTTAATCGAGGGGTTCTAGTCTATCTGACTTCGATTGATTGAGTGAACATCTCGGAGCCGGACGCTTCTGAGTTACCTTGCAACGGAAGGCGTTTTGCTATGCGGTTTCTGCTAGTTACGAAGGGAATTGATGATGGTTTCGGCTGCGAGTTTGGAGCGGGAGCGGGTGGAGCGGGCTGTTAGCGGTCGCGACGCGGAGCTTGTTGCGAAGATACGAGATGCGATTGATGTGAAGAAGTTAGCGAGCGAATGCGAATCCAAAAAAGACGAAGGGCACGACGGGACGATTACTGGCGCGTTGAAGTTGCTGGAAGGTGAGATTGCACAGCTTCAAGACGAGGTCTATGCGTTGGACAAAGCATTGGCTCTTGTGTCTGTCCAGACAGGTATCGTCGCCAAGGACGAATCGTTCGACGCGGTCAAGGCACCTGATCCGCGCGAAGTTGCAGACATTCCGCACGACATCGTGGCCAAGGCAAATTTGGTTCGCAGTCTGCGGTTTTTCCTGAACGACGTCAGCAACCGGCTGCGGATTCAGTAGTCGCGCGGCAGTCAATCAAGGCTTCTTAATCGCCAGTCGGCAACGTCTAATCAACTGAAATACTTGCCAAGAATCTACGGTAGGAATCTCTCGAATGGAATCGAATTCAGCGGCGTTGCCGACCGGCGTTTCCATTTCTTCTCCCGCTGGCCAGCTTGACCAGCAATATGCGGCTAGCCAGTCCAGTCATCTACGCGGCTACGTCTCAACAATCAACAACAAGTCGCGACCGCGTGTCTATATTT
>CAZCNB010000051.1:0-1195 GCA_964500465.1 uncultured Candidatus Saccharibacteria bacterium | reverse complement strand
CGCTGGAACGCCTCGCGCGCCCAGGCGTCGCCCGCTGGCAGGTCGTGGAGCGTTACGTAGTCCAGCCTGTCGGCAAACTCGGCAAAGCGGCTGCGGGCGTGGTAGAGGTGCAAGGGCTTGCGCTTGCCCGTGAACGTCTCGCACGCCTCCACCACGACAAAGCGGTCTACCACGTCGGCTAGTTCGTGCAGGCGAATGTCCAGCAAGTCTAGGTCGGTGGCATAGCCGAGCATGACCGCGTCGCAAATCATTTCTTGCCGCCCTGTCTCATCCGGTCGAGCATGTTGTTATGGCCGCGCTGCGTCTTGGGCATCGTCGGCATCGTCGGCGGGGTAGCGTCGGTCATGGGTGGCACAGGTGGCTTCTTGGTCGGTTGCTTCTTCGCCATGTCACATCACCTTCTGTCCTGACACATTCACGGCTTTCGCCTTCGGCGGGATGTGATGCATGATGTCCAGCCACACCCTGAAGGCCTCGTTCGCCACGCCGACACTAAAGCTGGAGCGGCCAGCACGATAGACAATCGGCTCCTCGACAACGCGCAATCCTAGCGCGTGGGCGTGCGCTAGAACCTCCAACTGCCAGCCGTGCATCCGCGCGTAGTAGCGTGGCACAAGCAACTGTCGCGCGGCCTGAGCCGTCAGGGCGCGATACCCGCTGGACCAATCCGACACCCACGCGCCTTGTGTAGCCGAGCAGACCACCGCCGCCGTGCGACTTAGCCAGCGCCGGCGTGTCGTTCCGCCCAGGTAGGCCGCGCCTCGACAAAACCGCGACCCGACCACAAGGTCCGCCTCATCTAACCGCGCCGTCAATCGCCTGGCCTGCGCTGGGTCATGTGACCCACCCGCGTCTATCTGGAGTAGGGTCGTTGCGCCGTCGGCCAGCGCCCGCTGCCACCCGTGACAGAGACACGGCGCGATGCCCTGGCGCGTCCCGTTGGCGTCCAGGAGAACATGCGCGCCCGCCTGGGCCGCCCTCTCGCGCGTTGCGTCGGTGGATTGGTCGTCTACGACATAGACACAGTAGCCTTCCCGGCGCAGAGTATCCACCAGTTCGCCAATCGTGGCCGCCTCGTTGAGGGTGGTGATAATGGCCGCGTTCATGGCGCGCCGTCCTTCCGCAACACAAAGCCCAGGTCGCCCGTCGGCGCCGGCGGGTTGACGCGCTCTACACGCTCTACCGTCCACCACTT
>CAZCNB010000050.1:0-1234 GCA_964500465.1 uncultured Candidatus Saccharibacteria bacterium | reverse complement strand
TCTCTCCTTGGTTGGTTAAGCGCCTTGTGGCGCGGTTACGCTAAAGTTGTTTCCAAAATTCCCACAGACAGCACGCATCGGCGCTGTTGTCGTCTGTCGGCGTCCATCCCATGCGTTTTGCTGCTGCGATCATTTCGGGTTTTTTCGCATTGCCTTTGCCGGCTGCAAATTTCTTCAACTCTGTTACGCCGAAGCCTTCAAAATGAATATCGTTTTTCTCGCAATGCGTGAGCAAGAGTGCGTGAAAGCCACCCCATATCTGCGCGGCTATCGTCGTTTTTGCGAAGTCAACGCGCTCATATACAACGTGCTCATACGCGAATTCGAAGCGTAGTTTGTGTAACTGATTTTCGAACCGAATAAATCGCATTGCCGGCGAATCTGAACGGTTCAAGGAGAAGTCCCACGATCCGGTGTGGCGTGTACCAAATTCGGACACGAACGCCCAACCGGTCTTGGTACCAAGGTCTAACGCGAGGGTTTTCATCGTTGCCCCATCAATTCGCGGCATATTTCTTCATAGCTCATGGTGCCGCGTTTTGTCCCGGTAACTTTGCGGTGAAAACGCATTGTTGATGCCCGTGCACGTTTCCGGTATTTGCGCTCTTGTTTGAACTGTCGGCGCGTCATTACTCACCGTCCTTTGGCGCGAAGTCGAACGATAGATCCGCGTTCGGGCCGCTGATCTTGACCCCGTGCTGTTTGATGCGCGTCCAATTGCTGTTGATGTTCTTCACGATGCGCAGGACGTAGGCAACTGCGCCGACTACCGCAAGAACGCCCATATAAGCGGCATACAGGTTGTGTATCGCCGTCGTGATGGTCGTTTCGTCGATAAGCACCTGTTTGCCAAGCAGGCCCCCGGCAACCGCTGTTATCATGGCGACGGCGGAAACAATGCCCTTCACCTGATTTGTGGTGAGGTTGAACTTTTGCGCCTGAATCGCTTCTGGCGGCGTTGTCGAGTCGTCTGGTTTTGGCACATTCATCTCCTTTTTCTCCTTCGGCCTCAGCCATTTTCCGGTTCGTTTTGCGATCCAGCCGACAAGACGGTTCGGTTTCGCCCACTTAGGCGATAGCTCGGGCGGCGTTCCATCCCAAACCTCTTTCGCTGCGTTTACGTAGTGCGGCTCGTCGGTGTAGCCATTTGCTCTCAGGTGGTCTACCTGTTGCGGCCTCGTTGGCGTGGCAGCCGGAATCTGATTCCCGTCCCTATCGCCACGCGAAAACCCAC
>CAZCNB010000049.1:0-1323 GCA_964500465.1 uncultured Candidatus Saccharibacteria bacterium | reverse complement strand
TATCACAAAGACGATGAACGATTTGCGAAGAACGCACTTGTATTTGCTCCCGATACCACAATCATTGAGAGCTTGAAAGAAATCAAAACCTTTGACTATTCTCGGGTCCTTCCAAAAGAATATGAGAACATTATTTTGAATATCAAATATCACTATCTTGAGAGCACAGACACGGCTCTTGCTCCTGTTGGCAATTACAATGTCATCGTTTCAAACTCGCAGAAGATTATCTTGAAGACACGAAGCAGTAATGGCGACAATGCTACCAAGCGATTGTTTGGAGATAAAAACGAGCTTGAAAAAAGAGAGATTGAAAATATGCGTTTGCAAGCTATCAGACAGCTCGGCTCGCTCCAGATATTCGTGGACGAAGCTCATCACTCATACGGCAAAAACCTTGAAGGAGATTTGAAGAAGACACGCCAGACGATTGATTATCTTCACAAGCACACTCCGCTCATCTCTGTGGTGAACCTTACAGGAACGCCCTATGTAAACAACAAGATGATTGCCGATGTGGTGTATCACTTTGGATTGAAGCAAGGTATTGAAAAAGGCATCTTGAAGAAGGTGAAGATTTTTGACTATGGTGTGGTGCGGTCCCAGAAGTTTATTGAAGAAGTAGTGGATGTTTTCATCTCTGAATATGGCACAAGACGGCTTGAAGGACGATTGCCGAAGATTGCTTTTTACGCATCAAGTATTGCTGATTTGCAAAATGATTTGAAGCCAAAACTTGAGCGTATTTTAGCCGAGAAAAATATCTCGCTTGATACCATCTTGGAATATCACACAGAAGCAGAAGACAATGCAGATGAGTTCAAAGCTCTTGATACCGCAGATAGTAAGAAGCGTTTTGTGCTCTTGGTGGGTAAAGGCACAGAAGGATGGAACTGTCGCTCACTTGTCTCTGTGGCACTCTACAAGAAGCCAAAGAGCACTATTCTCGTGCTTCAATCTACAACACGATGTCTTCGTTCTATCGGCGACAATTCTACTCGGGCAAGTATCTTTCTCTCAAAAGAAACAGCTACCATCTTGGACAAAGAGCTTCGCAATAACTTCTCATCAAGTATCAGTGAATTGAACGCACAGGACCAAAAGATGGTTGAACATACTCTTGAAGTTGAGAAGCGAAAGACAATCAAAGTAAAGAAAGTTCTCAAAGAGATTTTAGCGGTGCAAGAAGCAAACGCAGAGAGTATCAAGATTGATTGGAAGAAATGGAAGCCAGAGCAGTATCAATCATTTGTGAGCGAAGGAAGCATCGCTCTTGGAGAAGACGGCGAAGCGGTATACAAAGAAGCTCGTGCGGTCCGAAAA
>CAZCNB010000048.1:0-1349 GCA_964500465.1 uncultured Candidatus Saccharibacteria bacterium | reverse complement strand
GGCTGGCGAGATGCCGGCGCACAAGGCAGACGTGATCGTCAGCACGGTCCACAAGTGCGTTCATCCAGATACATTCGTTGAGACGCCAGACGGATTGTTGAGGATTCGAGACATCCCAAATCACGGAGTTATTGCGACTCCAAACGGAATGGCCGAATACCGAGACAAGTTCACCAGAGAAGAGTGCGAAACCTTTGTTATCTCTACCAGAAAGAATTATCAGATAGAGGTGACAGGAGATCACGGAATGATGGTTTGGAGGAACGGAGAAGATGTCAGGGTGAACGCCGATCAAATTGAGGTCGGTGATTTGCTGAGAGTGAAGTTGGGATGTACTATTGACCCGCTGGAGTATCCAGATATTCCAGTTCTTACAAAGAAAATGGATGTCAGAACAAAAATATTCACCACACCTCTCAAGATGAGCGAGAGCCTTGGTGAGTTTTTGGGGTTGATGGTTGCCGATGGGACTGTATTCAATCGTGGCTTTAGGTTGGCAAAAAGACACTCCGACGTTGTAGATAGGTTTGGAGACCTGATCTTTGAATTGTTTGGAGTTAAACCAAAATCATGCGTCTATGAATGCGCTGGAGGCTACGAAGTTCATTCTGTCTACCTTTCGGAGTGGCTGAAATCTTTTGGCGGATTGAATCCAAATGATAAATCCATTCCAGATATTATCTTGCGCTCTCCGATGAGCGTTCAATCTTCGTTCTTGAAGGGATTGTTTGAGGACGGAACCGTGAATATGAAGAATGGAGGTTTCGATCATATTCACTTTGAAACCAAGCACGAGGAGATGGCGAGAACAGTGCAGTTGATGCTGTTGAGGTTTGGAATAATCTCTACAGTAAAAACCAGGAAATCAAAGGGTTTTCCTATAACAACGGTCTATATTTATGGAGAAAATGTTTTAGAGTTCTCCAAAAGAATAGGCTTTGTCAGTCAATGGAAAAATGATCGATTGTTCGCAAACCCTGGTAGAGCGATGAAGGCGTCAAACGACTATGTTCCAATCACGACCGACGAACTAAACTCAATTCGTAATTGTTTTGTCGGTATGGAGTATTGGAACGCTAAGCGCGCAGGAAGAATCAGCAGGAATAAGGCTATGGCAGTTATTGATCGCGCTAAAGACAATGGCTCTATTGACGCCATCATGTTTTTGGTTGATAGGATGCGCTGGCACTATGACCCAGTTGCCTCTATCAAGAAGTCAATGTCGGAGACGATGTGCGTTACCGTGCCGTTTATATGGCGCTTTCTACAGAACGGCTTTGACGGATTCAACAGCAAGGGCGCGCAGTGGAGCGAGGTCAAGCTGTCTGGAATCGACTTCCCGAAGCTGG
>CAZCNB010000047.1:0-1499 GCA_964500465.1 uncultured Candidatus Saccharibacteria bacterium | reverse complement strand
ATATTTTCGTTGAATTTGGTATTCTTTACTTTAGTACCGGTGACTGTAGACAGGTCGGTTACTGTTTTTATTTTGCAGGATATTGGAAAAAACCGGAATGTTACAGAGGAGCAAATGCAGAAAGATTTATATACCGATTACATAGTGCATCAAAAAGCAGTGGAACGGCGTTTTTACGAACAACAAAAAAGCGGGACGGTTGCAAGAGATAAGAAGGGTTATTCTCTTACGCCTCGGGGAAAAAGCCTCCTGTCATCATTCATGGTAATAAGAGTTCTGTTTCACATTAAGCAGTAGTAGGATTCAGTGTGTTTTTTTGAAAATCATAACTTTTGGATGGTCTGAAACGGTAAATGTTTCATCGGAAGAGAAATCATTAATTTTGAAATTAATGAAAGGGACAGTTGGGTATTCGGCAAATTCAGCTACCTTCGAAAATCCGAGTTTTCCTGAGAACAAATCTTTGTAATACCGCGCGGTAATCGGGTAACATCTATATGAAGGAAGTTTTTTGCAATCGGTTAGCTTCTGCAATGGGACATACAGTCTTTTCGAGGCAATAATAATGTAGTCGGTTGTCTTTAATTTTTGATTTATTTCTTGCCATTTGGCGGGTGTATCCTGGTCGTATAGTGGCAGAGTAATTTGTTGGTAGTTCACCATGCCATATACGGGCAATGCATCGTCCCAATGTTCGACCGCCAAACTACTTCCGTAGGGTATGTTTTTATTAATCCAGTTTGATGCCTGAATTCTGGTGTTAGGTTTTGTGTAGATTGTGATGAAAGAGACGGGGTACATGAGAACGATTATTAAAAACAAAAAAAGCATGAATTTTTTTGTAGCGTAATTTACGGGTTTGAAGTGGGTTAATATCTGTTCCGAAATAAGCCATCCGCAAAACAGCGCAAGGATAGGATAAATGGGAAGCATATATCTCATCCAGCCTACGGCAAAACTTCCGAAAAGAGCAAAATAGAACAAGAAATATACAAGGACAATTGCGGTTTGTATTTGATGGACTCCCTTTTTCAATGTTGACTGAAAAAGTTTAATGAACCCTAGCACAAAACAAACTCCCATAAGAGGGCCAACTCCCCACAGAAAAATATTGAGGAATTCATGCAGAAAAGGTATTTTTCCAACATATTGCAATGTATAAGGAAAAACAAACGGATCTTTTGACATTTGGGATTGTGCTACCGTTTGTTTTACAAACTCATGAAAATCTATTAAAGTGTATGGCTGAGTTACAACAAATACTAGGAGGGTCGTTGTTGCAAAAAGGAGTATTTTCTTGAGTAAGTTTAATTGTTCACCCTTTTTTTTAGATGAGCGAAAAAGAAGAATCAAAAAAAGGCCAAATATCAATGGAAAAACTACGAAAGCACTTATCTTTGTTGCAAGAGCTAGACCGTAAAAAAGGCCTAAGAAAACAAAGAGCGTACTACTCCGGTTATTTGCTATAGAAACCAGTAAAAGAAGCACACCCGTCATAA
>CAZCNB010000046.1:0-1573 GCA_964500465.1 uncultured Candidatus Saccharibacteria bacterium | reverse complement strand
TTTCCATCTTTGATAGTTGTATCTGATGGGCAAGTAGAACACTCGCCGTTAATTAGAACTTGACTAGCAGGGCAGGGTTCTACAGGTGGTGGATTAGAATTTTCGCATCCAGCAGGTTGGGTTACATTACCGTTAGGGTTAGGGGTAGAATTATCATTACCAACTGGAATTGAATAACAAATTCTTGGGTTACCACCCCCTCCAATTGAATTAGGGGAGCTATTTTTAACTATTCTAAGTTGCTCATTTATTTTGGGCATTTCATTTTTTGCTTGATCGACTGCTCCTTCTAGCGCCGGTACAGCCCAAGCTTTTGGTCCACCAGAATCAGAGCTATCTACGATATAGCCACCATAGTCTTGCAAAGCTTTTGCAACCATAAGGCCATCTTTTGATAAGCCCAAGGAGTTAATATCTACAGAGCTAGGTATTGCAACTAGGCTTCCCATTGGTACACTTCCTGTATAATCTTCATCTCCACCATCTTGTGTTTCAGCCGGCCAAATAAAAGCTAATTCTGGAGGGTTTGAATCTGGCTTATATCTTAATAGAGAAGATCTAGGAATTGATAAAGCAAGAGCGTGACTAATTTTGCCGTCGTTCCATTCTTTTTCTCGTATCAATCCAGCAGTTGCACTAGTTTGTGCAGCACGAGGATATCCAGTGGCAACTCCAGTACCTGCAAGGTCTACTTTTGAAAATAGTTGCGCTGTATAAGTTGTGCCACTACCTTTAAAATCATAAAATTCATAGGCAGTTAGGCCATCAGGCTGAATAATAGATACTGAACCATCTTCGTCACCAGTTGAGACGGCTCCATTTGGGATTTTTAATTGGACTGATCCATTTTCGACTGTGTTTACAGTCGCTAGTGGGTCGGTGTCTTTAGCAACATAAAGAGCAACACTCCAATTTCCTGTATCAATTGTACCGCCAGTTTCTGGTAATTTATTATCTGCAAAAGTAGCATTACTACCAATTGGCATATTCCAAGGGCTCCATTTACTAAATGGTTGTTCGGGTATATTTCTTGTTAAGGGAGCTGGTGGAGCTATTGGGCTGGGTGTTTCTGCCTTGCTAAAAACTAGCCAACCCGCACCAAGTGTAGCTATAAGGACTACTACTATAAGTGCCGTTTTCCTAGACTTAGATAGTTCTCCAAAAAACTGAGCTAGTTTGCCTTTTTTTGTATTTAATTGTGGTGGTTGCGGTGGTTGTATTGAATTGTCCAAAGTGTTTCCTTTTCTTTGTTAATGTATATACCTCTAAATCTAAACAACACGCTTAAGTTTGTCAACAAGTTTGTTGTAGGATTAACATTCTAAGTGCAAACCTGCATGATAACACTAGATTCATTAGGGGTAGAAAAATTAAATTTTATTGAAAAAATCAATTATATTAAAAATTGTGGGTTAAGTTGTTAAATTTAAAACTATATTAATAGATTAATCGTAGTTATTAATAAGTTTTTGTAATGATTCAGATTTAGATTGACTCCAATCTGGCGGAGAGGTCGCTGCTACCCAAGCATTAACAATAATATTAGGGTAATTATGACCGTGCCCGTTTGGTA
>CAZCNB010000045.1:0-1602 GCA_964500465.1 uncultured Candidatus Saccharibacteria bacterium | reverse complement strand
TTGAAATCTGGGACAAGATATCGCTCTTTCAAGAGCTGGAAATATCTCCGTATCTTTATGAGTTTTATCAGCAAATTATTTTACCTCTCTGGAATCGGGACCAAGTAGATGAATTCGGTGATCCTGTGCCTGAAGAAAAGAAAATCGGTGTGACGAGACAAGACATGCTCAAGCAATATGCCCACTTCTACGGTGGCAACCTTGGCATGTTTCGACTTCGCTACGACTATCTGCCAAACATCGAATCAGCCGGGCTTATCTTCCAAGAACCGGACCCGAATGATCGCCGACAACTCCTGACATACCCTGCGACAGCCGTTAGAAAGCTTGAGCAAACAGAGAAAATAAATAGTGCATATGAGTCGGGGGTGGACAGTGCTGTAAGTGAGATAAAGGCGGAAGATGTGCCCTTCTAGGACTTGCAATTAGCCCACGAAGAAGGTAACACAGCAACAACCTTTATCAATTAACATTACCCATTTATGGCAACAAACGTTCAATATTTCATGTATGCTCGCAAGTCTTCTGAATCAGAGGACCGACAAGAGCAGTCCATCGAGGATCAAGTGAACAGGCTCAAAGAGCGAGCCAACGCTCTTGGTATTTCAGTCAAAGAGATTTTGACTGAGGCGAAATCGGCCAAGCAACCCGGACGACCGATCTTTAACGATATGCTCAGACGTATCGAAAAAGGCGAAGCAAAAGGAATTCTCTGTTGGCAGATCAATCGCCTCGCCCGTAACCCTATTGATAGCGGAAAGCTAAGCTGGATGCTTCAAAAAGGCATCATTGAATCTATCCAAACAATGGAACGTGAATATCTACCTGATGACAATGTTCTTTTGTTCAGTGTTGAGAGCGGCATGGCGAATCAGTTCATCATTGAACTGCGCAAAAACACTAAGCGAGGCATGCATGGAAAAGCTGAGCGTGGTTGGTTCCCTTCGAAGGCACCAGCAGGATATATCAACGAGAGACTTGAACATACAATCCTGCCAGATCCTGAACGTTTTCATCTGGTCCGAAAGATGTGGGACCTTATGCTCACTGGTAACTACACTCCAAAGAAAATTGCCGAGATTGCGAGCAAAGAGTGGGGTTACCGTTCCCTTAAGAGTAAGCACAGCGGTGGAGTTGAGATGGCACCGAGCGTAATTTATAAAATGTTTAATAATATTTTCTACACAGGCAACTTCCACTGGGGTAAGAAAATCTATAAAGGTAATCACAAACCGATGATTACTCTTGAAGAGTTTGATCGGGTTCAGGCTATCTTTGATAGAGCTGGGAAACCACACCCTCAAACTCACGAATTTGCATTCACCGGGCTTATTCGTTGTGGTCTATGCGGTTCAATGTATACAGCTACAGAAAGATTAAAGATGGTAAAAAAGACAGGTCAGATGAAAAATTATTCTTACTATCACTGTGGTGGTAATAAGAAGAACTCAACATGTACAAAGAGAAACCCTATCACCCTTTCTGATCTCGAACAGCAGATCGAGCTCTTACTTGAGGAGTACACCATACTTCCTGAATTCCAAACTTGGGCTATTGAGGCTTTGAATCGTAATAACGATAAGGAAATTGAGGACCGTACCA
>CAZCNB010000044.1:0-1610 GCA_964500465.1 uncultured Candidatus Saccharibacteria bacterium | reverse complement strand
ATCAAAATATGTTCGCTTCACTGGCTCTACGCCATACATCTCCATCACGATTTCTCTCGCTTCAATCTCATTCTTGAAGACATCATAATCGTTTACATTTAGTATCTTGAAGCCAAGAGAACCTTTGAAGCCCTTTGACTTTTCTTTTTGCTGGTCCGTAATGACTTGATTGATGCGTTTTGTGGCAGTTTGTATTGAACCGAGATTTATATCACATCCAATCCATTTTCGTCCGAGTTTTTGAGCTACAACTTGAGTGGTTCCAGAACCCATAAAGAAGTCAGCTACGATGGAGTTATCACTTGATGCAATCTCAATCAACAATTCAAGTAATCCTTCTGGTTTTTGGGTAGGATAATCTGTCCTCTCCGAAGAAAGGTTCAATACAGGTCGTATGTTGAAAGATTTTATTGAGCCATCAGATGCAACGGTTTTTATTTCACCCTCAAGGACATCTCTCAAAATAGTATCAACATAATATCTTCCGTTCTCATCTTGTTTACTACCCATAAAAGGTTTATCAAGATACTGTCGCTCCATTTTTGTATTTACTTCAAATCCACCACTTTTGCGATATAAGAAAATGTTATCGTGTTTTCTTGGTAATGCTTCTTTTTTTGATGCACCACCAGAGCGATATGACCATATCACTTCATTTACAAAATTGTCTTGTCCAAACACCTCATCAAGTATCAAACGCAAATATGAGCTTTTATGCCAATCACAATGCAAATAGAGAGCACCTTTTTCAGATAGCAACTCTTTCATAATCAAAAGACGCTCATACATAAACTGGAGATATTCATCTTTCTCCCAGATGTCAGTATATTGTTTTTCTTCAAAAAGACCTTGCTCTACGCCAGCATATTTTTGCCCTCTTATTTGCACCTTACGAACATAATCCGCTTTACTATCAAACGGAGGGTCAATGTATATCAAATCAATCTTGCCACGATACTCTTTCAAAAGATGTGAAAGAACCTGCAAGTTATCACCCCAAAATAGTTTATTGAAATCTTTTGCTTCCTTGTCTCCATACACTTCTGTCTCTTGTGCTGGATAAAATTGAACGCTCTCAAGCGGTTTCTTGCCAACCCACTGCAAGAGCGGACGACCTTTTGCTTGTTCTACTTTTTGATGTTGTTTTGCTTCTTGGTTTTTCATAGTAATTGTAATCTTGGGTTATGTGTCCTTACGAGTGGGACTTCAGATAATTGATAATGTCTTCCTTTCGGTATCTTCGCACTCGTTTCGCACCGATGCGGATGGCTGGAAGTGTGCCATTGTTGTCCCACTGGCGGAGCGTGTTCGGATGGACCTTGAGCAAATCACACGCTTCTTGCAGTGTCAGGAGTTCTGGGACCTCCTCCGTTTTCTGTTCAGGTGGCGTTTTGTTGTTGTCGTTTGACATAAAAATTGATTGATTTTCTACTTACCATTTGATACCATTATCTTACAGTATTTTGCTTTTTGAAGCAAAATTGGTCCTGTAGATAAACATTACTATTACCCTATATGTCAAAGATTGAGCCAGTCAAAACCGAAGATGACAAGCCCTTTTGGGACGGCATTGATTTCTCAAATCAGAACAAGCTCTGGTTCTCTATAGA
>CAZCNB010000043.1:0-1690 GCA_964500465.1 uncultured Candidatus Saccharibacteria bacterium | reverse complement strand
GCTTTTTTCCAGGCAGCAGATCCGGGAAATGCGCCGCCGCTGTTGGCCTGCGCAAACAGGCTGTTGTATGCGTCAAGCAGATCATCGAGGGTTGCCGTTGTGATGTCGATTTCCACGTCTTCGTAGGTCTTGGTCGAAAAGTATTTCATGGCTTTCTCCTGTAGTTGTTGTGCTTCGATGTCTGTATTGTAGCACAATACAGCATCACGTCAAGCACTATTTGAGTTTTTTTGCGATATCTTCGGCGACCTCTGCGCTCCATGCTCGCCCTCTTTTTCGGATGTACGCCATATCCCTCCCGTTTCCGGAATCGTTGCCGGCAAATACAGCGGATGGCCAAGCCCTCTGCCAGCGGTCGGCGGGCGGATCGGACGAGGAAAGCCTGGCAGCGCAACCCACCGCGTTACCGTGCTCTTGCTGGCGCGCAGATGGTAGGCGATGTCGTCATAGTCCCAGAACGACGACGGCGGAAGCTGCGGACGGGATAGATAGGCTTCGTGAAGGGCGGCGGCAAGTTGTTCGATGTCGACTAGAGTTGTCATTCGCATAGACCGTAAATTGACGAGCACGCCGGTCCGTCCATTTCTCGAAAAAAATCACGCTGCTTTCCGCCTCGCGAAGTGGCGGCCCATTTGACGATTTCGCGAATGTTGGCGTTGTCGTAGTGCTGCTGCATGGTTGCATCGTCAGTCAATCCTTCGCTCGGAAAAAAGGTAGAACACGCCCTTTTTGATGCCAGCGATACCGCGCTCTCCCACTGCTCTATCCGATCGATAACTTCCGGAAATCTCTTTGCAATTTCGTTCAGCTCATCCTTGCGCGCATTTATGCACGGCATACATCCCACGCGCCCCATGCATTGTTCGTACAGAGGGTTGTGCTTAATGCCGTGCTTGCGGTGCATTTCAAAACAATCATCCGCCGTCCAGTCGAGAATAGGCCTGTAGTTCCACATCTCGTTGCCGTTTTCTGCGGTCATCTTCAACTCGCGCTCGGTCAAAAATCTGCGATTCAAAGACTCGTTGCGCCGCACGCCCTGCCATGAAATCACATTTCCTGTTTCAAGCAACGGCTTTTGAACTTGATTGATGATCGGGTTTCGCTTTAGCTCCTCGGAACAAAACGCCACCTTTGTTGACGGGAATCTTCCCTTCCATATGCACATATCAAGGAACGGGTTTCCGGTCGGAGCGAGCGCTGCGGCGGCTCGGTCAATGGCTTCCTGCGGTGCGCCCCACTTGGACGCCCATTTTGTCAACACGAATTCCCGTTTGCCGGCAATCTGGCGTGAAAAATCCGCTTTTACCCAGCGAATCGGAACGCCTGTCGCTTGCTCAATGTAGCGCACGTAATCGTATGTCTGCTCGTGCTCGTTCCCGGTGTCAGCAAAGACAGCAGACAGATTATCTGTCTCGCGCTCGATGGCAAGCAACAACATGGCCGTGCTGTCTTTTCCGCCTGAAAAGCTGATGATGTTGTGATCGATATCGACCATCATTGATCTGCTCGCTTGTTCCATGCGGCGATTGCATCATCGTCGTCTGATTTCAATGGCCCGATCGCGTCGCACCCACCCATTATCGGGGAGCACTGCACATCGCTGTACACACCGCGAATAATCAGAGTCGGCGCCGTCTCGCTCCCGCAGAACGGGCAGGGTTTCAGTTTTTCGGTCATGATGCCGACCTCG
>CAZCNB010000042.1:0-1825 GCA_964500465.1 uncultured Candidatus Saccharibacteria bacterium | reverse complement strand
GTCGTGATCTTCGAATAATCAACGGCTCAATCATTTTTCTTAATTCATCCGCAATTGAATGTAACTCAACCTTAATTTCAGAATTATCTGATTCATCTTTTGTGCTTTTTCGTAGATCTCGACGGACGGCTTTGTATCGCTTAAAGAGCATATGAAAAGACATACTTAAGTTTTCCACTGTTCTGATAGTTGATTGTCCTGGAGTACTAAAAAGCTTAATCAAGGCGTAAATATCTTTCGGATCGTTATTGAAAGGAGTTGCAGATAAAGCCATTACATAGTTACCAGCACAAAGTCTGTGCAGAACTTTGTAATTGTCAGTATCTTCATTTCGATGCTTGTGAGCTTCGTCTAATATAACCAAAAGTTTACCCTCATCATCACCGTGTCTTTGTAAGGCTTCTTCTATTTTTCCAGTTGAATATACAAAACCTTTAAAATCGAATTCAGACATGTAGTCTTTCCACTGATTCTCAAGGTGAGGTGGTGCAATAATAATAGTTTTATATCCTAGGTTATGTGCAATTGCGGAAGCAATGATACTTTTTCCTAGACCTACCACGTCGGCAATAATTACACCTCCGAACTTCTTAATACGATCAATACCTAAATTGATAGCATCTTTTTGATATTTAAGATCGGAAAACTTACCCCCTGTAATATGTTTTGGGGTTTTCATGTTTTCTATTTCAGTAACAGCAAAGTATTCATTAAGTACTTTGTAATACATCAAAAGAGGGTTTGGCAGAGCATAAAGCCAAATCTTGTCTTTTACTTCCTTAATAAAGGTTTCTGCCGAATCAAGATCAGTAATGACTATATTGTCAGGATCATTCCATACTGATTCAAATCTTTTAACGTCATCCTCGTAGTAATGTTTTTCCATTAAAATACGATTGTGTTCTCCTTGACCCTTCAATCCTGAAAAAGTTAAGTTACTTGAACCCTCAATTACAATTCCTGGAGTAATTCCGTTAGTTGAAAATTCAGGCTTATTGTGAAGAATATAAAATTTTGAGTGATTTGCTTGTGCGGTCTTCTTGATTTGTAAACTACCGTCTTTAATTTTGTCTAAAAATATTTCAAAAGCTTTTTGCGATTCGTCGTTATCAAAGAAATCTGTATCATTAAAAATTCTTGAGAAGTTCTCAATATAGTCATCTTTTGCAATAGAGCGAGAAGATGTTTTTGTATCTGTTGTATACGAATCTAAGTTTAAATCTTTGAGAGTTGAAACTTTATCAATAATTTTCTTATCAATATCCATTCCAACCAAGATTCTAATTTGTTTATCTTTTAGTTCATTATGTAAATCTCGAAAACCAGAGAAGTAAAAATATCCAACCAAAGCATCTACCTTATCGCAATTAGGCAAAATGCTCTTTAAGTTTGACGAAAGCGTATTATCACCGGTGTTTGTTATTGATGACGACATATTATTTTAAAAGTTCGTTAGTTGAAACACCTAACGCCTTGGCTAAGCTAGTAATGGTTGAAAGAGTTGGATTATTTTTTCCATTCTCGATATTACTCACAAAAGATCGATCAACACTCAACATACGAGCGAGTTCTATTTGGCTAATATCTTTTTTGATCCTAAGTTTTTTGAGATTTTCTCCCAACTTTTTGGCATCATCTTTCATAAAAAGATTATATCATAGTTTGTTGTAATATAAAACAACAAAAAGCACCTCCTTGTGGGAAGTGCTTTTTGTTCTGGATACTGCTCTCAGCAGGTGTGCAATTTCAGTATAGATTCCTGATCAGCTCTATCTTTGAGCTAGCTCAAGTTGGCTGCCAGACTTGGACTCGAACCAAGATAGAC
>CAZCNB010000041.1:0-1856 GCA_964500465.1 uncultured Candidatus Saccharibacteria bacterium | reverse complement strand
TGGACAGAAGCTAACGGCGATCAAATACGCTCTCGGGCGTCTCTTCGCATGGACGGATACAACGCTCTCGTTTTGGTCTGGTAGCACTCAGTTCGACGGAACGATTCAAGATGTGACCACAAACATAGGCACGAACCAACCTGGATCAATCATCTATGACAACAGCGTAATTTACTGGCAAGGGAACGACAGCAACTTCTATTCCTACGACGGTAACTCTATCGATAAAATATCGAAAGATATTTCTGGATCTGTTGCTAATTTCAACAAATGGGATCTTCAATCTGTAAACATAACATCAAAAGTGGACTTCGACGCGGGAAGTAAAACGAACACCCTGACAACAACCGAGTCACCTGGATTTATTTCGTTGAATGCAAATGCAAGCACAGTAGATGATTTTAACGACGGGAATATTTCAGCCAATCCTATTTGGTACAGCACAGCAACTTCGGCCATCGTCAATCCATCGAGTGCGACTCTCGGATATCTGAATTTATACGTCGAACCAAGTCAAAAGGTGATTTTATTCACCACTGCCGCCATTCAATATGGGGCAATCATTACGGCGGAGATCCGAAACAACAACGCAACGAACACAGCAAGAGTTTCAATGGACTTGTGCCAAAGCACTTATACATTCACGCCCACGTACACAAATGGACGGACTGGATGCTACACGGCAGTTCTTGGCCCTGACAGTGGATCGAACATTAGTATCTACAAAGACAATACACTCTTGGCAAGCTATACAAACACTTCCGATCTTTTGCCATACAATACATGGAAAACAATAACTTTTTCGCAAACGCGTGATGGATTGCTTACGGTTTCCGATAGCTCTGGAACGCTCCTTTCCACGACAGATACCAGCTACACAGCGTTCGGATGTTTCGAATTAAGTCTTTATGGAACTTCTGGGGCCACATCATATAGTTTTGAAAATATTAAAAAATATGAAAATTGGGGGGTGTTTTATACGGCAATTCAAAATACAAGTTCGAATATAACAACATGGTCTAATTTCAATGGGATGGATTCTAAATCTGGAAATGCATCCATCACCTATTCAATCTATTCCGATACGGACGCATATATTATCCCATCTTCCCCATCAACCTACATATCCAGCCAAACAATTACTAGCGGGAGCATCCCAACTATAAGCACGGGGACTTACTTTATAGTTGGGGCAACATTCGCACGGACAGCGTCCACGGAGACGGCATCTTTGGATAGTTTGTACGTTTCATGGAATAGTGGTTCCGTTTCTCATACTTTTGGATCAGTCGACAAAAATCATCGCTTGATTTGGTCTTTAGCCGAAAACAATTCGACCTACAACAACGCCACCTATATTTACGACCAACGCTTTCAAACTTGGCTTAAATACTCATTCGCAATGGACGCCCCGGCGCGTGTGGGGGATATTACTTACTTCGGCGGTGCGTCGACTGGAGTTGTCTACTATTTCCCATCTGGGGACAGCGACAACGGATCAAGCATAACGGCATATTGGAAAAGCAAGGACTTTATTGGTGGAGACCCATTTTCCGAGAAGGATTACAAAAATTACAGCATCATTGCGAAAACTCAAACTGGTTCTAGCATCTCATTCGAATATGCGCTCAATGGGACCCAAGCCACGACATCGAGAACAATTTCTCTTACAAATTCGAACGGATTTCCTTTCATCCGAAGCAATGCACTGTTTGGGACTGGTGTTTTTGGGAGTTTTATCAATTTCAAATTCGGGAACGTTGGGACAGACATCCCATTTGAAGTCTATTCCATCAAATATGATTACACACCTCGCGCTTGGCGAGTGATGCCATAGGAGGATTTATGAGTTTAAA
>CAZCNB010000040.1:0-1906 GCA_964500465.1 uncultured Candidatus Saccharibacteria bacterium | reverse complement strand
GAGACTTATCTGAATGAAGCCAATGGAGAAATATGATGAATCTTAAGCCATGCCCGTTCTGTGGTGGAACTGACGTTTCTAATTGGCTAAACGGTAAAGGGTGGTCTGTAGAAGTCGAATGCCAAGGATGTCACAGTGGGATAACGGCATCCTGGGACGAATCACAAGAGCGGTTTGTAAACCAAGCCATTGAGATTTGGAACACCCGCCAAATCGAGGATGAACTTAACAAGCGCATAGAAGAGCTAGAGGCTGAGAATAAGCGGCTAACTGATGCTATCAGAGGAGAGCTACACATGTTCTTCAGTGACGGAGAATGGATTAAGAAGCCAGAGTACAACCCCGCCCAAAGCGACTTCGATCTATTTTGCTTAAGAATACACGCTCCTGTGCTGTCAAACGTTATAGGAACGCCCGAACCACCAAGGGAGCAAGGATCATGAGAAAGAAAACAGGCCACATGAACTTTGACGATATTACCAAGCTGATTAACGGACGGCCTGGTATAAGGTTTAGTCGCGTGGCTTGGGGTGCTGACTTGTGGTTGGAGTATGTCTACTACGGAATCCATCCATATCTCATGTGGCGAGGAAGGTTGAAAGATGGTCTTGCTGTAGACATAGGCGGCAAGGATAAAAGAGACTGGCGCGTCATGCAAGGGCTAGACGGGAGGATTCCTGAGTTATGAGAGCACAAAAGGGCGAAGTGTGGATCAACACAAACACAGACGGGAAAGACGGTTACGCTGTTATGACTGGATGCCCTACCCTAGCTACTCTGCTTCATGCAGAAATGAGCAAGTTTAACGAAGAGGTGAAGTGATGATTGAAGAAACTGAACGATGCCCCCGATGCCTTGGATGTAAGAATATACCATTACTGGGGAATCATGGAGAAGACTTAGGTGGCGCATTATGTCCAAGGTGCAACGGTACGGGAAGCGTAGCTATTGCCACATGCGAATCATGCGGGGTGCCGCTTACTGACCATCTAGGGCTAGTAGGTACGTGCAAGCAGTTGCAAGATGCGTTATGCAAAAAGGACCAGCTATGGTTAGCATTGGACCGATTACTTAATGCCTCAAGTGAGATTGTTATTGACTGTAGAACCCCAGACCATGTTTACAGGATATACGAACACGCACGAGCCGTAGCAAATACTGCTATTGACGAATGTGGCTCAACAAAGGAGGATGAGAAAAATGAGCAAGAAAACCAACCCAGATAAGAAAGCTAGACTCAAAGAACGCAAAGAGGCTATCAATCTTAAGGATTCGAACACCGACGCGACTGAAGAACTTGTCGAAAGTGAAGACGAAAATCGACATGAAGAGGATCAACAGTGCAATCCAGTAGTATGCGCTTATTGCTCAACAGTGATCTGCTACACAAACGGGGTTATTGGAGAAACAACGCGAAACGAATTGATTGCACATGGCATGACATGCGCGAACAACCCGTGGAACAAGCGCATAGCCGAGCTAGAAGCTCAACTGGAGTGGCAACCAATCGAGACTGCTCCAGAGGACGGCACTGAAGTGCTAGCGTCTGGATTTTTATACGATGATCCAGCTAACGGGAGGTGGATAGAGGCATGTAAGTTTTGGTGGAGCGGATGGGTTCTATCATCAAACGACTCAAAAGTTTATAACCCCACACACTGGATGCCACTCCCCGAACCACCAAAGGAGCAAGGATCATGAAGCACATGACGTATTGGCAAGCCCGATATGTAGAATCGTTATGGTCAAGGTGTGTAAGTGAATACCGAAGAGTGCATGGGAGCAAGGCATGGATATCTGACTCCAGTAAATGCGATCCCCTATTCTCGGTAATTAGCGGCCAAACAGTTGACGCTCTAAGAAGACATGGGTGGGTTGAAATTGTGTTTTCCGACTATGCCAGGGA
>CAZCNB010000039.1:0-1994 GCA_964500465.1 uncultured Candidatus Saccharibacteria bacterium | reverse complement strand
CCCCCGCCAATGCCGATGTCGAAGTACGTCCGCCGCACCAGGGGGGCGTACAGCGACCAGCGGGTGGCGGGGTCGTAGAGGGCCCAGATCTCGGCGGATGAGAGGGCGCGCGACCACACCCCGCCGGTGCAGTACTCCACCGGGCACGTATTGGTGGTGTTCGCTGAACGCTCCCCGCCGATGACGAGTCGTGGAGATGTGATAGCCCCCGGAGATGTTGACCCTGTGCCAGAGAAGTAGGCGACACCATTCAGCAGCACCGACGACGACGTGCTATCTGGCGAGACAACGCTCAGCAGGGCTGGCGCATCCGTTTGCAGGTCAACCCACGCGCCACCAGTCATCCCGCTATCACTGGATGACTTGTAGACCGTCAGACCAGACAGCGTCGCTTGTCGCTGCAAACTGAGAGTTTGGTTGCTCCCGTCGCCACTCGCGATGGAAAACACTCCACCGTAACTACCCGGAGTGCCCACAATGCGCATCCACGCCACATGCGTCGATGCCTTGCTCGACAGACGCGGGGATGACAGGGTGACCCCACCCGCGCCAGTCGTCCGCAGGTAGTCGCCGATCGTGCCGACACCAAACGTCGTGCCCGAACCATACACCGCACCACGCGCACCGGATACCAGATCGAGCACCGCCCCGCCGCGCACGTCGATCAACGCCTCGAGGCCAACAGCCAACGGGCTGGATCGATCGATCTCGACCAGCCCACTCGGCCGCCTGCGCCACGGGACCCGCGAGGTGAGAATCAGCGCCATGCGTTACGCCTGCGCCACGTTCCCGTAGCCGCCCTTGTAGGTGACCTGCTGGCCAGACGCCGCGAGCGTGTTCGTGCTGCTCTGCGCGGTGTGCGTGATGAACACCAGGCACTTCTCGGGGTGCATGCCCCCGAAGAACGAGGCGATGTCAGGCACGTTGAACGGATAGGCGCGGCTCGCCGACGCATCCGTCGCGATCGCCTTGGCCAGTACGCCGCAGGCGTACAACACGTTCCGGCTGGTCACCGTCTTTGTCGCCTGCCCAGCCCCCGTGAACACGTCGGGCCAGTTCGTGTCGTCGATCATGCGGATCAGCCAGATCTCGATGACGCCGACCTGCGCCCCCGTCGCGCCCGCCGTGATGATGCCCTTCAGCTCGCCGTTGATGTACTTGTTCGTCGAGTTGTCGATCACGTCGCTCTGCCATCCGGCGACCAGCGACGACGAGGCCGCCAGCGACTGCAACGCCGTGACGGTCAGGTTGCTCGACGCGGCGTACTGTTGTTTCAGATCCCCTGCGGCCATCGGTCAGCTCCTACGCCGCGTTGCGGGCGTCGTACACGTCCTGCGGCGAGATCGCCCCTTCCAGCACCATCGTGGCTGGGCTAGCGTCACTGCCCGTGCCGGTCGCGAACAGCTTCTCCACCACCGTCGCGGTGCGCTTGCAGTGGAAGTACACAGCCGCGCGGACAGCAAGGTCCGCGGCGGTGCCTACCCACGCCGCATCGATCCCGGCACGGATGTTGGGCTTCGCGGCGTTGATCGTGTTGAGCTTGGTCATCCACTCCCAAATGCGCGCCTTGCCCACGCTGAGGTTGTCGACGCGCGCCCAGTCCATGCCGTTGCGCATGATCTCGTCGATCGCGACGTTGGTTTTCCAGACGATGAAGTAGGGCGTCGCCACGAGGTTTAGGAGCGTCGCGATCTCCCACGCGCCGTCGAGGGTGTTGGGAAAGCTGTTCAGCGCGGACGTGTTCGCGATGAAGGCCTTCAGCGTCTGCTGTTGCGGTCCGGTCAGCATGGGTCACTGTCCTTTCGGTGCCGGCGTGGCCGGCGGTTCGGCCTTCGTCGCCTCTGCGATGACGGTGTCGATCGCGTCCACGATCTCGCCGACTCGCGCCTTTTCCTTGACCCGGCCGACCTTCATCCCGACCGCGATCGCTACTTTCAGCACGCGCCACCACTTCATGCCCGTCACTCCCACTGATTGCGGAACGTCCGATCGTT
>CAZCNB010000038.1:0-2099 GCA_964500465.1 uncultured Candidatus Saccharibacteria bacterium | reverse complement strand
TGGTTACAGGTTTATCGCCGAGGAAGTATTCGGTAGTATCCTCATCTTCAAAGCTTGCATCTTGTACATCACTTTCAAATACTCGGTGAATGTTTGTCAGGAAGATATTTCCAGTTTCAGAAACATTCTTGAGGTCATCTTGTAGATGAAGTGTAATCTGAAAATCATCTTGCCAGTTTTGACCCATATAGCCGTTATCAGGGAGCACAGGGTCCAAGAAGAATATCTTGTTTCCTTCAAAATCATTCTTGATACGCTCAAACACAATAACGTTTGGAGCAATGAGCAGGAAGTTCTTTGCAAGGTTTGAACCTTCTTCGTAAAGCTTATGGAAATACGCCCAAGCAATCGCCAAGCTCATTACTTTGGTCTTTCCAGCTCCTGTAGCCATTTTGATGACAAATCGAAGCCAGTCCTCGGTAAACATTTGAGGGCTCAAAACGCCTGTAGAGTTGTATCGTATCAAATCATACTTATCTTTGACTTGAGCAACCTCGTAGAGCCATACAACAGTCTCCAGAGCCTCTCTTTGAGAAAAGTAGTATCGGAAATTATAGGAAGAACCATCTTGGTTGTAGAGAGTATGTTCTTCTTTGAACCACCACGTTAAAAGTGCTTTTGAGGTCTCACTCGCACCATCATAGTTATTATCTCGCCACGCTTTTACTTTTTTGCGAAGTTCAGCAACAAGCGGAGGAATAAGCTTCTCAAATCCTTTTTCTCGCAAGTCTTCATCAGCAGGAAACCACCTGATTTCAGGATTGAGGATTGCATATGGGTCTTTTGGAAAATCTTTGTGTAATGCCATAAATTATTTAAAAATTATTTTCTTCAGGAAAAGGTTTATGGTTTGCAATCTCCCATCTTTTTCGCCAAGCTATTTTTGCTTCTTTCGTATGGATTATACAATTCTTATCTTTACAATTTACACTCAGACATTTCGCGCATTGTGGTTCGTCACACTGACATTTTATTCCAAGATTTATTTTTTCTTGTCTATGTCTATGTAATTCTTCAGTTATATATTTTAAACATTTTTCAGAACAATATCCTTGCCACTCCCAACAATCTTCTTGAGACATTTCAGAGTAACAATTACCACAAGAATGATCTGGCTTATCGTGACCACACCAAGGGCAATCAATCGCCTTATTGTCTAAATAGTCCTTTTCGTGTTGTTTTTTGTCAGATTTCATAAATTTTATACTTGTGGATAAGTTTGACTTTTTTATCATAATTTGCTATATATAAGGAGTACCGAAAAAGGGCGTCGACCGTTAGGACGATAGCCCTTTTTCATTTGTCTTATCTACAAAAATATTAAAGTTGTGATTTCTAAAACCATCTGAAAATGATTTATTTCCCAACTTCTCTTTTAAATATTCGACCAACTCCAATTTCCACTTAGACCCTGAAACCTTTCCTTCTGAATATTTTAAATCGTACGTAACTGCACCAATGATTAGATCGACCAACTGAAGAAGGTCGTTAGACTTTGAATCAAATCGGCAAACTCCACCAAGAGCTAAGTATTTTTTAGATTGGTTAAATTTCTTTTTTACATCAACTTCAAAACGAACTTCTTTTGGAGTTGTAACATAGTCAGCTAAAAGAACTAATACTTCATGGGGCGCAAGTGTTGCCCCAAGCAACTTGAGAGTTATCTCTTCATAAGCAGACCAAGGATTTGTGCTAAATGTTTTTTTGTAATATTCACTTTGAGTTGCAATTGAATACGAATAAAACCAAACGCTCTTTGTTTCAAAAAGTGCAGTAATCATAGTTTTTGCAAAACCTATGTTGTTTCTCGAAAGCTTATTAAACTTTACTTCATCATAAAAATGAATTTTGCTCCGTTCAAAATACAACTTACTTTGCAGGTAGTAAGGCTGGCTCATTTTTAAAATACCAACCGTGAAATAATTATCAGACTTATCACTCAATGTGCCGGTTTCATCCAAGAAACAAAATTTAGTCCAAATCTGATCAAAATCTGACAATTTTAAATCTTTAGTATCTATTTCTTTATTGTTTTTGAAAAACCCCATAAGCCTATAGTTTTACGTCAATTACTCTAGTAGTGTCGTTACCGAAAATAT
>CAZCNB010000037.1:0-2149 GCA_964500465.1 uncultured Candidatus Saccharibacteria bacterium | reverse complement strand
ACTCTTTTAGCTGTTACAGTTTCTGCATAATTTAACTGCTCACAAACAACAAATTGTCTTGTGCCACCATCTTCTTTATTTTGGTCTAAAACAGCTTGTGCGGTTGTACCGGAGCCCGCAAAAAAATCTAAAACGACACCGTCCTTGTCAGACATTAGTTTGACTACATCTTGAACCAAAAACACTGATTTTGGATAACTAAATTCTTTGCTTCCCAAAAGATCTTCTACTATTTTTGTTCCTTGATTGATTGCATTATAGCGTTTATCTATCCAGTGCGTTTTTATTAGTTGTCCTTTTTCTTCAGCGTAATATTTTTCAAATATTTGAATTCCGCTCTTTTCTTTTTGAGCAACAATATATCCTTCTTCTAGCAATTTTTTGAATGTATCTGATTTTGTTTTCCATGTTCTTTCTTGGCCGGAATTAGTTATCGGATAAATTATATTTGCGCCAGTAAAATTTTCTAAAGAGATTTTTGATAGATTATTGCTAACATATATCGGATAATAAAAAGTCGGTTTATTTTTCCGCAAATTGTCATCACCACCACCTGATCTTAAAAAATTATTTAATTTATAAAGACCTTTTTCATCACTTTCGTTAAATTCGCCAATCTTATCTTCACTCAAAACAACTGTATTAAAATTAGCAATGTTTTTATTTTTTGCATAAACAAGCATAAATTCATTTGATGTCGCAAAAAACTTCTCTTGATTTCTTCCTTCTGGCTTATGAACAACTGAAATAATACCAATTCTATTTTCTCGTCCAAATATTTCGTCTGCGATAATACCCAAATAATATAATTCGAAATGATCAATCGCTATTGCTATGAAGCCGTCATCCTTCAATAAGTTCTTTGCGATTTCAAGGCGATTCTGAATAAAAACATACCAAGTTGAATGTTTAAAAGTATTGTTGTAATAAAATGTATCTCCACTACCACCCGTATTATAGGGCGGATCGATGTAAATCAATTTTACTTTTCCGGCGAATTCTTTTTTGAGTGAAGCTAGTGCCAATAGGTTATTGCCCTTGATAATCAGATTGTCTTTGATTGTGCCTTTTTCATCGCGCTTGAAGCCGTCCAGTTTGTGTTCGCCGTTTTTGTCTAGCCGTTTGAAATTGGTAAACACCTTTGGATCGAGCAAACGATTAATATCGTCCGGCGCTAGTGTTTCATTATAAAAAATCTCATCTCTCTTTTGATCTTCTTTGGTCATTCCGCCTTCCAAAACACAATCTTTGTAGGGCCAAGCTAAAACCACTTCTTTGCTTTCACTCAAATATTCATCGCCGGCAGTCAAGCCGATTTTGTTTTTGAAAGCCGTATAAGAATCCGGCAAAAATTGTTTGTTGGATATAAAGCGGATAAATTTTTCTTTATCAAAAATCAGTGTCTTTTCTACCTCAAAAAAGAAGTGTTGTTTTGTCGCTTTATCTGAAAGTAAAAGTTTAATAAGTTCAGGATCATTTTTTCGCGCCAGTTCCTGCGCTTGATTTTTCAAAATTATGCCGTCCTGCGAAACAAGATGCTCATCTTTTTTTAATAAATCTGTCAGTTGTTCAAATATATTTTTCATAGTTTTAATTTATTAAATCGTCCACGCCGACCTCAAGCGCCTTGGCGATCTTGGTTAGCGTTTCAATGGTTGGGTTTGTATTTACACCATTTTCAACCTTAACAATGGTATTGAGCGACAAATCGGCAAGGCGAGCAATCTTTTCGAGAGATAGCCCCTTTTTAGCCCGCAGTTTCTTGATGTTTTCAGCAATTTTATTATTTGACATATCTTTCGTAATTGTTTAACATTATAGTATATAGAATATAATATAAAGCATTCTTTCTTGATACTATAATGATAACTAATTTTTTAAAAATTGTAAATGAATCTTTAGGGAGTTCCTTAGCGTTGCCCGCGAATGGGTTGGGTGGGTCAAGGGCAACATCTCTTTTGGTGGCGCATTTTGCTTTGCAAAATACGCACTCCAAATCTGCCAAAAAAAGAGCCGTCGGAAGCGAGGGCGCGGCGGAAGGGGGGTGTGGGGGGAATTCCGCCTCGCCCGAGCTAAATCAAAAAGTGGACAGCTCCGCCGTCCTGCTCGTTAAGAGCAGAACCCAGCAAAAAAGTTTTCTTTTCCTTTT
>CAZCNB010000036.1:0-2214 GCA_964500465.1 uncultured Candidatus Saccharibacteria bacterium | reverse complement strand
AAAGAAAAAACTACCCGATGCCGAGTAGTTTTTAGAGATCATTTATCTCTAACGCTTAAATAGTTTACCAATAAGTTCCTGTGGTACGTCCGCACCGTTTCGTTTCTTAGCTCTGAACGGCTTCGCAAGTGCGGTTAGTGTTCCAAACCCGCTAGCTCCCCTAATATAATTTCTTTCAAAATCATACATCAATCTTTTAGTGTTGCACTCATTAATGCGCAACAAGTTTAAAAGTCCATCAATTCCCCCTACCAGTCTTAAATCAAGTTCCAGCAAGGATTGCTCGTACCTACCATATTCTTCATAAAACCATACTCTGCTATCGTCTGTCCTTAGGGTAACACTTTTATGGTTTCTGAAGAAAACGCTTATTGTATGATTCTGTGACCCATTCCCAAATATAACTACCGTCCCCGGTAATCTTCTATTGTCGCTACTAGCATAAATCATTAACTTATTTTCTCCGGTTTGGAGTTCAACTTGTCTTTGGCTGTTGCCATAAATTGTTACAGTAGTCATATTTATTTAATTTTTTATAAATGAACAAATTTCTGTTTCGTCCTTTTGGACTCATCAGTCAGAATACTCATTCCGAGACAGTGAGGAGATTTTACTATTAGGCTCTCCTCGTTTTCCTGATTTATAAGTTTAATTTCTTTCTACCCTGAAAGTGGGTAGTGCCGCAATTGCTGCATCGGTTTTTTCCCTGTCAACCTTAATACCTGCCTTTTCCAATCTTTCCCATAAAGTATCTATCTCTATGGGGGTTCTGTTGTACCAAGACCAATCCATAAGCTTGGTACTAAAACCGGGAACAACGTACTCCTTTGTTCCTATAATTGGTATTGAAACGGGTATACCCCCATTAAGGTCAAGAAACCTTACGCCTTGGCCAGCACAACCTGCACCTGACAACAACAATCCCATACTTAAACGATACTTCTCGTCTGAATATCTTTCATCAATCCATATTATTGGAACAATGAAGCAGATGTTGAAATCTATGGGCAATATCTTTACGATTTGCCCTCTGCTGTTTAGGCAGTGCACGTATCCGAAGCAACATCCTCCACCTCCTACAACGACTTCTGTGTTGTAAAGCCAGCCATTATTTCTAAGTTCAGGTATCATACTTGATATACCTTCTTCAAACTGGGGCATAACCAGTCCGACCCTTAATTCTCCCTCGCAAGGGTTAAGAAATGGGCTAGTAAAAAATGGTTGACCGTCTCTTAAAAGAGATTGCGGGTGTTCTTCCTGTGAAATACTATATTTTTTCATATTTTTATTTTTTAAATGAACAATTTATTTATCTGACCACAGTATATCAGTTTGTAAAGTATTTGTCAATACTAATACAACTATATTTGGCTATATTTCTTATATAAGCTTTATATTTATACACATAATAGTGTTGACATAGTATCAACAACAATATATACTCTGAGTATGTTAAACCAATATTTACAACAACTAGGCTTTAGTGATAAGGAAATCGCGGTATATTTGTGCGTTTTAGAGAACGGCAAGCTTTCTGCAGCGGCAGTTTCTCGTATTACCAAAATCAACCGTACTACTGTTTATAGTGTTTCGAAAGAGCTTATAAAGAAAGGAATTATCCACGAAGATCTTGGTGGAACAAATCGATACTATACAGCCCTATCTACCGACGAGCTTCGAAATCTCTATAAATCACAAGAGGTTGATTTGGAACAAAAAAAGACTGTTATCGAGGAGGTAATTCGAGAGCTTGATGCGTTGCCAAAATCAAAACAGTATTCAGTGCCAAAAATTCGCTTTATTGATGAGTTGCGTATGAATGATTTTCTGTTTAAGCAGTTACCTGTATGGATAGAGAGCGCCAAAAAACAGAATGACCGTAATTGGTGGGGTTTTCAGGATGTTTCATTACTTGAATCATACAAAGATTGGGTTGAGTATCATTGGAAAATTTTTCCCGATGATTTTGGCACACGATTGATTACAAATAAGAAACAAGCAGAAAAAGAATTAGCAGGGAAAATTGCAAACGAACGGAGACAGGTAAAGTATTGGGATAAAACCGTAGATTTTACCGCAACACATGCGGTGCTTGGGGATTATGTTTTATTTATAGTCACCAACCAACACCCGCATTATCTCGTAGAAACCCATGACGCAGTCATGGCTCAAAATCTACGAGAAATGTTTAAAGGTCTTTGGGAAAAGATTTAG
>CAZCNB010000035.1:0-2263 GCA_964500465.1 uncultured Candidatus Saccharibacteria bacterium | reverse complement strand
CGAGCCTTTGTGTTTGGCTCACCGTGCTTGTGAACATGATTGTGTGTTTGTTTGACCATATACCCTATAGTATAGGGTATATGGTTTTAGAAGTCAACTGTTTACTTACTGAGGGTAATAGTCTTATTACTTAACAGTATTTTGCTCTTTAAACACCCAAGTAACTCTCTCTTCTCAATATCAGTTCCTTCTTTTAAGACATACTTTGCATATCCTCTTACATCAACACTTGGTATATCAATTTTTTCTTTAGTTCCCAAGAGAAATTTTTGTAGCTTTGAGAATCGCTCAACATCGTACTTTATCTTTTCTTTAACTTCTATTTCATTTAAATTTATCTTTTCGATCAACTCATTAAACTGTTTAAGTAAATCTCTTTCTTCGGTATACCCACATTTACAATCCACCCCGCGCGCCTTAGTACAACCATAATAGACGTATCTAGCAACGCCACCATTTTTGAGTTTTTTGAACTTTTCATCTGCTGAGATACCCGATCCGCATAATCCACAGAGCATCATTTTAGTAAAAGCAAACTCTTTGTTTTCTGCTCTCAACACATTACTTTTTATTTGTGCTTGTACTAGATCAAATAATTCCTTGGTCACTATTGATTCATGCTTTCCTGTATACCAATTACCTGATCGTCTTGGATATTCGAAAACCCCGTAATAAAAGGTGTTATCTAATACTTTATAAATATTTCCTAAACTGAGATGTTTCTTTCCTACAGCGGTTCTGAAGTTTAAATCAAATTTGAGCCAGTTATATATTTTTCTACCACTCCAATGTTCATATGCTACTTTCTCAAACATCTTTTTAATAATTGGTGCTCGTTCTGGATCAAGTAGTGTCTCACACTTTCGATCCATTCGTTTTTCTTTCATGTATCCAGTCGGTGCAGGTCCAGGCCATAATCCCATCTCAACTCTTGTTCGTAATCCTCGCTTCACATTGATACTCTTGTTGTCGTTTTCGAGTTTGGCTTGTGAGCAAAGAATCATCAAAAGGAATTTCTCGTTTGGTGAATTTTTGAATTGTTGTCCGTATGTCCGAATTTCCATGAGTAACTGCTGATCCATGAGATCTACAATGCTTCCTAAATCTCCTGCATTACGAGAAAGTCGATCGGGTGCCCAAGTGAGAATGCCATTGAATCTACCTCGACGTATATCTTCTAGAATTTCTTTGTATACAGGTCGCTGTCCCGATTCTTTGGCACTGTGAGATTCTCTTCGTATCTCTACAACTTCCAAGCCATCACGTTCTGCAAGCTCAAGCATTTCCTTTACCTGCGAATCAATCGAAAGTACTTGTCGTTCTTCTGATTCGGTAGATTTTCGAGCATATAGTACATATTTGATTTTTTGTACTGGTGCTATGACCTCCTTACCAATCCTGGCTGTGGTGTATGTTTTCATATATTAATTAATGACAGACCAGTTGGTGGTGCATAGTCTATGCAGAACTAGAAATATGTCGCATACTCGCGGATAAGTGCTTAGCAAATAACCCTTTTTCTGATATAATTCTCTTTGAATAAAGGCAGTTGCAGTTATTCATTTCAACTTGAATAAAGTCGACCTAACCCCTTTGGTTTTCCAAAGGATATGGTTGCAAAACTCGCTACAAGATAAAAACCCCATCATCAGGGGCTATTACTTGTAGCGAGTCATATCGGGAAACTGGTATGGGCAACTTCGGTTGCCGATGCACTTGGTGGTGGGATTTTTGTTTACCCCAAGATTATTATTAGTTTCTAAAAAAACTCGCTACAAAAATATGGAAACAAAAACTCTTTCCCAAAAAGGAATGGGTTGGATTAAAAAACATCCAATCATTTCTATTATTGGGGTCATTTTTATAATAGGACTCATTGGTGTTATCGTTGACGGCCCAGTGCCACAAACACCAGTTGAGCAAAAAGAAAAACAGGTAGAAACAAAACCCGTCGAAGATCCTGCTCTTAAAAAAGAAGCGCAAGACCAACTTGATGCTTTTATGAAATTAAGCATGGAAGCACGGATCGTGAAATCATATGAATTCTCAGATACGGCAGTAGTAGTTTATGTAGATAATGGCTGGTATGGTCAAACCGTAGAATTCAAAAAGAACTTTATTTCAAAAGTTGGAACACTCAAGAAAGCTGTCACTGGGTACACGCATTTTGAACTAAGGGATGCTTACTCAAATGAAATGGTTGGTGAAATAAAATCATTCTCTCAATCAGTTGAAGTATATAAATAAGGATCATGAAATGGTT
>CAZCNB010000034.1:0-2316 GCA_964500465.1 uncultured Candidatus Saccharibacteria bacterium | reverse complement strand
ACTATTTTAATATGGTAGAGTCAAGCAAAATCAAACGAATAAGAGAAAAAATGGGCTTGTCGCAAGAAAAACTTGCCCGTCTTGCTGATGTTTCCAATAATACGATAATCAATATCGAGGCGGGCAAACAACAAAATCCAACTATTGATACAATTAAAAAAATCGCGAAGGCACTTAATGTGCCGATTGAGGATTTAATAAAATAAAACTATGGAAACAAATTTACTTATCGCAATATCAAATTTAGTCAAAAATCCAATTACAAATTTGGTTTCTCATTATCGTGCTGCCAACCGAGCAAACAGTATGGGCGACGCTTTAGAATTTTATATCAAAGACTTATTTTGCAATTCCCTAAATGAAAATAATCTTGAAAAGAAAAATGAAATTTACAGCAAATATTTTTCTTATATTGGAAATCAAAATAATCCGCCAGACATTATTATCAAGCAAGGTGATGCAATAGAAGTTAAGAAAATTGAAAGTTTGCGTTCGGGAATTGCACTTAATAGTTCTTATCCTAAAGACAAACTATTTTCTGATAGTCCGATGATAACCACTGCTTGCAAAAATTGTGAGGATTGGCGGGAAAAAGATTTAGTTTATGTTGTTGGAGTTTCAAAAGATGACAAGCTAAAAGCCTTGTGGCTTGTTTATGGTAATTGTTATTCCGCAAATAAAGAAGTTTACGAAAGAATAAGAGATAAAATTTCAAAAGGTGTTAATGAATTACAAGATGTTGAATTTTCGGAAACAAACGAACTCGGCAGAGTAAATCGCGTTGATCCTCTTGGAATAACATATTTGCGTATTCGTGGAATGTGGGGAATTGAAAATCCCATAAAAGTTTTTGATTATGTTGTTCCGGCAGAGCAAAATTCTGAATTTTTTGTTAATGCAATTTTGCTGAAAGAAAAATATTTGTCTTTTCCAGAAAAAGACAGAAAACATCTTGAAAGTTTAGTTAGTGATAACTTTTTAATTAAAGATATAAAAATAAAATCGCCAAATAATCCAGCAAAATTGCTTGAGGCGAAATTATTGAGTTTTAGAAAATAATATGAAATTAGCTTCTTTATTTACAGGTGCGGGTGGGTTAGATTTAGGCTTTGAAAGAGCTGGTTTTCATGTCGTTTGGGCGAATGAATACGACCCGACAATTTGGGAAACATTTGAGTATAATTTTCCAAAAACAAAATTAGACAAGAGAAGTATTGTTGATGTTCCAGCGTCTGAAATCCCCGATGTTGACGGAATTATTGGCGGACCTCCTTGCCAAAGTTGGAGTGAGGCTGGTGCTGGGCGTGGAATAAACGACAAGCGAGGTCAATTATTTTATGACTACATTCGTTTATTGAAAGAAAAACAGCCAAAATTTTTTCTTGCAGAAAATGTATCGGGGATTTTACACCCAAAACACAAAGAGGCATTTTCAAATATAATCAAGGAATTTGAAAATGCCGGATATGTAATTTCCTGCAAACTTCTGAACGCAAATGATTATGATGTTCCAGAGGATAGGCTTCGCGTTATTATTGTTGGTTATCATAAAAAATTAAAAAAGAAATTTGAATTTCCAGAACCACAAAAATATAAACCTGTTTTGAAAGACGCTATTTTTGATTTGCGTTTAGCAAAACCAGCTAAAGATAAAAACAAGACAAACGGCGACGAGTTGAAAATTCCAAACCATGAATATATGAATGGCGGTTTCTCAACGATTTATATGTCGCGAAATCGTGTCCGTTCTTGGGACGAGCCTTCTTTCACAATTCAAGCTGGTGGTCGCCACGCACCAATTCACCCACAAGCACCAAAAATGAAATTTATTGAACAAAATAAAAGAATTTTTGTTCCCGGAAAAGAACATTTATACCGCCGTTTGTCTGTTCGTGAGTGTGCAAGAATACAAACATTTCCCGATGATTTTATTTTCAAATATCGTGATATTGCTGACGGTTATAAAATGATTGGAAATGCTGTTGCAGTAAATTTTGCTCATCACTTGGCAAAAAAAATAATGAGTGATTTAAAAAATAGTTAAATAGGTGGCGCGCCAGTTTTCAACTGGCACGAAATTCGGAAGCGAAAAAGGAAAGGTTCAAAATCCCGCCCGCATTCCTCCCCAGACCCCTCCTGCGGGCGGGAAGAAAGCCGAGGCGGGGCAATTCCATTCCCCCAGAAAAATAGTTTGCCCCGCCGAGTCCAAATTAGTTTTCAGGATTTTCGGCGAAAAATGTTCGAACTTCGTTCAAAAAACACCGCCAGTGATCTGTACCCCATTTAATATGTACGATACAATAAGAGCACAAAATA
>CAZCNB010000033.1:0-2489 GCA_964500465.1 uncultured Candidatus Saccharibacteria bacterium | reverse complement strand
TATTTTGCATAAAACTCATTTTTTAAATATGATTATATATATTTATACCACTTACCTATTTCATATTTAGATTCTTTTTTATTGAAAATTTCAGAAAATTCTTTAAACCCTTCTGCCCTAACGTACCAATAGGCCGTATCAGAAACTCTAAAAACAGTAACTCCGTTTTTGATTTCAAATTTTTCAATTACTCTATCTCCAAGAAACAATGTATTGTGTTCAAATTTGTCTCTATAACTAGCAATGAAATTAGGTTCTTTACCCCAAGCATTCAATACTTCTTTTTTTAAAACATCGCCTATCTTCAACCCATAAGTATTTATAGCTTGAGCTTCGTAAGCTTCTTTAGTAGAAGGTTTAAATTGGTCAGGACAAAAATATAAGATAGAACCAGCATCATAAAGACCACATTTCAAATTACAAACGACAATCCAAGAAGGACCACTTACCTTTTCAAACTTATAAATTCTACCAAGTATTCCATAACTACCTGCACCTTCTATATTAATACATTCAAGATATTCAGGAATATGTTCTTTAACAAGCTCAAAAGACTTTTCTCCTATAAATCCACCATGAGCTCCATTTGTTGCATTAGAATATTCTTTTGTTTTAGTTATTCTGTATCCAGGACCATCTTTATATAGTCCAAGTTGTAGTATTTCAACAACTTCGTTCTTACATTCAGGAGAACAGCCCATGCCAAAATCTACAATTTTAACTTTATCCCCAACTTTGAATTTGTATTTCATAACTTATATTTTAGGAATGATATAATTGCAATAGTTCTTATCAATATTCCACCCGGTTCTTGTATCAAAACATTGGTCGTTGTCTAATAGGACACGATTAAAATCTTCTTGGAAGATATAATCGTACCCGGTAGAAACCGATTTCACATGGTGATAAGATGGCAAAGAAACAATCTCATCATCGCATAATAAAACCTCATCCCCCTCTTTTAAATTTTTAAGGCGATCTCTTAATTGTTTACGCATGGTATTTTGTTTTAACGTATAAAATGTTTTTGGCGACATGTTTTCCCACCTGTTCTCGCTGCTTTTTCCGGAGTATAATAATGAGTGCAGCTTGTCATAACTAATGATAACAATACTAAAGTATAAGCTGCGAGAATGAAGTTGATTATTATTCTTTTCATGACTGTTGATCTAAACGGTTTTGGATTTGTTTCATTTTTGTGGCTACCTCTTCCCAGTATCTTTGACCTTCAGACGTACTACACCACAAAAAAGCATAGCTAGTCCAATCATATAATCTTAAAGATTGATTAACAAAATGATTAAAATCTCGCTCTGTTAATCTATATTCTCGAAGATTGTTCAGATATTTTTCCTTAACCTTTGGTGACAGATATTCCAGAAACTGATCAAATGTAAATACCATGTTAATAAGTTTTATTGTGCTTCGATTTCAAGCATCTTTTTATATACTCTATACCAATAAATCCCACCTTCCGGGGTAACTCCCCATGAGAAAGAACTAGAAACCCACGTGCTAGGTATTAATGTATAATTAATTTTCTGATTATAATCTAGTCTTTCTTGAAATCTTACATTTCTCTCAAATTTTTCTCTAACGGGAGGAGATAATATTTGTAAAAAATCCTGATATGAGAGTTCCATGTCAATCGATTTTAGGATTCGGTCATTGTAATACAGAATTCTAATATAAGAATTCTTTGTTTCCACCCCTTCCGATTCAGAGGAAACCAAGTTTTAAATATCCCAAGCTTCGGATCAAACCTCTTGAATTCTTTTAACAGACCTTTAACATCATAAATCGTAGGATTAAGTTCCGGGACAACTTCCTCAATACTATCCCTCAAAACGCAGCAGAGGGTATTAGGAGCCTTATTAAGCCTCTCTAATGCTTTGAGGTATATCTTATGCCGGATTTGTTTACGTAGCTTCATTTTGTCTTATTTTGGCTTTAAACTTTTGTTGTCTCTTCGGATTTTTCTTCAATTTCTTCCGGGGGCGATTTTTCCATGATTTCTGAAATCAGGGCATCAATCGCGGAAATTGGCAGACGCTTGGTGAAACGTTTAGAATTACACCACCAAATACCACTAACCGGTTTTATTTTATCACATATGGAGCATTTAATATTACTATTAACATTTAATCCGACATCCAAACTGACAGATCCACATGAACATTCTTGTATATTTAATACTTTATATTCTTGATAAAGAACTAAAGGTGGGAGATTTCTCAGTTTCCCCGATAAACTACTAACATTAATGCAAATTGCAATATCACCAACTTTCCAGTCCATGGTTTTTATTTTATTTGATTAAACCTAATTGTTTCTTGAATACTTCAATCTGAAGTTTTTCTTTTGTTAGATTTAAAACAAATGGAGTTCCTCGATTATTAGATCCCTCGGATATGAAAACTAACATTTCCATATTATCAATATTAAGTCTTTTAACAAAGACACCGGTACTTTCGGAAGTTTTTATCCAT
>CAZCNB010000032.1:0-2491 GCA_964500465.1 uncultured Candidatus Saccharibacteria bacterium | reverse complement strand
TTTCTCATAATTTCTAATCATACAAGTGTTCGGATTCAAAGGTAAATCTACATAAGTGGAAAATCGAAAAACACAAATTTGTTCAAACATGAAAGCAGTAATATTAGCCGCTGGAAGGGGTATTAGAATGGGGGATTTGACCAAAGATATTCCCAAGCCATTACTTACAATCAAGGGTAAAACTTTGATTCAGTATAAGCTCGACATTCTCCCACTCGAATGTGATGAGATAATTATAATCATTGGTTACCTTGGAGAGAAAATTGAAAATCATTTCGGAAATAATTATAAAGGCAAAAAGATTACTTATGTTTACAGTGAACCATTAGGTACTGGATATGCTTTGTGGAAGGCGAAGCAATACTTGTCAGGAAAATTTCTAGTAATGTGTGGAGACGATCTGTATTGTCGGCAAGATATTGAAAATTGCACGAAATATCCGCTTTCAATTTTGGTTTCTAAAAATGAATTTGCTCAGGGTGGTGGTAAGGTTGTCATAAATAATGATGGATATATTGAAGACATAATAGAGGGAAGTCATAAGGTCGGAGAAATAGTTTCTACTGGCTTATATTTTCTAGACGAAAGTATTTTTGATCTGCCTCTCAAAAAGATAAATGATTCTCGAGAAGAATATGGTCTGCCTCAAACACTTATGCAAATGAAGGGGAACAAAATCCGTGCCGTTTTTGCTACAAGGTGGCATCAAATAACTAATCCGAAGGATTTGGAGGTTTCTGATGAGAAATTGAAGTATTATATATGATTATCATTTCATAGCTTTTACAGATGGACCGATAAATTTTTTAGTTTTTTAAAAAATGACATAGGAAAAAAATTTGACTTATTTCATATAAGTCATATTATGTTGAAGGAATGTTTTGATTGAATCTTGATCGAAGGTTATGACTTACCTCGATTCGCTTTCGATGTATTATTGTGACCTTTCTCAGGATTCAACTCACCAAAACTATGATCATGACTAAGAAAGCAGGTCGCAAGTTCGTCAAAGAACTTCGCGGTCTAAACACGCCGTTAGAGCACAGACAGCTGGACGGCAAATCGGTTGGATACGGCCTTCGTGGCATCGATGGTTTCGGTCACGGGGCCGTTGTTGCCAACATGCCCAAGGATTCTGCAGGCGCTGCGCAAAGCGTCTGCGGGCTCAAGACGTTTTTGATTGACGAGGGAAGACGATTCAAACACAAGAACGGGAGACTGGGTGAGGTCGTTCGGTGTGCATCTGTTGGCGTGCTTGAGATAGGCGACTCCCCGGTACACGTTCACAGCAAGACTATCGAGACCTACATTATCCTGCGTGGAACTGGACTCATGGTACTCGGTGACAAGGTTGTCAACGTTACCAAGGGTGATGTTGTCTTGATTCCGCCTGGCGTTCGGCATGGTCTCATGTCGACTCAGCGAAGGCCGGTGCGGGTACTCATGACTTTTACACCTGGGCTAGCTCCCATGGATGTTGCGGAACATCGAGATGAACGGGTTCTGGCTGATAAGACGAGCGAGTTCATTCAGGAAAATCGACAATTGAGCTAGGAATCGTTACTTTGGTACACACAACCCCGCTTCGGCGGGGTCTGTTTTTATTTAGGTCCGCCCCCACTGAGTTTTGTTTATAATTATCTCAATTTTAGTTATAATACTGACATGAGCAATGAATTAAAATCAGAACCCCCACAAACCCCTGAATCTTCTTCAACACCCGACTCTTCATCTTCCGTGATAGAAATGGCAAGACAAAATGTGCCTCCAACACCAGATACAACACCCCCAACTCCCGACAAAACACCCAAAACACAAGAACAACTAAAGAGAGAATGGGAACAAAGACTACAAGACAATATTAATACAATAAGGCAAAGACTAGATAAATTAGAGAAAGATGTAAAACAAGGAGAATACAATGATAAACCAGGTGAAGAAGCAGGATCTGGAGAGAAAAGACTAGAAGCAGAAAAGGCAAGTATACAAGGAGCTACAAACAGAGTAAAAGCAATGAAAAAGAGAATAGACAGCAACCAACCCCTACCACAAGAAGAAAAAGTACCACAAGACATAGACACACTATACACACCATCACTAACAAGTGTATTCGGCACCCCCGAGAATGGTTACACAGGCACATACATAGATCCCACAACCCAAGACTATGCCACCCTCAAAGACGACAATGCCCCGACCAAATTCGGTGAATATACCTTAAACAAAGATACACAAGGCATAGACCTCGAACACATACCAGAATCAAAGATACACATAATAGACTTACCACAATTTGTAGGTAAACCACGTTCTGAGGTCATGCAACACATCGTCCAAACTTACCCCAACCTCAAACTCCCCGGACTCGAATACTGGAAATGGCTAAAAGAAAACCCCACCCAAACCCTCGACAAACTAAAAGATACCAAGCCGTGGTTCTTCTTCCCCGGTTCCCTCATCCGTGATTCCGATGGCGATTTGTGTGTGCCTT
>CAZCNB010000031.1:0-2530 GCA_964500465.1 uncultured Candidatus Saccharibacteria bacterium | reverse complement strand
GCTTTGGGTAGATATTGAACATGCACGAAAATAGCACTTATGACTTTTCAAAAAACTATTACAGCAAGAGTTAGTCTCTGAACCTGCCAAATGCTGTCCTAGTCTTTCTTTCAAATTTTCTGCCTGTCCAACATAGTGAACATAATAAGAATTTTTATTTTGATCGTGGTGAGAGATACGATAGACCCCAGAAACATTGTCTTTTATACGATTCACTCCTGCTTGATTTAGGGGGATTAGTTCTGTCCAAGTTACTTGCATATGATTTATAAAGGTTAATTAATAATTGTGGATAACTAAGTTTAGACTTTCTAGTCTTGTTCTAGTATAATAGAATTATATAAATTAGAATATTATTAGTCAATATATTTATGCTCACGATTAAACAAAAAAAGGTTTTAGACTTTATCGAGACATACACACAAAAACATGGCGTGGCTCCTTCTCATGAAGAAATGAGAAAACATTTGAAGTTGGCTTCTGTTTCTACGGTAAATCACTACATTAAAATCCTACAAGATAAAAAATATATAAATCGTGAGAAAAATGCTGTTAGGTCTGTGGAGATTGGTAAAAAAGACGAGATAATCAATATCCCCTTTAGAGGATATATTGCTGCAGGGCAGCCTATTGAAGCGATAGAAGAATACGAAACCATACCCGTGCCTAGAAGTTTATTTCAACAAGGGGAGCTTTTTGCTTTGGGCGTTAAAGGTGACAGTATGATAGATGAGGGTATATTTGATGGTGATACTGTTATAGTCCGGAAGCAAAATACGGTTGAAGATGGTGAAACTGCTGTCGCCCTAATTAACAACAACGAAGTTACTCTCAAGAAAATTTACAGGGAAAAAAATAGAATAAGATTGCAACCTGCAAATCCTAAATTAAAACCTTTTTATGTTAAGGAGGTGATAATTCAGGGAAAAGTAATTTCAACTTTTAGAAATCTTGAAGAACAAGAACTAAAAAGTGGGAAGATAAAACTAAATAATATTTATCGATCAGACTGTGTTGAGTTTATGAAATCAATGGACGAGAATTCTGTTGACCTGACAGTGACTTCTCCTCCATATGATGACATGAGAGATTATAAGGGCTATAGTTTTGATTTTGAAAATATTGCAAAACAACTTTTTAGAGTAACAAAAAAGGGTGGAATTGTTGTATGGATTGTTGGAGATCAAACAATAAAAGGAAATGAGACAGGGTCTTCTTTTAGACAAGCTCTATTTTTCAAGGAGATTGGTTTCAATCTATTTGATACTATGATTTATCAAAAGACTCCGCGTGGAGCAGTTGGCAGCAATAAAACATATTGGCAAACATTTGAATATATGTTTGTTTTGAGTAAAGGTACTCCAAAAACAATAAATCTACTAAAGGACAGGGAAAACAAGGATGCACGAGATGGTGACAGTGGAACCAAGAGATTATCTGATGGTTCATTGTTGAGATTAAAAAGAGCTGGATATTCTAAATATGGCAGAAGGACAAATGTTTGGGAATATTTAATAGGAAGAGGTCACTCAGCTAGCGATAAAATTGCTCATGAACATCCGGCAATATTTCCAGAAAAGTTAGTTCAAGATCATATAATAAGCTGGTCAAATCCTGAAGATTTAATTTTTGATCCAATGTGTGGATCTGGCACAACTTGCAAAATGGCAATGATAAATAAGAGGAATTATCTTGGATGTGATATTTCGCAAGAATATGTTGAGTTAGCAAAAAAAAGATTGGGTAAATAGTATAAACTATTTCAGAGTACCATTAATCCAATTAATAGCGCGCTCTAATGTTTTTGTGTCATCTTCCATCATACCCATCCCGTTATTACACATTCTACAAATCCAACCCCTTATTTTACCTGTATTATGGAGATGATCTAACACAACGTCATTTTTAAATTGTCTTATAATTGTTCTAGTGCAAATCGGGCAAGTGAATGGTTTTCCTATTAGTGGCGGTGGAGATATTTTTTCAAATGCCTGTCTATCTTTAGTAGACATTGGTTTTTTCCAACTGCGACAATCTCTACATTCGCCTCTTCTTGAAACTTTGCCTCGTATAGATTTTTGATTTTTTTCAAATTCAAAAATACTTTTCTTTTGCTGACATCTTCGGCAGATCTTTGTTTCATTAAAACAAGATTCGCAGAATTCTCCACGTGTTGCTCTATTATGATTACATTCAGTGCATTTCTTCATAATTATTTAACAAAAAAGTCTAAAGATTTTTTATAAAGTTTTGCAAACTCTTTGAGTTGCAAGACATCAAAGCGTCTTTGTCCTGATTCTATTTTAGAAACATAAGACTGAGTTCTACCAAGTTTTTCAGCGACTTCAATTTGTCCTAGACCGACATCAAGACGCGCTTGTTTCAAGCGCTCAACGATTTTTTTGTGGTCATCTTGGTAAATTGCTCTTGGCATATACACATATCATAATATTCCATTGTGTATTATTCCAAATTGCCATATAATGTATTTATGAAGCGTCGGAACCAAAACCAAAAATTTTCCTTTCCA
>CAZCNB010000030.1:0-2579 GCA_964500465.1 uncultured Candidatus Saccharibacteria bacterium | reverse complement strand
AGCAAGGCAACATCCTTGACCAAGCCAAAGCAATGATCGGACTCCAACCACAGACCCCGCAAATTCAAACGCCTGATGCCCCAAGGATTGATCGCACAGTACCACAGGCTACTACCACAGCAGACCAAGCCACACTTAGTGCATACCAATCAATGCCCAAGCCCCAAGGCAAAGCGTCATCATCCGTTTCACCATCCATTAAAGTAGGTTCCATTAAGAAGCTCCCCAAATTAAAGCTCCCTTCTTTGAGTACCACTCAAAGTAAAACTACCAAAGCCATGAGTAACCAAGGTGTGAAGATCAAACCCATCACCCCACGCAAGCAGCCAAAGCTACGCACTAGAAGATAAGCTCCGCCACTTCTCGCTCCGCCACTACCAACCTGTACCATAGGTAAGACAGCGTGTTACAACAGGCTATACAATGTGTCGATTGATTGACAGGTGGTATAGTTTGTGATATCATAAAAGCATTACTATTTAAATTATCAATATGTCAGACAAGACACTAGATTTAATCGCGCCTGTTGATGTTGAGGAGAGAGACAGTGAATTATTTACCATTCACTCAGCTGAGGCTGATATAGACAAACAATACGAGGATGCTCTCTTTTGGAGGAGAATTGCCAACATTATGGCTGAGGCGCTGGAAACGAAAGACGACAGCATAGAGGGTGCTATTACCAGTTCATCACATTACCTATGAAACGTACAAACGATACCTGTACTTTGTGGGATGCTTTGGGATTTGTTGGTGCGGTAGTTTCTATTATCATTTTATTCTCTATGTTATGAAAAAGCTAAATTATTACATAGGATCAAACAACAGCACACATGAGCTTGAGAAAGATAAAGCACTAACAATACTAGCGTCCTACTATGAGGGCATGAGCACAAGTGAGCTCATAGGCTATTGGAAAGGCCAGCAGGAAAAAACGTTACTAGTCTCTATTGTATGTGATACGGTCGACTATACGCAAGTAAAGACAATCTGTAAGCATCTAAATAGAGACTTGAACCAACAGGCTATTATGGTTGAAGTACTGGACAGCAATACATTATTTATTAACGAACGGTAAAACTATGAACAAAACTATAGACTATGTAGAGTACATAGAAGCAAATACTCTTAGATGTGAGGTGGGTTATAGGGGGGGTGGTATAGAGATATCACTCGACAATCTATTCAATGGTATTGGCTTTCGCATGACAGCCTACCAAAACTATCTGGGGGGCGGTGTGTTAGGGCGCATATGCAATGATTACAATTTTAACACTAGCAAACTGCCAACAAAGCGGGCGGAAAAACTGGAGGCTATTACTGATGCGCTCAATAGGTACTTTCACTCATTGACTAGCCATGAGGATGACGAGTGGGAAAGTGCAAGCTATGAACAGAATCAGAATAGACCAGTGAGCGCATATTAACAATATAATTTTACTACTATGAAAAACAAAACATACGGTCAAAAGACTTTCAAGCTATCAGACAGCGTATATATAGACTGCGAGACGTATGAGACACGGTATAGCTGGGGACATAAGGCGTACTTATACGTCAACGGTAGAGAGGAAGCGTATAAGAAAATCACCTATTACAATCGTACATGGGAGGCGTACACTTACCAATCAATACTTTCATGTATTGTTGACAAAGTGAGTAACAAGATCATAGGCAAGGAGGATAAGGCGAAATATCAAGCAATGATAGACTCGCAGTCATTCTCTCAAGATGGGGATATGTTCAAAAGTATTGCCATGATTGCAAAAATAGGGGAGTTATTGACTGATACACAATCTCAAGCAAACGACTGGAAAGCTCGCATGTTGAAAGCTGGACTCGGTGAGGCAATGCTACCCATGCCTGATGACTGGAATACATTATCGGAAGACGAGAAGCAAGCACGACTAGACAAGGCAATACAGGCTATAGCATAACAACAGGTGAAGCGATAACACACACAAACACTATTTATCAATTTATATTTATATTATGACAATAGCAGAATGGGACACTATAAATAAATACTTTGAGATTGACGATCTTTGCTTGTTACGTGATCTTGTATATAACAATGCACAATTTGAGGATACAGATCAAACACGGGACTATTACGGGACAGTATTGGACAAGTTGAACAAAATCATAAGTGAGGTTATACCCTCTTGATTATCAATTCATAATAATACAACTATGAGTAAAACCAAGCAATACATAATAGCAATAATTATCTGTGCAATCTTGTATCTGAACATGGCAACACAAGGTAGATAGTACAACATGCAGAGCGGTGCGCCGTTGATCTTACAGGGTCTCGGCGCATTTTTTGTTCTAAGCATCACACCAATACAGTATAGTTTTATCGTCTTTCCATAGGTTGGGGAAAAACCACTTATGCACAATCTCGCACATACTGCATCATTTCTACGTTTTACAGGCTAAAAGCGGTTGCGAATAAAACCTCGGGATTTTCGTCGCATTTGAGCGTAGCACTTCTCGGATTTTTTCATGTTATAGGATGAACAGCCGTTTATGATATCATGGTTAGCCTCAAATTAACGTCGTAGGATACACATATT
>CAZCNB010000029.1:0-2959 GCA_964500465.1 uncultured Candidatus Saccharibacteria bacterium | reverse complement strand
GTTCAACGAGGAGTTCGAGTTCACAATCACTGACTTGCGTTCGCTAAACGCTCCAGCGTGAGCCGGATCGCTCCGTCAACATCACACGAACATGAAACTGGAGAAACGAAGTGTCTAGTCTTGGAAAACGAAACGAGTGCCAACTTCTTACGATTGTCGTCGGCGCTCCGCAAACGCTTGGAGCTGCACAACACTCGATACCCTATCCGTCAACCATCGCCGCCGTTCCTGGAATTGGAGGGACGCTGCTGGTAGAATATCAGGTCGCTGATGGTGGGGCGTGGACAGCGTGGCCTAGTGGTACCGTATCCAGCAAAACCATAGATGTTCTGGATGGCCCGGTGTTCGCGCTGCGATTCACTGCGGCTGTCGCAAACGCGACGGTGGAGATCGCGCAATGAGCCTGTTTCGTGGCGTATTTGATGGTAGCGGCGGGAAAACAATCATCGGCGGGTCTGGTGTTACCGACAAGATCGTTTTGCAAGGAACCAGCGGGAATGGAACAAGTGACGCCACCGCAATAGAAATGAAGGTAGGGAATAACGGCGCGACGACCGCTATGACCGTGTTAAATGATGGAACGGTCAGTATCGGAACTCTCAACGCGACATCCATCCTGACTCAATCTCAACTCCTTTCTGCCGTTCAATTCGGAGCTTTGTAAATGGCCGCTACTCCCACCTATGCCAAGAGCGTCGTCTCTATCGCCAAAACCATCCTACCTGCGGATACGACAGCATGGGTAGATGTGTACGACAACAGCGCTGGAACGGCGAATGTGCGCGTCGAGGCGCTGAATCTGTGCAGCGACGACACCAGCACCGTGAACATTCAGTTCGGTCGCTATGTCGGTTCGACGACATTTCTGATCGGGACGGTACGGGCCGTCACCTTGTCCGGCACAGACGGAGCGGCGACACGAGTGAACTGTCTTGTTACGGTCGGGACGGTGGCCGCCGATGGCATCCCGGTCATCGAGATCGCGGCTGGCACGAAGCTGCAAGCCAAGTCTCTCGTCACCGTCACTGCGGCCAAGACAGTGACCATTTCCGGCTGGGGACGGAGCTTCGCGGATTAATCCCATGCGCCTACTGCCATCCTCGCTCGCTCCTGCCGGATATTCCCCGGCCAGACTGAATACGCTGTCTATCGCGAAAGCGAGCGACAAAGGACAGCGACTCGCCGATTTGATGGCGATTAAGCGGCTGTTCGCGAATGGCGAGCAGGGCGGGTATTGGCCCGCTGATCCGGCGTATATGTTCGAGGATTCTGCTGGGACGATACCGGCGAGCGTGAACGGGGTGGTTGGGCTGCGGTTTGATGTGAGTAAGGACTTGAAGCTGGGGCCAAACATTTTCCTTAATAGCTCTTTTAGCGATAATTCAGCATGGAGTTCAGCCAGCACAGGCACGGGGACTTTTTCTATAGCCGATGGAGTAGCTGCGATTATAGGGACTACTGGATCAAACCGTGGAGCGTTTACCCAGTCGTCATTAACGACTGGCGCTTTTTATAAAGTTACGGCGAATGCTGTAGTTGTATCTGGTGCTATGCTTGCGTTCGGTGCTGCTGTCGGAACAGGTGGTATAGTAATAAGCTCTAGCCGAGAAATTTCACAGCTTGTTTTTGGCGGCGGTAATAGTGGGACGTATTTTTATACGATCAACACGGGCGGTAATGGTAAATTTGATAATGTTACCGCGCAGTTATTACTAGGCAACCACGCCATCCAAGCCACCACCGGCAACAAGCCATATCTCCGCCAAACTCCCGTCTCCAACAAATTCTGGCTCGACTCGAATACCTCCACAGGAGCACTCACTGCGACGTTTTCAGGGAGTCTCGGCAGCGCCTGCACCATCGCGACGGTGGGCGCAGAAGGCGTGACGATTGCAGAAAATCAAACGGTTGACACGACCTACAACCTCACGCCGCCTTTCAGCTATAACGGAGACGTGCTGATCATCAACCGCGCGTTGACGGCGGCGGAAAAGGCGCTGGTGACGAGAGTGATGGGGCGGAATGTGCCGGGGTTGGGGAGTGAGCTGGTGACGAATGGGGGGTTTGATACGGATATTTCTGGATGGCTTCCCTTTATTGTTTCAACAGGGACGATCACATGGAATTCTGGAACGGCGCAAGTTTCAGTACCAGATGGCGGCGCTTCCCGCGCTATTATTAAACAAGACATTTCCGTAGGCGCTAATCCTTATATCTTAAAGTATTCCATTACGTCTTCAACAACTGGTACATATTTTTCGATTAAAACAACCGATGAAGCTACCACTTATTATTCAGACATACAAACAATCGGAAATAAATCAATTGTTCGTATTTCGCCTATTAGTATATTACGAATAATGTATTCCGCTGGAATTGTGGCTGGGAATACTGGTACGCTTGATAACGTCACGATGAAGCCAATTCTCTAATGTGGACTGAACGCTTACCCCTCGCGCTCCCCGTTTCCCTTATCGACGAAGCGAACGCGCTCGGCGCGATCATCGATCCCGATGCCGGTGGCGATAACACATTCAGCCTTGACCAAACAATCGGCGATTACATCGTCGCTTCCGTCCCCTTCACCGAGCAAATGCGTGCCGTAGTCATGGGCCGGAATACCGCGCAATGGCAGGCGGCGATTGCCGGACGGGCGGCGATGAAAGGCATAGAGCCATTGCCAGTCGAAACCATTGAAACGCTACGAGGGTCGCTGTTATGCGGCGATGAATGTCAAGCTTTGCTGCAAGAATCTTGATAGTACGCAGCCGTCTTAAACGATTTGCGCCCCTTGTGGGAGCCTTTATCAAGCAGCCGGCGACGGTTTAAATGCGACTACATGTGGTGCTCTTGAATACCACGAAATCTGTGATTTAAATTATGAGACTAGAGGCCGACGTATCTGGAAACGAGCGGATTCAGAGAGCGTTGCGCGAGCTGGCCGAAACCATCAATCCGC
>CAZCNB010000028.1:0-3293 GCA_964500465.1 uncultured Candidatus Saccharibacteria bacterium | reverse complement strand
ATAACGTGTTCCATTATGTGACCGCAGGTTGTGTGATTCGTCAATTACAAATAATCCGACACCGGTATATTTGTCCACTTTTTGTATTTCTTTTATTTCCTCTTTGTTTTGAAGAGAAATTATTTGAACATGAAAAAGACCTTCTCGTGCAAGTTCATCTCTCCATTGTGAAGTTAGAGATTTTGGCGCAATAACCACAACACGCTGATTTTTATATTGCTTAATAACACCAATTGCAGAAACTGTTTTTCCAAGCCCTACTGAATCGGCAAGCATCGCAACACCGTACGTATCCAAAATACGACGTAAATTTTTTACATTTTTTTGCTGGAAATCAAAGAGCGTTTTTGATGTGGGATTAATAATTTCTTGTTCATCTTGTTCAATTTCATGACGATATAATTCATAGAGCGTTCGCAGATACATATCACGAGGACTGTTCAATAAGTCACCATGTGGAGTATTACGAACAAGCTCTATAAATTTTCCTGTCCACTCCTCTGTTTTTTCATCATTCCACAATTCATCAAACCAGAACAAATGCCCCACTTCTTGATCAGGTGATTTTGGTTGAAATGTTACCACGCGATGATCAGATTCAAGTGCGTTTAATTCAGAATTTGAAGTCATTCCGTTTCGAGTAAAGTTTGAAGATCCAATAATCCCCACAGCTTCGGGGGATTCATAATTACCAAAGATATAACATTTCGCATGGAGAAATGATCGGCGATACACTCGCACTTCGATTTTCCCCGCATCAATCATTTTTTTCATCCGAATCACTACACGAGCAAGTTCAGGTGATGGTTTAATATTTTGCAAGTCATCAAAAAAATCTTGGTCTGGATAATCAGGTTCTGGTTGATCTAACCCCTGCTTGTTATCTCGTTTTAGTAATGGTTCGCGTCCGATCAAAATACGTACCTTGTCATAGTTTTCAATCGAATCCATTACAAGATTCATTCCTTCGATATCCCAATATCCTGTCGCAATTGACAAATCATTAAAAGATTGAGAAATATCTTTAAAAACGTCTAGAAAAATTTTTCGATTATTGTCGATAATTTTTGGAAGCGGCATGAATAAATCTTCCCACACTTTAGAGATTTTTCCAATCTAGTGGTGCCCAGTACTCCCTTCACGCCCGGCGCCGCGAACGGTATCAGAAAGCGTGTCGGTTTCGACGATGTCGCAGTCCTCGAAACGCTGGATCAGCATCTGGGTGAACTTCTGCCCTGCTTCGATCGTTTGTGCTTCGCTCCCTACATTTACAAGCGACGCGACGAACTCCCCTCGAAAGCCGGCGTCAATCACGCCTCCCATCACTTTCAAGTGGTTGTTAAAAGAAATACTCGACTTGTCCCACACGAGCCCGACGTGTCCCTCTGGTATCTCGAGCGCCACACCAGTGCGCACGCGCTCCTGAGCACCGGGAGCAAAGGTCACCCGCTCAAGTGCGTAGAAATCTATCCCCGCATCTCCAGGGTACCCCTTCGTCGGCATCTTCGCCTCTGGTACAAGCTTTTTTACTTTGAGTTCCATAGCGGTATTTTCTCATGGTTTAGTCTAGAGTGAAATTGACAAAATGCGCAATTGTTTTAGTATAAGAAAAAAACTGTTTTACATGGAAAGAAAATCTTTTGGTATTTTTGCAGAAGTGCTGTATACGATAGTCTTCTGTATCTTTGGGAAAGTTGTCATTTCATTGATGTTGGTCATCAAAAGAGAGGATGTGCTAGGGCAAAACCTCGGAGTGCTCATCGTTCTCACGGGGACACTACTGGCACCGTTTTCTCTATATCTAAAGATACGACATTTTTGGAACTATTGGTATGAAAAAGGGCGAAGTCGTTTTTTTCCTCTTTCACTGATAGTACAGATGACTGCGTTCAATGTTCCTCTGTTTTTACTGGGCTTATATGTAACAGTAGCAAGTATGCCGGCAATACAGCTCTCTGACGAATGGATCAGGATACTGACCGGAGCCATCGTGCTATCCTTCACCATCACTTGCTTGGTAGCCGAAAGAAACAAGGCACTGAGAGCATCCAAAAACGAAAACCCCGCCACATGATGGCGGGACTTTTTTATACTCTTTATGCGCGAAGAAGAGGGTTTGCGTCTTCGTCTTCGGCGAGTGCTTTTTGCTCGTCGAGGATTTCTTGCGCATCGTTGAACGCTATCTCTGGTGTCTTGCTTCCTGCAAGGAGCGCTTCACGAAGTGAACGAAGTCGTTCAAACACTGAAGGGTCGACTGACGCCATCGCGGTGAGCTCTGATACCACTGCTGAAATAGCTGCTTCTGCTTCAAAAGAAGACATCTTCTGTTGTTCTGGTTGTGGAAATTGTTCTCTAAACATGCAGATATTGTCTCATACTCTCCCCTTTTTTCAAATTTGACAAAAACACAAAATGGGTTATGATGGAAGCAAATAAAGGCACATCCGTACCTTTAGTCCGTTCCCTATTTGGCCTACCAGACATGTATATGTTTGGGATATTTCACCTACCCTTAAAACCAGGGCGCCCGTCAAACGGCGCCCTTCATTCGTTTTTGGGATAGCCCAGAAACAAACGAAGCCGTTGGTATATACCAACGGCTTTTTTCACTGTCCCTATCTCACCACTGTTCCCACAGTTCCCTGTGAGCTTTTCTCTTTTCGTTCCGATACTTGGAACGAGATTCATTTTCACCCTGATTCTTTGACCGTCGATCATCCATGTGACGCTCGATGGTCATGGCCGTCTTTTTGCCATACAGCACTGCGAAGCGATTGCGCTTCCTTATGCTTTTACCATAGAAGTACCGCGGCCCCTGGATGAACCCTACGGAGCGTTGCTGTCCTTCATGATAGTATGAGAGCTTCTCGGTCTGAGAAAAAAATACATTTACTGCATGTGCAGTGAAGTGTGCACAAGTGCACGTTGTCGCGACAATGGTTGTAAGTAACATAACAAAGGATTTGAGTACATTATATCACTTTTCGATGCCTTTGTCAACTATAGGTTTCGGAGGCGTGCGAGGGTTGTCTCTTTACCAAGTACCGCAGAGAGCTCAAATGGATCTGGCGACTTCTCACGCCCAGAAAGCGCGACACGAAACGGCCACAAGACGTTGCCTCTCCCTTGTGCATCTGCGTATGGCATGACCACCGCTTTGATCATAGTGGCATCCCATGCAGTATCCGCAATGTCAGAAAGTATGGTGATCACCTGCGCGATGTGTCGCTTGGCATTCTCAAGTGTGTCGTCTTTCCATACGAGCGTACTTTCAGCAACAGCAGGTTCATGGA
>CAZCNB010000027.1:0-3452 GCA_964500465.1 uncultured Candidatus Saccharibacteria bacterium | reverse complement strand
TTATTTCTAAAAGAGAAACTGAAGATACAGATACACCCAAAGAAAGTCACGATCACTAAATTTGGTCGCGGTATTGATTATCTTGGGTATGTATTATTTCCACATTTTACTTTAGTGCGTAAACGTACACAGAAACGTGCATTAAGGAAAATAAACGAAAAGATATTACTCTATAAACGGGAAGAAATTTCAGAAGATAAAGTTCGCGCAACTTTAATGTCTTATCTGGGAGTTCTTTCCCACGCAGATACTTTTAGGTTTTCTGAGGAGTTAAAGAATAGCTATTTCTTTAACATAAGTAATCCTGACTAAAAAATTCGACCAGATTTCATAGTCAGTATTACTTTTTCTTACCACCTTTAGAAACTGTTTGTCCCTGGCTTGGTGCTGGTCTAGGTGCAGGTGTCGTTGGTTTTGGTGTAGAACTTGGTTGAGATTGACCACTTTTTGTTGATTGAGGGTTTTTATTTGTCATAGATTTAAATAAAAAATATTAATAATACAAAGCCAAGAAGGAATAATTTTAGTGCTCGTTTATAATCTTTATTTTTGTTTTCAAGATTCTTTGAGTTTTTATCAAAAGCATCTTGATAATCAGAAAGCAATTGTTCCAAGAGAGTATTGGGTTTCATTGAACGGTAATTCTTGGGATCATTGTAGAAATCAACAACACCAGTGTTATATGTTTTAACATTTAATACTCCCCAAAGAAGATAAATAGAAAAACCAAAAATTACGATAGGTATGAATGAAAGACTACAGAGATGATGAACACTTTGTATATAAAAAGTAACAATACCTACTTCAAGTGCGATCATTACACCTGTTTTTGCGTCAAGTCCATTATCGGCATTCAATTGATAGTCAACCTTGTTTCTGGTTGCATTTACAAGTATTTCAAGTGATTTGATTTCATCTTCTTGTGCACTCATATAACATCTTTTAAGTTATTCCACTTCTCAAACGACGGAGAGTAGGTGTATATCTTATTAGTATTCACTTTCCAACCATTAGGACCGTCTTGTACGACAATTCCTCCAGCAAATCCCTTTTTGCCTTTGAGCCATTCTTGTAATGCTTCTGCTTTGTATTTAGTATCAGTAATTTCAGCAGTAGATCCTTTCTTAGTATCAACAATCCAAGTTGTGTTTTTAGTTTGAATAATCCAGTCTGGGTAGAATAGTTTTTCTTTGTTCTCATCAGGGTTGTAATACGAGATTGAAAAAAATTCACTTCCCGTATCTCCATTCTTGTACCACCAAATCACATCCTTACTATCTTCCAAGAATTTAATAAACTCTTTTTCATTAGCCTCACCTTTGTAATCTGATTCTATGTAGAACGGTTGCATTGCCGACTTTTTAACTTTCATTTCTTCGTATTGGTCAGTAAAGAATAGAGAGTCACGAGGTATCTCAATAGTTTCTGTTCGCTTTGATCGTTCAGATTTCTTATTCACTTCTTTCTCACGAATTAAGCGATACTTCTCAAGAGCTGTGCCGATTACTGGAGCAAGAACGCTAGACTGGCTGAGTAGATCGTTAACAACCAGTTTGTAGATACTCTGACGGTTCTGTTCAGTGATATTCAACAACCACACATTCAAAGCGGTTTTTAATTTTCCCCAAGAACGTTCTGGTGCAAACTTTTTATTTTCATCTATTTGATGTGAAATGAATTTAAAACATAAGAGGTTATATAGCCTCTCAAGGTCATGCTGTGACATTTCTTGATCATGACTTCCTCCTTCGGCAATGAGTTCTTTGGTGAAATTATCATAGTCATCAATTTCAACACCAACAATAAGATCGTTGGTAACACTTGGTTTAGTTTCCAAATTCTTTGCTTCAAGTTTCTTAATTGCTTGAGCAGGGGTGTCTTTACCAATGCAGAAGTATTTATTTGCCACCTCACTAAATGTTCCCTGGAAAGAATCCCCGAGGTCATTGTAGTCAGTACGGCTCATGAATACTGATTCGACAGTGATTGGTTTAATATCTGCCTTTCGATAACTTCCATATATCGCAGGACGGTTATCAGTCTTGTTTTTGCCGTATTCAGAAATAACCTCATTTCGTTTGTAGTTTGTATAGAGATAACCAAGATTTAATTCTGGTATAGGGAAATGTGATCCAAATGGCATGCGCAAAATACGTCCAACTGTTTGAATAGCAAATGTTGGATTCTTGATCTCTCGGAACATCACCAAAATACTTGCGCGGGGACAATCCCAACCAGTTGCAGCGGCTTGTTTGAAAAGTAAGAAAGAGATTGGTGACTTGTTATCCTCAATGTATTCAAGATTCACTTTTTCCTGTGATAACCAAATAGCAATCTCGTCTTCAAGCACACCTTTCTCTTTGAGGTAGTTCTTAACGATCTCTTGCTTGTTGGTAGCTGTTGTATCTTTTCCTGCTTGATCGTCATTTGGAAGTTGAATCATAACAAGCGGATTTACCTCAACATCAAGTTTTTTGTATTGTTTTATGAGATCCTGTCTTTTGTTGAAAGCAAGTTCGAGGAGGATCTCATCCTGATCCATTCCTCTAAAATCCTTTCGATTAAGATCTTCTTCTGTTTGGAAAATAATCTTTTCCTTGATTAATCCCGCTTCAATAACTTCTTCTCGTTTTGCTTGTACAAATCCACCTCGTTGTTCTGCCATTTCTTCGGCATTAGGAAAATACTTTGGAGTAGCGGAAACACGGATTGTTATTTTTGGACTGATAAGATTGAAAATTTCATCGGCAAGTTGAGTATCTGCTCCGATGTGTTCTTCGTCAACAATTACAACTAGCTTGCGACCTTCTTCTTTAGTTTTTTCAATAAAATTATCAAAAGTTAGCCCCCATTCGTTATCCTTGCGGAGTTTTCGGCTTTCCTTAGAAGTTCCTTTGATCTTTTGCCAGTTAATGAAAAATACTGAGTTCTTATTGAGTTTTCCTTGTGTAAGGTCATTAAGATCCAAAAGGTCTAGTTCAGAAGCACCACCATAGTATGAAAAGAGTTTGTTCTTACTTTGCAAATATGATTCCTCATTGAAAGTAAGCCAGATAAAAGCAACATCGTTGCCATAGAAACGAGGATCACCCACAAGATCACGGAGGAACTGTGCCATCATGATCGTTTTTCCTGATCCTGTCGGAGATTTGAAGACAAGCGGAATGTTGTCATGCGGTGACTTCCACAACGAAAGGAACTGATCTTTCAGTTTTGCGATTGTATTTTCTTGGAATGGTTTAAGTGCAAACATATATTAAATTCTGTTAATTTCTTTGTAGACCTCAATAATTGGCTCGGGAATATCCTCGACTTTGATATTCTTTGTTGAATACTCATTTTTGTATTCGTTCTTACCCCAACCGAAGATATACAGAACGGTCGGCTTGTTTTCTTTTTCAAGGAGTTTCACTAATTCTGGAAGTTTTACTTTATCTTCTTTGAAGTAGATC
>CAZCNB010000026.1:0-3594 GCA_964500465.1 uncultured Candidatus Saccharibacteria bacterium | reverse complement strand
TGGCCCTCCAGCAGTAGATTGAATAGCAGCTGCTATTCGAAATAGTCCGTTTACCTCTGGTAGCGGGCTTTTTTCTTGGGTTTCAAAGTTTATATCTTCGTACGTTGGCACTTCATTGAAGATTACGCCGAAAAAGGCGGCTCGTCTGAGTGGATTACAGAGGTCAAGTAGTATCTCCGAGAGGTGTTTCAGAAGGTATTTTGCGTATTGCAACACCAGGTCAATATCTACGGTGTTTTCACCCTTACTGGCGAGTTGTTGGTCTAGTTCTACTATTTGTTTTTCTGCTTTCATAATGTCCTCCTCCATGTATTTAATGGCTGTTTCACTGGTTATTACTTTCATACGGTCTACGGTAGCTCTAATCTGTGCCTCTAGCCCCTGGCGTTGCTCTATGAGCTTTTGATCGTCTTGCATGGACTGTGCTTGCTGTTCTCGCCATGATTGCTCAATCATTTCCAGCAGTTTATCAATATGCTCCGGTGCAACTTCAATGCTTTTCACAAACCGTTCAATGGCAGCCTCAAACTCGGCTTGTGGTACACGGAAGTAATGCCCGTCACGGCTACAGTGATACGCAGGGTAATACTTGCCGAGCTTGCCACGGGCTGCGCTAGCACTGAGTGATTTACGGCAGTGGGGGCAGGCAACCACTTTCTTATACGGAAACTTCGGATTAACTGCTTTTTTAACGAGTTGCCACTGCGGAGGTTTCTTGTGGTACACGGTAACTTCGCTGTTGGAGGCTATTTCAATCACGTACTTGCCATGATTCGCCTGGTTAAATAGCTCCGGCGATATTAAGCCCTCAAACTGTGCCTTGACTGGCTTATTATTTGTCCACTTTTCTTGTATGATGCCCGCATAGGTGAGCCGGTGTACAAATCGGTCAACCATTTTTACGTCCATTGGCTTACCGCCGACAATACGTTTTACCTTTGAGCGGTCATACTTATCACGTACATAGGTTGTGCGAGTCTTAAAGCCGAGGCGATTGAGTTCATCGGCAACTTCCTGGTTGCTATAAATACCCTGAGCACGCAGTTCAAACACTCGCCGCACAAACGGCGCTTCCTCGGGGTGCGGCTTTAAGATAGTTCTTTTACCGTGGTTGGTATCAATCGTTTCGCTTATAAAGCCATACGGTGGCTGGCGCATCCAGTAGCCAAGTTGGGTGTAGCGAATTTCAGCGCCAATCATACGGGTCATGATGTCACGGAGTTCGTCTTTGGCGTGTTCAGCCTCTAATATCTCGCTTTTAAATGACGGGCTATAGTCACTCCAGTAATACTTAAAACCGGTGTGTTCGAGTGTATTGACCCGGCGGCTGTCAATAATGCCGAATGTATCAATGAGGGCAACACTGAGTTGATCAAGTTGTTCTTTGAGCTTAATGTATGCAGCCGAACCGCCCCGGGTAAAGCGGTCGATTGCTTTAATCAGGACGACTTCAATCTCCGGATTAGCCTTGCAGCGCTCAACAATCTGCTGCATGGGCTGGTCTTCATGCGAGGCTGATTCAACTAACACCACCGTTTCAACGATGTTGATATTCTGATTAAGCGCAAGGTTCTCGCCCCGTTGCCGTTGTTCCTCCGGTGAGTCACCGTCACGTTTTTGCTTACCTGAAGATACCCGAATGGCAAGCATGCCAATACGTGGCTTACTGCTTAGTAGTACCGCCATCGTCAACTCCCATGCCTAAAACATTAACAACCTTATGGCCAAAACTCTGGTCTTCGAGTAACTTCTCGACAATCAGGTCAGCCACGATTTTCATACGCTGTTCTAGGGTATAGGTAAAAGCCCCATCGCAAACGGGTTTTGGCTTGTTCTTGCTACCTTTTGGCCTTGGCATGTATACCCTCCTGCCGAGGCTCCGTAACAATTCAGCTAGAATACTAAACTAATCCTTAGAGGGGCGACCACGTTGGGTACGCTCTTTCAGGTCTTTTTCAATGAGCTCGGTAAGCTCTTTATCGCCAACGGAAATCAATGCTTGAAGCACGAGTTCAGTCAAGCTCTGCCCACGTCCGTATGCAACCGCTTTGGCACGGTTCTTCACTGCGGGAGAAGCATCAATACGAAGTTGAGGTCTATTGGCTGTCATCAGGGGGCTATTATACCACAATAACCCCCTGACACCAATCTGTTAGCCGCAATTCTCGCAGGGTTGCTTGCCCTCGATAATCTCCAGTAGCTCGCTATCGGTGGTTATCTCAAGATTGTCTGCCAGCTCGTAGTACTGGCAGGGGCAAATAGCTTCGAGTGCGGCTGCTTCTAATGCGCTGCGGTCTGTTGCTACCATGGAAAATCTCCAGTCGCTTCTAAGCAATCCTCACTGTCGAACTCATCATCAATATAGGTTTCGATGTAGAGCCGGGCACTGCCGTATTGCCGTGCCCACGTTTTGTATAGCTTATATGCCTTCTGGTAATCATCAAACCAGTCATCACGCTCATGGGTAAATACATGGTATGAGGTAAGCTTCATCAGCTCACCTCAAACTCATTAATCATGTAATCAGCTTCCTCGTCAAACTGCTGCTCCAGCGCTGCCCGGACGTTATATAGCACGTCCTGTATGCGCTTGTCTGAAACATGCAACTCGGCATGCTCCAGCTTTTCGGCAACCAGCTCAATGTCTGTTTCGTCAAAAGTAATTCTCATGATTGCTCCCTTACTTCGTCTTGCGCCGCCTGAAGCTCATATATCCAACCTTCTGACACGCCGCCTTCTTCCAAAATGGCTAACGCCTCACTGAGAGATTTATGCCTAATAGTGATTTTCTCACCGGCAAATGTCGTTACCATTACCGTCATACCTAACCCTCCGTTTAGTTGTCTAGCCGAATTGTTAAGGAGCCAGTCACCTTATTGCTAACTCTAATTTAATTGTAGCACATGAGGCACAAATAAACCAATACTTTTAGGTACTTTGTAGCTTAAAATACACCGGATTCCGGTATCTGGTATAAATCATCTATTTTCTATCTGTTATTACTTGCTCTTTTTCTCCCTTTCTTATATATACATATATAGAAGAGAAGTAAGAAGACGAGTGAGTAGGAACGAAGCACTGTGGTAGATAAACGTTCAGCATTAAAACCAGGTCAAATAGATATATTAGAGTTACTGTATAAATACCGTTTTGGTAGTCGTCAGTTAGTAGCAGATAGTCTTGGTATTAAAGCTGGTGCTGGTCTACATGAAAAACTACAAGTTCTGATTAAACATGGGTATATTGCTATGAGGCTAGAGAAGCACCTTAAGCTCCTCGGCACACCGGCTGCGTATTACTTAACGCCCAAAGGTTTACGTACCCTTGCCGCCCTGCCAAATCACGAGTACATCACCGACTCTGTTATCAAGGGCAGTTACAAAGACAAAACTGTCTCCCAATCCTTCATTAAACAGACCCTGCGCGTCTACGCGCAGACTAACCGACTTTTAAAAGCACACTCAGGTCTACGAGTTTTTACCCGGCGTGATATGAGCCGCTATAGCTACTTCCCGAAGCCCTTGCCGGACGCTTTCTTGTCCCTCAAAACTGATGACCAGCCAAAACGTTTTTTCCTGGACATCATACCGGACAG
>CAZCNB010000025.1:0-3705 GCA_964500465.1 uncultured Candidatus Saccharibacteria bacterium | reverse complement strand
ACTGCCTCCTGTACTGCTAAATTATAAAAACCATCTTCCACTTCTGCTAAACCATCAACATATTCAAGGTCAAGTTCTTTTAAAGCTCTGTCTGTCTCTTCGTTGTCTTCAACAGCTCTTTGGTCAACTTTTCTGATTGAGTCATGTAGGAAGTTACCAAACCACATTATATTTAGTAGTTCTTTTGCCATAAATTTAGCTTGAATTGAGTTTAGTCTTTGCTTTCTATCCCCGATTAGTTTTTGTATCATAACTAACATTATTATACTTCGAGCGGTTGGTGTCAAGTACCAAAATAGGCACGAACTAAAGGAGTTCTATCTTTTTTGCTTTTCTGGCTTCAGCAGCTTTTTCGGACAATTTTTTGAAGTGGTCGGGACCATATTTAGAGAGTGTCGTTTTACCACCCCTTGATCCCAACTCTTTAGCCATTTCCCTTATAAGGTCTGTTTTCTGTTCTTCTGTCATTTTGTGAATATTATCATAACTATTTTAATAGTTCAAGCGGTAGGATAAAGTTTTTCCGAATATCTAACTCTTTAAGACATACTCCCATTCCCCCACCCCTATCGCTTCAAGATCTCCCTCTCCAGAATGTGTTGTATCTCCCAGCTATCTTGTTTTTACTAGTATAGCTCTAGTGACACTTTCTGTATGAGTCTAGTCTTTCGCTTCAAGGTAGAAACAAAAAAAATAATTCGGCTGAACTAGTTTTTTCGCACCTACTACTCGGTGGATCTATTAGTCCGTTTATTATTTGCAAACCTAAAGGGGTTTAGGCTTTTAACCTAAACGTTTAGGAAACGGCGGCCTACATCTTGGTCTGCGATTGAAATGATATAAGTATCGTCTTTTGTGTCTCCGTCATTTTTTGTTTTTAATTTAGCCTCGATTAAAAAATCAACACCTCGCCAGTTGACTAATAACTTATCGAGTCAAATAATGTTTTGGTAAATAATCTTCTTTGACCATACGACATCACCTTATATTCTTTACTGTTTCTGGCCATATTTGAAATTTCATTTTGTGACAATGTCCTAAGTTTTGAAGCGTATTGAATAATCAGACTCATAATAGGCCAATCACCTATTAACTGAGTTGATGACATCTTTCTTATATCTCTAAACAACGCAGATAAACGCCTATTTTTATTTGAAGTTAAATCCGACTTTATTTTTTGTTTTGCTATTTCAAGTGTTGATACCATAAAAAATCCCCCATTCTAAGGGCTGGGCTAAAAGCTCAAGTTATTAGGCTTCTTCAGCCCTCAGAACGAGGGATATAACTTGATTGTTAGCCTAAATACATATTACTACATCTGTTATATTTGTCAACTATCAAATAATTTGCGTACGACAATTTTGCGGGCTTACGCAATATGGTTTTCAAATTCAATAAGTCTATAACACTAGTTATCTCTCAGAATATCTCTCCTTGTTACTTTATCCTTTACTTGTCCTTTCCCTAAGTCTTGAAAAATGGGGGTGTAAATCACTCTAGTTTTTCTTTTTAATACCTTAATCTTAACGGTATAGTCCGTAACTACTAACATGGCAGTTAATGTTTGTATTATACGACTAACTACTTAAAAAAACGACGACAAATATTATGCCGTGTTATTGGACTTTTATAAAATATGATGTATAATGTTAGCAAAGGGAGAGGAAGATTGCTAAATCGAACTATCCTGAAAGATAAGTTTAAACTCTCCCTATGCTAGCCTTTTTTTATTTTAAGACCTTCTTTAAAAAAACTAAATATCCCTTTTCTATTTTTTAACTTTGCGTAGTACCCTCTTGGGTTTGCTCCAACTATTTCAGCTTGTTCTGCTGGCTTACTTACAGTCTCAGCTTTAACAGGCGGGTCAACTGTTACATCCTCTAAGTGACCACAACCCCGATGAAAAAACTCTGCACTTTCATTTAAGAAAACGCAGTCATCTGGACAAAATCTTGACATCCTTTCTGACATTACTTTCCTTCACTAAACTTTCTTAAAGTATCAATCGCCGTATTTCCTAACCACAACATTATGGCTGTAATTGTCGTTGCACTAGGAATAAAATCTGCTAGTTGAAAACCGTCTTTTCTAACATCAATCACAAAAGCACCCAAGTAAATAAGTATTACAGGTGTAAAGAATATAACTGCGTTTTTAGCTACTTTGTTTATTTCCTCACTATTTAATGTCCATCTCTTGCTCACCATAAATATTACCACCTCCCAACCATTTTTTTAATAATCCGCTTGCAATAGTTGTATCGTACTTTAATGCCTTTCTTAAAAGATCTAATTGGTCCCCAGACAAATCTCTTATATTCAGTCTCGGGGTTATATTTTTTTTCCGAACCACCTTGTTGTAGTTTTTCTTTCATTTTTCTGTAATTATTGTAAAAATTCCAAGATTAATAACTTTAGTAAAGTCTTTACCTTCTAACTTATAGACTGTCTTTGGTTGCAATGCTTCCTGAGCTACTGTAAGAGATTCTGACAAGCCTCTGGCCTTTCCAATGAGTGTTTCATTATCTGACCCAACAGGAACGCCTAAAATCTCTTTCAGTGAGTAGAGTGTTGTCTTATACTGTTCTATCATTTCCTTAAGGACAATATCGTTGTCTTCATTGTCCCATTTGGATAGCCATCTTGTCTTTGCTCTACCATCTCCAATTAGTAAGTCTTCTATTAGTTCAACTGTATTTTCGTTCTTTTGGAGTCTAGCTTTTTTTTCGTCGTCAGAAGGGTATTCGCCTGTTATGGCTTTATAAGTGTCTATTATTATTTGTTCTTTTGTTTTATCCATTTCTATTGGTTTAGGTGTTTCTATGTTGTCAATAAAGTCAACCGTTATATTTTTGTTATTTACATCTCTACATTCAAAATGTAGATGTTTTGCCGTACTGTTACCAGTGTGATCGATTTTAGCTATTATCTGTCCTTGTTTTACTTCAGATCCTACAGGTAAGACAGATCCTATGTCCAAATGAGCATATAATGTATAAAAGATCTCTCCATCTACTTCATGTTTAATCTTGCAATAGTTTCCGTAATCTTCTGTAAGCAAGTTCCAACTACCATTTTTCTTTCCCCTCGTTTTAATATACGGGTCTGAACTTTGTCCAACCACCCAATTCCTAGTTTCCGAATTCTTTGCCTGTGTAACTTTTCCAAAAAGTGCAGCATATACATTTTGATCTCCATTTCCAGAAAAGTCATATGCATTATAGCCGTGACTTTTGGGGTCACCTGTTTGTTTGTTTTTTGTTGGTTTTAAAACATTCATGCGTATCTAGTTCTCTTGTAAGGTTGTTTTTTAACCTTAGATAGAGTTACCTTTTTACCTGTTTTCTTATTTTTAAGTGTTACTTGCATTGATCAAGCCTCCACCCCCTTAGTATATCACGAGTTTCTTTAGATATTTCTTTTACATTTGTTACATCATTCTTAATCACGGCAATATCTTTTTTAACTTCTTCCAGTGTTTTTCTGTCTTCAACCTGTTCTATCTTTAGACCAGATATGTCACGCTCATTAGCCTGAACCCGAAAAGGGATGGACTGAGCAAGATTGAAAGAAGCCCAAGCACTACTCCCAGCAGCAGCAAGAATAGCAGATACAACGATAGTAACTGCTTTTGCGACACTAAGCGTAATAATGTTTTGTTTCTTATTAACTTTATTAACCATTGTTTTTTTTTACTCCTTTCATA
>CAZCNB010000024.1:0-3796 GCA_964500465.1 uncultured Candidatus Saccharibacteria bacterium | reverse complement strand
GTTTTTCTCGATAATACTCGTATTGCGATCGACGTGCTTTGAGTTCTGCTGGTAAGCCAATTGAAATATCGTTTATCAGAGAATCAAATTTATCTAAGACTGACACAACACGCTCCTGCTCTTTGAGTGATGGAATTGGAACTTTTACTTTTGCCATTACATTGCTCATAATTTTTGGGTTTCCCATTCCAGCACTGACATACTTTTTTACTACTGTTGATAAAACATATGCAAGAAATCGCATGTTTACATAATCAACTTTTGTTTTTAAAAGTCCACAAACATTAGTTATGCTAAATTTTCCATTTCGATAGAAAACAGAACCAGCATATGCTCCGTCTGTAGTCCATGTTATATATTCACCATCGTAGTCATATGTATTAATGCGACCGAACACACCATCATTTGCTGTTTGTGACGAGTATACTGGATATTCACCGGCGTTAATTTTTAGATAGTCTTTTGACATAACTCTACCTCTACTAATCTGACAAATTTCTGATATCTCGACCTGTTGTACCCCCCCCATATTGTCAAAAGTTAATAAATTTTTACGATAGTGTTCATACTGCTTCTTTCTTGCTTCTAGCTCTGCTTCTAGCTCTGCTTCTAGCTCTGCTTCTAGCTCTGTAAAACTATTAAGAATTTTCACAATTTCTTCCTGTATTGCAAGGGGCGGGATAGGGATTTTGATAGTCGCAAAGCGTTTTTTTGATATATTAAATCTTGTTACACCACTAGCAGTTTTAATAATTTGTTTTCTTGTCTGTTCATCTCTAAATACATACTTTAGAAATTCTGGTAGAAATTTATTTTTGTCATTTAGTCTAAATCCAAAACAAAAACTATTTAAGTATAAAGGCTCATCAAGTTTTTCTATTAAAACAGAGGACAATCCAACCTCGTTAGGAGTTTCTGATGATCCTGTAAATAAAACATCACCATATTCAACTTTATTTTGATTTTCACTTTCACTCAATTTTACAAAAGTATTAATATTGGTATCTATTGCAATATTTGAAGCAATATTCATATAGGTTACAAATTTTGCATTACCACCACTAAAATCTTCTTTACTTTTTCCAGTAAGACCACCATAAAAATACCCCAATTCTCCAAGAGTTTTAAACTCCACACCATTCGGACATAGTTCTGAAATTAGTTTTTCGATTTTGGATTGGTTTTTGATCATATTGTTTTATCAGGAATATCTTTAAGTTTTTTTCCATTATATTCAAAATAATTTGCACCTTGATACGCTCCGCTTGTGTTCAATTCACCTCGCATTTCAAAAATCTTGTATGCCAGTGGTGATAATTTCCAAACTTGCCCCTCGTATTCAACCTCTCTTTCTCCGCAGACTCTTGCAACAATATTTTTATCTTTTATAAAAACAATCTCGTCACCATCTTTTAATCCTTTTTTGTAAAAACTAAATAGCTTTCCTTGTTTTCTGATTTCGGCAACTTCATCAAATTCTTTTGCTTGATTGATATTTTCTGGATAAACAACCTTTCCCTCAAATGATAGAAGTAATTGACGAACTAATTCTTGATCAAGAGCAAAAAGTTCACTTTCTCCAACTCTATGTTTTTCAAAAATATCATGAAGCAAAGTTTCTTTTTCTGCATAATCATCGAGTAGAATTGCAAAAAACCTCTTTAATCCCACAACATTATAATAACCATTGGCTTCAAGAAACCTCATTCGCTCTTGAAAATTATTTGACCCAGATTGTCCAATTTTTATTAGTCCTGAGACAGCAGTTGTCATTATGTATATAATTCCTTTTTTCATATTATTTATTTTCAATTTCATTAACAATCTCATCAATTGCCGACCGCAGTTCACTTTGCCTTTTTACAATTCTTTCAATTTCTTTATTAAGCTCTTTGATATCTATTACCTCTCTCGTATCTTTTTGCTCCACATAACTAGACACCGCGAGACTGTAATCATTTTCTGCAATAGCTTTGTTGTTTATGATTTTTGCAAAATGTTCACTGTCTTTTCGTTCAATAAAAGCATTTAGAATCTTTTTACGATTGTCTTCACTAAGTTTGTTTTTATTGCCACCACGCACAAACTCATTTGAGGCATCAATAAACAAAGTCTTATTGTCTTTCTTGCTTTTCTTCAAAATAACAACACAGGTAGCAATAGTAGTACCAAAGAACAAATCAGGCGGAAGCTGTATAACTGCATCTACATAGTTATTATCAATCAAATATTTACGGATTTTTGCTTCAGCTCCACCGCGATAAAGAACTCCAGGGAATTCAACAATCGCCGCCGTTCCACTCGTAGAAAGCCATGAAAGCATATGCATAGTAAATGCCAAATCAGCTTTACTCTTTGGAGCTAGTACTCCAGCAGGAGAAAAACGAGGATCATTAATCATAATAGGATTAGCGTCGCCATCCCATTTGATTGAATACGGAGGATTAGAAACTATAGCGTCAAACGGCTCATCATCCCAGTGTTTTGGATCGGTTAGGGTGTCACCATGTGCAATATCAAAGTTGTTGTAATTAATATCATGCAAGAACATATTGATACGGCATAAGTTGTAAGTGGTAAGGTTAATTTCTTGACCATAAAAACCTTGTCTGACATTTTCTTTTCCAAGAACCTTTGCAAATTTCAAAAGGAGTGAACCAGACCCACAGCAAGGGTCATATACTTTATTAACTTCTTTCTTTCCAACAGTAGTAATTTCGGCAAGAAGTTCGCTTACTTCTTGAGGTGTAAAGAATTCACCTCCAGATTTACCTGCGTTTGAGGCATACATAGTCATAAGAAACTCGTACGCATCACCAAAGGCATCAATGGTATTGTCTCCATAATCGCCAAGCTTAAGATCACCAATTGCTTCAAGTAGTTTTACAAGCTTTTGATTTCTTTTTTCAACATTTGACCCAAGTTTGTTTGAGTTAACATCAAGGTCATCAAATAATCCTTTCAAATCATCTTCACTATCAGAACCCTTGGCAGAATTTTCAATATTGTTAAAAACAGATGATAATGTTTCGTTTAGATTTGCATCATTTCGAGCATTTTTACGAACATTTACAAAAAGCTCACTAGGTAAAATATAAAATCCTTTTTCTTTTACAGTATCAGCACGACCAAATTCAGCTTCTTTATCAGACAGTGTTGCATAATCAAAATCTTTCTTACCAGAACGTCTTTCATCAGTATTGATATAGTTCGTAAGATTTTCACTAATAAATCTATAAAAAAGTATCCCCAAAACATATTGTTTGAAGTCCCAACCATCAATACTTCCACGCAAATCATTGGCGATTTGCCAAATAGCACGATGAAGTTCAGATCGCTCTTGCTCTTTGGTGGTGTTTAGATTTGTTTTATCTTTAGACATGGTTTTATTTAAGTAGCTCATTTGTCGATACACCAAGAGCTTTAGCTAGGTTAGTAATGGTTGAAAGAGTTGGATTATTTTTTCCATTCTCGATATTACTCACAAAAGATCGATCAACACTCAACATACGAGCGAGTTCTATTTGGCTAATATCTTTTTTGATCCTAAGTTTTTTGAGATTTTCTCCCAACTTTTTGGCATCATCTTTCATACAAAGATTATAGCATATCTTGTTGTAATATAAAACAACAAAAACACCTCTCGAATTTGAGAGGTGTTTTTGTTTGTAAACTAGCTATCTTTGAGCTAGCTCAAGTTGGCTGCCGGACTAGGACTCGAACCTAGATTACTGGTGCCAGAAACCAGTGTCCTACCATTAGACGATCCGGCAAGATCGGCACCGAAGTAATCTAG
>CAZCNB010000023.1:0-3802 GCA_964500465.1 uncultured Candidatus Saccharibacteria bacterium | reverse complement strand
TTTATAGGGGCGATCATTGGTATGTCGCGGTGCCACCCTACTTTTCGACTCATTTAGTAAGCTATATCGGGCTTTCCCGGACCCTCCCCTGTTGTCAGCAGGATCATTGGATATGCTCAAATTCTAACATATCTAGATAATATCGCCAAGATGCATAGGAAATATGTTTTTGTAGTCTCGGCTGTACATCCCAATAGATACACTGCGATCACCAGCGTTAAAGATGATTTTTTCGTTAGTGAAAACACTTGCGTCTACATACGTCTTAAGACTAAACAAATTTCCAAAAGGTGGCACACCGCCACGTTGTACTCCAGAAGTAATTTCTGAAACTTCACTCTCAGTTGCAAAACGTACATCAGAAATACCAAAAACATCTTTTAGTTTGGAAGTGTCGAACTTCTTATCACCAGGAACAATAACCATGATAAAGTCTTTTTCTTTCTGGTTAACCTTTGCTTTTATTATAAGTGCCTTTGTACCTTGGTGAAGTTCATACCCCGTTCTAATATTTGCAGCTTCTTCGCTTGTTGTAACTGGCTCATGCTGAAAAATCTCAAACCAAAATCCTTTTTCAATTAAAATATCTTTAATTTTTTCCACTGCACTATGATATTTGTTCATAAATATATCTATAAGTATATTAAATATAACCACTTTACGCTAATAAAGTGGTTACTAATAATTTTCTTTTCGTATTGTTTTAAAAAACACATGGAATCTGAATGCAGTCCACAGCACCGTGAACGTCAGGTGTTTTTCTTCCTGTCATTTCAGCATCAACGACCACACCATTTGCATCAACTTGTAATGTCATACGAAGATACCAATCATCTGTTCTCAGTGTGTTATTTTCACCAGAATAACTTTCAAGTTTAAATTTCTTCTGATGGATAAACTCTTGTAACGTGTAGTTTGGTTTTTTTTCTTGCATAAATGACTCAATTTTTGAATTCATATTTAAATCATCAATTGAATCGTAGACCCAAACACCTTTTAATCCACTTGAAATATTTGCTTTTAGTACAGATGCCTGACGATTTTTTAAGAAAATTTCCAGATCTTTTTTAAATCTTCTGCCTATTAAAACCGTTTCCGGAATATATTTTCTAAGCAAGGAGAGGTTTTCTTCTCCATAATATTTCATTAAGAATTCTTCCATTTCTACATTCAAGCCTCCATTTGAAACAAAACCCATCAAAGCTTTATTGCCCAAAAATGGTGTTGGCGAATACAAAAATCGTTCTGGATTTTGCTCATAAAGAAATACTAATGTAGGTTGTGCGACAACAACCTCAGTAGACGTTCTCATGCCCCATGGAATCATCGTGAAAATTGTTTCGTCCATATGTTTAGATGCTAAAAACATATCTGTATCATATGGTATAATCTCAACCGAGTATTTTTCAAACATAATTCGTTTAAGTTGTTCAAAAACAACTTCGTAAAATCTTTCATGGTGAGCATAGAGCCAAACAAGCTTTGAATATTCTTTCTTTAGTACTTCTTCGGCCAACGTTTTTTCTGCGCCTGAAAAAAAGGAATGATCGGTGTATCCTTTATATGCGTCTTTGATAAAAGCAGCAAATGCAATACCGCGTGGGTTATAGGCATCTATTTCCGCAATCTTTAACATGTTAGACGTATCTATCATAACGTCCACCTTACACAAAGGAACTCTATAGTTACCTTCGTATACAGGAAATCCTGTCTGACTAATAATGCTTCCACGAAGACTTGAGATCATGTTATTAGTACAATGATCTTTGTCTTTTAGAAAACACTCAGATCCTTTTAAATAACTTGCAACAGCAATACCTATTTCATCTATCTGTTTTTTCATAGACGAATTACAAAAGAAAGGTTTCGGACTCAGTACATAATGATACTTACTTCCAATTTCTTGAGAAAAATAACCAGTTCTCAAATGGTGTTCTAAGATTTCTTGATACGATTTCATAATTTTTAAATTTTAAATGAACAAAAATTTACATCAGTGTCCTATGACACCATTCTGGCGGGTTCCGGACCTCACCAGATGGGTATCTACGAAACGATAATATTACGTACCTCTTCAATTTTTTTAATTATATGTGTAGGTTTCTTATGCCAAGGTGGCAATTCGACATTTTTGAATTTTCCTTGCCGAACCCATATAGTGTTAGTTTCTATTTTTATTCCAATGGCGATTTCGTTTACAGATACATCTCCAATTACATAAGAGCTTTTTTTATCATATACCTGTAATATCTCCTCAAATAGTTTCTCAGTTTTTTCTTCAACAAAGTGCACTTCTCTAAATAAATCTTTTATTTTTAACTTTTTAAGTTTTTCCGTACGATTTGATTCCACTTTTGAAATCAAGTAAAGATCATATGATTGCGCTAAGTATTGTAGTGTATCTAATGCTTTAGGGTACATTTTATCTCTATCAGGATCAAAAATTGTTCTATTAAAATCGATAAGTATTGCTTGTGTGTGTTTTTTCATAATGTAACCCATAATAAATAAGACCAAACAGTGAGCTGTCGGTCTTATTTTGAGATTAAATCTTAAGATAAATAGAGGGATTTAGATAGAATGCAAAATAAGCCGATATTCTCGGTTGTGCCAACGGTGTGTGCGGTTGAATGACTTATTTTCGATCATATTTTTATTGTATATGTATTTGTTTTAATGTCAAGAAGGTAAATGTGAATAAATTTTTTAGTGGGCACTCTCAACCAAAGCTTCATATGGTTTAGAGAGTATCGTTGTAATAATCCACAAAAGGCCAAAAGGTATGTATAGTACATAATAAAGCACTGGATCTCGTCTCTGAAATGAATGCACAAATGGCCCAAACTTCATCAAAAGCATGTTAAGTGGTAGGTACACAACTCCTAGTACAATAATGAAGGGCATTTTTATGAGAAAAAAAATAAAGTCCATATAATCTAGAAATAATTAATTTTCATAACACGTTTAACTTCTGCCATGGTTTCTTCACCCTTCTTCTGTGCCCGTTTTGTACCCGCTTCGAGTATATCCATAATTATTTTCGGATCACGAGCAAGGTACTCTCTTTTTTCACGAATAGGTGCAATGATTTCTTCAAGTATTCCAATAAGTCTTTTTTTTATAACCACGTCACCTAAACCACCTTTACGATAGTGTACTTTGAGCGCTTCTAGTTCTTCTTTGTTTTTATCAAAAATATCAAGATAGGTAAAAACCACATTCCCTTCTACTTGTCCTGGGTCTTCTACTCGAACGTGATTAGGATCAGTATACATACTCATAACTTTTTCTTTTATTTGCTCTGCAGTATCAGATAGATAAATGGTATTACCTAGAGATTTTGACATCTTTGCATTACCGTCAGTTCCAATGAGACGAGGAACTTCTCCCACGATAGGTTCAATGTAAGGAAATATATCTCCGTAAAGAGTGTTAAATTTATGACCAATTTCATTTGCTTGTTCGATCACAGGAAGCTGGTCTTCACCCACAGGAATAGTGTTAGCCTTAACAAAAAGAATATCAGCCGTTTGAGATATAGGATACGCAAGGAATCCAACTGAGACATTTTTAATTCTATCTTGTTTTTTTAGTAAAGCCATACCAAGTAATCCTTTTTGTTTTAAAATTTCTTTTTCAATAGAATCAGTTACATATCCTTTTTGCATCATTTCAGTTTTAACTGTCGGATTTTGTTCGAGCCGTGCAACAGTAACCAAATTCATGAAAAAAACAGTCAGCTCCGCTATTGCAGGAACTTGTGATTGAACAAAAATAGTCATCTTGCTCGGATCAACACCAC
>CAZCNB010000022.1:0-3852 GCA_964500465.1 uncultured Candidatus Saccharibacteria bacterium | reverse complement strand
TTGGTTCGTGACCGGGATCCACGCCGCGACGGGGCGAACCGGCGCGTCGGAGTTCGTGAACTTCATCGTGACCTCGGGCTTCGCCGAGGCCTCGGCGGTGAACGCCGCGCCCGTCTCGTAGGCGGTGGCGTTGAGCTCCTTGATGAAGGGCACGGAGTTGAGGGTCGTGCTGCCGCCGGCGATCACGTCGCGGACGAACAGGCGCCGGCGGACGATCGTCTGGGACGGCATCGTCGGCTGGCCGACGGGCAGGAGGTCGTCGCCCTCGCCGCTCGTCACGGTGTTCAGGAGGTTGCGTCGCTCGACCACGACGTCGGGCGAGGTGCCGCGGCGGCTGCGCTGCAGCCACTGGAGCATCGACTCGTCGGCGACGACGAGCTCGCCGGTGGACCGGCGCTCGACGCCGTAGCCCGACATGTCGCCGGTGCCTGCGGGGTTGCCGAAGCCGAAGGCCCCTCGGCCCTGGCGCTCGATGACGGAGAGCTCGGCGTCCAGCGCGTAGATCTCGTCGCGGGTCGTCCGGATGTCGGCGCTCCAGTTGGCGCTCCGCTGCTCGGCGGGGCGCTCCCGAAGCTCACGCATCCGGTCACCGGCGGCGAGGAGCGCTTCACGGAGCTCCTGGACGGTGGGTGCGGACATGCTGTGTGTTCCTTTCGGATCGTGGTGGGTGCTGCTCGCGCCGGGTGGTCACTTCCGTCCGTTTGCCCCGTACACAGACACTGTACCAGGACACCGAAGTGTTAGTGAAACATCAAGCCCGAACGAGGATGGCGAACTGCCAGTGCTCTGACCATCCGACGACGGGCCAGTCCGCAGGCGGAGCACTGAGGACCTGCGTCGTGAAACCGCACTTGAGCAGCGCGGCGTTCATCCGTGCTTCGTGGCAGTTCCAGTGGTGCTGTGCCTCGGGCCACTCACCCGCACGGAAATCCGTGTCATGATCGTGCTCGAGGACAGAGCGCACGAGCTCCTGACTGACAAGGCCTTGCTTGTACGCTTCCACGACCTTCCACGCGTCCGGCCCAACGACCAGCATCTCACCGTTCGGCGCCAGCGCCTCGCGCACACGTGCCAGCGCCTGCGGAACCGTCGGCCACGGGATGTGCTCGAAGATGTGGCCGGCGAAGATCCGCTCGACACTCCCGTGATCCCACTTGACGAACGGATCGTTCGGGTCGATGATCACATCGGGATGCGTGTTCCAGCACTCGAGCACGTCGGTGTTGATCCACGGCTTCGGGGCGAGGTGCGTGCCGCACCCCCAGTTGATCCAGGTCACGGGTAGGCCTCTCGCTTGTAGGGCATCGGCTGGCGGGTGGTGAGGGGGAAGATCCATCCACCCTCAGGACGCTGCACCGCAGCGGGCATGTCACTGCGATGGTTGATCCCGGACAGGTGGGCGATGGTCGCGGGTCGCACGAGACCCGGGATGTTGGCGGTCGAACCGCGATGGCAGAGGCGTCCGTGCCAGAGCAGCACGTCTCCGCCCTTAGGCAGATACGACACGACGTCCGCGCGCATCCGCCACATGTACTCCTCGAACACCGGGGTGAGGATGCGCTCTGACTCGGTCGGCCAGTTGTGCGGATGATGATCGGGACCCAACGCCTCGAGGATGTGCTCACGTGTGCACTGGGGCCAACGGTGCGACCCGGGCACGTACTGGAACGGACCCGAGTCCGGGTCGATGTCGTCGAGCGCGATCCACACCGCGATGTAGTAGTCGCCGACGTGCGGCGGGTTCAGGTACGAGTCCTGGTGCCAGTTGCGCGTCGTCGTGATCATGCCCGTCAGGTTGAGGTGCAGTCCCGCGGGCTCGTGCAGCAAGTCCTCGAAGATCGGAGCCAGCGGGTCGTACAGCGCCTGGATCTCCGGGACATCGAGGTACGGCGTCGGGTACGGCCACCCACCTGGTCGGTTGGCGTTGTCACGCTGCCACGCGTCGCAGTACGCGTTGAGCAGCCGCTGACCAGCGGGCGTGTTGTAAAACCCGGGCAGCTTGACGACGCCCTCATCGTTCCAGTCCAGGAACGACGGTTCGGGTGCGGGCTGTGAGATGTCCTCGAGGATCATGACTGCTCCTTTCCGGTCCACGCTTGGAACCAAATCTTGGCGTACTCATCGGTGCCATGCTTCATCGCTGTCGCGTACCCCGCCACCTGGAGGTCGCGTCGGTGTTCCGCGTCCTCGATCAGCCGTGCGACCTTGGAGACCCACTCGCGCGGCCGCTTGGCGATGACGCCGATCCCCATGTCGTTGATCACACGGTACTCGGGGGTCGGACTGAGTACCGGAACCGCACCGACTCCAGCAGCCTCGAGCGGCTTGAGCCAGGACTTTGAGTGGTTGAACTGGTCGTCGTGGAGCGGGCACAGCGCAACGTCAAGGTGCTGGTACGCGAGGTGGTACTCACTGATCGGCTTCCAGCCTGAATGTGTGTCAGGCGAGACGCCCCACTTCTCGAAGATCCCTGTGCCCAGGCCAACGATGTGGAGCTCGAAGTTGACACGACGACGGAGCTCGAGCATTGCCCCGCCGATCTCCTCGAGGTCCTGCGGGTGTGTCTGCACCGATCCTGTCCAGCCAACACGTACCGGACCTTCGTGTGGCGTGTCGATCTTCTCCTGCCCAAGCTTGAGCGCATGAGGCGGCAATGTGTTGCGGATCAACTGTGCTGCGGCGGGGATGCGCCCGTAGTGCTGGAGGAGATGGGGCGTGGAGACGGTGAGCATGTCCGCGTGCTCGAGCGCGCGGCGGATGTTGGCTCCGTGGACGCAACCTTCATAGTGCGGCGTGTGGAACCAGTTCTTGTCCCACGACTTCTTCGTGACCAACTCGTCGCGTCGCATGTGCTCGATCCACTGCTCGAGCTCAGCCTTCGTGACCCAGTTCGGCTGTGTGGCGAAGTACGCGATGTTTTTCGTATCCACCCGATCGAAGTTGTCGTCGAGGTCGACACAGACGCGAACACCCTTGCGCCGCAGGATCTCGTAGACCTGGGTGAACTGTCGGTGCAGTGGTCGCTGCATGACCACGACATCCGCGTCCACGTCCGCATCGACAGCCTGCACCCAGTACGGTGCCATGCCGTTCGGGTCGTCCTTGAACTCCTCAGACCACGCGACCTTGATGGTCGGCGCGTCCTTGCCGATCAAGACCTCAACGTCGGGGTACTTGCGTGCGATGGCCTCAGCGGGCCAGATCAGGCGGTAGTGGCCGCAACCGCCCGCGTCAGCCGGGTACACGGCGATGCGCATGTCCTACGTCCTCTCGTCATCAGTGGAGTCGGTTCGTAATGTCCTTGGCGTGCTTCCGGTGCGTCTCCGTGATGTGACGATGGGGAGCACCGGCGCTCGAGTGCGTGTCCTCGGTCATCGTCGGCTGCCGCTCGAGGATGCCGTGGAACTCAGCGATGCGCTGGTTGGTCATGTGCTGGGCGACACGGTCCGTCGTCATGTGCGTGACGTGCCCGTGGTCCAGCGTCCCGTCCTCGTGGAACCGACCAGCGTACGTGAAGTGCGGGTGGATGAGGGTCACGTCCATCGTCGACGAGCCGTCCTGGCCGGAGCCGACCGCGGCCCGGGTCTCGACGTTGGCGGACATGGCGCGCTGAGCGGCCATGCGCGCCTGCGCGGGCTGCGGCTTGCGCTTCTTCTTCTTGAGGTTGTTCCCGGGCTTCGGCGAGCCGGTCCACTGGTTCCCGTGGAACTTGTGGCCGGCCTTGTCACCGCGGATCTCGGGCTCGGGCGTGGAGCGCTCGGTCAGGACGGCCAGTGCACCGTTGATGATCGCCTCCGCCTCCTCGTCGATGTACGGCTCGGGATCGGGATCCGGCGCCGGAGGAGCCGGCGG
>CAZCNB010000021.1:0-4186 GCA_964500465.1 uncultured Candidatus Saccharibacteria bacterium | reverse complement strand
TACCGCAGTAAAAACTATCCTTTAGGATATTTTCAATTCCACTTTTTGAAAGTTTGTTTCCTAGTCGTGTTCGTAAACCAAGTTCAGTTATCTTGTTTCTTATTGCTTCTAGTGAGTATTGGTCTGTTGCGTATAGCTCAAACATTTTCTGTACTAGATATGCTCGCTCTTCATCAAGAACTATATCCTTACGCAATCTTTTTTCTGCATCAAGTTGCACATTCAAATACCCTAAACGGACCGCTCCTGTCCATTCGCCATTTCTTCGCTTCTGCTCAAAAGCTCTTTTCACATTGTCGCTAATTGCGTTTGAGTAGTAACTAGCCATTACCAAGCTCATACTAAAACCACTCTTTTCAGTAGCAGAGAGTTTATCGCTAATTATTTGGTTGTCTGATACAAAATGAAGTTCAATCTTTCCTTCAAGTGCTAGTTGGTACAAATAAGCTACTCGCTTATCAAATACATTTCTTGCTAGTCGGTCCACTTTATCAAAGCAAACTGCAACCTTTTCTTTCTTTATTATTTCTTCAATCCGAGCGAGGACCTTGCCATCAAAATCATCTCGTTTTTCTTTATAAGCACTTTCATCAAAGCTAAATATGTCTTTTTCTACTACTTCAAAACCTTTTCTTTCGCAGTATTTCCTTATACGCTCAATTTGAGCAGGTAACGAGTTTCCAGCTTCTTTTTGTTCCTCTGTTGATACTCGTGAGACATTTATTGCTTTCATAAAGACAGTTTGTTTATCTCTATATTTGAAAATAAACTATTTTCTTTTTTCTTAAATCTACTAAGAGTTACACTGATTGCTTCTTTAGAAGCATCAATACCTAACCAGCGTCTTTTCATTTCTTCGGCTGTATACAAAAGCCCACCAGAGCCACAAAAACAATCCATAACAAGGTCGCCTTCGTTAGAAGATGTTTTTATAATTCTTTCTAGCAATTCTAGATTTTTTTCTGTTGGATATATTGGGTTTGGTTTATCTTTATATTCCCAAATATCTTGAACTCTTTTTTTCTGATAATCGTCAGCATATATCCGTTTTCTAGGAACTCCATTTTTTGACCATTCTATTAAACCTTGTTTTTCTAACTCATCTAATACATCAGGTCCATATCTCCAGTGTCTTCCTTTTGGTGGCTTTATTCCTTTCCACTCCTTTCCAGTTTTTCCATTTGTAGTTTCTCCTGGTGCGTGTAGTGGATTAGTGGTATATCTACGACCTTGCTCATCTACTTTATTAAACAACCTAGATATTTCTTCATCTTCTCTTTCTTCCATAGGTTCGTTCCAAGTAAAATTATCTGTTTTTGTGTAAAAAAGAATTAAATCTTTTATATTCCCGTAACCCTTTCTTTGAAAGTTTTTTGGGTTACATTTTATTCTAGTTATATCGTTTCTAAAGTTTTCTGGTCCAAACACCTCGTCCATTATTATTTTTACATAATGACCAACTTTATAATCTATATGTAAATATATAGACGCTTTATCTGACATAAGCTCACGAATTAAAATCAATCTTTGGCGTAAAAACTCTAGAAACTCTGCACCTTTTAGTGTATCAGTATATGCTATCCTATCTTGCACGCTAGAACTTATAGTAGATACACGAGCGTCATCAATTCTAAATATCGTATTTGTAGAAAATGGTGGGTCTATATAAACCAAATCAACAGTACCCGCCAACTTATGAGTATCAATTAAAGATTTCATTATCTCAAAATTATCACCCTCAAATAGAAGGCGGTTTAATTCTTTTTTGATATTGAGTAACGACTTATTACCCTTAAAGTTTTTTTGTTCTCTAAGAGCTAGTATGTCATTTTCTTCAATTTTATTCTGATAAGTTAGTTTCATATTTTATATTTGATACAAAAACTCTTTTAGGACAAGTGCAGACATTATGTTGTATTTGTTATTATTGTTTCTAACAAATGTAGACATTTTGTTTTGGGACTCTATATACAAAACTCCGTCTAATATAGCAACCTTAACTGCTTTAGCTTTTTCATTTCTTAATAATCTTAGGGCGTCCTCAAATTGAGCATTTTGGTGTCCGCCAAAATCAGTCAAAAACTTAGCTTCACCTATAACATATTTTCCATTAAACTTTGCAACTAAATCCAAACCTTTGGACTTTTTGTTGTCATCTTCTTCTTTGTGGTCTTCATAATCTAGGTATTTTTCTGCAAACTCTGAAAGACCAGCATCACTTAAATCTAGAATTGCATTTTCCTCTGTTTTCAAAAACTCATCTACATTATCAATCAACTTAGCTCCTAGTTCTCCTTTTCTAAGCCAGTTTCTAAACATTGGACCAATTTGCCTGTTTGTTTCCTTAGGTTGAGAACATTTTTCATATATGTTTTCAAGACCCATTGTAAACAATGAGGAACTTAATCTATCTATTGTTTTTGGATTTCTACTCATTGCCCCTCTGTCTTTTTTCAAATAAGCAGTATAGGAGTCCTTTAATGGAAATAAATCCAAATCTAAAAGATTATCAATCAAATCTAATTTATTTTTATTCTTAAAAGAAGTTTCAACTTTATTCCATTTATTTTCATCTATATCTCTTATTCCTTCGGGTATAGTAGGGTAAATCCTGAAAAGTTCATCAAGATAATTTCTTTGAGTTGCAAAATCTATACTATGTTTTGTCCAAATGTTCATAAAATTATTTTGTGCTTACTTTTTTGAGAAAAGTAGCAAACTCATTCTTATCTATACGAAAATCCCGACCGATTTTGTATGCTTTTAAGCGACCTGCTTTAATGTATCGGTAAATCGTCATAATGTTTACCTCTAATAATTCCGCAAGGTCTTCTGCTCTATAAAACTCTTTTTCTTTATTCATAGTCATATTGTTTTACCTAATAATTATACTTTACACCGCTTTACATAGCAACTTTTAATCAGTGGACATCTTTTTACGCTTGTATGGCTTGTATTCGTCAAGTTGCTTATCTAGTTGAGTAACCCAATCTCGGAGCTTATTTTTGGTTATAAGCTCACTAGCTTCCTGCATATCCTTTGCAATTCTGTACCAAGTCCTATCGTGGGACCGCTTGGCAATAATGGTTCGTAGTTGTCGCATACCATTTTCGTCTTTTGCGAGCATAAACAATCCAAGTAGATATATTGCTTGCTTTGGTTTGAGCTTTTTATTAGCTAGAAACAAAGTCCGTAGTATATCCTTAATACTTAATGATAAAGAAAAAAGTCCGAGATTGCGTTCCTTGATAAGTTTTTTCCAATAATCAGTAACAACCTTCTTGCTCATTTCAGTATTGAACACTTGCCTGAAAACTGGGTTTTTCTGATAACCTAAATCCTCAAGGACCTTGTTCATTTTTTGCTTTTGGCTCAATCGTATTTCAAAGCGTATTATTTCTTGCGGTTCATCTTCTTTGTTTAGCTCTGCAAACAAACTTCTTTGATATAGCGTTTGGTCCTTGTCTATTGCTCGCTTTTTGTCTTTGTTTAAGTCGGATACTTTGTCATAAATAACTAACTGGTGTGAAGTTGTGTGTGCGTATAAGCTCTGTCCGTCATTGATAAATCTTGTCTTTGCAAAGTCAAAACTCTTTCGCAGGTTTACTTTGTTCATCTCTGAAATCAAGTGGTTTACTGTGTATCCGTCTTGAAGCACTATATTTTTTGAGAAATGGACCGAGCTTACAGAAGCGTTTTCAAGCACTGATTTTGTAACTATCACGCCCATAGTTTTTAATCTATCTTGTAGGGCTTCAATTACTTTTGGAAAGTCATTGTCTTCAAGTTCCTCTAGGTTGTTCAAATAAAGAAGTTTAGGGACTGAAAACTCCATTCGGACATTTGCTTCTTGTGAGAATTGGCGTTTGTATCCCGTAAGTCGTGGAAAGTATTTTCCTGTTTCTTTCTCGGCTTTACTAGGGTTACGAACAAACTTCGCATATTGGTCCGTCTTGGAATACAGCTCCCAACTAGCAACCTCTGAAAGGTATCGCATTTGGTCCTTCGGGATAAGAAGGCATATTGTGTCAATCATTGTTTTGTGTTTTTCTAATCTGATAAAGTGCAGGATTTTGTTTCTTGTCCTCCTCTATAAGCCACGCAAAAGCACCGACCAATCTTTGCTGGTCTTCAAGAGGTAGTTCGTCTATTTTGAAACTCTTTTTAGTTTCTTGTATTGAGACAA
>CAZCNB010000020.1:0-4739 GCA_964500465.1 uncultured Candidatus Saccharibacteria bacterium | reverse complement strand
CGAGGCGTGGCCGCCGACGCCCGTCGCCGAGGCGTGGCCGCTGTCGCCCGTCGCCTCATCCTCTTTGAGGGTCTCTTGCAGCCAAGCACGGTGCGCCGCCCAGAGATCCGCATAGGTGATCTCGCGGACGATCCTGATCGATGACGCGGCGATCTTGCTGTCGCTATGGTGCGCCACCGTCGCACCAAGCAACTCGACTTCGGCATAGCGAGCGCCCGATCCGAACGGGTAATACGCGAGCACATCAAGCGGCGACGTGCAGGCGTGAAACCCGCGCTCGCAGACAATAGGTGCCCCGTCGATGGAATATGTCTCTCCCACCGCGAACGCGTGGCCTCGACATGAGAAATCCTTGTCGAGGCCCTTCCACGCTTTGGTTGCAGGTTCTGTCTCGCTCATCGTCTCCCCCATGCGCGGCTGCGCTGAAACTGCTTCGGAACAACATGCTTGGTGTAGGCGCCGCGCGAGTGCGCGGCCATTGCGTGATCGTCGGCGTCCTTTTCCGGCCAGCACCAGGAGCAGCAGACCCACAGGTTGTCGCTGTCGTTCGTGCCGCCATTCTCAAGCGCGATCGAGTGCTCCACCCGCCATTTGTCGGCAGGGCCGAGCTTGCGACCGCACCCCCAGTCCTTCTCGCCGAGCGGAGGGCAACCACACCGTCCGCCGCGCTCCGCATAAATGCGGGCGCGCTGCTGCGGCGTGAATGTCTGGCGCGCCTCGTGGTGGAAAGGGGAGGTCATGCCGCCTTCTCCCGTAGCAGCTGCTCTGGATCAAGGCCTGTCTCGGCCCTGATGATCTCGTCAACCGCGTCGTTGATGGCCTGGAACTCCTGATGGCCGACAGTCTCAAACTTGATGCTCATGGGAACGCAGACCTGCAACTCGTTGCCCTTGGCCTTGGCCCATGAATACTTGCCCAGCATCGAGGCCATGATAACGGGAAGCAGCCGTGCGATTTCGCTCGCTTCGTCGCTCATATAGAATGTCTTGACGGTCAGGTGCTTCGCCTTGACGAGAAGCCACGCACGCAAGTGCTCGGCGTTCTCGGGCTTGAACGGGTGTCCCTCTGGCCAGTGGTGATGGGCTGCGGCGATGACGGAGAAAAATCTCTTGTGCTGCTGCACGCTGCGCTGCTTGTTGCGGTCGCTCATGGCGTTGTCTCCATTTGTGCCGCAGATGACATTGGAACTAAGTCAGGCTTACTCTTGCAGGTCATAACGAAGCGGGTTTGCCGGCCGTAGTTGTCATTGTTCGCGACACCGCTCTTCAGCTTCGAATGCGGCACGTATAGCGACGTGCAGACGCCATTTTTCGCCCATGAGCACCATCGGCAGGGCTGTCGGTAAACCGGTGTCATGGCACGTCCCGCTTGTTGAACCACCGCTGCGACCTGTGGCGGATGACGTTTGGCATCGCTTCCACGGTGTCGGCCTGATCCTGCGCCTCGCGCTCTTTCTCGCCTGGGAGGTCTCCAAGACGCGCTTCGAGCCAGTTGGCGATTTCGGCTCTGCTCGTAAATGCAGCCACGACCTCACCGCTTTCCCACGCGAGAAATCCTGTCTCCTGAGCGGCGGTGATCTGGATGTTAACGTCTCGGGGCATCACTCGACTCCGAGCTCGTTCCGCGCCAACTCGATCGCGGTGCGAAGCTGCTTTCGTCCTCCGTCAGTCAGGCCGTTGCGCTCCACGTAGCGGGCGGCTTGCAGCATGGCGCCTGCGCTCATCGATCTGGCCACAGCGTCTTGGCCCATGGCGTGAGCGACGGACGCCTCGAAATCGCGCATGGCCTGCTGAAGCTGCGCCATGGCAACGTCGAGGGATAAGGGCTTGTCCATCATGCGTCCTCCGCTCGGTACATCGCAGACAACTGCGAGACCGTCTTGTCGATCTCGATCAGGAAATCCGTAACGGCTCCTGCGAGAACGCCGACAGTCTCCGGATCAAGCTCAAGGCGCCGCACGAACAGACGCATGTCAGTCGGCATGCGCGGGTCGTAGCTCACGAAGTCGCACCACGTCCGTCCCGTGCACGCCATCTGCCACTGCATCTGGTAGACATACTTTTGCGGCACGCTGCCACCGAGAAGCGTCTCAATGTGCGTTGCGGTGTTTGGGCACTTGATCTCGACAAGGCCATCTTTGCCGACAAGCCCGTCCGGCGAAGCCCCTGACATCTTGATGCGCGGATGATCGACGAATCCGGTCTGCTCGATCTCCTGCATGATCGACATGGCGTAGGCGCTGCGGGCTTCTGGCTCCGTGTCAGTACCCCATTGCATCGCCGCGTTGCTGTAGGATTCGGCGACGATTCCGGTTAGGCGTTCGGCCACGAGTTGCGCCTTATAGTTGGCTCGGGAGGCGCCCCATCCGGTCTTAGTCTTGGCCATCATGTCGCCGATCCGCGATGCCGTGACCTTGCCGCAGCGCTGCGCGAACCATTCAGGCGTTCCCTGCTCTATCATTTTCCGGACTCCTGCTTGCGCTTGCGAGTCATCAAGCCAGCCGTCGCGTCTACGATCTGCTTCGCCGTCAGATCGTCAAGCGTCTCGACGCTGTAGTGCCTGCATAGCCAAGCAATGTCGGCCTTGGTTTGCTGGACTAGCGCATTGAGAGCGGCGAGGGATTTCGTCTTGTCCACGGCGGGAGGCTCGCCTGCCGCCTTCCCGTCGTCGTCCTCGCCGCGAGCGACGATGTTGAGCAGGGCAAAGGCGGTGTACCGCTTCCCGTAGCTGACGCTTGAGCCCCATCCCTGGATGTTGTTCTTGGCGCCGCTGTCGTCGATGCCAAGCTGCATCGATGTCTGCTCGCTGTGCCCGTCTCGGTGTCCGAGAACTGCCGTAACTTCGACACGGGCATCCTGCTTGATGCGGAATGAGATGGAAAATCCGTGCTTGGCCAGAATCGGGGAAATCGCTTCGACGACATCCTCCCATTTCGCATACTTTGTCGGCTTGGCCGATTTCTTCTCGCCGCTGTCGTCCCGAGCCTTGCGGCTGATCTCTCCGCGCTTGTTGACGACGGGAAGTTCTGGCTGCATGTCAGCTAGCGCGCGCAGATACGCCGCCTTTGCGTGTCGCTGCTCGACAGCGGCGTGCATCTGAAACAGCCGCTCCATCTTGTCGATATCGACGTTCGGGTCGCTAGCCGCTCGCTCGATCAGCGAGATTAGCGCAGAGGACTCTCCGGTCGCCGTCACACTCCCCACGCCAGCGCGCACAGGAGCGACAGCAGAGCCCCTGTAGCTGTCGCCATGACCATCGCCGTCGTCACGAGCAGGAAGTCCTTTGCTTTCGAGTGCATGTGTCTCGCCCATGGAATTAGCCCCTTAGTCGAAGAACGCTGTCATCAACGCGAACAGACCGCTCGCGATTACGATTCCAATTTGAGGCCGCCACGCGATGAGAACACCGGCCAGTAGTCCGACAACTGCAAACGGCCATAAGTCCATAGCGGTGTCCTCACGCGTACCATTTATCAAGCTTGTCCCACGCGGCGACGACATCGCCATATCCAAGCGTTCGAAGCATCAAACAAAGCATCGCATCGCCTTCGTAGTGAGCGGATTCAGGGTCCCAACTCAAAGCCTTCTGAAGGCGATCGAGAACTGTTTTTCTAACATTTTCGATGTCGTCTTTCTGTTCGTCCATTACCGATCCCTCATATCGACCCGACGAGCCAGCAGGCCGTCGCGATCAGAAACCCAACAAAAATCGACGCAACAACCAACTCGCGATCCACGCAGCTACCCCGCTTTGACCACCTGCGACCGCTTCATGCCGTCGAGGCCGATGACCTGGCTTTCGGCAACAAGCACCCGCATGGCGTTCTGGATGCGCAGAAGCGCCACCTTGTCCGCTGTCTCTGATGCAAATGGCAGAGCGCGTTCAATCGCCATGAACGCGCCTCGCGCCTCCATCATGTTGGACCTGATCCACTGCTTGATGAGGGCTGGCGGCTGTAGTCCTGGCTTGCGTGTCATCTGAACTCACTCCCGCTGTTGAAAGGTTTGCGGGGCTGGCGAGCCCGCCGTGTGCCAGCCCCGCGACGGCTGCTCGATCTTCAGCGACCCCCCGCCACGGCAGCCGTGTTCTGATGCAGGCGAACGCTCATCGCAGATCGCTCGGCAATCTTGGTTTGCAGCGCGGACCAGGCCGCGCCTCGCTCTGCAATGTCGTCGTCAATCGCTTCCAGCATCCACCCTGGCAGTTCGTGCGCAGTGCGCCCGCCGTCGCTCATGTCGAGCGCATCAGCATTCCAGAGCTTGTATCCGCTGTCGGTTGATCTGAATTCGCATCGAAGCACGAACGGACGGCTTCCGATGGCCAGAGCCAGGTTGACCTCGATTGATCGCATGGTGCGGCCTCAGATGAATTCGCGCTGCTGATGGTGGACCTCAGGCTTGCTCGCGAGGTAGCGGTCCTCATCGAACTCGCCGTCGTCGCCTGTCATGTCCGCGATGATCTTGGCCGCGTAGACCGGCGTCTGCTTCAGAGCCGCCGCGATGTGGATGGCCAGCCACTCGTCGGCGGCGAGCGTCTTGCGCTCGGCCTTGGCGAATGACGTATCGAGAGCGGTCCACGCTGGCAGATCGATTCCGGTCACCGACCCCGCGTCGCACCGGCACCAGCCCTCGAGCGGGCCGCAGTAGCGGTTTCCCTTTGCATCCCGCAGGTACAGGTCTTCGAAGTAAAATTCCGTCGCCATGTGTCAGCCCTCCATGCCGGAGCCGGAGCCGGAGCCG
>CAZCNB010000019.1:2593-4769 GCA_964500465.1 uncultured Candidatus Saccharibacteria bacterium | reverse complement strand
TATTTTCTCCTATACGTCGCCTACCTTAAATACACGTTTTTGGTGTAGAAACGAAAAAACCTGTCACAGAAAGGATATTCTGAAACAGGTCTAAAAAGCAAAAAGAATAAGTCAATAGATTTTTATGAACTTCTTTTGTCCGCAATCCCATAATTTAGCAAATCCAAAATTATATCCAGTATTTTTGGGAAATTTCATACGTCCGTATACTTCGTGATGATTTACCCATTTGAAACTTAGATATGTCTTTCCTTCTTTAAAACCTAAATTTGGTAAATAGCTTCCAGTTCCATATCTTAAATCAATAAATGTAAATAATTCTTTCATTTTTATATTATTCTCTACATATTTAACAAGTCTAGAAAATCCACCGGTAACCGTGGTATTTAATAATGTGCAAAAACGAGAAATTTCATAAATTTTATTTTCCAGATGTTTACAACGAATCTGAATCAAACTTATTAATTTATCATCTAAAAATAAACCAAAAGAATCTCCAGAACCATTACCCATTAAGTGGTTTTTAATTAAAAATTCTTTAGCCTCAGATTTTCTAACTTTTTTAATTGTGCAATTACGGGCAAATATTTTCTTACTTTTACCGATATTATTTAATATAATAGATTCTATAATATGTAATTTGTTATGAATTTCATCTTCTCTAAAAAATAAAGACCTATGCCCTGCCACAAAATAATCAATTTGTTTTTTCATATGATAATTTGTAACTTTGATAACTTGGTCTGAATGCCAGTAATTACCATTACATTCCACAACTGTTCCATTTGATAATATAAAATCTGTATTTCTTTTATTAATTACTTGATGACGACTGTATCCGATGTTATTTTTATCTAACATATCTTTAAATAGTTTTTCTAAACTGTTTTCTTTAGGTTCAATAGTAAGAGCGAAATCCAAACCATATTTGTATACGTTTAGTCTGAAACTATTATAACTTTTCTTATTTTCTTTTGCAATTTCTTTTATAGTTTTTCCATCAAATGTAATTATATTGCCAGATTTAATTCTATTCTCAATCATCTTATTGAATATTTTCTTATTTTGAATAGGACTAGGTACGCCATATCGTTCTATATTAGTTTTTCTTATTTGTTCTTTAATATTTTTGTTTTGAGATACGTTCGCGACCCCATATTTATCTAAACAAGTTTTACGAGATTTTTCTTTTACAGATTCGGCCTGCATTGGATACGCAACGCCAAATTTATCTAGGTTAGTATTTTTGATTTGTTCTTGAATATCCTTATCTGCAAACGGATTTGTGACGCCATATTTCCAAAAGTTTGTAGTAGCTACTCTTTTCTTACCATCTTCTGAAGATAGATAATTTTTAACTCCGTATCTATTAAGATTATCTAATTCAATTTTCGTACGTGTTTCTAAAGTATTAAGTGGACATATATTACCATATCTTTTAAGATTAGTCTCTTTTATTTTCTGTCTAACATCTTTGTTTTGATTAGCGTTTTCAACACCATATTTATTTAGATTTGTTTGTTTTGCTTTGTTTTTAAATTCTTCAGTCTGCGTAAAATGGTTAATCCCATATTTAGTATGGTTGGTTTCTATAATCTTTTCTTTAACCGTTTCTCTCTGAAACTGATTTGTAACTCCATACTTGGCTATATTCACATCTTTAGCTTTTTTATGTCTACATGTCCAACAACAATCTTTATTAACAAATTCTCTCCCCTTAATTACATTACGGTTTATAGCTTCATATTCAGTTTGACAATAATCACATATTACTAGAACTATTTTTTTAGAGCCAGAACTTAATTCTGATGGTAAATAACCCATTTTTTCTTGTGTTTTTTCTTCTAGTAACATATTCTAATCCTTAAAAACAAAAATAGCGTGAAGCAAAATTACTCCACGCTATAATTATATTCGTATTATGTTAAAAATTCAATACAATTGACAAGATGATTTGATGTAAATCTTTGTGTTATAAGGATTAAAAACTTCCAGCAAGGACTCTTCGCCCATCAAGGCAAGCGAATCCAGCACGAGTCCAACCATAGTAACCTTCTTCTTGCCGTCTATGCATTGCTGGGTCATTGAAGACTTCAACTGGTGCGTTTACAGGCATAATAAAGCTGTCACGATTAGCTAGGTCTAGACCAATTACTAGTTCTACGTCTGAAGCTTG
>CAZCNB010000019.1:0-2493 GCA_964500465.1 uncultured Candidatus Saccharibacteria bacterium | reverse complement strand
TGCTCTAGCAACAATATTCCAGTTAGCTTGACGAGCAAAACGAAGTTCCCAGTCTACTGAGCTGTTGATGTAGTAGGTTGGAATGGTTACATAGTCACCAGCAACTCTACGTTCAGCAATGTAACCAACACCTGGAGATGTATAGGCTACGAACTCATCTTCTTCGCCTGGAGCCAATAGGTCCAGAGGATATTCTACATTTGTACCTTCGGCCCAATTATCAACTTCATAGATATCGCCTAGTACGTTACCGTATAGAATACCTTCACGAAGTGGAGTTTCTAGAGCTTTAGCGATTTCCCATTGGGCTGCATCGCGGACAGCAGCATTAGAATCTGCTGTTTGGATTAGGATTTGGTCGCTTAATGCGTCAGGTTTCTGAAATTTCATGTCTATATTGCTCCTTAGAGATTAACTTTGATTTTTGCGAAACCGTCTGCATCTTTGCTTGACAGGAAGGTTCCTACTTGAGGTCTTGTATTGCTTGAGTTAGCATTATGGAACAATCCAGATGTAACTACATAAGCGGTATCACCAGCTGCTGGTGTTAGTCCAGGATAAATCATGTCTGTGTTAATAACACATTGACGATTTACTCGTACTTTACCACCCTTTTGAACTTCACCGTTATACTTATTTAGATGAGTTTGTGTTAGGTCTTTATTTACCATCTTGGTAAGCAAGACACCAACAGGTACTTTTCCAGATGGAGCAGCAGCGTAAGTTACTAGTGCTGCTGACTGGTCCATTGCTGCACCAGAACCACCAGTTGAAATGGTAACGATACCACCAACGTCTGCAACTTCATCCATGAAAAAGCTAAGGTCATCGCCGAATGGATTGATTAGTCTGTCAGGTTTTAGAGCCATTAATATTTCTCCTAATTACTTCTTTGGTTTTGTTAACATGCTTGCGAAAGTAGCTTGCAGCGAAGCTTTAGCTGTTTCTGCATTGACACTTTCGGTAACCTGAACAGGAGCTGGCTTAACTTCTGCAACAGCTTCTTCAATCTTTCCAGGAACCACTTCTTGTTTAGCTTCGGCTTTTGGTGTATGAAGAACAACGATTTGATTAAATTGTTCATCACTAACTGTAGCCCAAGCATTATATACTTCTAGAGCTTTAGCGTCATTTAGACCAACTTTAGCAAGTGCTGATAGACGACCAGCTTTAACTTGTTCTGTTTTGAGGTCTGCGACTGTTTTCTTCAGAGTTTCGATTTCAGAAGCGCAAGCTTCTTTATCTTTCTTCATCTTATCCATTTCGGCATCTTTTTCACTACATGCCTTTTTAGCACTTTCAGCAGTTTCTGTCAGTTCAGCTACTTGCTTATTCAGTGCTTCAATTTGCTTATTGACAACTTCTGCCTTTGTTTTTTCTACATCGGCTAGTTTTTCGTTGGCTTTAGCAAGTTCAGCTTTTAGTTGCTTGACTTCTTCTTCCATTTGTGAACTTTCCCTTATAATTATTGAACCTTGACTTGAAAAACTTTTAACATCACTAGTGTCAAAAATAATACTTCTTTTATTTGCTGGATTATCAACTATTCCGATACCACTAAAAAATAAATCTTTTAAAACACGACCTATTTTATATTCTTGGTATTCACCAGTGCCACCATATGCTCTTAAGTGTTTGGTTAAGAATGCACTAGCTTCTGTTCGTTGTACAATTTTGTGATTTCCTTTTGAGTCGATTACAGCGTAATCAAAATCTGGAAATCTACATTCCATTGAAACGAACCATTTTCCTTCATCAATCTCTGAGATTATTTCTGCAACTTTTTCTCTTCGTTCTTCATTAGCCAAAGCTTTGTAAAGTACGAAACCGACACCAATATCAAATATATTATCTGATTCTTCTACAACGTTACCATCTTTATCAAAAGCTATTGCTTCAGTCATATGCCCAATGATATAATCATCACTATGCATAAAGTTTAACTGTTTGTCAACCGGGGTTGCTCTCGCTTTCCAAAGTTCTTCTTTAAGAAAGACATCATCGTTTCCATTCCAACCAATAGATGCTAAAATAGCATATCTATAAAATAAATCTACTTGATTAGGATTGGCAGAAGCAACCGTTCGTTGGAACTTTTCTAATCGAGACAAGTCTGCTACATTTTTTTCGATTACCGAAGCAAAACTTACAGAGTTTGTTAAATTAAGTTTGTCGTTAATCTCTGCTGGATATACCTTAATGTTCATTTTGTCTCACTCTACTATACACATCTTTTTTTAAAAATGATAAATTATTTTATTTTTTTAGTAAATTAGCAATACTTTTTTGTAAATTACCTTCTGATTTTTCAATTTTAATTTGTTGTGCGCAACAACCATATCTAGGAGTACACCAAGAGTAATTAGTCGATTGACACATTATACCATCTCTTTTTACTTTTTCAGACGCGGAAAAACTAATTGCGCCTTCGTCGTATTTATATACACTAACATAGTCTAGATTTGGAACTTCTTTACCATCTATATCTCCAGT
>CAZCNB010000018.1:0-7175 GCA_964500465.1 uncultured Candidatus Saccharibacteria bacterium | reverse complement strand
TAGCCCCCGCCAAAAAATCCAAAACCCCGCGGGCATTCCCTCCCAGACCCTTCCTGCCCGCGGAACACAGCCGAGGTTTTGCGAATCCATGTCCCCAGAAAGTAGTTTCGCAAAACCGAGTCCGCATGTGTGTTAGTATTCATTCATCAGGATTCTCGGCAAGGTAGTTTCGAACTTTGTCCAAGAGAGACCGCAAATGTTCAAACAAATATACGATAAAATAAAACTTCCTTTGTTTATAATTCTATTTTTTGTTGCTCTGTCTTTTTTATGGAAACTCTTAGGCTTACCACCTGAAAAAGAATTAATAATTCTTGCAAAGAAATATTTTGCAAATTACGGAGTTTTGACTGTTTTAGTTGCATCTATATTTGAAGGGGCTCTTCTTGCAGGATGGTATATACCAGGAGGACTTGTAATATTCTTGGGTGTGATATTTTCAAAAGATATATCTCAAGCTACTTTATCGGTTAGTGCAACGATAATAGGATTCTTAATTGCATATATGATAAATTTTTATACCGGAAAGTATGGATGGTATAAAGCGCTATTAAAATTGGGAGTTAAAAATTCTTTAGAGAAAGCAGAGAGAGAATTTAGTAAACACGGTTTCAAAACAATATACTTATCTTATTGGGAGCCAAATCTGGCTTCGCTTATATCAACAGCAGCTGGAATTGCACAGGCGTCTTTCAAGAAATTCTTATTTAATTCAATAATTGCAACTACATTTTGGGCGGTATTTTGGGGAACAGTTACTTATATCTACGGACAAAAAATACTAGGATACTTGGGTTATATATTCTTTGCCGTTATGATTGGTTGGGTATTATTTATAATTATAAAAAACAAGAGAAGTTATAAATCTATTCCTTCTGAAAATTAATAACCACAATCTCAGGACTATTAAAAAGTCTCATAGGAGGTCCTGCAGTACCTACACCACTAGTTGTTAGTGTAGTAAGTGTATCATCTACATTCATTCCATATATATATTTACCGTAGATAGCTTTAACAATGTAGTTCAGTGGCCAAAACTGACCACGATGAGTATGACCTGAGACCATAAGATCAGCTCCAATTGCTAGCACACTATTTTGAAATGTAGGGGGATGGTTTATAAGGATTATTGGTTTGTTTTTATCTACTTTTAAATTTCTTATGACCTTATCAGCTAATTCCTTTTGGTTTCTATCTCTATAAGTTATACCAGCAATCTGTACTCCCTTATATTCAACTACATCATCCACAAGAACGTTGACACCGGCATTCCTGATTGAGGTTAAAAATCCATCATAATCACCGTATTCTTCATGATTACCTGGAGCGTAGAATACGGGGGCTACATTAGATAACTCCTTCCAAGATTCAGTAATTGGTTCCGTATCATTAGCAGGACCATCATAAAAGTCTCCAGCATGAAGAACAAAGTCCGGTTTTATTTCTATTATTTTTTTAACTACCTTTTTTGAAAAACGCTCATGATTTACAAGCCCAAAATGAGTATCAGAAACTAGTACTGCCTTCTTTCCATTCCACTCCGGACCAGCACCTTTCAATACGAAATTGTAATTCACAATTTTTATATACCTTGCTTGAATCAAACCAGATACTCCAAGGGAAAGTCCGATGAACAAAAAAGTATATCCGATAAATAGAGGTACTGGTGCATTGAAAATTTTAGCTACCAAAAGCACAAAGCCAAGAGCTAGTCCTGTAATAAACAAGTAGAAAATTATCCCACCTAAGGCATTGACTGGATAAGATATCCAATCTATCAAAGATTCTTTACCAAATCTACCAAGGAACATTGTTAAAACAAAAAGCAGTGGTCCCAGGACTCCTAATATCATAAGATTCCTTGTTACTTGCGGACTTGTTTGTAATCCTATTGAATATATCTTTGCTGTAAGTACTGAAACCGCAAAAGTAGTTATTGTAATAGTTGAAACAAATAAAATTTGAATAGCTTGCATGTATACATATTAGCACGTTCTAAGAAATCACATATTTAGTTATTAGTTTATGATATACTGAATTATATGAAGGGTCTAAAAGGTTTTAGAGAATTTATAAAAAATCAGGGTGTTTTAGGACTTGCTATAGGTTTCATACTTGGAGGTGCAGTTTCTAAATTTGTAACGTCACTTGTAACAGATATAATAAACCCAATCCTAAATGGCGTACTTGGCGGAGTTGAAGACTTGGACAAGAAAGTAATCCACGTAGGCAAAGCATCAGTGCATTACGGATCTTTCCTAAATAATGGCATAGATTTTTTGATTATTGCTTTGGTTGTTTATTTTGGTGTAAAAATATTTCGTATAGATGAAGAAAAATTGGGCAAAATAGACATTGGAAAAGTTGGGAACTTTGGAACAATTCCAACAAAAAAATAAAATGGACGAAATACAAAAATTAAAAGCTGAAAATGATAATCTAAAGAAAATAAATGCTGCAAAAACAGATCTTATATCAGTTTCGGCTCATGGATTGCGCACCTCACTTTCAGCACTAAAGTGGATTTTAAAAATGTTTATAGATAAAGACTTAGGGAAACTCACTTCTGAGCAAGAAGGATTTATTGAAAAAGCATACGAAAGTAACGAGCGGATGATAGTAGTAGTCAATAAACTTTTAACACTCAACCATATGGGTGAAAATAACTCTGGATTAATAGTTGAAAAAGTAGATCTATTAAAAATGATAGAAGAGATATTATTTGAATTTTCTGGAGAAACTTTCAACCGAGGCATAGAGCTTACGCTACTTAAACCAAAAGATTTACCGCAAATAAGCTGTGATAAAGATATGATAAGGGTAGTAATCCAAAATTTGGTTGAAAATGCTATCAAATATAGTTTCCCCCATGGAAAAATATTCATATCGGTGAAGAATATTTCAAAGGAAAATGAAGTAGAAATATCGATAAGGGATAATGGTATTGGTATAAGCAAAGAAAACCAAGAAAACATTTTCAACAAATTTTTCAGAGCAACAAATGCAATCAAAAAAGAAAGTACAGGATCTGGGCTTGGCCTCTTTACCACAAAGAATTTGGTTGAATTACATAAAGGCAAAATATGGTTTGAAAGTGAATATAATAATGGGACAACTTTCTTTGTTAGATTGCCTATAAGTTAAAATACATGATACAATTACACCTATGAAAAAGAAGATCCTAATAATAGAAGATGACAATTTCCTTCAAGGCCTTGAAGCTAGTAAACTCAAAAAAGCTGGGTATGAAGTATCTACTGCATCAAACGGAGATGAGGGTATGATAAAGATAAGCGAAGAAGGTGTTTCATTAATACTACTTGATATAATACTTCCCCAGTTTGATGGATTTGAAATACTAAAAAAAGTTAGAGAGGATAGTACTAAGAAAAATATACCTGTAATAGTATTCTCAAACCTTTCAGAAGACAAAGATATAAAGAAAGCAACCGAACTAGGTGCTAATGACTTTATGGTTAAATCTAATTTCACCTTAGACGAACTAGTAGATCGAATAGAAAAAATACTAAAATAAAACCCCTAAAGGGGTTTTATTTTTACCTATGTTATAATCAGCATTATGAAAATGACTGAAAATACTAGAGCAATTATCCTACTTCTAGTACTTATAGCTATTGGTGGTATTGTTATGTATGGTGAAAAAACTCCAAACTACGCTCATAAAGTAAATAAAAATGGAACTACAAGATAAAATCGAAAAATGGTTTAAACTTGATTTGAATCAAAAAAAAGCTCTACATCGCTTAAATCTTTTATCAATAAAAGATTTACTATATTACTTCCCCACAAGATATACAGATATATCAGAAATAAGAAATATAGACACCTTAGAAGATGGAGAAAACGTAACTATACTTGGTAAGATTTCTGAACTTAAAACCAAAAAAGGTTGGAAAAGCAAAATCCCAATGGGCCAAGCAAAACTCTCTGACATTACAGGCAGTATAAATATTATTTGGTTTCATCAACCTTACTTGGCAAAGATGTTAAAAGAAGGAGCGACGGTTCGAGTTACTGGAAAAGTAACAAACCATAAAACTTATGGTTTAACACTCACTAATCCTGAAATAAACAAAGAAGATATCATCCCAGTAGATATACATAACTCTCTTTTTACAAAAGATAGTACGAAGCATCAATTTGGATACCCGGTTTACCCAGAATCAAAAGGAATAACTTCTAAGTGGATGTATCATGCTATAGGGAAAATATTGAAACAAGATTGTGTTAATAAAATAATTGATTATTTACCTAAAGATATTATTGAGAAATATAAATTACCAGCATTACACACCGCTTTGTTTTGGATTCACACACCAAAGATAAAAGATCACGCAGAAGTTGCACGTAAACGTTTTGCTTTTGAAGAAGTATTTTTTATACAACTTGCACGTCAACAAGAAAGAAAAGATTATGAATCTCTTTTTTCATATAAATTAAAAATTGAAGATAAAGATATTAAAGATTTCATTTCTCGCTTTCCATTTACTCCTACAAAAGGCCAAAATACTGCAATAGAATCTATATTAAGTGACTTAATAAAAGATAAACCTATGTCCCGTCTTGTTGAGGGTGATGTTGGAAGTGGTAAAACATTTGTAGCAGCGACCATAGCTTACGCAGTTATAAAAAACCGTCCAGTTGGACAAAATTTTGGCAATCTCCAAGTCGCATACATGGCACCAACTGAAGTTCTTGCTACACAACTCTACGAAAGTTTTATTGAATATTTTGACCACACAGGTATATCTATAGGCCTTATTACAGGTAGTGGTTGTAGGAAGTTCCCATCAAAAAGTGCACACTGGGAAAACGGTGCACAAGTTCGCACTTGGACTCCTATATCTAAAAATCAACTCCTAAAATGGGTTAAAAACGGTGAAATACCAATAGTTATAGGAACCCACGCACTTATCTCAAAATCAGTAGAATTCGAAGATTTAGGGCTTGTGATCATAGACGAACAGCATCGCTTTGGAACTAATCAAAGAATGAAATTGGCAAAGAAAGAAGGTCATGCACCACATTACCTATCAATGACAGCCACTCCTATTCCCCGAACCCTTGCTCTTACTATCTACGGAGATCTTGATCTTTCAGTTATAAATGAAATGCCAAAAGGACGCAAAGAAGTGATAACAAAAATAGTTCCACCAGATAAAAGAGAAAGTGCGTACGAAGATATAAGAAAAGAATTAGAAGCTGGACGACAAGCTTATATTATTTGCCCACGCATAAATGAGCCTGATCCTGACAAAGAACAAGCAATCCAAACCAAGTCTGTTATAGCTGAAGCAAAAAGATTGCAGAAAGAGGTTTTTCCTAAATATAAGATAGGTATCATGCACAGTAAAATGACTAAGCAAAAGAAAGAGGACATTATGCAAGAATTCAAAGACCAGGAGATAGATATTTTGGTTTCAACTTCAGTAATTGAAGTAGGAGTTAATGTCCCAAATGCAACCTCAATAATCATAGAAGGGGCTGAGAGATTTGGTCTTGCTCAACTCCACCAACTTCGCGGACGTGTCATCAGAAGTAATCACCAATCATATTGTTATCTTTTTGCTGAAGCAAAAACAGATAAAACAGTTGAGAGATTGAGAGCTCTTACAAAAGCTTCAAATGGTTTTGAGCTTGCAGAACTTGATTTAAATCTTCGTGGTGCAGGGTTACTTTCTGGAGATAAACAGTGGGGTATCACAGATCTAGGTATGGAAGCAATAAAGAATATTAAGATGGTAGAAGCAGCTCGCAATGAAGCGATAGCACTTGTAGAAAAGGATAAGGAACTAAATTCGCTTCCTCTTTTAAACAAAGAATTGAAATCTAAAAATCTGGAAATACATTTTGAGTAGACTGGAATTGTCATCACGAATAATTTCTCGCCGTCGCTCAAAATTTTCGCGATCCCGGCTCGCAATTTTCCCTGCTGGAAAAATATTGCTCCGCTTTGGACTACATAGAAAAAGAAGTGCGCAGGCACTTCTTTTTCTATGTAGTCCACCCTCTTGGATTCGAACCAAGGACCCCAGAGGTATAAGCTCTGTGCTCTAACCAACTGAGCTAAGGGTGGTTATTGTTGTTTTATACTACAAAACAACAAAAATATCTACTATCCGGCAACTTCAAGCTTGGCTGGGAGTTTCTTCGGTATTATGCCATTAGCAGTTATTATCTCGTCATACTCTGCCTGCTCTAGAGTCTCTACTTCTATCAATTTGTTGGCAATTGCATCAAGGACCTTTCTATGGTCAGTAAGAACCTTATTAGCAACAGCTAGTGCGTTATTCATTATCTTTGAAACTTCCCCATCAATAAGTGCACTTACTCTCTCTGAGTATTCCTGATCATTTACTCCACGACCAAACATGGTACGTCCTCCATCACTCTCAAGTGCTATCGGACCAATCTCGTCACTCATACCCCAGCGTGTAACCATTGCGCGAGCCATACCTGTTGCAACTTGAAGATCATTTGATGGGCCAGTAGTGATGTCTCCAAATATCATTTTCTCTGCAGCATAACCTCCCATAGCCATTGCTATATCGTCTAGGAATTCTTTTTTACTTTGCAATTTTCTTTCTTCAAGTGGAAGTTTAAGAGTATACCCACCAGCACTTCCTCGAGATACTATTGATACCTTATGAACTGGGTCAGCGTGCGGAAGTACAGATGCCACAAGTGCATGACCTGCTTCATGGTATGCAGTAATTTTTTTCTCTTCCTTTGAAAGAAGGTGGCTTTTTCTCTCAGGACCCATCATAACTTTTTCAATTGAACGAATAAGGTCAAACTGTGCAACTTTTTTTCTATCTTCACGCGCAGCAAGAATTGCTCCTTCGTTCATAAGTGAGTATAGATCTGCTCCTGAGAATCCCGGTGTACGTTCTGCAATAACTTTCAAATTCACATCTTCAGCAAATGGCTTTTTCTGTGAGTGGATAATAAGAATTTCTTCACGGTCAGCACGATCTGGTAAATCAAGTACTACCCTCCGATCAAAACGTCCCGGGCGTAGAAGAGCAGGGTCGAGAACATCTGAGCGATTTGTCGCAGCCATAACTATTACTTTTTCATTTGGTTCAAAACCATCCATCTCAACAAGAATCTGGTTAAGGGTCTGTTCACGTTCGTCATTTCCTCCACCGACA
>CAZCNB010000017.1:0-7360 GCA_964500465.1 uncultured Candidatus Saccharibacteria bacterium | reverse complement strand
CATGCACACTTGACCCACCCTCCCGTTCGCGTGTGCGCAAAACCCCGCTCGCAAGGACGAGAGGGATGCGAGCGGGGCTCCCTTAAACAAACATTATCTTTTTTAACGCGAGAATGAGTTCTTTTGTTTTCCTCTCTTTTCTATAGTTTGTTATATAAGTACTAAGTTTTTTCTTCTCATCTTCACTGATAATATTTTTTTCATCCTTTTCCAATAGGATCATAAGTTCATCACTTATATTTTTTCGAAAATTAGATAATTGAAAGAAATTCTGATTAAAATAGCAGACATAATCTGCAAACATGATTCCTGGATTATCTAAAGAAGATCTTACTGGCAGAGGTGATTCAAATAAATTTAAAGATCTTTGAGAAAGTAATTTTTCGATGGTTTGCTGGAAATCACTCGCATCAATACAATCATTTTCATCGTAGAATATCCCAATCAAACTTTTCTTTTTTGATTGAGCCTTTGGTAATTTTTTAATGATCTTTTCAAGGTTTTTCTTGTAGCACTCATACTCCGTATGTTTCTTTTCGTACATTTCCAACGCAACAAAAACATGAATCTTCGCTGTTTTTCCAGAGTTTGATTTAGACATTCCAACAACATCAGACATAAAATTTACTCTCTTTTCTACAGAGATAGACTTGTCGCCGGAAGCCGAAAACATTGACCTTCCTTTAAGTTCGAGTTTCTTGTCCCATCCTAATTTTTTAAGAGATGAAGAAAACGATTCTTTAAACGACAGATAATATTGTGCATCTATAACAACACCCGTCAGACCATATACTTTATGAGTTTTAGAGTGATCATATTTAAATTCATCTAAAAATAAAAATTTCATTGCAATTTTATTACTATGTTTACATGTGGATAACTTTTCGGTTTTGTTTCGGTATTACTATGATATAATATCATACATGATAACGAAACGCCAAAAACAAATTTTAGATTTCATATCAAAATATGAGTTAAAAAATGAATTTGCTCCCTCCTTGAAAGAAATTAAAAAACATTTCAAACTATCATCTGAATCAACAGTACACCAACACATTGATGCGTTAAAGAAAAAGGGTTATTTAAATAAGTCTAAAAACAAACCAAGGGGTATTGAGTTAAATAAAACAGAGAAACTCATTGAAATACCTATTGTTGGAGTTATAGCGGCAGGACAGCCAATAGAAGCGCTAGAAATTGGCAATGAGAGTGTTTCAGTACTAAGTCACGAAATTGAAAACACAGAAAAGCACTATGCTCTAAAAGTTGCTGGAGACAGCATGATTGACGAAGGGATTTTTAACGGCGACACAGTAATAATTCGCAAACAAGAATTTGCTGATGACGGGCAAACCATCGTGGCAATTATTGATGATAACCTTGCAACCTTAAAGAAAATTTATCGAGAGAAAAATAGAATAAGATTACAGCCAGCGAATCCTACGCTTTTCCCAATTTATAGAAATGAGGTGGAAATCAGGGGTGTTGTAGTTAAAATTGTTCGCAATCTTGAACAAACTAGCTTAATTTTGCCAAAAATTTCAAAAGAAGAGGCTCCTTTTGAAAAACAGGATTTTGAATTAAATAAAATTTACAATATGGATTGTTTAGAATTTATGCGAGGACTGAAAGACAATTCTATAGATTTAATTTTTGCTGACCCTCCATATAATTTAAGTAAGAAAAGTTTTAAAATGAAATTTTCAAAAACAGGTGGTAAAGATCTTAATACAGACAAAGGATATTGGGACAAAATGGAAAAAGATGATTTTGAGAAATTCACAGAAAATTGGCTTAGAGAATCTTTTAGAATATTAAAAAAAACGGGCTCAATTTGGGTTGCCGGCACATATCACAACATACATTTGACCGGTTATTTACTAGAAAAAATTGGATTTGAGATATTAAACGAAATACTTTGGCATAAAACTGATGCCACACCGAATTTATCTTGTACAAGATTTGTTGCAGATCATGAAAATTTCTTATGGGCAAGAAAAGACAAAGGCAATATCTTTAATTATGAAGATATGAAAAAAATTAATGGAGGCAAACAAATGCGCTCTATTTGGGCAAAAGGTAAAACAGCTGGCGGAAAAAGGATACACCCAACACAAAAACCAGAATGGCTTTTGGAAAGAATTATCCTAGCAACATCTAAGAAGAATGGAATAGTGTTTGATCCATTTTTGGGGTCTGGAACAACAGCTGTTGTCGCAAAAAAATTAAATAGAAAATATTTGGGAACCGAACTAGATAAAGACTATTTTAAATTAGCTGAATTGAGAATAAAGAATACATAAAATTATATGAATAAACATTATTTAATAAAAGGCGATGTGTTTAAAGTATTGCCAACAATAAAAAACAAAATTGATGCTGTTATTGTCGATCCACCCTATAATACAGCAAATAAAAATACCAAGATTCTCAAGGGTAGAAAAGCAAGGTCTTCCGATTTTGGAAAATGGGATTATTTTAGCAACAATGATTACTTGAAATTTACCGAAGAATGGTTGAAATTGATTACTCCTATTTTAAAGGAAAATGGAAATCTTTTAGTATTTTCAAAATTGGAATATATAAGTGATATAAAGCGTATATATGAAAGATTAGGATTTAAACATCACGCTACAATAATTTGGCACAAAACAAATCCCGCCCCACAAATTAGGAAGAACGGTTTCTTGTCTTCATGTGAAGCTATTTTGTGGGCTACACATGGTTTTGATAATAAAAAAATATCTTATACATTTAACTTTTCAAAGCAAAATGAAATGCATAATTTTATTCAAACACCAATTTGTATGGGAAGAGAAAGAACAGCACATCCAACACAAAAACCCAAAAAGGTAATTGAACATTTAATGAGAATTTTTACTAACGAAAAAGATCTAGTACTTGATTGCTTCGCTGGTAGCGGGACTTTAGCAGAAGTTGCGGACTCTATGAAAAGAAATTCTATAAACATAGAAAACGATCAAGAATTCTTTAAAATAATGAAAAAGCGATTAAAAGATATAGATGGAGTAAAAGTTCTAAATATAAAAAGTTAAATTAAAAAGACAAAGATAGCTCAGTGAAATTTTTATTACCCCAATTTGCTCTATAGGCTTTTCTTTCTCCGTTTTCGAAGCACAAGAAGACATCTGGTATTCTATCACCATGTTTTTTCTTTAGCGGTTCAAACAATTTAATTATTAGATCTGGATTCCACTCTTCTTCGGCAAATAACCAAGCACCAGACCATGCGTTATTTTCAGGATGTTTGTGATCTATATAATTTTTCCAGTCGTGTTCTAATTCTAGCTTTTGTGTTGTTCCACCTGAATATTTCAATAAAACATCACATCCACCAGAACTAGATACTATATAATCAACAACATCTTTTCCATCAATTGAAAAATGTTTTTTCCATTGTAGAAATTTATCAATAAAAATCCATGTTTCCTGTTGTTTTACCTCTTTTTGAATTTCAATCTCATCACTGCATTCTTTATTTATTAAATCTTTCCAATTATAAGATAATCTTTCATTTATATTTGCATTTCCATCAGAAAATTCATTCTTTGCTTGTTCTAAACTATATAAATTATAAATATTACCAGATCTATCCATGCACTTTTTTGTATCAACAGAGACCATCAAATACATCGGTTTGTTTTTTATAAGATCTTCAAATTTAATTGCATATAGTTCAGCCCAAGAATTATCTATCGTTGGAATACTGATCAATATATGCATGTTCTTTTTGATGATTTTCTTACCTGACCAGTAATTAAATAAACTGTATTCAATTGTATTATTATTTATAAAATTATTTAATAGACATCTCAAAAAATATTGCCCTTTCTCGGTTACAACGACTGAATCTTTTTTAAAAATATTATCTCTTTTGATTCCAAGCTTGCCCGAATCTTTCTCAAGCATTACTTTTATATGCGCCTGATTCTCCCTAACCTTTGATAAAAATACTTCTTTTTCAAGAAGATTTTTTAATCTCTCGTTTTTTGTATTAGCTGTTAAATCAGAAGAATCAAGTATTATCTCGCCATTATTTACAGCATTTACAATACGACCATCCATCCCTAAAGAATAAAAAGGTATAATTTTATTTCCTCGTTTAACAAAACCTTTTAATGTTAACAAGGTAGAGAAATTTCCTCGTAATCCACCGAATTTTGTATCGTCTAGAAATTTATAATCCTTTTTATCAACTCTTGTTCTAACCAAATCAGATTTATATTGATTTGCCAATTTTACCAAATCATTTGTGTTGTAGTAACTTTTATTGTAATGACTCGATATTTCTAGTGCAAGAAAGAAGGTTTTTTGTAAATTAATTTTATACATATTATTTATTCAAATCATAACTTTGTTTTACAAGTTCGAAAACCGCATCAAGTTCTTTATCATCTTCCAGTTTAACTTCGTAATCACCATTACCCCAATGTCCTTTTTTTGGTTTTGTAAAATCAGTTGTTATATTTTGAGGGTCGTTAAGTTGTCCAGTTTTTACATTAAGAGTTATCCTGATCTCACTTCTGTACAAAATAACATCAGCAAAGTTTGTAGAAACTTTATATGCGATATATTGCTTTTTAGGTTCCTCTCTTATATTTTCATCGAGAGCAACGATTTTCTCTCTTAATTTATAAAAAAGTTTCTTTGTTTTTTCATCAGATTTCTTTAGATGATCTTCAATTGAGAATGTTTTTTGTAATTTTTCTTGTTTGTCCTTATCTTGTTTTGTTTTTCTCACTATACCTGACATTGAAATTTTTACCTTTTGATAATTTTCTGGTTCGATGTACAAAATATTATCTTCATATATACGATAGCGTAAAAGTTCAACATTTATAGGAAGAATATCGGCTGTATCTAAATCAAATTTATTATAACTTTCAGCAATACAAATCACACGAGGTGAATCCCAATCAATATCTATACCTATTTTTTTATTTTGACAAAGTATTTCAAAATCAGCTTTGTGATCCAAGAGCCAACGAAGATACGAAAGTCCTTGATTGATTACATTATCATTTTGATTCTTTTTATACTCAATAATACAGGGTGCACCAGTTCTATCTATACCAAGAGTATCAATGCGTCCACCGAAACTAGTAGAGTATTCATGGGCAAGAAAAACTATGTTTAAAATTTCTTCAAGATTATTTTCGAAAAGCCCTTGGAGATTTTTTTCCAAGTCCAAATCTTTTGTAAGAATCTTTTTTACTATATTGTTATTTATTTTAAAAAGTGCCATAAATTATTTTATGAAGTAGGTTAAAGATTTTTTATAAATTTTTGCAAACTCTTTAAGTTGCGTAATATCAAGTCGTCTTTGCCCAGCTTCTATTTTTGAAATGTGCGGTTGAGTTTTACCAAGCATCTTTGCTACCTCAACTTGGTCTAAACCTGCCTCTGCACGTGCCTTTTTTAGCTGTTCCACAGTATATTTATGATCTTTGGAAAAAATCGCCTTATTCATATATATTCTATGATATATTCCTTTGTGTTATATTCCAAGTTGTTATATAATTAAATTACCCGCCCGAAGCCCCATCGCCATACCTTTTCAAAAAGAATCCCCCCGCCAAACAAAACAAGAATGAAAAGCGATGAGGGCTGAGGGCGGAACGGCGAGGTAATCCGAGCCGTGACGGAATTCATTAGTGTTCCTGTTCAAAAAAAGTTCGTGCAAAGGTTAGTAATACATCACAATCAGATACTCGCTCAAAAAGTTGCCCCGCGCGCTGGCGCGCGATGGTGGTGAGTGGGTGGTGAAAATCCTCGCCCGCCTTGTGGGCAAAAGCGAATTCTGTGGGTGGGCAGGAAAGCAAGAAATGAGACAAGAACGGACTATTCTTTTTTCATAATCCAAAAACATATATGAATAAACCAAAATATTTTCTTTACGCTCGCAAATCGACAGAAGATGACGATAAACAAGTTATGTCTATTGAGGCACAGCTTTTTGAGCTTCGAGAATTTGCGCGTAAAGAAAATCTGCAAATTCTTGAAGAATTTACAGAGTCGAAAAGCGCAAAGAAACCCGGTCGTGAGAAGTTCGGCGAGATGATGGGAAAAATAGAAAATATGGATGGTGTGGGAATTCTCGCGTGGCATCCTGATCGACTTGCTCGCAACAGTATTGACGGCGGGCGCATCATCTACGCGGTAGACACGACCAAAATAGTTTCTTTACGCTTTCCGACATTTTGGTTTGAACCAACCCCGCAAGGGCTATTTATGCTTCAAGTGGCGTTCGGACAATCGAAATATTATTCTGACAATTTAAAGCAAAATGTTGAGCGAGGAATCCGCCAAAAACTCCGCCGTGGTGAATGGCTTACAAAAGCGCCTTTTGGTTATGTGAACAATCCAAAAACGAGAAATATTGAACCTGATGTGGTGAAATCTAAAATTATCGTCCGCGCTTTTAAAGAATATTCAAAAGGTCATCACGGCCTTGAATCATTGTCGGAGTTTTTGGCTCTGCATGGTGTGACAACAAAGTCCGGAACGCCACTTGGCAAAGCTTCCGTATCAAGAATACTCACGAACAAAGCATATCTTGGACTTACGAAACATAAAGATGAGTATTTTGACGGAAGCTTTGCGCCAATTCTTTCTCGGGATTTATTCGAAGCTGTGCAGAAAAGACTGCAAGAACGCGCCCATCCTCGCAAATCAAAGAAAAGCCACAATTTTCCTTTTACTGGATTATTTCATTGTGGTGAGTGTGGAAGTATGATCACCGCCCAATGGGCGACAGGAAAAATGGGCGGTCGGTATCGGTATTATCGTTGCACTAAAAAGAAAGGAAAATGTTTGCAAGGATATTTGCGAGAGGATTTGCTCGTTCTGCAATTACAGGAACAGCTTCAAAAAATCGCTCTTCCCGACGAGTGGATTGAATATATGCTGAATAAAACTGACGAATGGGATAAAAGTGAAAAATCCTCGTCGGGAAGTATGCTCGGGAGGATGAAAGACGATGAGCGAGAGATAGAACAAAAGCTCGATGAATTGGTGAATTTATATTTAGATGGTGATATACCGAAAGAAAACTATCTCGTAAAGAAAAACGAGCTTTTGAAACAGAAAGTGTCTCTCGCTCAAAAAATTGACTCCGCCAGAGCAGAGAAAAAGAATTGGGTCGAACCCTTGCGGGAATGGATTTTGGATATGAAAAAAGCCACGCAATTGCAAACAACTGATAATTTTTTTGAAATTCGCGACTATTTCAAAAAAATTGGAACGAACTCGCAATTGCGAGACAAGTCCGTCTCTGTCTCATTTTGCCCACCCACAGAATTCGCTTTTGCCCACAAGGCGGGCGAGGATTTTCACCACC
>CAZCNB010000016.1:3643-8649 GCA_964500465.1 uncultured Candidatus Saccharibacteria bacterium | reverse complement strand
GGCGTTGATCGATCTTTTGTAAGTAATGTGGAGAATGGGAAAAATAACCCAACACTCTCAACACTAAGAAAGATTGCTAGTGCACTCGGTGTGTCAACTAGCGAATTATTGAAATAAATTATGAATACAACAAATCAAATTTTAATAATAGTTCCAGGCATCCTAATTCTTTTTAGTTTTTTTGTATATATTTTTTATAAATCTAAAAGATACTCAGATGGATTAGATGAGCTTTATAAAAAAATTAGTGAAGAAATAAAATATGCAGTAGCTCCAAAATCTATAGAAATATCTCTTGGTGTAAATGATCTTGTTGATTTGGCTATTGAGGTATGGCGTATGGAGCAAAGAATAAAAGAATCCTCTTCATTAATTACAGAGAATCACAGTAAGGGTTTAAATAATTCAATTGAACGACTCAAGAGGTATGTAGAAAAATATGATATTGAGATTGTCGATTATACAAACCAAAAATTTAACGACGGTCTAAACTTAGAAATCCTTTCAGTAGAAAAAGACGCGTCTATATCACACCCTATTGTGCAAAAAACTATTGAGCCTACAATTTTATGTAAAGGTCAGGTCGTAAGAAGGGCAAAAATAATTCTATTAACAAATAACTAATATGGCTAATCCAGTAAACATTCAAATAGGTATTGATCTTGGAACAACAAATTCCTCTGTGGCCATAAATAATAATGGTTCTATTGAGATAATAAAAAAACCAGGAGGAGTAGAGTATACTCCCTCTGTTTTTGGCTTTGATAAGGCTGGCAATAAGGTAGTGGGTCAAAAAGCCTACGAAGCATATTATCGCTACTCATCAAAAGATGAAGAAAAAAACTATAAACCCGAAGTAAAAAGACTTATGGGAACATCTGAGACTTTTCATTTTGAAAGAGCAGATGTTGAAATGAATCCCGAAGCAATCTCTGCTGAAATCTTAAAAAATCTTAAAGAAGACATTCTTCGAAAATATCCTGATTTTAATACTACTGGTGTTGTAATTACTGTACCCGCAGCGTTCTCTGTTTTACAATCTGAAGCGACAAAGCGAGCAGGTAATCTTGCTGGATTTAAACATGTGGTTCTTCTTCAAGAGCCAATTGCTGCAGCGGTCGCTTATGGATTTGGAAAATCGGAAAATGAAAACTGGCTTATTTATGATTTAGGTGGTGGTACTTTTGATGTTGCCTTGATTGCTTCAAAAGACGGTGCTCTCTCTGTGCTTGGACATAATGGAGATAATTTTCTAGGCGGTAAGAATATTGATCTAGAAATAGTAGATAAGGTAATTGTACCTAAGATTCTTGAGAAATTTTCGATAAATAATTTTAATAAAACGAATGAAAAATATCGCAGTATTTTTTCTCAACTAAAATTTATAGCTGAAAACGCCAAAATAGAATTAAGTCAATATGATAAGACATCAATTTTAATTGAGAACATAGGAACAGATGACGAAGGAAAGGAGATTTTTATTAACTTCTCTTTTTCTCGAGGAGATTTTGAAAAACTTATAGAGCCATTTATTGATAGAACTATAGAACTTTCAAAAGATACCCTTAAAGATGCAGGTATAAAGAACTCTTCTGTTTCAAAAGTTGTTCTTGTTGGTGGTCCTACTCAAATTCCTTATTTAAGAAAGCGAATTGAAGCAGATTTAAAAATTGTCGTTGATGCTACTGTTGACCCTCTTACTGTAGTAGCAAGAGGTGCGTGTGTTTTTGGGATAAGTCAAAAAATCCCAAAAGAATTTATTGAAAATGATGAACAAAAAGTAAAAGCAGGATCATTATCTTTAAATATAAATCACGAAACATTAACTTCAGAAACTGAAGAAACTATTAGCGGTGTGATTCCAGAATTACAAGGGACTGAAGATGAATATTATATTCAGATTCAATCTGATAGCGGTTCATATAACGGGCAAAAAATTAAATTAAAAAATGGTAAGTTTTTTGATACTGTCTCTGTGGAGGCTAATAAAACCAATCACTATTGGATTTATTTGTTTGATAAAAATGGGAATTCTGTGACTATTGACCCTGATTCATTTTCAATAACACACGGACTCTCTGTCTCTGGCGCCCCGATGCCACACTCAGTTGGTATTATTGTGGTTAAAAAGGATCATGTGAGAAATATAGCTACAAATATAAGTGAGAAGATTTTCGATAAAGGTTCAATTCTACCAGTAAAGAAAGTTTTGACTGATTACAAAACATCCAGAAAACTAATAAAAGGAGCTGAAAATAAGCTAGATATTACTCTTGTAGAGGGAGAATCTGAAATTCCAGATCGTAACACTTTCTTGTGTGAGCTTGGAATTAATGGAAAAGACTTACCATACGACCTACCTGAAGGCACACCACTAGAGCTTAGTGTAGAAATGAATGAATCTCGAGAAGTTTCTGTTACAGCATATATTCCTTTAATTGACTTAACTCTAAAAGCTCGATCTACCTCGCAAGATGAAGATATTGAAGTAAAAAATATTGAGTATGATTTAAAACTTCAAACAGAAAGAGCTCAGGTTGTATCAGACACATGTACATCAGAGGAGAAAAATAAACTAAATAGCACAATCAGGGCTGTTAGTTATAGTCTGGCTAATGCACATGCTGATGAAGATGAAAAAAGAAAAGCAAACAAACAACTTAAGGACTTAAAGATGGCTATCGATTTGATGGAAAAGGAAAAAGAAATGCCACAACTCATTAAAGAATTTAATGACAACATAGAAAGCACTGAAAAAGTAATAGCTGAGCTCGGTGATGATAAAGATAAGGTAAAACATGAAGACCAAATGACTCAATTAAAAGCAGAGGGTCAGAAAGCTATAACCGATAACGATAAACCTCTCTTAATAAGAGTAAATGAACAAATTTCTGAGTTGAGCACTAGAGCAATATATTCCAACCCTTCTACATGGGCTTATATTTTTAGAAAGTTAACTGATGGTAGTAAAACATTCATAAATGAAAAAGAGGCTGGTTATTATATAGAAAAAGGAAGAAGATCAATTGAAATGGGTGATGTTGATGAATTAAAACGGTGTGTTCATAATTTGCAGTTGCTGCTTCCGTCGGGCGAGCAAGATGCAATGAAAAGTAATCTTTCGGGAATCACCCGTTAAATCATATGTCTAATACACTTAAAAACAACGCATATCATATCTTAGGACTCGATGTATCAGCGAGTGAAAAAGATATATCAAAAAGATCAAAAGAAATTTTGAATCGTTTGTTGGCTGATAATACACCTGAGTATGATCTTGATATAGGAATGTTCAGTGATTTTAGAACGGAAGATTCAGTAAAAGATGCATTACAAAGGTTGCAGTCTCAAAAAAAGAAGATCAAAGAATATTTCTTTTGGCTCCAAATTGCTGATAGTGTGGATGAGCAAGTATTGAAGTTTTTGAAAACTAAAGATTACTCTAACGCAATCAAAACTTGGCAAAATGTAAGTGATGGCGACGGTACAAAAAATCTTTTATATAAAAAGAATCTGGCAATTTTATATTGTTTGGTTTTATCTGTTGAAAATAATGAGGAATATCTCAAAGACTCTTTAAGAGCTTGGGAAGATTTAATAAATTCTGATAAATTCTGGACTTCTTTTTCTAAGATATATCGACTTCATGATGAACAGACAGCCAGTGAGGATGTTATTAATGATTTCAGAAAGCATGTTGTTGAATTACTTTCAGATATTTATACTGAACTTCATCAAATTCATAAAGATAATAACTATATAAATGAATTTCAAAAGGCTTTTTCTATAAAAGGAGAAAAGATTGAGAAAAATGTATTAGCTCCTGCATATCAAGTAATCAATAAGGCAGTTGAAGGATTGGAAAAAATGGAAGTTAGTAAGGATGGAAAATTTGATAAAGATGAGTCCGAAATTATTAAAAAATATATTACTTCAGTTCAGGAAGAATTAAATAAACTCATCGACCTAGGTCTATATGACGATAGTCAAACAAAAATTATGCGTGATCGTGCTGCGAACGCGCTTCGAAGTATTGTTATAGATCTACATAATAATCTTAGTGAATTAGAAAAATCAAAAAGACTATTGGAAATTGCTGTTAGCCTAGCGGGAACAGATAGTTTAAAAAATAAACTAAAGGGCGAATTAGATCAAATAGAAAAGAATGTTAAGGATGATGCTGAAAGTGTTGTAGTGATAGAGTTGCCTGGGATGTTTAAAACATCAACTATTGTGTTTAAAAATAATTTTCTTGAGTACAATAATAAAAGATTCTTTTATAAAGATGTAGACAGTATAGCCTTTCACTCAACAGCAACTAAACATTCAGTTTATTATATTCCAACAGGAACAACATACGATTACAGTTTTTCATTAATTTCTGGGCAAGAAAACATTTCAATATCACTAAATGCAAGTAAAGATGAAAGCGAAAACAAGGAAAAGTGGGTGCAGTTAATTAGTCTCGCTTCTGCTATGATTCAGCCTCTCATAATAAAAAAGACTATAGATAAGATTTTTAATCGCGGCGAAGAAGTTAAAATCGGTGATGTTACTTTTACAAAGAAGGGATACTACCGCATAAAATGGAAAATGTTTGGTGAAAATGAAAAATTGTGGGTCTACTGGTCAGATACAATATATATACCAAAGATGTTTCAAGGGCAAGTTATTTTGTGGGAAGAAAAAGAAGGTAAAAGTGCTCAATTTACTTCTGTGTCGATGTCTACACCAAATGCCATTATTATACCTGACCTTGTTCAGGCTTGTTACGATAACCGAGAAGATAAATAATTTATGAAAGATTCAAAAGACCATTTAAATATAGACTTAGACTTTCTGGATAAGAAAGAACCTATTCGTGTTGCACCAAAGCCTGAACCAAAACCCGAACAAAAAACTGAGCATCCAAAATCTGAAACTCATTCTGGTGGTGAACACAAAAAACCAGCCAACGAAGTATCTACTGACACTAAATATAATTGGAAAAAGATTCTAATTGTCGG
>CAZCNB010000016.1:0-3543 GCA_964500465.1 uncultured Candidatus Saccharibacteria bacterium | reverse complement strand
GTGGAATTATCCTATTTTTTGGATGGGCAATCTTTTCTGGAAGTGATGATAGTAGCTCATCTAGTAGTTCAAGTACATACTCTTCAAACAGCAGTAGTGACGGAACTTTTACAGATGGATCGGGTCAAACTTTTAGATGCTCAGATTATCGCTACGATCAAGCAATGGCGATGAAGCCCACGCAGGCAGAATCAGATGCGTTAGATGCTCGTATAAGCGCAGGTAAGATAGAGAAAAGCCGAGTCGAAAATATGTATGTTGACGAGTATGATCAAGATTCAATAGACTCGTACAATTATGCCGTAGATAGTTTTAATTACAAAAATAATAAATTGAAATCAGATCTTGCGGCGTGGGATGCAAAAGTAAATGCGTACAATAATTATCTCGATACTTATTGTACCCCCCAATAAATAAATTTATGTCAACACCAACAAAACCAATTTTATATAACGGATTTATGGTAAGAGATGGTCTTACGGTAAAAAATCGTATAGAAAGAATATTTTTTACAGAGATTTATCATCTTTCGGATGATCAATTTTTATACTTGTTCACCAACTTAAAACCAGAAGAAGTAATTGATCGAGGTAGTGAATACGATCTTGTCACTCTTAATGTTGAAAATAAGAAATATATTGGTGTAATCATTGCAGAACATTCTCATGATAAAGTAACTAGTATTATTGATGATCTTACAGTGCTTAGAGGTCTTGATTCTGTAGCTGGAATGAAGCCGTTAAAAAATCTCCTTCGCAATGAAGTAATAGCACCGTTACTTGATCCGGAAAAATTTAAGAAATTTAAACTTGGAATTCCGAACGGTATTTTACTCTTCGGTCCACCAGGATGTGGAAAGACTTTTATAGTTAAAAAATTAGCTGAAGAACTCGGATACAATTTTATAGAAATGGCTCCTTCTTCTGTGGCTACTTCGTATGTACATGGTGCGGTTGGTAATATTGGAAAAGTGTTTGAAATGGCAAAGCTACAGTCTCCATCAATTGTATTTATTGATGAGATTGAAGGCTTAGTCCCTAAAAGAGAAGAACTAAGTGGGTCTTCTGATACCAAAAAGGAAGAAATTAATGAATTTCTTATACAATTAAATAACGCTGGTCATAATAAAATTCTTGTTGTTGGTGCAACAAATCGTCCGCATATGATCGATTCTGCCATTATGCGCTCTGGTAGAATGGACAAGCGTATTTATATTGGAGCTCCAGATTTTGAAGCACGAAGAGATATGTTCAGATTGTGCCTGTCGGGGCGTCCGTATGATAAGGATATTAATTTTGAAAAGTTATCTGAAATGACTGAAAATTATGTAGGATCTGATCTTGAGTTGATTGTAACAGAAGCTGCTCGAATGGCAGTAGCTCATAATAAGAATTTAATTGATGAAGAAATGCTTATATCTGCAATTAATAAGTTTACACCATCTATTACACCTGAAGAGATTAAGTATTATGAACAGTTTGCTGATCTTGAAAGATCATAATTATTAGCTAATTTAATTATATTTTATGAGCATTTTTTCATGGAAAGTTACCGAAGAGGAGTTTAAAACTCAAGTCGAAAATTACAATAATTTAAAAATTACAGAATCATATCGAGGAATCTCAGCATTACTTGTGCTAGGGTCAATGGTACTAACTGTAATTTTGGCAAAATTTGGTGTAATTTCTTACGATAGTGTTTATTCAGCTATAATTTATGTGCCTCTCGCATACTTTATTTATAAAGGTCATCGCTGGGCTCTAGTTTTAGTAATGCTATTATGGACTTTCGAAAAGGGGTGGCAAGTATACGATGCGGTAAATAATTCTGCTTCTGTGATTGTCCCAATCATTTGGTGGTCTATTTTTATGAATTATTTCTTTAATGCTTTAAAAATTGAAATAGCAAAGAAGAAGCAAATTAAAGAAAACTAATATGTCGAATATCTCAAAAGAACATTTAGAATACAGAAAACTTTTCTCTAAAATTGCTGCAATCGCTTTACTTATTGCTGTTATACCCATTTGGCCTTATGTTTTTTATCAAATTTTAAAACTTGTAGTATTTGGTGCGGCTGCATTTTCAATTTATCTATATCACAAAGAGAAAGATAAAAAATGGATGATGATTATGATTGCCATAGCAATCATATTTAATCCTATAAATGCTTTATATTTTGGACATTTTTTCTGGTCAATTATTGATCTTATTGTAGCTGTACTATTTTTTAACTCTCCTAAAAATCATTTAAGGCACGAATAATTTTTTAAATTAAAAATAACTAGGAAATTGTAACGATTTTATTCTTTAATAAAATCTTGCTCTTAAAACAAGTTAATAATTCTCGTTTCTCCTCAATCAAACCGTCTTTCAAAATAAATTTGGCGTAGTCTCTGATGTCTACGTCTTTTATTTGTATCTGTTGTTTTGTGTTCAGCACAGACTGATTAAAGCGTTTAATTCTCTCAACTTCGTATTTAATCTTTTCTTTCATTCCAATCTCGTTAATATTTACCTGATCAATCAACTTTTCGAATTGCTGTATTAATTCAATTTCGTTTATATAGCCACACTTACAATTTTTATCTTTAGATCTCGTACATCCATAGTAGATATGTCTATTTACTGATCCGTCTTTAAGTTTTTTAAACTTTTCATCAGCACATATTCCTGAGCCACAAAGCCCACAAGTCATCATTTTTGTAAAAGCAAATTCTTTTGGCTCTTGGGTTCGCAACACTTGGCTTTTTGTTTGTTCTTGGACCAGATCAAAAAGTTCCTTATTGATTATTGGCTCATGTCTTCCTGTATAAAAATTTCCACTTTTTCGTGGATACTCAAAAACTCCATAATAGAATGGATTTTGAAGTATGAGATAAATATTGCTAAGGGTAAGACCTTTGTTGCCACTACGAGTTTTGAAATTAAGATCAAACTTAAGCCAATGATAAAGCTTTCTTCCTGACCATTTTTCATAAGCTACTTTTTCAAACATCTGTTTTACTATTGGTGCACGTTCTGGATCTATAACAACCTCACACTTTTTATCCATTCGTTTTTCATTGAGATACCCAACAACAGCAGGACCTGGACGAAGCCCCATTTCACACCTTGTTCGTAAACCTCGTTTTACATTAATACTCTTGTTATCGTTTTCGAGTTTTGCTTGGGAACATAGAATCATCAAAAGAAACTTCTCATTTGGTGAATTTTTGAAGTGTTGTCCGTATGTTCTTATTTCAAGAAGTTTTGTCTCGTCCATAAGATCAACTACTGATCCCAGATCACCGGCGTTTCTTGATAGACGATCAGGTGCCCAAGTGAGTATACCGTTATACCTACCACGCCTTACATCCTCTAATACCTCTCTAAACACTGGTCGTTGACCAGATTCTTTGGCTGAATGAGATTCACGCCTAATATCAACAACCGTTAAGCTGTCACGGTCGGCTATGGCAAGCATTTCCTTTACTTGTGATTCAATAGATAAGGCTTGCTTTTCGTCTGATTCGGTTGATTTTCGAGCATACAGGACATACCGAA
>CAZCNB010000015.1:0-11817 GCA_964500465.1 uncultured Candidatus Saccharibacteria bacterium | reverse complement strand
GAAAGGAAGGGGGAGAGAATCTTGATAAGGCGAAAAGATTCATGGCTTATTCCATCGGGGCTATTTTTATAATGGTGTCGCTTTGGGGGATTATTTATTTCTTGCAGAATATTCTTGGTATCCAGGATATTGAAAATATTAGAGGCCCTAAGCCTCCAACGTCTTAAGAGGTATTACAGTATTGTAGTGTTATAAAAGCGGTCGCGAAGCGACCGCTTTTATGTTAGAATCTTCTTTGTACACATACATATGGGCCTATAGTTCAGTGGTAGAATATCTCTCTCCAAAAGAGCAGACCGAGGTTCGAGTCCTCGTGGGCCCGCCATTGACAGCTAGCACGAGATGTGTTGTTACAACACATCTCGTGCTAGCTTTATACGGTATATAAAGCAAATGCAATTTTTACTTGTAACGAGTAAGTAAATAATCTAATCCATTAAGTATGTCGCCTTTAGCGTTTTTAGATACGAGAGAAACAAAGAAGATGGGTCTAATACTAGAACCATTTTTGACTTCAAGTACTGAAAGGTTGCTTTGATTATTTGGATCTTTTTCATCACTAATACCACCAAAGAAAGATTCGTTATCACTTAAGTTGTTACCTGTTCCGAGATCAGAAAAAATACTTTTACCATAAGTGTTAGTTTTTACTTTTCCAGAGGTGATATTAAAAATAAAGCTACGGTTATTGTAAATATATTTTGCAAGCATGAACATGTCTTCGGCAGTAGAGATATTTCCTTCTGATACACCTGTCGGGTCAACAAAAGTTGTGTGTGTCATACCTATTGCTTTTGCTTTTTCATTCATATGTTTAATAAACTGATTTCTTCCATATGACATAGCGATAGTCTCTGCTGCTTCATTTGATGATTCACGAAGTAGCGGAAAGAGAAGTTGATAAATATCTATCTTCATTCCTGCGTGTAACCTTGGTACGGAGGTTTCGACTAGGGCACTTTCGGGCACAGTTGTTGTTTTTTCTATGTTTATATATTCTGTTGCTATAAGAGCTGTCATTAATTTTGTTATAGAGCCAAGCTTAACAGTCTGTGACTCATTATTTTTTAAGAATACAAAATTATTATTGATGTCTGTAAACATAAAAGAGTTTGCTTGTATATTTGGTTTCACTTCAGAGTATGAAAAAGAATCTGGTGAAAAATCTTTTTCATATACAAGAATTGGTGTACCAACTGTTACTTGATCAAATATTTTTTTCGCATCTTCATTTTCTAAACGTATACAGCCACCTGAGAATGTTGTGGCAACAGGAGTACCATTTTCATAATATGGTATACCGTGAATAAAAAAGTTACCTTGAAACTCCATACTCCATGGTTGAGTAACATGTCCCATTGTTGAGTAATGTGTTTTTTCTTTTGTTTCTATTTTATATAATCCTGCTGGAGTTTCCCACCATGATCCTGACCTACCTTTTGTTTTTACAGGAACTTCAATAATAGGTGTTCCATCTTTATAAACACGAGCAATCATTAAAGTGAGGTCCACTTCCACAAAAGTAGCTTTTGATTCAATGAACTGGTTCTTAACTTTATTGAAAAAATCAGGTTGTGATAGTGCTTGAGATACTCCATATGTAAAAACTGGTTTGTCTACCTGTAACATTTCTGGTGCAACTAGATTATAATTATTCACCTCAGTACCAGAATAAACAAAAGGAACAACAGACGCGGAGATAGCAAGAAATAATACTATTATAAAGGACGATGCTTTTACTTCAGATCGTAACATTCTTTCTAATGAAAAATGATTTAGTTGTTCAGGAAACTGAGCATAGTAAAATCCTAAATCAATATCTTCTTTACTCCAATCATCTTGTGCGAGTTCATAACGAATGTCGTCTTCGGACACTCCTTGTGCTTTTTTGTGAATGATATGTTCAACGAGTTGCTTGTGATACATTTTTGTACTTTTAAGTATAGTATAAAAAGTGTTTATCGTGTAACAGTAAGCAGTGTGTGTATGTTATAATTTGTTTATGCTAAATGACAAATTTGCGTGGTTAAATAAAATACAAAACTACTTTCAACAAGAAAAACTGAGTCATCGTAATTTATATTTTATTGCTGGCACGATTTCATTATTAATAATTGCATTCTTTGTTTATCATTCAATTGTTTACAAAACACAAATATCAGAATTTGATATTAAAGCTAGTATTTCTGATGTTGCGGGTGTTGCACCAAATAGTCATTTTATCTTAAAAACAACAGCACCTCTTTCTACTCAAGTGCTTGAAAAGTATGTCAAAATAGTTCCAGAAACTATTTTTAGTATTGAGAAAGTTTCTGCAATGGAAAATACTTTTGAAATTATTCCAAAAGAAGAATTAAAAACGGATCAAATATATACAATTCAAGTAGACAAAGGACCACTTGCTAGTCATGATTTTAGTTGGGCGTATCAGGTGAAATCACCATTTCAAATAACTTCTTCTATTCCAGGAGATAAAGGTGTTGATGTGCCAACAAATACTGGGATCGAAATTTATTTTAATCGTGATAATATTATTGATCCTGAAAAGTTTATTGAGATTACTCCAGCTGTGCAAGGAAAGTTTGATGCATCTGAAAATAAGATTCGGTTCGTCCCTAATAATCCATTAGATGACAGAACCATATATACAATAAAAATAAAAGCAGGGTTAAAAGCAAAAGATTCTGACGATACTTTTACTGAAGATAAAGTAATTCAATTCCAGACATCACAAGCTTATTCTAATAAAGATCCATCAGTATATTTCTCTCGTCAATTTACAGAATTTAAACCAGAATCAAGTATTGTGTTAGGTGTAAGTGCGTACAACACTGATTCAGTTTCTACGACAGTTTATAGATTTGACACTTCGGAAGAATTTCTTAATTCTGTCGCAAAAATCAAAGGAGATACCCCATGGGCACGATATTATACAAAGGTCGATTCACAGCTACCAGATAATAAAAAAGTATTCTCGGGTGTTGTTCCACTTGAAACTAATAATTATTCGTCACTTGTAAGATTACCTCAATCACTACAAACAGGATACTATGCAGTGGTTGTTTCATCTGGGAAAAGTAAGGACATATCATGGTTTCAAGTAAATCCAGTTGCTAGTTTTGCGGCATTTTCAAGTTTAAAATCTCTTATATGGCTTAAAGATATAGCAAGTGAGAAAAGTATGAGCGGCTCACCTATTGTTTTTAACGGTAAACAGATAGGTCAAACTAGTGCTGACGGAGTAGCTCTTATTGATACACCGCAAGAGTTAGTTAGAAAATCAAATGACTCTTATTACGCAACAAATAACGATCGTAAGTTTTTTATTGCAAAGATATCAACGGGTGATTTAGTTATTCCAATGGAGAATGAATATGGTTATTCTACTTCGTTGTCTCAGAGTGATAAATGGTGGGATTATATTTCTCTTAATAAGAACATTTATTTACCAACTGATACAGTTCGATTTTGGGCAGTACAGAAACCTCGTAATGGCGAAAATTCAGGAGAGGAAATTAATGTAAAACTCACTAACCCTTTCTGGGGAGAAGATCAGAAAGATATAGTGACATACGCAGAGGCGAATTTGAAGTTAACAGATTATAATGCAATTACTGGTGAATTATCTTTTGCGAATTTAAAACCAGGTATTTATGAACTCACTTTTCGTAAAGGTGAGGAAATTATTGGTAAGAAAACAGTTACGGTAAGTGCCTTCATAAAGCCTGCTTATAAAATAACTGCAACCCCAGATAAGAATACAATGTTTGCAGGAGATTCTGTGACTTTTAAAGTAAAAGCAGAGTTTTTCGATAAGACTCCAGTTGCTAATACTATGCTTTCTTACTCCGCTTACAGTGGTTATGGTAGAAATTCTGACGGTAACATAACTCTTAATTCTCAAGGAGAAGGATCTTTTACAATAACTCCTGAGTATAAAAGTGACCAGACTTATTGGCCATCATATTTAAGTGTTAATATTCAACCAACAAAAGCTGAAGAGGGGCAAATAGAAACAAATTCTTATGTTTTTGTGTTTGGTCCTCATATTAATAATTCAATCGAACAAAAGCAATCCAATACAGATGTAGCTTTTACGATAAAAACCAGAGCTGTTGTTCTTGGTAATAGTTCTCGTGGTGAACCATATTGGAACTCTGAAGAATATTTAGGTGATCCAGTGGCTGGAGTTACTACAAAAGTTGAGATATCGGAAGTTGTTTACTTAAGAAATCAAATAGGAACAGGATACAATCCAATAAATAAATTATCATATCCGATTTATGATTATAAAACAGAAGATCATTTTCTTTCGTCTACAATGATTACATCGGATCAAAATGGTTTATCAAAGACCTCTTTTGCTCCAGAAGAAAAAAAGACATATAAGTTTGTGTTTACAACATACGATAATGTTGGACGTATAGTAAAAGATACTAGATATGTTTATGGAGGATTAAATGATAGCGATTATTCTTCCTCAGACTCATCTTATTCTTTGTATAACCCTGATAATAATAAAAGTTATAAAACTGGTGATCAAATTAACCTTCAGTTACAAACTTATCAAGGCGTTGTTCCTCCAGAAAGAAAAGGAAGTTATATTTTCATGACTGTAAATAATGGAGATATTGAATATAAAATACAAGATACTCCGAAATATAATGCTATGTTCCGAGATAAAGATGTTCCAAATATAGGAATATGGCCTGGATGGTTTTCTGGTGGTCGTTTCCATAATTCATACCTTCAGAATATTTCATTTGATGCGAATGAGCGTAGGTTAAACATCGTAATAACTAAAGATAAACAGAGTTATAAACCAGGAGATATGGTAAGTCTAGATATTAAAGTAACTGATAAAAATAATAATCCAGTTAAAGCAGAGATAAATCTTTCTGCTCTTGATGAAGCTGTATTCTCAGTAAGTCCTGATGAGAATGATATTGTTAATGATTTATATAAAGATATTTATTCACAAGTGGTCATACGTACTTCAAATATGCCACCATACGGCGGAGGAGGAGCTGAGAAAGGTGGAGGAGGAGATGATGGACCTCGTTCTAATATTCAAGAAATGGCAATATTTAAATCAGTTACATCTGATTCTAATGGTAATGCACATATTGTATTTAAACTTCCAGATAATATTACTTCTTGGCGATTGACGAGTCAGGCGGTAACCAAAGATTTATTTGCTGGGAAGAATATTAGCTTTATTCCAGTTACTTTACCTTTCTTTGTGGATGCAACACTTAATAGTACATACCTTACTAATGATCAGCTTATTCTCCGATTAAGATCCTTTGGTACCTCAATCAGTCAAGGAAATACAAACTATACAATTGAGAGCCCGACACTGCCATTTAAGAAAATTGATAAAACAGGCGGAAGTAATATAGAAATACCTCTTGGCTCTTTAGTAACGGGTATCCATCAACTTACTGTAAGAGCAAGTAATGGTGCTTTTAAAGATGCATTAGTCAGACCATTGAAAGTTCTAAATAGTTATTTTACCAAAGACACTTCTGATTTCTACGATGGTGTTAATGGTTTAAAAATTAAAAATAGCAGTACAGGTTATACAACGCTTACTTTTAATTCATACGGAAGAGGGCTGCTATATAATCAACTAAAATCTTTAGGTTGTCAGTGTGGGGTACGACTTGATCAAAAAGGAACTGAACTTATTGCTGTAAGTATGCTCAATAAATATTTTGGTGAAAAGAATGAAGTTCCTGATTTTCAGGCTATAAAATATCAATCATACACGGGTGGTTTACAACTTCTGCCATACAGTAGCGAAGATCTTGAATTGTCAGCAATCTCTGCACATCTATTTGATAACTCAGTTTTTGATAATAAATCACTTAAGAATTATTTAACTAACTCTTTGAGTGATAAAAAGTCAGATCTATCAAGAATCTCACTTGCTTTGTATGGGCTTACAGCATTTAATGAGCCAGTTCTCAACAAGATTGAAAGCATTAAAAATAATAGTAATCTTACGATTAAAGATAAGGTGTTTATTGCTCTTGCATTAGATTCTATTGGAGCAAAAGAGGAAGCTCGTTCCTATTACAAGCAGATGATTAAGCCCTCTGTTGAAACAAAATCTTCCTATGCGTATATCAACAATCTTAAAGGTGATGACGTAATTACAACAACAGCATTAGTGGCTACGTTAACAGCAAGTCTAGAAGAGCCTGAGTCTACTTTACTTGGACTATACGTAGAACAGAATCAACCAAAAGAAACTCTTAATAATTTACAGCGTTTACTTTATATAAAGTCTGCACTACCTAAACTAAGTTCCGAAGATATTAGCTTTACCTATCGAATTGGGTCTAAAGAAGAAACTAAAATTTTAAAGAACGGAGAATCTTTTGAGTTGACTCTCTCACCTCAGGATGTTTCATCTTTTGAGTTATTAAAAACTAAAGGAAGGGTTGGGGTAGTTGCCTCTTACGAAGAGCAGTCATCTCCTAATAAAGTCGTAAAAGATACTAACTTATCTCTTAGTCGTAGTTATGAAATAAACAATAGCACCACAAAAGAATTTAAAGAAGGTGATTTAATTAAAGTAAAATTAATTCCTCAGTTTACTGCGAATGCACTAGATGGTAGTTATCAAGTCGTCGATTATTTACCAAGTGGTTTACGTCCATTAGACCAAGAATCAGCTAGTTATTACAGAAGCTATGATGAGCGAGTTTATCCAACGGAAATTAATGATCAGAAAGTAACATTCGTTATAGATAAAAGTTTAAACTTACCAGTTTATTACTACGCTAGAGTGATATCAAAAGGTACTTATAAAGCAGAACCAGCAATCTTGCAATCAATTCGTAGTTTAGAAAGCATGACAATTTCAAATGAAGACTCAATCATTGTCAAATAAGCATACAAAAATAATTTCGTTATTATTACTAGCTCCTATAATAATGGTTGTTATATTTTGTTTATTTTTAACAAGAAACACTAAAGTCGACACTGTGTATCATACGTCGGAGTGGAATGAATATGCTCCAGAAATTGAAAGGTCTATTAAATCAGAAAATACTATTAATCAAACTGGTCTTGACCATGTGTATGGAGGTATTGTGTCTCATCATATACCGATGACAATACCTAAATTAGTAAATTTTTATACTAGTCTTAAAAAGACACAAAAAGTTAAAAAGTTTATTATTATTGGCCCTGATCATACTAATGCTGGAAAATCTCCAGTAACAGTGTCTAATGCAAGTTTTTTTACCGTGTACGGAGAAATGAAACCAATAGATGGTTTAGCTCTTAAATTGCAAGACTTAAAACTGGCAAACGTAGAAGAATCTCCCTTTGATAAGGAGCACTCTATAGGTTCTCAGGTTTTAATTATTAGTAAGATTTTCCCTGAAGCTGAAATCACCCCTATTATACTTCGGTCAAATACGACCAAAGATCAAGCGGAAGCATTAGGAGAAATGTTAGCATCGGTTTTAGATGAGGACACCGTACTTATTGCAAGTGTAGATTTTTCACATTATCTTACGACGGGTCAAGCGTTTCCTATGGATCAAGTTTCTGGTGATGTTATTCGTAATTTAGATATTAATGCTCTTCCGTTAGTAAAAGCAGACTCTAGTAAATCTATGGCAGTTTTTATGAGAGCTATGCGTAATAAGAAAGCAAATGATACTGGTAATTTTGATATTTTAAATACCAATGATTTGATGCAAAATTCAGATTATACAACTGGGTATGTTTTTGGTTTTTGGGGTATTGGTAAAAAGAATTCTATTGAAAGTGTTAGCAGTAAAACATCTACTCTTTTATTTGTTGGTGACATTATGTTATCACGAGCAATTGGTAGTGGTATGGATAAAAATAATAATTGGAATTATCCGTTTCTGAAAATTGCCGACTTATTGAAAAGCGCAGATCTTACTTTTGGTAATTTAGAGGGACCTCTTTCAAAAAATGGCACAAAGGTTGGTAGTGTGTATTCTTTTGAAGCTAATCCGAAATCTGTCGAAGGGCTTACATATTCTGGCTTTGATGTTGTATCAGTTGCTAACAATCATATTTGGGACTACGGAGGTGAAGCTTTCAAAGACACACTTAAAATTCTTAAAGAAAATAACATAAGTTATGTAGGAGGGGGGTTTACTTATGATGAAGCTCATACACCCGTTATCAAAGAAGTTAATGGTACTAAAATTGCGTATTTGGGTTATACAAATTTGTTACCACCTTTTCTTGGCACTAAAGGAGATAAGTTATCTGTAGCTTTTCCTGACGAAGACCAGTTAGCTTTAGATATACATAATGCAAAAAGATTGGCTGATATCGTTATAGTTTCTTTTCATTGGGGAAATGAGTACGAAACCCATCATAATTCTTTTCAGGAAAATTTAGCGCACGTAGCGATTGATGCAGGAGCTGATTTAGTGGTTGGGCATCACCCACATGTTATTCAAGAGATTGAAAAATATAAAGATGGATATATTGCATACAGTTTAGGAAACTTTGTTTTTGATCAAAATTTTTCAGAAGAAACTAAAACTGGTTTGTTATTAAATGTTGCTTTAAAAAATAAGAAAATTGAACAAGTTACATCACAGAAAGTAAATTTTAATTCCACCTATCAACCGTTTATTGTGCAGTAGTTATTCCAATCTCACCTTTTTATTTTTTAAAATAATCCTACTCTTAAAGCATCCAAATATTTCTCTCTTCTCAGCTTCTTTGCCAGTTCGTAGTATGTGTTTAACATAGTTTCGTATATCGACATCTTTATCATCAATTGTTTCTTTAATGTTAAACATAGCTTTTTGAAATCCTTTGATTCTTTCAACTTCTTCCTTTATCCTATCTTTCATCGCAATTTCATTGATATCAACTTTATCAACTAATCCCTGTAACTGAGTGATAAGATCTTCTTCATTAAGATAACCGCACTTGCAATCTTTATCTTTCGCTTTAGTACATCCATAATAGACATGTCTATTAGCTCCACCATTCTTTAACTTCTTAAACTTTTCATCTGCTGATATTCCACTACCACATAATCCACACGTCATAAGTTTTGTAAAAGCAAATTCTTTGTTTTCTACTCGTAATATATTACTCTTTACTTGTTTTTGAACTAAATCAAAGAGTTCTTTAGTAATTATAGGTTCATGTTTACCTGTATACCAATTACCACTGTTCTTAGGATATTCAAATACTCCATAATAGAAAGTATTATCAAGTATCTTATAGATATTTCCTAAACTAAGATGTTTCTTTCCGTAGGAAGTCCTGAAATTAAGATCAAACTTTAACCAGTTGTATACCTTTCTACCACTCCATCTTTCATATGCTACTTTCTCAAACATCTTCTTAATGGTTGGAGCTTGTTCAGGATCGATAAGGGTCTCACATTTACGATCTGTTCTTTTTTCTTTCTGATATCCAGTAGGTGGAGGACATGGCCATAGCCCCATCTCCACTCTTGTTTTAAGTCCTCGTTTAACATTAATACTTTTATTATCATTCTCTAGCTTTGCTTGAGAACAGAGAATCATTAACAGAAACTTCTCATTGGGAGAATTAGAAAACGTCTGACCATGAGTTTGTATATGAATTAATTTCTTTTGATCCATTAAATCTACCAAACTCCCCAAATCCCCGGCATTCCTACTCAACCTATCTGGTGCCCATGTAAGTATTCCGTTGTACCTACCTCGTCTAATGTCTTCTAATATTTCCTTGAATACTGGCCGTTGTCCTGATTCTTTAGCACTATGTGATTCTCTCCTAATATCTACTATTTCTAAGTTTTGTTTTTCAGCGAGCGACAGCATCTCATTAATCTGTGAATCAATTGAAAGAATCTGTCTTTCTTCTGATTCAGTACTCTTTCTTGAATACAAAACATACTTAACTTTTATCGTTGGGGTAACCGCCATAGTACCTATTAGTCCAACATTTTCTTGTGCTTCCATATTATATTAATGACAGAACCATAATCCTTGCATAGTCTATACAGAACTGAAAAAGACGACATTGTGAGATCTCTTTTATAAATAAAGTTACAGATGTGTGTAACAAAATAGTGCAAGGTGTGTCACTTTTGTCACTTTTTGAAATTAAAAGTGAGACATTCAAAACATATCTTTTCATGTCTCACTTTGTCTCATTTTTCTAGTGCTCGAGATGGGTCGAACTAAGTATTTAAAAATGTAGTAAACTGTCCTTACAGGTCTTAACCGATTACGGTTCTAACACGAGACGCTCCGCCATAATACAAGAGCTTCCTATTTTATTGTTGTAAACCTGCATTAATCCTCGTTCTTAGCCTATATAGTTATTCCTCCTTTGCTGTTACCTTAAAACTTCCATTCTTCTGATCGATGACAACAGTGAAGAACTCCTGAAACTCTTTCGGTAAGGTAATGAAGTTAACTTCAAGAAGTTCGTCGACTGAGCGTGGATAGCGTTTGAACTTTGTTTTGTAAGCGTCTATACCTCGCTCGAGCAGTTGAGAGACGAGAGTTTCTTGGATACCCAGGCTCGCCATTTTTTTGAGTGTTTCGTTGTCGGTATTGTTGTAAATTACGGCAACAAGTGATTTTGCGGTCTCGTAATCCTTTTCGCTTCTAATTGCCTGAGGAACCTTACGAGCAGCAAATGTTGCGTAGTTAAGATACACCCCCTCAGGAGCACCATCTCTGCTTGCAGCAATTTCTAGGTAGTGCTCAGGGATATCATAGCTTTTTGTAAAAAGAAAATATTGGGTTGCGAGATACCATGGAATTTTCCACCCCGTTGGAATTGCGTCAACACCTTTTTCTGCAATCGTTGCCACAGCGTCGAGACTCGATATGTTTCCTCGTTGAGGAATGGCGAAGATACTGAAGAGATATGGGTACTCGAATCGTGGGTCGAGTGTGGTGATATTCTCAAAGTAGCCAATGAAGTACGGCTCCTTGCCATTCCATGCAACAAAGTCTTGAATGGAGCGAATCCAGTAAATGTCAGCAAGAAAACCAGAAAATCCGAAATGTATGTAAGGCAGAATCGTTGGGGGAAGGAGAGTACGCTTAGCAACAGTCAGTTTTGTTGTAAAAGGAGGACCAAAATCATCACTTCTTTTTTGGGTGAGGGCGACGAGACAGAGTGTTCCTACGATAAGAGCGCTCTTGAGAAGAGTCTTACGAAGCGGTGTGTTTGCGATTCTGTGCATAGGAAAGATGGCTCTAGAAATCTTTTTTTCGAAGCGTGGTATGGGTGATAGCAATGAGAAGAGTGGCATAAGCGAATGCATAGAGTATTGCCATAATAACAACGGGCTTTGTCGGAAGTGTTCCGTACACTATATCGTTACGTATATTGAATTTTTCAAGGTTAGGGAGGAGGTAGTAGACACCTTTCGCTATCCAGGCAATGATCGGAACTTTCGTCATCATAAAAATATAGCGGAAAATTTCCCCAGCATGTCCAACGAGAAATACTGCGAATGTTGATACTGCTGCAAGAATGGGCGAGGTAATGCTTGAGAAAAGAATAGAAACAAGAATGAGGATTGCAGATTCAAGGGTACTTAAGAAAAGTGAAAGAAGAACGGGAATAATGTATAGCGTGTCACCTTGTATGAGGAGTATGGCAAAGAGCGCAATTGTCGAGAGAAGAGTGACGGCTATTACTGTTGTTGTGAGCCCTAAACATTTACCGATGACAACTTCTGTACGAGTTACTGGTTTTGGTTAGAGGTGATAGAAGGTCTTGCGTTCGTTTTCTTTGTAGTTGAGCATTGAGCCGATGAAGATGGCAACGGATATCTGGAGCATG
>CAZCNB010000014.1:0-13097 GCA_964500465.1 uncultured Candidatus Saccharibacteria bacterium | reverse complement strand
GATTGACATTATTTTTAGATTTGCTAGTATGAGTGACATTGGGATTTCCTCCGACTTTGTCGGAGCACCTTTAATTATTAATTAATTTATGTTCCGGCGTAGTCGGAACCAATAAAATATATGGCAGAAGAATTTAACAGAGATAAGCCACACGTAAATGTGGGTACTATTGGTCACGTTGACCATGGTAAAACAACATTAACAGCAGCAATCCTATCAGTCCTTAACCGTCAAGGTGATGGATATGGTGCTAAAATTAAAGGCGTAGATCAAATCGACTCAGCTCCTGAAGAAAAAGCTCGTGGTATCACGATTGCTCTTTCTCACAACGAATACTGGACACCAGCACGTCACTATGCACACATCGATGCTCCAGGACACGCTGACTACATTAAAAACATGATTACTGGTGCAGCTCAAATGGACGGTGCTGTACTTGTTGTTGCTGCGACTGACGGTGCTATGCCTCAGACTCGTGAGCACGTACTTCTTGCAAAGCAAGTTGGTGTTCCAAAAATAATCGTTTTCCTAAACAAATGCGACATGGTTGATGATAAAGATATGATCGACCTAGTTGAAGAAGAAATCCGTGAACTCCTTACAAAACAAGGCTTTGATGGCGCAAATGCTCCTGTTATCCGTGGATCAGGACTTAAAGCTCTTGAATCAGCAGATAACAATGATGAATGGGCTAAGAAAGTTCTTGAATTAGTTAATGCTCTTGATACTTACATTCCAGTTCCAGAACGTGATACAGCAAAACCATTCCTAATGCCTATCGAAGATATATTCTCAATCGAAGGTCGTGGAACAGTTGTTACTGGTAAAATTGAACGTGGAATCATAAAGTTGGTGAAGATGTGGAAATCGTTGGAATCAAAGATACAGCGAAGACTACAGTTACTGGTATTGAAATGTTCAACAAGAACCTAAAAGAAGGTATGGCTGGAGACAATGCTGGTATTCTTATCCGTGGTATTAAGAAAGAAGACATTACTCGTGGACAAGTTCTTTCAAAACCAGGAACAGTAACACCTCACTCAGAATTCGAATGTGAAGTTTACATCTTGAAAAAGGAAGAAGGTGGTCGTCACACTCCATTCTTTACTGGTTACAAACCACAATTCTACATCCGTACTACAGACGTTACTGGTGAAGCTACACTTCCTAGTGGTGTTGAGATGGTTATGCCAGGCGACACTGTTAAACTTGCAGTTAAACTCGTAACTCCAGTTGCTCTTGAAGATCAACAACACTTTGCTATCCGTGAAGGTGGTAAGACTGTTGGTGCAGGTGTTGTGACAAAAGTTATTAAATAGCATTAACCATTCCGTTCTTTCTAAAACAACAAACGTATGACAACAAAAAAAGCCCCTACAAGTGGGACAAAAGTAAAAAAGGATAAAGAAGAAGCAGTTGTAAAACTTCGCATACGCGTAAGAGCTTATGAGAATAAAATACTCGATACATCTGTTAAACAAATTATCGATACTGCACTTCGCTATGATGCAAAAATCGTAGGACCTATTCCACTTCCGACAGAGATAAAAAAATATACTGTCAACCGAGCGTCGTTTGTTTTTAAGAATGCTCGCGAACAATTTGAAATCAGAATCCATAAGCGTGTTATCGATATTTTAAATCCTAATCCTAAAACTATCGAAGCGCTTACGAACTTATCTCTTCCATCTGGAGTTGATATAGACGTGAAGATGATGTAAAAGATATTAATTTATGAAATTTATTCTTGGTAAAAAACAGCATATGATGCAGTGCTTTGATGATGACGGCACAGTGATACCAGCTACAATAATACAAGCGGGTCCATTGGTTGTTACTCAAGTAAAGAATCCTGATACTGATGGGTATACTGCTATTCAAGTTGCATTTGAAGAACAAAAAACAAGTCGTGCAACAAAGGCCCATCTTGGACATGTAAAAGAAGGTGCATTTAAACATCTAAGAGAATTCCGAGACATTGAAGAAATTGCAGTCGGTGATCATATCACTGTAGATGCTTTTTCTAAGGGAGATGTTGTGACTGTTTCAGGACTTTCAAAAGGTAAAGGTTTTCAAGGTGTAGTTAAAAGACATGGATTCCACGGAGGACCACGTTCACACGGTCAGAAACACTCTGAGCGTGAACCAGGTTCTATCGGAGGAGGACTTAGAAATAAAGTTCCAAAAGGAATGCGCATGGCAGGTCGTACTGGTGGAAACCGCATCACTATAAAGAATCTAGAAATAGTTGGTGTTGATAAAGAAAATAATCAATTAATCGTAAAAGGAGCGATTCCCGGCAGACGTGGAACTCTTGTAGAGATAATTGGATAATATTATGGAAACACAAGTATACAATCAAAAAGGTAAATCAGTTGGAAAACTTTCTCTACCAGAGGCGATCTTTGCTCAACCTTGGAATGCCGACCTAGTCCACCAAGTAGTAACTGCGATGCAAGCAAACGCTCGTACTCCAGTTGCTCATACTAAAACTCGCGGAGAAGTTCGCGGAGGTGGTAAGAAACCTTGGAGACAAAAAGGTACAGGACGTGCTCGTCATGGTTCAACACGTTCTCCAATTTGGAAGGGCGGAGGTATAACTCATGGTCCTCGCAACGATAAGATTTACGAACAAAAGATAAATAAAAAGATGAAAACAAAGGCGCTATATACAGTACTTTCTGAAAAATTGCGCAAAGGACAAATTCTTTTCTTAGAAGAAATTGCACTTAAAAATATCAAAACTAAAGATGCTGTTACGATCGTTAAAGATTTGAGCACTGTTTCTGGTTTTGAAAAAATGGTTGGTGGCAAGAAAGCGAATACTTACATTACTGTTCCAGCTAAAAGTGAAGTTCTAAAGAAAAGTTTCAGTAACATTCCAACAGTTGAAATCGATGAAGTTCGCAATATGAATCCTGTTGATCTACTTTCTTACCGATATATTATCATCTCACAACCAACAGAGAGTATCGCCTTCTTGGGTGGTAAATCTGAAAAGAAATAATTTATGGCAACAACAAAAAATAAAAAAACAAAAGAAGTGGTTGAGAGTAAGGGTAGTGCAAAAAAACACCCAATGATAATCGGTCCACGTGTCACAGAAAAGTCAGCAATTGGAGCAGATAAAGGTGCTTATACTTTTAACGTAACAGATAATGCTAACAAAAATGAGATCAAGAAAGCTATAAAAATGCTTTACAATGTTACTCCAGTAAAAGTTTCTATTACTCAGAGAACTTCAAAAGTTGTAATGCGTCGTGGAATAATCGGTACAAAGAGTGGTGGTAAAAAAGCGGTCGTTTATTTGAAAAAAGGAGATAAAATAGCATTCGTATAATATGAAAACATATAAACCAACAACTCCATCAAAGCGTCATCAAACTACTGTTTCATACAGAAATGTTTTGACTACAAGTAAGCCACAGAAATCTTTAACAAAAGGTTTTAAAAGATCTGTTGGAAGAAATAACCAAGGCCGTATTACTACTCGACACAAAGGTGGTGGACACAAGCGCCTATACCGTGATGTTGACTTTATGTACAACAAAAAAGATATTCCTGCAAAGATAATGTCTATTGAATACGATCCAAACCGTAATGCATTTATCGGACTTGCTGTTTATGCTGACGGTGAAAAGAGATATGTTATCGTCCCTAAATCAGTAAAAGTTGGCGATAAATTTGTAGTTGGAGAAAAAGTTCCACTAACAGTTGGAAATCGTCTTCCACTCAAATTAATTCCTGTCGGTACATTTGTTTATAACGTTGAAATCAAACCAGGTAATGGTGCGAAACTAGGACGTTCTGCAGGTGTATTTGCTCAAGTTGTTGCTAATGATGGAGGATATACAAATATAAAAATGCCTTCAACAGAAGTTAGAAAAGTTTCCGAGAATTGCTATGCATGTATCGGTGAAGTTTCAAACTCAGAATACAAACTTCAAAATTTTGGTAAAGCAGGACGTTCACGCTGGAAAGGTATTCGCCCTACAGTTCGTGGATCTGCGATGAACCCAGTTGATCACCCATACGGAGGAGGTGAAGGTGCACAAGGACGAGGTCTTCGTCGTGCAAAGACTATGTGGGGTAAGCCATCTGGAAAAGGTCAAAAGACTCGAACTCCAAAGAAGTACTCAAACATGTGGATTGTCTCTCGCCGAAAGGTTGGAAAATCAAAAAATACAAAATAAAACAAAAGCGCCTAAAGGGCGCTTTTGTTGTATAATGTAAATTATGGAAAATAAACTACCAGAAAAAACACGATTCTCAATAGTTTCTAGGCTTCGAAGTACTAATCACGCACTTCGTGGGATCGTTGTATTTTTAAAAACAACTCACAATGCTTGGGTTCATATTTTCTTTGCAATACTTGCTATATATCTAGGATTTGTGCTTTGCATATCAATAATTGAGTGGATACTAATAATATTTGCTATTGGACTTGTGATTTTGTTTGAGATGATAAATACGGCTATTGAAATAGATATCGATTTAACGAGTCCTAACTACCATCCATATGCTCGTGATATCAAAGATGTCGCTGCCGGAGCAGTATCTGTCGCTGTTATAATTGCTGGAGTAATAGGAATTTTAATTTTCTTACCCAAGATAAGTATATTTTTAGTATAAATTTATGAAATTTAATCCTTTAGAACAGAAAAATACAAAACCAATAAACCAAAAGTGGTGGGACAGTTATGGGACTCCGGAGCCATATGAAAGTGTACAAAAATTTCTATACCGTGTGAAAAATAACTTTCGTTACCAGCCTTCTTCTATGGGAGACATTGGGTCAGGAGAATTTAATTCAGAATTACTAATAAGAACTAACCAGATATTAAATTCAAAACGAGAGCAAATGCCTGTTCATGAACTTCAAAAAAATTTACAAATTCTCGAAGATTCTATAGAAAGATTTAATGCAAGAACAAGTCAGGATACAGGTTCAAAAAACAAAATTGAATACTTTTCTCGAAAAAATAACAATAGGCCTCTATTTGTTTTTTATAAAGATATTTTAGGATTAAAAGAGTTAGGCATTCCAGACAAAATAACAGATGAAATAATAAAAAATGCTGTTAATAACAAAAACATAATTGTTTTAGGAGGAGGAGATAGCGTAATGGATTTACTTACTGACAAAGAAATACAACTAACTCCTAAATCTGTAACAAACATCGACCCATATATTGTTTCAGAGTTTAAAGAAAAAAATTTAAAAAATATTTATAAATCAATAACTCTTCATGCTGAGAGTCCAGATTTAATTTACGAGTTAGACAACCAAGGTATTCCAAAAGCTGATGAAATATGGGCGAATTGGGCAGTACCTACGTACTCTGAAAAAGAGGAAGACATTACTAGATTGTTTGAAAATATAGATAAGATAATTGCTATAGGAGGTATTCTTAGAATACATCCACTAGAACTTGCAAGCATTGAAAGGGATGAAATATTCGATGCTGATAATTTTGAAAAACGTAAAGATGCTTGGATTCAAGGGGTTAAAAAACTAATCGATACAGGTAGATATAACTTAGACGTATTAAATGGAGAAGTAATGCATTTGCAGAGAGTAAAATAGCAAATACTAAAGTCTCTGGTATCAATTAAAAAACCTCCATCGCTTTGCGATGGAGGAACCCCAATTTTTATAAAAGGAGTTTATTTATCTTTCAAAAATGAGCCGTTGGCCAAGAACGTGGTCATAGAACTGTCCATGTTCGTAAACCAAATTACCATTAACAATAGTGTGAGTCACCATTGAATGAAATTTCGTTCCCTCAAATGGTGACCATCCGCATTTAGACAGAATGTTGTCCTTGCTAACAGTGTAGTGCTTGCTCATATCCACAAGCACTAAATCAGCAAAGAAGCCTTCACGAATAAAACCCCGATCTTTGATGTTGAACAACACGGCCTGATTATTACACATCTTTTGTACAATTGTCTGTAGTGATATCATACTGGCTTTCGGCGAAATGTTGTGTTCCAGCATAGCGCTTAATCCGTGCTGGACTAATGGCCCGCCGGAAGGAGCTTTCAGATAATGTTGGCTCTTTTCTTCAATCGTATGAGGGGCGTGATCCGTTGATATAACATCAATGAATCCGTTTAACATTCCATTCCATATTGCTTCCCGGTCTTTTGCACTCTTCACCGCAGGATTCCATTTAAGAAAGTTGCCGAGCTTTTTATAATCATCATCACAAAATGTGAGGTGATGTATGCAGGCTTCTGCGGTAATCCTTTTATCCTTGAGCGGAATATTGTTTTGGAAAAGGCTCACCTCTTTTGCTGTGCTTATGTGTAGTACATGGAGACGGTTGCCGTATTTTTTTGCGAGTTCAACTGCCAGGCTTGATGAAGCATAACATGCTTCCGCATTCCTTATAACAGGATGGTGGCGGGCATCTATGTTTTCTTCTCTGATCGCATTTTTAAGGTCTGAAAGGTTTTTAGCAATCATCGGATCACTTTCACAGTGTACCGAGATTGGACAATTTTGAATATTGCCAAAAATTCTTTCAATTGCAGGTATATCATCTACCAGCATTTCTCCGGTGCTGCTGCCCATGAAAATTTTTACTCCGCAAACATTCTGAGGATCTACTTTCATAATCTCCTCAAAATTGTAATTGGTTGTACCCATAAAAAAAGAATAATTGGCGAGGGAAGATTTGCTTGCTATATCATACTTTTTTTCAAGCAAACCTACTGTCGTGGCAGGAGGAACTGTGTTTGGCATTTCCATAAAACTGGTTACGCCGCCAGCAATTGCTGCTCTGCTTTCAGAGTAAATGGTTGCTTTGTGAGTTAGACCAGGTTCACGGAAGTGAACTTGGCTATCAATCACACCAGGTAAACAATACAGATTTGTCCCGTCTATAACTATAGAACCAGTTTGGTTTATAGAGCATGGTTTTTCGATACGGGTTATTCTGCCGTTTAAGATCAAAATATCGCATCTTCTTCCAGGGATGTCGCCAAATATGGCGTGCACGTTTCTGATAAGTATCTTTTTCATGACTTAAAAATGGGGTTTATTTTACAATATTGTTTTGTGAATTTTCTTAATCCTATGCTTTTTATATAAAAAATGCAATTAAAAAAGCCCCCGTTTCCGAGAGCTTATATATTCCATTTCTCCTGCTTATTATTTGATGAGTTGTAAGTATTCACCAATGATATGTTGAAAGATGCCAGGGTCCTCAGTTGCGTAATACGCAGAAACGATTTGCACCAAGTCTGCATCACTTTTGAACATTTTCAAAACATCATTACCAGATGACACTCCACCTACACCGACTATCTTTATTTCACTTTCCAACATACTCCGCCACTGGCGAACTTGACCAAGTGCTATTGGAAGCACAGCAGGTCCTGCCATTCCACCCATACCAGCGTTTGGAGTAATAACACTCTGTCCATCCCCGTAGATGTCATATCCGTTTGGAATCGTGTTGGTTGTTGTAATGAATCCAATGTAACCACCTGATTGGCCGGAGGAATTGTAAAGCATATTTAAGAATGATGCTATTTCCTCCATATCAGATCTTTTAAAAATAGGAGATAATTTTATCCCCAACCTTCCTTCTGATGCTGGGCTGTTATTTCGACGGATAACATTAATTGTTGTATCACGGATACTGGAGTTGTTATAGCTTAGAATTTCTTTTCCTCCTACATTCGGACATCCGTAGTTTAAAACCACGAAGTCTGATCCAGCGGAAAATGCCAACCCGGTCAGTTGTACATATTCGTCCCTGTTGAATCCTGCTACATTTACAATTGCCACCTTGCCAGCATCCTCAATCATCCTAATCATAGTGGGCAGGTTTTCTTCATAGTACTTTGCGCCAGGGTTTTTAAGACCGATGGAATTTAGAGTAAAACCGTTTCCTTTAAAAAAAGTATTTCCGGTATTACCCTCCCTAGGTTCCATTGTGATAGAGCCTATTTCGATAGCTCCGAGACTTGTAGGGAGAATCCTTTTAAGGTCCTCGATGGTTTTTACAATACCACCGCCATTACTCACGGGGTAATTGTTTTCAATAGTAAAGTAGTTACTTTTCATATAGAGATCTGTTTTAGTTTAGCTAAATTTAACATATTACAAGCAGTAGTCAAACTAGATTTGACAATTTATTTAGTTTTGCTAGTATAGACGAACGAGCTCACAAGAGCTTATTTATATTGTATATGACAAGGTCACTCAAAAAAGGTCCATATGTTGACGAAAGGCTACTTAAAAAGATAGCTGGCAAAAAGCCTATTGAGACAGGTATGATTAAAACTTGGTCTCGTGCATGTGTTATCTCTCCTGAAATGGTTGGATTCGTTTTTGGTGTCCACAATGGTAAAACCCACATCGAAGTCCTAGTCAGTGAAGATATGGTAGGACACAGACTGGGGGAATTCTCTCCAACTCGAAAGTTCACTAAACACGGAGGTAAGATGCAGAAAGAACTAGAAGAGAAGAAGAAAGAAGCAGAAATCGCAGCAGCAAAGTCCGCTAAAGCAGCAACAGATTCAAAGAAATAAAATTAGATTATGAAAGCATTTTTAAAAAATTACAGACAGTCACCACGCAAGGTTCGCCTTGTAGCAGGACTTATCAAAGGCAAAAGGGTTGCTCAGGCTTTTACTCAGCTTCAATCACTCCCAAAGCGTGCTTCAGGTCCAATAGAGAAACTACTTGCTTCAGCAGTAGCAAACGCTAAACAAGCAGGTATCTCTGAAGAAAACCTAATAGTTTCAAATGTTACAGTAAATAAAGGTGTTGTTATGATGAGAAGTATGCCACGAGCACGTGGATCTGCGTCTCGTATTAACAAGCGCATGAGTCATGTTATGCTTACACTTTCTGAAAATACAGACCAAAAGAAGGAAAAAGTAGTAAAAGAAAAGAAAGCAGATACAAAAACTGAAAAGCCAAAAGTTAAAAAAGTCGCAGCTAAAAAGGTAACTAAGAAAGAAGATAAATAATATATGTCAAAAGTTGTCCATCCATACGCACATAGACTAGTAATAAATCGTGATTGGAAGTCACGCTGGTTTGCTGATAAAAAGTACAAGACACTTCTTGCAAGTGATGTTGTTATTCGTGAGTTCTTAGCAAAGAAGTTGCGTGGTTTTTATGTTTCTCGTATTGAAATAGAGAGAAATGTTAAATCAACAAAGATCATGGTTCATACTTCACGCCCTGGTATGATAATCGGCCGTTCAGGCGAAGGAGCAACAAAGCTAAAATCAGATCTTATCGGAGCAATGAAAAAGAAAAAGCTTGCTATACCTGAAGATTTTAAATTTGATATCGTTGAAGTTGGAAACCCAGACGCAGATGCTGCAATCGTAGCTTGTTCTATTGCTGAAGGATTGGAGAAACGTCTTCCATATCGTCGTGTAATGAAACAAGCAATCGAGAAAGTTATAGCTGCTCGTGGAGTAAAAGGAGCACGTATATACTTGGGTGGTCGTTTGGCTGGATCTGAAATCGCTCGCTCTGAACAAATAAAAAGAGGTTCAATCCCACTTCAGACTTTCCGTGCAGATGTTGATTTTGCTCGTGAGAAAGCTCACATGAGTTATGGAGATATTGGAATCAAGGTCTGGATTTATCGTGGTGAAGTTTTTAATACACCAGAAAATAATACTAGAAATAATAAGAATTAATTTTTATGTTATTACCTAAAAAAGTAAAATTTAGAAAATGGCAAACTGGTAGAACTGACATGACCAAAGTTACTCCAGATACTCGTGGTATAACTATTGCCTTCGGTTCATATGGCTTAAAGGCCACAAAAGGTGGCCGTATTCGCTCAAACCAAATCGAATCTGCTCGTAAGGTTACTTCACGTACAATCGGTAAAACTGGACGCATGTGGATTCGCATATTCCCAGACAGACCATTTACAGCAAAGCCAGCAGAGGTAGGAATGGGAAAGGGTAAGGGTGATCCTCAGGGTTACTGTCTAGACATCCGCCCAGGACGCGTTATATTTGAAGTCGATGGTGTATCAGAGGCAGTTGCAAAAGAAGCATTGCGCAAGGCAGGTACAAAATTACCAGTAGCTACACGTGTTGTTGCACGATAATATATATGGAAGCAAAAAATAAAAAAACAAATAAAACTTTGAAAGGTGTAGTTACTTCAGACAAAATGGATAAGACAATAGTTGTAAAAGTTACAAGATTCGTTGAACACCCTAAATACGGAAAGAGAATCAAGAAGTCAAAGAAGTACAAAGCACACGATGAGAACAATAGTAAGAAAATTGGTGATGTTGTAGAAATAGAAGAAACACGACCAATATCAAAAGATAAGAAATTTAAAGTAGTAGCGTAAAAATTATATGATACAAGATGGAACAGTAGTAAATATAGCAGACAACGCCGGCGGTAAAGTTGGTAAAGTTTTCAAAGTGCTTGGTTCATCAAAGCGTCGCTACGCTGGACTTGGTGACCGAGTAATAATCTCAGTTAAAATCGCTGAGCCTCGTAAAGCTGTAAAGAAAAAAGACGTACACCAGGCTGTTGTAGTTCGTACTGTTAAATCTTTCAGACGAAGTGATGGTTCATACATAAGTTTTGATGACAACGCTGTAGTAATACTTGAAAAAGACAAGATGGATCCAAAAGGAGGTCGTGTGTTCGGACCAATTCCACGTGAACTTGCAGAGAGAGGCTATCAGAAGATTATTTCATTAGCACAAGAAGTTATTTAATTTTTATGAAAATCAAGAAAGGAGACAATGTAATAGTTATAGCTGGTGCAAGTAAAGGCAAGAAAGGCAAAGTTGTAAAAGCAATGCCAACTCTAGGTAAGATTATTGTTGAAGGAGTAAATATGCACAAGAAGTCTAGAAAGGCTATGAAGAGAGGAGAACAAGGTCAAGTTCTAGATATTGCTATGCCTATTGATGCATCAAATGTTAAGAAGACTAGCTAAAAAATATTATGGAAACAGTTAAACAAAAAGAAAAAAAATCATACGATGCTCTAAAAGCTAAATATGGCTACAAGAGTAAGATGGCTGCGCCTCATTTAGTGAAGGTTGTTATTGCAACAGGAACAGGTACTGGCATCAAGAAAGATAAAGATCGCAATAAATTCATAATGGATCGCCTTGCAAAGATTACAGGTCAGAAGCCTGCTACTCGCGGTGCAAAGAAATCTATCGCGACCTTCAAAATCCGTCTTGGAGACCCAATTGGTGTGATGGTAACACTTCGTGGAGCTCGTATGTATGGTTTCTTGGATAAACTTATCAATGTTGCAATCCCTCGTACAAAGGACTTTCGTGGAATCGAAAGAAAAGTAGTGGACAATATCGGTAACATGACTTATGGAATCAAAGAGCACACAATATTCCCAGAGACAGGTGACGAAGACATAAAAGATATATTTGGACTTGCTATCACTATCGTAACTACAGCAAAATCTAAAGCCGAAGCAACAGACTTCTTTGAAATGATCGGTGTTCCATTCAAAAAATAGAATTTAATCATAAAATCCCCGAAAGGGGATTTTAATTTGACATAAAAAGGTGTATCTGCTAGTATAGGGACAGTTCGGTATTGAGTAGATCTGTGTTTCTCCTTAAGGCAATTAATAAAGGCTTTAAGAAATAACATAAGATATCGCTTGATTAAGAACAATTATTTTTATATATGGCAAAAACATCAGTTTTAGCAAGACATCATAAAAAATCAAAATTTAGCACACGAGAGACAAATCGTTGTTTTCGCTGTGGTAGAGGCCATGCTTATATGAGAGATTTTGGTCTATGTCGTATTTGTTTCCGTGAGCTTGCAAATGAAGGAATGCTTCCAGGTGTTCGTAAATCTAGTTGGTAATTTTTAAACTATATGGATCAAATAGCAAACATGATAAATATGATAAAGAACGCTGGTGTTGCAGAACATAAATCTGTAACTGTTCCTTATTCAAAGATCAAAGAATCAATCGCAGAATGCCTTATGAAAGAAGGGTATGTTTCTTCTGTTACAAAGAAAATGAGTAAAGGAATGCCAACTCTTGAAATTGGAATCGTATACGTAGACGGTATGCCTAAGCTTAAAGGAGCAGAAAGAATTTCAAAATCTTCATGCCGTGTTTACAAAGGTGTTAAGGATATAAAATCAAATCGCAATTTTGGTCTTACTGTTATGACTACACCAAAAGGTATTTTGACAGACAAACAAGCTCGCAAAGAAATGGTCGGCGGGGAAGTTTTATTTAAAGTTTGGTAATTATTTATATGTCACGTATAGGAAAACAAACAGTTATGATTCCAAGTGGTACAGAAGTAAAGCTATCTGGTACAACTTTATCTGTGAAAGGTCCAAAAGGAACACTATCACGTGATTTCGCAGGTCCTATTGCTATAAATATAAACGGTAGTGAAATAACATTCACTCCAAATAAAACAGGCGACCGATCAATCAATGCTCTATGGGGAACATACGCTTCACATGTTAAAAACATGGTTGAAGGAGTAAACAATGGTTACACAAAGAGCCTTATTCTTGAAGGAGTTGGATATAAATCAGATGTTGCAGGTACAACACTAAACCTTGCTCTTGGATTTTCACATCCTGTTAAAGTAGCTATCCCACAAGGTCTTACTGTTACTGCAGATAAAAATGTCATAACAATTTCTGGTATAGATAAAGAACTTGTTGGTCAATTTTCAGCTTCTGTACGTGCTATGAAAAAACCAGAACCTTACAAAGGTAAAGGATTTAGATATTCTGGTGAAGTTATCCGTCGCAAGCAAGGTAAGAAAGCTGCATAATAATTTTATTTTATGATGAACAAAAAAGCAGAAAAAAGAATAAGATTAAAGAAAAAGATCCGCACAAAGATTCTAGGTACACAAGAGCGCCCACGTTTTTCAGTATTTAGATCTAATCAATTTATCTACGCTCAAATAATAGATGACGGCAAAGGTGTTACTGTAGTTTCTGCTTCTGATATGGATGTTAAGAAAGGCTCAAAGACAGAGAGAGCAGTTGCTGTGGGAGCAAGTGTTGCAAAGCTTGCAAGTGAAAAAGGAATCAAGAAAGTTGTTTTTGATAGAAACGGATTTA
>CAZCNB010000013.1:0-17974 GCA_964500465.1 uncultured Candidatus Saccharibacteria bacterium | reverse complement strand
GTGAAATGGATATCACTACAGTCTTCGGAACTGTCATTGGGGGTTCGAATCCCTCCGGGTGCACAAAACAGGATGTTTTGTGAGGGATTCGAAGACTTTGAGTATATTTTGCAAAGCAAAATACGAAAAGTGTACTGATCCTGTAAGGATTGATATCCCCCCGGTGCACAAAACTCTATTACTCAATGTACTTTATAGTTTACTTTTTATTAGTCTTTTATACACAGATAAAATCCTTTTAAAATATAGTTTTTGTGGATAAGTCTGTTAGCATTGTTTATAAAAGACAATATCAATATATTTAAGTTAATATGTTAATATTAAAAAATCCTTATTTTACAAGCTAATTTTAGAAAGACAAAAATTTATGTCGTTTTGTGTCTTATAAATAGCTATATGTTTCACGTGAAACATATTAAATAGTTACACATGTAACTTATGAAAAAATTTACTTCAGAATCACAAAAAATAGGTAAGTTAGGAGAAGATATAGCCTGTAAGTTTCTCATGAAACACGGTTTTTCTTTATTAGATAGAAATTACACTAAAAAATGGGGAGAAATTGATATTATTGCAAAGAAAAAGGAAAAATTATACTTTATTGAAGTTAAGTCAGTTTCATGTGTAACATTACCCGATTTTAAAGATGAAAACCCTTTTACTAAAAGACCAGAAGAAAATATGCATCCTTGGAAACTTAAAAGACTATCAAGGACAATACAAACATATTTAATACACAATAGAATAGGGAATACTATTTGGCAATTTGATTTATTGTTGGTCTATATAGACCTAAAAACAAGAACAGCAAGAGTTAAAACGATAGAAAATATAATTTTATAAATAAGGTATATAAGTTATAATTTATGAATGAAAGAATGTCTGTACTGTAAAGCAAGTTTTGAAATAACTCCATCCGAAAGAGATCTATATAAAAAGGTTGATATTGTGGAGCCTGATATTTGTGTTTATTGCAGATGGAAACAACATATGGCTTTTTGGCCATTTGGTAAATTTAGAATGGGTAAATCAGATTTATCTGGAGAAAAAATCATTACCGTTTTGCCGGAAAATCCTAGGTATCCAATATACACATCAAAAGAGTGGTGGAGTGATGCATGGGATCCAATGGATTACGGGAAAGATTACGATCCATCTCGATCATTTTTTGAGCAATTAAAAGAGTTACAAGAAAAAGTTCCTCGTCCACATCAACAGGGAGCACAAAGTGTGGGATGTGATTGGTGTGATGATACATGGGAGTCAAAAAATTGTTACCTTAGTCGATCTATTTTTGGAGCTGAAAATTTAATTTACGGTTATAGGTCAGTAAATTGTAAAGATTCAATAGATATTTCTCATGTTTATGATTTAAATCAGTGTTATGATTGTGTTTATTGTTTCAACTCATATGAACTATTTTTTTCTAGAAATACCAGAGATTGCATGAATAGTGCTTTTCTTTTTGATTGTAGAAGTTGCAGTAATTGTTTTATGTGCTGGAATTTGAGAGGGAAGTCATATTGCATAGAGAATGTTCAATATACTAAAGAAGAGTATTTAGAAAAAATTAAAGAATTTGATTTTTCTTCGAATAAAAATCTGGAAGAATTAAGATCGAAGTATAAAGAGATATTAAGGAAAGAAGTTATCCATAGAGAGAATTTTAGTGTTAAGACATATGACTCGATTGGTAGCTATATGGCTGATTGCAAAGCTTGTCACAATGTATTTTTTTGGGAGAGTTCTGAAAACTGTGTAAATTGCATGCGTGGCCTTCGATCTAAAGACTGTATAGATTTAACAGGTAACTGGATTATGGAGCTATCTGGGAATAATAGTTGTTGTACTAATGGATACCAAGCAAAATATTCTATTTGGTGCGACGGTATTAGATACTCGGAGTACTGTGACGAGTGCTTAGAGATTGACTACTGTTTTGGTTGTGTAAGTTTACGTAAGAAAAAATATTGTATTTTGAATAAACAATATACCAAAGAGGAATATGAGGTATTAAAAGAAAAAATCGTTTCTGGTATGAAAGAACGAGGAGAGTATGGTAAATTCGCACCATATTCGCTTGGTCTATGTCCCTATAATGTATCTACTGCCGCAATATACTTTCCAGAAGTTACAAAAGATTATGTACTAGAAAAGGGTGGATATTGGGATGTGGGAGAAGGAACAAAAGTTGAAGGGATTAGAACTGAAGACTTACCTGAATCTATTGAAGATGTTGATGAAAGTATTTGTAAACAACCGTTAATCTGTCCAGTGACTGGTTGGCGTTATAACATATCAGTAGATGAACTATCTTTCTTGAAAAGAAATAAAATAGCTATCCCCAGGGTCCATTTTGATGTAAGAACTAAGGAAAGAGTTATAACTACAAGCCCAACTAAAGCCGAAACCTATCAATGTATTTATTGTAAAAAAGATATTAATGCTTATTATCCAAAAGAATGGGGATATGAAAAAATTGCATGCGAGGAGTGTTATTTAAGGGAAATAGCTTAGATCATATCAATTGTGTTTTACTAAAAATATGCTAATATAGATGAGTGTTTTTCGAGTTCGGGGTGTGGTGTAACGGCTAACATTCCTGTTTTGGGAACAGGCGACTCCGGGTTCGAATCCCGGCACCCCGACAAGTCGGACGAGCAAGCAAACTGCTTTGCTTGCGTCCGGGATTCGAAGACTTTTTAAATATTTGCGATAGTAAATTTTAAAAAGTATACTGACCCTGTAAGGGTAGAAATTCCCGGCACCCCGACAAGTTTTTTACAGTAAAATCGCGGGATTAGTTTAGTGGTAGAACTACAGTTTTCCAAACTGTTGGCAAGAGTTCGATTCTCTTATCCCGCACCACAATGATTACAACATATTTATATGCGCTAGGTAGTGTCCTGCTTGTAAGCCTAATATCTTTAGTAGGAGTGTTCGCTCTCTCCTTTAAAGAAGAAACTTTAAAGAAATATATTAGTATTTTTATAAGCCTTGCTATCGGAGCACTTCTCGGGGATGCTTTTATACATATAATTCCTGAAGCCTTAGAACAAAGTGTAAATAGCACCATAACCAGCTCTCTTATTATTGCTGGCATACTATTATTCTTCATATTAGAAAAATTTTTACATTGGCATCATCACGGAGAAGATGCGACATCTCACGAAATACATCCAGTAGGTAAGTTGGTTCTAGTGTCCGACGGGATACATAATATAATAGATGGAATTATTATCGGAGCTAGTTTTCTTATAAGTATTCCAATTGGATTAGCTACAACTATTGCAGTGATATTGCATGAGATTCCACAAGAGATTGGTGATTTTGCAGTTTTAATAAACTCCGGTTATTCAAAAAGAAGAGCCCTTTGGTTAAATTTTCTTTCAGCCTTACTTGCTGTTGTAGGAGTTATTTTTGCACTGGCAATGGGTTCGATAGCACAAGCTTCAATTACTTGGCTCCTACCAATAGCCGCTGGAGGATTTATATATATAGCAGTTGCAGATCTAATACCAGAATTACACAAACATCAAGAAGGAAATAATTCTGCGATACAAATATTCACTGCAATTGTTGGAGTTGGTTTAATGCTCCTACTCACTTTTTTAGAATAAAATAAAAAACGTTCCCGAAGGAACGTCCTCTTGAATTTTATATGCGTCAAGTCGCAATCTGTTTTGGATCTCTTCCTAATCCTTTCAATGTTTTTATGTGAGACATAACAGCACTACTCAAATTTGGATACTCATGATACGGCAAGTTTTGAGCTTTACACTCCACCTTTACCATTTTGTTGATATCAGGGTAGTGAACATGTGATATTGAATAGTATAGGTGATGCTCAACTTGAAAGTTAAGCCCACCAATATACCAAGACAGTATTTTGTTATTTGTTGCAAAGTTGGCTGTTGTCCTCAGCTGGTGAACAACATCCCTTTTTACCTTTCCATCTTCTGGTTCATCCAACATTTCAGTAATTTCAACTACATGGGCTAGTTGAAATATAAAGCTTATGATAATGCCAGTAATAACTGTCACTATCACATATCCCAATATTACTTCACCCGGTAAATGTTTTAGTATAGGCAGTCCAATAAATATCAATAGGTGGATTGCCTTACTAATAACCATTGAAACATATTGGTGAAATTTGTAGTTCAATTTTTTCGCCTTAATAAAATCAAGGACAAAAATCCAACCCAGGTATGATAATGGATAAAATATAAGTGGCATATATATGTGTTGGTATTTATGCCATTTGCGCCAGGCCTGGCTTGGATGAAGCCTTGCAATTATCCCGAAATCAATATCACCATCACGACCATCAATATTGGTGTTCATATGATGCTCTACGTTGTGTTGTTGTTCCCATATAGGCCAGTATCCGCCAAGTAAATTTAGAGAATAACTCAATATCTTATTCCACTTATTATTTGCACAGAAGCTTCTGTGTACAGCATCGTGCATAATATTGAAGCCTATTCCAGGGATTATAAATCCTAAGATAATACACAGAAGTATTTCTAAATAATCTGGCAGATCGGTTGTTGAAAAGATTATTAAAATTGTAAATAGCGATAATAATAAGATGGTTGCCTTTATATAAAGACGAGCATCCCCGGTCTTTTTTCGATTTGCAAAGTAACCAGCAATACGCTGGCGCATTTTAGAATCGAATTCGCCAGACCTTGGGTCAATTGCAAACGTTGTCATATAAAAAGATTTTTAGTTTATTTAATCATAGCACTTAACTAGATATTAAAAAACCACTCATGGATAGAATAGAGTGGTCTTTTAATTTGCTTTACGCAACTTTAGCTATAATTTTATTTTACAGCGTCTTTTAGAGCTTTCGCTGCTCGGAACTTAGGAACTTTTGTCGCAGGTACTTTTACTTGTTCACCAGTCTTAGGATTGCGAGCCATACGAGCTGCACGAGCCTTTACTGAGAAAATTCCAATTCCTGCGATTGATACCTCGCCACCTTTTTTCAAAGTAGCAACGATAGCATCAAACATTCCGTTCACAACTTCTTCAGCTTGTACTTTTGTACCGCCGATTTTGCCATGAACCCATTCTACTAATGCTTGTTTATTCATTTATTTATTTTTTCACTGTCTCGCGAGAAAAAGTGAAAATTTTTCTGAATAATGTTCGACCGTTTTAGAAACGCGTTCCTTAAAATAGGAATAATATTATTATATAACAAGGGTATTTTCGTGCAAGCTTTAGTTTAACCTTGACAAAACTCCAATTTATCCTGGAAGTGAGTGCCATAGGATTTCAAAAAGTTCTCTATGAATCTCAATTATCGCTTTATTTTCTATACTAACAGCAGAAATAGGCTCACCCATGTTAAAAATTGTGACTTTATGAGGAACAATCATAGTATCTACTGACAATTTAGTACCTTCCGGTAGTATTTTAATTTGATGGTTCATATTTAGAGCATATTTTTTCACTGAAGGGTAGCTTTTTGTGATATAATTTTACGACTTATGAGAAACATAACACGAACATTTTTACGCAGTGAAGAAATGATGACGAAATACATGCAAGTTATGAAAGAAAGGGAAGAGAAAGGCGTTATATACAACCCTTTTAAAGAAAAACCTTTAAAAGAGTTTAACCACTGGGTTATTATTGATAATATTTTTCCATACGATGCTGTTGCAACAACTACTCATATGCTTGCAACAAAAAGAGAAGTTCTATTTGATTGGAGTTTGCTTAACAATGAAGAGAAAAATGAATTTGAAGAAATTAAAAAAAATTATTTAGCTAATCATTATGATGTTATTTGGGAGAACTTGCCAAAAGGCCAGACAATCCCAGGGCATTTTCATTTAAATCTACTAGTTTTAAAAAGAGAGTTGATATAAAAATAAAACGAGCCTCATAAGGCTCGTTTTATTTTTTAATTTTCTCTATCTTTCATTGAAGATTGGTATACAAATCCTGATTCGTCCTCTTTTAAATACAATGGTCGATTCGTAGGGTTTTTTCTACTCTCCTCAACTCTTCTTTTCAGAAAGTCCATAGCTATTTTTTGAACTTCTTCTGAGCTTATTAGTGCTTCATAAATCAAGTTCTCCATTTCATTCCAAGTTACTTCTCCTACAAGTATTCTTTTCTCTATTTCTTCAAATTTTTTCAGATAGATTGCTTGTAATTCAGGACTTTCTCCGGCAATTTTCTCTAATTTTTGTCTTCCAATTTGTTCTACTCCCATAGTATATTTTTAATTAATATTATCTTGCAAATTCGACTATTCTATTTTCACGAATCATTGTAACTTTTATTTCACCAGGGTAAGTGAGTTCTTGTTCTATTTTCTTTGCGATATCACGAGCCATATCTTTTGCTCCGATATCTGAAACTTTTTCTGGAGTTACAAATATTCTAATTTCACGTCCAGCAGATAGTGCATAAGATTTTTCTACACCTTCGAAGCTTTTAGCAAGAGCTTCAAGATCTTGCAAACGTTTTATGTAATTCTCAACAGAGTCACGTCTTGCCCCTGGTCTGCCACCTGAAATCATGTCAGCAGTCTGTACAATTACAGCTTCAATAGATTCATGAGGACAGTCATCGTGGTGACTTTTCATAGCAGTAATTATTCTTGGGTCAGCACCAAATTTTTGAAGAATTCTTATTCCTATGTCTATGTGTGTACCTTGAACTTCGTGATCAAGCGCTTTACCTATATCGTGAACAAGTGCACCTGCTTTTGCTATTTGAATATCTGCTCCTAATTCTTCTGCAAGCATTCCTGCAATGTGGGCCATTTCTATAGAGTGTTGTAATACATTCTGTCCGTAACTTGTACGGAAGTATAGTCTTCCAACTATAGCAACAATACGAGGATCGAGATTGAATATTCCGCACTCATATACTGCCTGATCTCCCTTGTCTTTGATTATTTTATTTATATCTTCTTGAGCTTTTTGAACAACTTCTTCAATCTTGGCTGGTTGGATGCGACCATCAAGAATAAGGTTTTCAAGGGCAAGTCGAGCTACTTGTCTCCTTACTGGATCAAATGACGAAATAACTATCGCACCCGGGGTTTCGTCTATTATTAGTTCAACTCCTGCTGCACGTTCAAATGCACGAATATTTCTTCCTTCTTTACCTATGATTTTACCTTTGATTTCATCGTTTGGAATATTTACTGAAGTCGTCATCATTTCACTTGCAGTTGATGAAGCCAAACGATTTATACTTGCAGAAAGTATATCTTTTGCACGACGATCAAGCTTCTCAGTATTTGCAGTTTCCATTTTTTGCATTCTTACAAGTAAATCTTCCTCATATCTTTCTTCAATACTCTTGAAAAGAATATTTTTTGCATCATCAACTGAAAGATGAGCGATTTTCTCAAGCTCAGCTTCTTTTTCGGCTTGCATATTATCAACTCGGTCTTTTACTTTTTTAACTTCTTCAACTTTGATCTTGATATTCTCAACTTCACGATCAATTTCTACTTGGCGAGCATCAAGAAGCTCCTCTTTTTTAATAAGACGGTGCTCTGTCTGTTTCCACTCTTCTTCCTTTTTCTTACTCTCTTGTTGTACTTCCTCAGCTTTTTCTTCTGCTTTCTTTTTAGCTTCATCGACAATACGCTGAGCCTCTTCTTTTGCACCGAGCATTATTTGCTTGATCTCAAGCTCCATTGAGCCTTTTTTACCAAGCGAAATAATAAGACGCAAATAGTATCCAACACCAACACCTGCGACTAGCGCAAGTACTGAAATTATTATTGCTGTTAATGACATATAAGTGACAGTGTCACTTCAAAATACATGATCCTTTTATAGACCTATTTTATATTCTGTATTCTTATGTAGAACGCTTACCAAGATAAAACTTTTTTGCATAAGATTGTTTCGGTTTCTGTGTCAGAGAGGGGATGTATTTGGAAAGTAAACACTTACTAAACTGTTAAAATTCGATATCCGTATAATACTAGAAATATCTCATATTGTCGAGAGGAATGATTATTTAGATTTAGGAAGAATTATGTAAAATGTGGTACCCAGATTTTCACCTTTAGAATAGGCATATATTTCACCATGGTGCCTACGGACAATTTCTCTTGATGCATAAAGACCTAAGCCCATCCCATCCGTATTCATTTTTGTTGCACGGCCACCCCTATAGAATCTTTTAAATATGTTATTTTTATCTTTTTTTGATAAACCTATACCAACATCTTCAATTTTTAGCACCAGTTTATCTTTTTTCATCTCAGCTTCGATATTTATATTGCCACCTTCTTTAGAATAAAGAATTGCATTTTCTAGAACTACATTTATAACGAAAGAAATCTTTTTTACATCTATAGATAGAAACGGCAAGTTGGTCATTGTAGGGAAGTTTAACGATATTTTTTTATTATGTAGCAGGGCGCTGTGTTTTTTGAGAGATTCTTCTAAAATTTCTCTTATTGAAACAGCTTTCAAATCGTAAGTTGAAGTATTTTTTATATCTTTTATACCAGCAACAATGTCTACTAATTCAAGCAACCTGTTTACAGAATTATCTAGGTTATTTATTATTTCTAGTTCGTCTTTGCGTGGCATGTCACTCTTTATTGTATCTGCCATCCATTTTATTCTTGTAAGAGGAGTTCTAAATGTATGATTTACTATTGAAAGAAAAGTTTCTTCACTGAAATCTTTTTTTGATTGTTTGACCAAAAGATATATTAGAGCAATAGCTAGAATTATTATAATTATTGTTTGCATTTTTATATATTACTATAGTAGTAAAAATTTAAATAGCCCCTTATGGGCTACTTAAATTTTTTGAGTATTATTTTTTTGGCTTAGAAACTATATCGTCTATGATTCCGTATTTTTTTGCTTCATCACTTGTCATCCAGTAGTCGCGATCTGAATCTTTTTCTATCTGTGTTACTGTTTGGCCAGTATTTTTCGAAAGTATTTTATTTAATGTCTCTTTTGTGCGAAGAATATGTTTTGCATTAATAGCAATGTCTGAAGCTTGCCCTTCAGCTCCACCCATGACTTGGTGGATCATAACTTCAGAATTTGGAAGAGCAAATCTCTTGCCCTTTGCGCCAGCTGCAAGTAAAACTGCACCCATTGATGCGGCAATACCTACACATATAGTAGATACATCAGCCTTCACAAAGCCCATAGTGTCTAGTATTGCAAGACCTGCTGTAACTGAACCACCAGGGGAATTTATATATAAATGAATATCTTTTTTAGGATCTGTATGATCAAGGTATAGGAGCTGGGCTATAACTAGGTTTGCTACGTGGTCATCTATTGGTCCACCAAGGAAAATAATCCTCTCATTTAAAAGGCGAGAATATATATCGTACGCTCGTTCACCAAACTGACTTTTTTCAATAACTGTAGGTATTAACATGAGATTAGTATAGCAAAATAAGGGTATTTGGCAATTTAACCTTACTTGACATAATGTTATATTATATGGTATAATATAACAATAAATGATCTTTAATATTAGGTAACTTTTCATGAAGGTTTAGATTGTTGAATTGTATGGATCATCCTTTGGTCCCTAGAAATCAACAATTTTAAACCCATAATACAAATAAAAATGAAAAAGTTATCAGTAATTTTAGCCGCAATTTCTTTCTTAACAAGCTGCACCAAAGAAAGCACGGATGAGTTCATCCAAAACACCAATATAACCTTCGGGTTTCAAATTGCTGGTGTTCCTGTTGTTCTGAGTTTTGGTAATGGAGCAACTGGGCTTTACTACCCGCAGTCTGGTTACGGTTCATATGTTTACGGCGGGAATTCAACCAACATGACAGCATGTTATGTGATGAGTTCTCCTGTAAATTCTGAAGCCGTCGCCGTTTTTGACCGGACAGGTTTACCTATTGGAACAGTACGATGTGACCAAGGGGTTGGATCAAATACAAACCAGATTTTTCTTTCTTTGAAAAACTGGTTCGTACAACATCCTAACACCCCCTGTATTGTATTGGTTCGTTGGGATCCGCGTCCTTTCACCACTGGAAGATGGGAAGGAACAATTGTGGGATAAAATATTACGGACGGTTAATAAAAAAGGCCCTAGGATTTTCATCCATACGGGCCATTTTTTTTATACAAAATATTATTGATTTTCTAGGAAGTTGAAAACTTTTTCATTCTCTAACATATTCTCAATGTATGCACGAGCACGAACTGGATCGGCATCTTTATACATTGTCATAATATTTCCAACCTCCTTCTCAATTTCTTCTTCAGTTGGTTTTAGATTTTCTTTATCAGCAATATTTCTTATTATCATTTGAAGTTTTGCACGTTTTTCTGCGTCCGCACGCCACTCTTTTCTCAAATCATCCTCAGTCTTTTTTATTTGTGCTAAATAATCTGTAAAGTTTAGTCCTGCATTTGTAACATCTGCTTCCAGACGGTAGAGTATTTTCTGAATCTCACTTTCTATTAGAATCTCAGGTATAACACCCTCAGTTTCTGCAATCAATTTTTCAACAATAATCATACGAAGCTTGTCTTTCTCAAGAGTTTCTTTTTCAATCTTCATATTTTCACGAATTTTATTTTTCAATGCATCTGCATTTTCAAAATCACCAAAAGATTTTGCAAACGCATCATCAAATACTGGGTATTCACTCTCAGGTATTTCGTGTACTTTTGCATGCTCTTCTTCGGTCATATTTTCATGACCTTCGTGACTTGTTCCACGAGCTTGTTCCGCGCGCATCTTGCGAAGATCAAGAATTGTTTTCTCAACATCAGCTTCATCAACAGTAACTTCCACAATTGGGTTTTTCTTTTTCTCATCACTTGCGAGTTTTTTATAATCTGGAAGTTTCATTTCTGGTAATACCGCAGTTAAGATTTTGAATTCTAAGTCTGAACCCTTTGCGATTTTTGTTATGGTAATCTGTGGGCGACCAATAGCTTCTATTTTATTTTCTTCGATTATTTTTATATATGCATCTTTGATTGCAAGTTCTGCCATCTCTTCTAGAACCATCATTTCAGTTGCATTTTCTTTTACTACTGACGCTGGAGCTTTGCCTTTTCTGAATCCTGGAAGTTCAAGACGTTCACTAATTATAGATAGAGCTTTGTCTTCGTATTTTTCAAAATCCACTACAGGTATTGAGCCCACTATTTCTAATTCACTTTTATCTTTTTTATTGATTGTTGTTTTCATAAGTTTATCTAGTTTATATGTACGTGGGCTATTTGTCAAAAAATCCGCTTGAAGCGGATTTTTTGACAAAGGTGATTAATTTTCTAGTTTCGGAGCGTAATCTTTATTATATCTTTCTTTACATTCGTTAATTATTTTTACTGCTTCATCTGCACCAAAAAATTCTTTTACTTCCCCTGTACCTGGCTTCTTAAGCTCTTTATATTTTTCCCAGAAATATTTTGTTTCTGTTTTGAAGTAATCGCCCAAATCTTCAATAGAGTTTATATGGTCATTTTTCTTATCGTCATTTACTACGCCTATTATTTTATCATCTACTTCTCCGCTGTCGATGAATTTCATTACGCCAATTACTCTAATCTCGACAAGTGATCCAGGAACAAAATCTTCAGTTACATTTACTACTACTATATCAAGAGGATCGTTGTCCTCATCCCATGTCATAGGTATTGCTCCGTATGAAAATGGATATACAAGTGGTGAGTAGCCGACGCGATCAAGTTTAAGTTGACCGCTCTCTGTGATTAACTCATATTTATTTCTTGAGCCTTTATTATTTTCAATAATAGTATTTACTATTTTTTTATTTTCATCTGCAAATGGAGGTAACACATGAAGCAGATTTAACATGTATCTTGATGGTTTGTGATTTATATTTGCCATAAAATTTTAGATAATTTTAATTATGCATTTGTTCCGTCATCAACTAGACCTTCGTCGAGTGTGACTTCGCTTGCATCTTCATCTATTATATCATCTTCACTTGATATTACTTCTCCTTCAACACCCTTGATATCTATTCTCCATCCAGTAAGTTTTGCTGCAAGGCGAACATTTTGTCCACCTTTTCCGATTGCAAGAGATAGTTGGTCCGCTGTTACTTCAACTACTGCTTTATGTTCTGTTTCATTTACTTCTATATCTAGCACTCTTGCAGGAGAAAGTGCACTTGTGATGTATTCACTAGGATTTGTGGACCATGGAATGATATCAATTTTTTCTCCACCAAGTTCACTCATAACTGTAGTAACGCGTACACCTTTCTGACCAACACAAGATCCGACTGGGTCAACATGCTCATCATTTGAGTAAACTGCAATTTTAGAACGACTACCTGCTTCACGAGCGATAGCTTTTATTTCTACTACTCCACCAGCAATTTCTGGTGCTTCAGACGCAAAGAGACCTTCGATGAGTTGAGGATGAGTGCGGGAAAGTTTTAGATTTACTCCACGAGGAGTTTCTTCGACAGAGTAAAGATAAGCACGGATTCTTTCACCACGTTTGTAGAATTCTCCTGGAATTTGTTCTTCAGGAAGAATTATTCCAGTTGCACGATTGAAATCAACATAAACGATTCCACGTTCAACTTTTTGTACGAAACCATTTACGATTTCTCCTTCCTTGCTTCCGTATTCATCAATAATAGCACCACGTTCTGCTTCGCGGATTTTTTGAATAATGACTTGTTTTGCTGTTTGCGCTGCGATACGACCGTAGTCGTCCTTTGCTTCAAGAGGGAAGATAATTTCTTCTTCTAATTTTGCATCACTTTTTATCTTCTTCGCATCAGCAAGAAGTATATGATGTTCTTCATTGAAACGAACACGATTGTCATCTTCGGAAATTTCTTCTTCGGAATCTTCATCTGTCTCCATTCTTACTATTGATTCATCGACAACAATTTTAACTTGGTAAAATTCCATTTTGCCACTTTCTATATCTATAGTTGCGCGAACTATCTGGCCTTTTTTTCCGTAATCTTTCTTGTAGGCAGCAGCAAGAGCCTGTTCGATAGCATCGATTATCTTTTCGCGGGGTATTTTGCGCTCCTGTTCGAGTTGTTCGAGCGCAGATTTCATTGTTTTGAGATCTAACATATTTAGTTGTTATTAAATTTTTAATTAAAAAAGTCCGGTTCGAAAACGGACTTACCTCAGCATAGTACTATAATAAGGGTTTTTCGTCAAATTGGGGATAAAAAGTGGATAAATGCCCTTGTATAAATTGACAATATCTTCAAAAATCGATATACTTGACACGAAGGTGTGTATTGTGTCTTAAAGACATTTTGTACCTTAAAAAAGAAGTTTGATGAAAAATGCTTATAAATCAATGTATTTAGTGGTATTTTTCATCAAACTTCAAAACGTCATGAAACAGCTTAAAATCAGCCAAATGGCTATTGTTATTGTTGCTACTACGCTGTTTTTCAGCTGTAGCAAACCAGATCTTACTGACACCAAAGGTGGTGGAACCAGCAGCACTAAAGTTGCTTCGTTTACCTCACCCCCGGTACTTACTCCGGATACTATTTACGCCAGAACAGCGGGTGCAACATTGGCATGGGGTTCATCCTATGCCACAAACACTTCCATTTCTGTGGGTACACTTTCCGATGCTAAAAGTTCGGCTACAATGCCGGCCTTGGAAAAATCTACAAGTTGTACTATCACCCTTGTTAGTGAAGATGGGTCACTTGTGACCAGGACAGTTCCTCTCCCTGTATTTGATACAGCCTTTGGTTTTATTACAAAATTTAACCCAAGGTGGAAGATGGCTTCCGCTATCAGATACTATCCCGGTGGCCAGGTAAATCTTCCCCTTGATCCTGATATAACGATATACTATCGGGATATGTACAACGGTGGAAGAAAAGGCATCACGATACATAATGGAGTAGAATATCCTGGAACCTGGTATCACCTGAACAATGGTGCACAATATGGAGATGGTATGTATGTCTGGGATAACTCGTTTCCCAACCCTACAACCTGGGTAAGAACCCGTACAGACGGCACGAATACCTGGGTTGTTACATGCGTTGTAATCCCATAATTTTCCTGCTGCATATTAAAGTCCTGGACTCTTCGAAATGGAGTCCAGGCATTTTTTTTATTTTGTGGATAAATTTGCTGTTATTTGATCCGTAAGGGTGTTACAATCAATACATAATAATTAAGTACTATTAATTTTTTGCATTACTATGAATATATTTAAATTTTCGCTCAGTAGTTTTATTATTATTTTATGTGTCTTTTTTTCTCAATTTGTAAGTGCAGCAACCGAAAAGGTTTCACAACCAGTTGTGAATAAGGCTCCTGGAGTTTTAGTTGCATCCGTAAACATAAAAAATGCAAAAATTGTTTTCCAAGATGGCAAAAGTTTCAAAATATCATTCACTCTAACTAATGGAGAGGGAATACAGACTGGAGTCAAATATGGAGTCAAACTTTTCACTGATGACAAGAATCAATCACTTGTAGATGAGAAAGTTTACGATGAGACACTTTCTTTAAATGAAAATAGTTCAGTTTCAAGAGAATTTACATATACCCCACCTGTAATACTAAACGGTAATTTTGTTATTTTACTTGAAAGTAAGAATGAAAGTAATTTCCCATTTGCTTCATATGTTGTTGGTAAAATAAAACTAACTTCTTCTCTAAAGTGGGTTCAGCTAGAGCCGGAGACATGCTACACACAGATATCTGGAGATAAAATAAATAAACATTACTCAACTTTCGAACTTCCAGAGATTTCATCTGATCAATCTTTAAATATAAATTGTGTAGCTATAAATAACTCTGATGATGCAATTTCTGTTACACCAACTTTTGATACAAGATATTCAGGATCATTTGGTCAGTACGCTCCTCAATCTGATGTTGCTCAAAATTTAATTTCTTTCAAAAAAGGTGAAAAAAAGAATATTTCAATAGAAGTTCCAAAAGGTGATATGCCAAAGCCATATAGTGTTAAACTTTCACTTACAGATGGAGAGAAATCTTCAAATGCTATTTCTTTTGGATACATAATAAAAGGTATAAGTGCAACCATCCAGAAAGTTTCATTGGATAAAGATTACTACAAGACGGGAGAAAGTGCAGAGCTTTCACTAGTATGGTTTAGTGCTGGACTTTTCAATAACAAACCACCAAAGATAATTGTCGATACTACTATAGAAAATAGTAGAGGTTGGCAATGTGCAGATGCAAACCGACAAACTATTTCAAAAGATCCAAGTAAGCCAGTAGATAAAATAATTTTAGCAATCAAAAATACTTGTGATGACCCGCATGTGAAAATTTCTTTAACAGGACAAGATGGCAAAGTTCTTGATCAAAAAGAATTTGCATTTAAGACAAGTAAACCAAGAACAAACGAAACTGGCACAGTAAATAAAAAATATTTGGCAGTGTCTATTGCTGTCCTTATAATTATTGCTGGGTTTGGTATTTACACTAGTCGAAAGAAAAAAATTAACAACGTTAATATTTAGAGTAATTAATATATCTATGAAAAATATCTTAAATATAAAATATATAGTTGTTGGTGTTGCATTTGCATTGGGTATACTTAGTTTTAATACTGTTTCCGCGAGTACATACTCAACAGGTTGTAACCAAGGAGGTAATATACTATCTGAGGTTTCAATTGATCCTGTGGGTCCATTTACAACAGCATCAACTAACTTTGATGCAAAAGGAAGATTGTATACAAATAATTGTGTAGTAGATCACGTATCTCTGGATGTTAAACATAATGGAGGTTCGAATGCAGTTTTAATACCTAACACAACTGCCATGGCACCAAATAGTGTTTTCCCATTTGGTATTCCTGCATATACTACATATTCTTCTTTTACAACTCCTGCAACATACTTAGTTAACTTTATCACCGGTCTTGATGAGCCTACTATTCCGATACAAAATTATGGTTATGAAAGTAATTTGGGATCAATCATGGGTATTTGTCACGTTATGCCTGATCCTTATTCTGGAAACCCTGGTTATATGAGAGCAACTCGTGATGCTGCTACAAATGCCGATGCAATATCACGTGGTGTAACTAGTGTTGACTATACATTTAGTATAAGAACTGATAATTACCCAAATCCACAAATTTCGTTTATTACCGCAACCTTCTACCCTGGTGATCTAACTGTAGATATTCCGGGATATGAAAGTGGTCTTAATCATGATGGAGGAGGTTACTGTAGTTCTATTGCTTGTGAAGGTTGGAGTTGCCCACAAACAATTGTTGAACAGTTCTAATTATCATCTAATTTAAATTTATATGAAAACAAAAATACAAAAAATTAGATACGCATTACTTACAGGAATTATAGTTGTACTTGGTTTTGTATCTATATCAAATCAAGCACAAGCTTCTTGGAATTATTCTCAAAACGATGAATCGTATCAAGTTGTTAATAGTACTCCAATAACTGTTTCTATAACTGGCACAACTCCAATAACACTGCCGAACCACACAACTACTTTAACCTGGACAACAACTGGATCTCCGGATAGTTGCGATGCAACACCGAATGGTCTTTGGAGTGGGGTTAAATCTGGTTCGGGTGGGAACGAATCAATAACTGATCTTTATACTGTTGGTACTTATACTTATGAAATTATTTGTCATAAATCTGGTTCCGCTGATGCTTCTGCACAAACTCAAGTCGAAGTACTACCTTCAATGGGTGTTAATGTGACATTGTCAGCAAATCCAACTTCACTTCCTTATGGAGGTGGTTCTACAACTCTAACTTGGTCTTCAACTGGTGCTACATCTTGTAGTAGTACAGATTTTTCAACAGGTGGATTAACTTCTGGAAACGATACAGTTAACCTTACTACAACAACTACTTACACAGTAACTTGTACAGATGGAAGTAACTCTGCTCAAGCTCAAGCAGTTGTAACTGTTGCGGCACAACAAGGGATGTCTGTAGTGTTAAGTGCGAGTCCAACATCAATGAACCTTCCAAGTAATAGTACAACTCTTACTTGGGTTACAAGTGGTAGTCCAGATAGTTGTGTAGCTTCAAATGGTTGGAGCGGTAATAAGTCTGTAGCTGGAGGAAGTGAACAAAAGAATAATCTATCTCTAGGAACACACATTTATACTATTACATGTATGAAATCTGGCTATCCAAACAGTGTTTCTCAGGTTAATGTGGTTGTAAATCAAAATGGCTGTAGTTCTTCATGTTTTACAGTTTCTCTTTTCGCAAATGCTAGCGTGTTGCCTTATGGAGGAGGAACTTCAACATTAACATGGAATTCATTACCAGGAGGAGTTAGTTGTACAAGTGGAGATTTCAATACTCAAGGTAACTCTCCAAACGGTAGTAGTGATGTTACCCTAAGTAGTACAACTACTTACCACGTGTCATGTCAGGATGGAAGTGGTAATACTGCACTTGCCGAGACAACTGTAACCGTACTTAATAACCAAGTAGTAAATGGTATGTGTGCACCAACTCACTGGTCATGCTCTGCCGGATCAAGTATTAATAATCAAACTGGAGCTAATTCTTGGACCTGGCAATGTCAGGGTGCAAATGGCGGATCAACTGCTTCTTGTTCTGAAAACTTCCCAGTTTACGAATGTAGTGATAGTGCTGATAACGATAGTGATGGAATGATAGATTCTCAAGATCCTGGTTGTCACACTGATAATGACCCAAATAATGGAGCTTCTTATGATCCAACTGATAATAGTGAAGCGGGTACTGGAGTTCCACAGTGTAGCGACGGAATAGATAATGATGGTGACGGCAAGATCGACTATGGTAATAAACCAGAAAATGACCCTGGTTGTAGTAGTCCACAGGATAATAGCGAAAACAATAATCCTAAACCTAAACAAATAGAAATATAAATTTGTTACAAAACTCCCCTTAGTTAAGGGGAGTTTTGTTTTGCGGATTGACATTATTTTTAGATTTGCTAGTATGAGTGACATTGGGATTTCCTCCGAC
>CAZCNB010000012.1:0-18530 GCA_964500465.1 uncultured Candidatus Saccharibacteria bacterium | reverse complement strand
GTTGTTTTTGATAGAAACGGATTTAAATACACTGGTCGCGTAAAAGCACTTGCAGATTCTGCTAGAAGTTCTGGTTTAGAATTTTAATATAAATATATGGATACAACAAAACCTAAAACAACAAATACAAGAGGGCAGGGTCCAAGAAAAGAAGGTGGTGAGAGAAAGCCACGTGCATTCTTCGAAAGACCAAAGCCAGAATTTGACCAAAAGATGGTTTCTATTCGTCGTGTTACTCGTGTTGTTGCAGGAGGACGCCGTATGACATTTGCTGTTGCAATTGCAATCGGTGACAAGAAAGGTTCAGTCGGCCTAGGTACAGGAAAAGGTGGAGATACAGCAGTAGCGATCGCAAAAGCCCTTCGCCAAGCTAAGAAGAACATGTTCAAAATCAAAACTACAAAAGACATGTCTATCCCTCATGAAGTTCATGACAAATTCTCAAGTTCAAAACTTTCAATCATGCCAAACCACGGTAAGGGACTAGTTGCAGGAAGTACTGTTCGCGATATGCTTACACTTGCAGGCATAAAAAATGTTACAGCAAAGATTCGATCTGGAAGTAAGAACAAACTAAACAATGCGCGTGTTGCTTATTCTGCACTTTATCAATTGCGTGCTAAAGCAGCTCTACCAAAGATAGCTCAAGTTATAGCTGAAGCAGAAGTATCAGAGAAAGATTTACTTGCAAGTGCTGGTGTTACTGAGGTTGAAGTAGTAGATTCTAAATAATAAATTTTTATGCAACTAAACACACTAAAAAGAAAAAATCCAAATCGCAAAGCTCGTCTAGTAGGACGTGGTGGTACTCGTGGTAAGACTTCAGGACGTGGAGGAAAGGGTCAGACAGCTCGTGCAGGTAACAAGCGTCGTCCACAAATGCGCGATATCATAAAGAAGCTTCCTAAACTTCGTGGATACCGATTCAATTCTACTGTTTCAAAATTCTCACCTGTAAATGTTGGAGCGCTTAATGTATTTGCTAAAGGAGAAACTGTAAATCCTGAAACTCTTTTCTCAAAGAAATTAGTTCGAAAATCAGGAGGAGTATTTCCAAAAGTTAAAATTCTAGGAACTGGAGAACTGTCAGTCAACTTAACTATTGAGCACTGTAAAGTTTCAACATCTGCAAAAGAAAAAATTGAAAAAGCTGGTGGAAGTATAAAATAATTATGGAAACCGTTTGGAATAAAATAAAAACTATATTTACAGATAAGACACTAAGATCTCGTGTCTTATTTGTGCTACTTGCTCTTATTGTATTCCGATTACTTGCTGGTATTCCTATCCCTGGTATAGACAAGATAAAGCTGGATGCCTTTTTAAGTAATAACCAATTCCTTGGAACTCTCAATATTTTCACCGGGGGAGGACTTTCACACCTATCTATATTAATGCTTGGAGTTGGTCCATACATTACTTCATCAATCATAATGCAACTTCTTACTATAATGTCTCCAAGACTAAAGGCGATGTATCAGGAAGATGGTGAGATAGGAAGAAAGAAATTTACTCAAATAAGTAGAACTCTAACTATTCCACTTGCAATAATTCAAGGTATCAGTCTTTTGGTTCTTCTAAAACGACAAGGTATTCTTGGAGAAGTTGATTTGTTTGGAATGTTTGCAAACGTTTCAGTTATAGTTGCTGGTTCGATGCTTATTATGTGGATCGGTGAACTTATATCTGAATTCGGTATTGGAAATGGAGTGTCTCTTATAATCTTTGCTGGTATCGTGGCAAATATTCCAAAAGAAATCTCCCAATTCCTCTTTACTTTTGATATGGCAAACCTACCAACATACATATTATTCTTAGCCGTTGGAGTAGCCATTGTAGCTGGAGTTGTTGTTGTTACTGAAGCTGAGAGACCAATCCCTGTAACATACGCAAGACAAATGCATGGAGATAAAGTTTCTGGTGGTACTCAGACATATCTACCTCTTCGCGTAAATCAAGCAGGAGTTATTCCTATAATCTTTGCTTTATCTATACTTTTATTCCCACAACTTGTTGGAAACTTCTTAGCAAGCAGTACAAATGCTACACTTCTCAGCGTTTCAAAAGGATTACTATGGTTTGTAAATAATGTTTGGCTATATTCACTATTTTACTTCATATTTGTATTTCTATTCACTTACTTCTATACTGCTGTTACTTTTGATCCAGATCAACTTTCAACTAATCTACAGAAAAACGGCGCATTCGTTCCAGGTATTCGTCCAGGCACTGCAACACGTGACTATATAGCTAAGATTTTAAATCGAATCACTCTTATGGGTGCAGTATTCCTAGGACTTATTGCAGTTCTTCCCCTTATCGTGCGTGCAGTTACTGGTATCACTTCTTTTGCAATAGGCGGTACAGCACTTCTCATTGTTGTCTCAGTTGTTCTTGATTTAATTAAGAAAGTTGAAGCTCAGCTTTCTATGAGAGAATATTAAAAAAGACCTTAAATACAAGGTCTTTTTTAATAAAGAAGTGATTAGTATATAATATAAATATATGAATAAACCATACACATTTGTTTTCTTCGGTATAGTTGGATCTGGTAAGGGTACACAGATAGAACTTTTGCAGAAGTACATAAAAGAAAAAGATCAAAACGCTAAAATTGCGGTGGCTTATCCTGGTTCAGAGTTTCGAAAGATAATTTCAGGTGGTAGTTATACTGGTAAATTAGTACAAACTACCCTTGAACAAGGTTGGCTTCAACCAAACTTTCTTACGATTAGTCTTTTTACAAATATTTTAGTTAACTCTCTGGAAGAAGATACTCATCTAATGGTAGACGGTTTTCCTCGCACTGTAACTCAGTCAGAAGTACTAGAAGCTGCTATGGATTTCTATAATAGAAAAGACATAAAAATTATTTACATAAAAGTTGAGAAAGATGAAGCAATAAAGAGAATGAAGCTACGTGGCCGAACTGATGATACCGATGAAGGTATAGCTAAGCGTATCGATGAATATGTAAACAATGTAGTTCCTGCAATGTATTATTTTAAAGATAAAGGTGGTTATAGTATTTATACTATCAACGGTGAACAATCAGTCGAAGACGTCCATAAAGAATTAATAAACACACTAGGAATTTAATTGTTATGCAGACTGATAAGCACATCGTAATATCTCTTGGTGGTTCGCTTATCTTTCCTGATGATATTGACTCTGTTTTTGTAAAAGATTTTATAAAAACTATAAGTGAGTATGTAGATAAAGGTTTTAAATTTGTGATTATTACTGGAGGTGGTAAAATTTGTCGCCGTTACAATTCATCTATTGAAGAAATTACTAATCCTACTACAACTGATTTAGATTGGCTTGGTATCGCAATAACTCGAGTTAATGCTGAATTTGTTAGGATTGGCTTTGGAGATCTTGCATATCAGACTATTATTCTGGATCCAGATAATATTCCTGATACAAATAAACCTGTACTTATAGGGGCAGGCTGGAAGCCTGGCAATAGTAGTGACCTTGCTGCTGTACACTGCGCAGGTAGTGTAGGAGCAAAGAAGGTGATAAATCTTTCTAATATTGATTATGCGTATGATAAAGACCCAAAAAAATTTTCTGATGCACAAATAATAAAAGAAATATCTTGGGCAGATTTTCGAAAACTTTTACCTACAGAGTGGAATCCAGGATTAAACGCTCCATTTGACCCAGTTGCAGCCCAAAAAGCAGAAGAGCTTGGCATTGAAGTTTCAATATTAAATGGTAAAAATATAGAGAATCTAAAAAAGTATCTCAATGGTGAAGAATTCATAGGTACAGTAATAAAATAAATATCATTGTATTATTGCTATTTTTTGATAGTATAAGCCGTATATGGCAGTGATAATTAAAACTAAAGAAGAGATTGAAATACTCAGAGAAGGGGGCAAGAGATTGGCCTCTATTTTAGCAAAAGTGGCTAAAAGAGTGGCTCCAGGCGTTACTACAAAAGAACTTGATGAATATGCCTACAAACTCATAAAAGAAGTTGGGGATGAGCCAGCATTTCTAAACTATAAACCAGAAGGACAAGATAGGGCTTATCCAGCTTCACTTTGTACTTCAGTCAATAATGAGATTGTCCATGGAATACCAAGCGAGAGTAAGGTTCTAAAGGAAGGCGATATTATATCTATTGATCTTGGTATAAAGCACAAAGGGCTTTTTACAGATCACGCTGTAACTGTGCCGGTAGGAAAGGTTCCTAAAGCATCACAGAAACTTCTTGAAATTACTCACGAGGCATTACTTGTCGGAATTGAAGCTGCAAAGGGTGGAAATACAGTTGGAGATATTGGTTATGCAATTGAGAAATTTGTTGGTAAAAAGTATGGAATAGTAAAAGAATTATCTGGACATGGTGTTGGCAAAAAAATTCATGAAGATCCATATATTCCAAATTTCGGTAAACCTGGTAAGGGTGAGAAACTAGTACCAGGAATGGTTATTGCTATTGAACCAATGTTAAATATTGGTAGAGCTGCTATCATGACTCTACCAGATGGATACACGATTAAAACAGTAGATGGTTCTCGTAGTGCACACTTTGAGCACACTGTTTTAATAACAGAAAACGATGCAGAGATTTTAACTATGATATAATAGTTTCAATGGAAGGTTTTAATTTAAACAATGCTCCAAAATTCAAGACTCCACAAGAAGAGCTTGAGTTTTTGCGTGCTCATATAGCTGAAAAAGAAAAAGCCCTCATAGATCAAGGCCAGGAATACTCAAAAGAAGGACTAGCTCACAATGTTATTCACGAATATAAAAAATATGAACCACAAGAAGTGATGCATAAAAGTGTTGTTATGGATGATATAGATGCTGACAATCTAGTTCTCAGGCTTCATCCAGAACCACATGATAACAAGATGGAAGAAATGCTAGGAGTCCTTCTGGATAAAGGTATTTCAACAGCACTTTCTATTGTAGCTAAAATGAATAATCCTCACTTGGATGATGACTTCCATCGTTTCTTGGTGCAATATTTATATAGCAAACATAAAATTCCGGGTCTCAAAGAAAGTACTCCACTTTTTAAATCTCTAGACATGAAACTATTTGAGATTACTCTCCCTGATCCTACAAATGACGAGAAAGAACAAAAAGGTCTAAAAGAGTTACTTTCTGCGATGGAACAGTTCTACGCTGGTATGCATTCAGTAGGTGAGAGTAGACAAAACTACAATCGCAATCATTTTACTCTTGAGATCGCTCTTGCTGAAGGTACAGATAACTTTGTTTTCTATACTGCGGTTCCAACTCATAAGGCAGACTTGTTTGAGAAACAGCTTCTTGGAGTTCACCCTAGTGCGAAAATAAACGAAGCACCAGATGACTACAATATTTTTACAGATGGAGGTTCGGTTGTAGCTTCATATGCTACACTTGCTCATCATGAGGTTTACCCAATAAAATTATATGATGCTATAGACCATGACCCACTTAATATTATTCTCAACGTATTTACTAAACTTAAAAAATCTGGAGAAGGTGCCGCGATTCAATTTACAATTTGTCCTGAAGATGACGATATAATAAGAAAGTTTCATATAATGCTAGGCGACGTAAAAGAAGGTATGTCAGTACGCACAGCTTCTAGCATGACAAGACAATTCACCAAAGGGCTTGGTTCTATTGCCAAGGAGCTTGTATTTGGCCAGTCAAAGCACAAAGAAGAAAAAAAGGTAAATGAGAAAGCTGTTGAGAACATTACAGAGAAAATGAAGAGTACTATAATGGCTTGCAATATTCGTGTTATAGCTTCAGCTGAAAGTAGTCTCCGAGCTAAACAAATTCTCGGAGATATTGAATCTTCTTTTAACCAATTTACCGAATCTGGAAGAAATGGTTTTAATTGGAATCATCCCCAAGGTAAAGATTTAAGTCAGCTCACTCATGATTTTTCTTACAGAACTTTTTCTGATGAGTACTCAATGCCACTTAATTTGAAAGAGCTTGCAACGATATTTCACTTCCCACACGGAATTACTTCATCACCTCAATTGAAGCAAGCTCGTGCGGGTATTGCTCCTGCGCCTATTGAGATGGGAGATAAAGGTGTAATTCTTGGTGTTAATAGCTATAGAGGTAAAGATACAGCTATTCACTTTGCAGATGAGGATCGCATGCGTCACTTGTATGTAATAGGTCAAACTGGTACAGGAAAAACTACAATAATGAAAAATATGATTGCACAGGATATTAAGGCTGGTCATGGGGTTTGCTATATTGACCCTCACGGTACCGATATACAAGATATATTGAGCTATATTCCAAAAGAACGCATTGATGACGTTATATATTTCGATCCTGCATACACTGCAAGGCCTATGGGACTCAATATGCTTGAATACGATCCTAAATATCCAGAACAAAAAACTTTTGTTGTTAACGAACTCATGAACATATTTAATAAACTTTTTGATATGAAGACTTCAGGTGGTCCTATGTTTGAACAATACTTCAAAAACTCTGCTTTTCTAGTCATGGAACATCCAGAATCTGGTTCTACGCTTCTTGAAATAGGACGTGTGCTTGCTGATAAAGAATTTAGAGATATGAAGCTATCTCACTGCAAGAACCCAATTATTACTCAGTTCTGGAAAGGAGCGGAACAGACAACGGGGGATCAATCTCTTGCAAACTTCGTCCCATATATTACTTCAAAATTCGATAACTTTATTTCAAACGACATAATGCGCCCAGTTGTTCTTCAAGAAAAATCTGTATTTAATTTCAGGGATATTATGGATAACAAAAAGATTTTATTAGTAAATCTTTCTAAAGGACGCCTTGGAGATATAAATGCTAATCTAATAGGTCTTCTTATTGTTAACAAGATTCAAATGGCAGCACTATCTCGTGTAGATATGTACGGAAAGAGAATGGAGGATTTCTTCCTGTACATCGATGAGTTCCAAAATGTCACTACAGATTCTATAGAATCAATATTATCTGAAGCTCGTAAGTATAGACTTTCCCTTACTGTTGCTCACCAGTACATAGCCCAGCTTGAAGATAATATAAAAAATGCAGTATTTGGTAATGTTGGCTCGATGACAGTCTTTCGTGTAGGTGCTGAAGATGCACAATTCCTGGAGAGTAAATTCAAACCAATATTTACATCCGCTGATATTATGAAAATTGAGAATAGAAATGCCTACGTATCAATGCTAGTCGCTGGTCAGCCAACTAAACCATTTAACATGGCAACATTTCCACCACCACAAGGCAATATGGAAATAGTAGAAAAGATAAAAGAACTCTCATATTTGAAATTCGGTCGTGAGCGCACCGAAGTTGAAGAAGAAATAATGGCAAAATATAGACAGCAAGGATAATGGAAGAAATTGAAGTAAAATTTTTGAATATTGATAAGGAAAAAACCAAACAAGTATTACTCAACCTTGGCGCTACTCTAATTGGCGAATTTGATTATAGATTAAAACCTTATGATTTTCCTGATCTTAAACTTTCAAAAGAAAGAAATGCTTGGATTAGATTAAGAGACGAAGGCAGTAAGGTAACTCTAAGTTATAAAGAAAGACTTGGTGTTGGAGAAAACCCTCTTAAAGACCAAGGAATGAAAGAAATTGAAGTTGAAGTTTCAAACTTTGATCAAACATCAAAAATCCTTGAAGAAATTGGTCTAGTTCCAAAAGTATACGAAGAGAGAAAAAGAACAAGATATATTTTAGATAATATAGAATGTGACATTGACGAGTGGCCACTCATACCTCCATATATAGAACTAGAAGGAGATACAATAGAAGCGATAAAAGAAATTTCAGATAAGCTTGGTTTTAAATGGGAAGACCATGTTGTCTGTTCTGCTCTCCAAGTTTTGCATAATTATGGTGTAAATCCCCATGATTACTCAGTATTTACTTTTGAAAAACAGATAAAAAAGTAAAATTGCAAAACCCAAACTTTTTTGCTATAGTTTAACCATATTATTACAACCGCGAAAGCGATTTTTTATTTATATGAAACACCCAAAAGAAGAAGTTACATATGTGATGATGAAGCCAGATGGAGTTAAAAAGGGACTAATCGGTGAAGTTATTAAGCGTTTCGAGCAAAGAGACCTTAAGATTGTTGCTCTTGAAATGTTTACTCCAGAGTTTGATAAAGTTAACGACCACTATCCAAAGAGTGAGGAATGGATTACTCGCCTTGGAAACAAGACTCTTACTACTTATGAAAAATATGGGTACGATGCTTTGAAAGATTTCGGTACAACAGATGCTGCAAAGATTGGTCCAGAAATTCGTAAATGGCTTATCGATTACATGACTTCAGCTCCATTAGTTAAAATGGTTGTTAAAGGAGTTCATGCTGTTGATGTAGTTCGTAAGGTTGCCGGAGATACTATGCCTTATAAAGCAGAAATGGGAACAATCCGTGGAGATTTCTCAATTGATAGTCCTGCGCTTGCAAACATGGAAAAGCGTGCAGTTATGAACATAGTTCACTGCTCAGAGACTCCAGAAGAAGCTGAACATGAGATAAAACACTGGTTTGGAGACATAAAACTAATGGATTACAAACGTTTCGGTGTTGATGAGTAATTAAACCTAATAAAATCCCCGGAAGGGGATTTTATGCTATATTAAAATCATGTACGAAGTTGAGATTAAAGCTAAGTTAAATAACCGAGAAGAGATAATGGAAAAACTTCATAACATGGGTTGTGTATTTGGTGATGAATTACATCAGATTGACTATATATTTATCCCAGAAAAAGAAAATTTCCCTCCACCATTAGGTGTACCTGTTCTTCGAGTACGCAAACAAAATGAATCGCATTTATTTACTTTAAAAATACCCCAATCTAGCAGACAAGATTGTATAGAAAAAGAATTTGAAATATCTGACGGCAATGAAATGCTTGAAGTTATAAAATTAATTGGATATAAACAGGTTCCAACGGTTGAAAAGAAAAGGATAAAAACTACTTTGCAAGATATGGAAATAGTTCTTGATTTAGTAAAAGGATTAGGTGAATTTATTGAGGTTGAAAAAATAGTTGAAACGTCAGATCCAGAAGCTAGAGTTAGAATTCAAGAAGAGCTTTTCTCTTTTCTTAGCGACTTAGGAATAACAAAAGAAGATCATGTTGTAGATGGAAAGTACGATATCATGCTCTTTGAGAAATATGGAATGAATTAATTTATGCTTAAAATTACTGAAATATATAAGGAATATAAAATAATGCCAAATTTGCAAATGCACCAATTACGAGTTGCTGCAGTTGCAAAGATGATTTGTGACTCTATGGATATTGAGTTAGATAAAGATAAAGTATTGAAAGCCACTCTGCTTCATGATATGGGAAACGTTATTAAATTTGACCTAGTTCAAACCCAAAAAATTTTTGGATATTCAGATTTTGAAACGGAAGAAGCAAAAAGGGTTCAAAAAGAATTTATAGATAAGTACGGAGACAACGAACATGAGGCAACAGTTAAAATTATTAAGGAAATTGGTTTGTCAGAAGATATAATGAATATGGCTGATGAAAATAGGTTTTCTTACATGTGTAAACACAAAGAAATCGACGACATATATATGAAAATTATGCATTATGCTGATGGTAGAGTTGGGCCGCATGGAATACTTTCTTATGAAGATAGGATGAATGATGCTGGAAATCGTTATAAAAATCACAGAATAAATTCTTGGCAAGAAGATGAACGATTAAAACTAGTAGAGTGCGGTAGAGAGATAGAAAAACAAATTTTTCTAGTTCAAATATTAAACCAGAAGATATAAACGATGAATCAGTGAAGGAAATTATTGAAAATTTAAAAAATTTTGAAATCTAAACTCTAAATATAACTTGAAACTCTGTCAAAACTGTGTTTTTTTATAAAAAAACTTGCAGAGTTCTACGTGATAGGTATACTTTAGATAGGGTTATTTGATTTGTATTACCTAGATCATATTTTATAGGGGACAGAGTGTTTTGATAGAGTGCTGTAACGTTATTAATGTGAACAAATCCCTATCATCCCCAGTCCCACTTAGCTTAACGGCTATGGTAATATCCTTCAAATAGTCCTAACAAGCAATTCTTCCATTTTTAGGAAGGATTTTTTGTTTTTTATGCGAAAAGTAAGCAAATTTTCTAGTTAATTCTTATATTTAAGGTATAATATTACACATATGGCAAACGAAAAGAATCTGAAAGTGACCTTTTGTTCTGGGACTGCGACTGTAACTGGTGCAAATTTCTTAATTGAGGGCAATGGTAAAAAATTTTTAATAGATTGTGGTTTGATCCAAGGAGAACTACTTGCAGACAGTGTTAACTGGGAACCATTTAATTATCCTGTATCGGAAATAGATATACTTTTTATAACTCACGGTCATATAGACCATATAGGAAGGATACCAAAGATAATAAGTGAAGGCTTTAAAGGTAAAATTATATCTACTATACCGACTAAAGACATAGCTGAGGTTATGCTTGCTGATACTAATCATCTGCTTTCTCGAGATAAAGATCACGGACTTGATGAGATCTACACAGAAGAGAATACTAAAAAAGCATTAGACCTATGGGAAACTTTAGACTATCATCAAGTTTTGAATGTCGATCATGGTTTCCAATTTTCTTTTAAAGATGCTGGTCACATATTGGGTTCAGGTATGCTTCAGGTTGTTTATAATGATAAGAAAATAGTTTTCACGGGTGACTTAGGTAATTCGCCATCTCCTTTAATTCGAGATACAGAAATTGTAGATGATGCTGATTATTTAATAATGGAATCAGTATATGGAGATCGTAATCACGAAGATAGAGATGTGCGCAAACAAAGACTTGCTGAAGTAATACAAGAAAATTATAAAAGAAAAGGAACTCTAATAATTCCTACGTTTTCACTTGAAAGAACTCAAGAATTGCTTTATGAGATAGATACATTGGTTGAGTCAGAAAAGATTCCAAAAATGCCTGTGTTCTTGGATTCACCTCTTGGCATAAAATTGACCGATATATATACGAAGTACGAGAAATATTTCAATGATATAGCCAAAGATGCTATAGCTAAGGGAGACAAACTCTTTGATTTTCAAGGTTTGCGAGAAACAAAAGAAACTGAAGAGTCAAAAGGTATTCTTGAAATACCTAATCCAAAAGTAATTATTGCAGGAAGTGGTATGTCTAATGGCGGGCGCATAATTCATCATGAAAAGAACTATCTTCCTGACCCAAACAACACAATTCTATTGACTGGTTACCAGTCTCTCGGTACGCTCGGTAGATCAATACAAGAGGGTATTAAAAAGCTACACATACAAGGAGAAGAAATACCACTTCGAGCCCACGTAGAAATGATCAGCGGATATTCTGGGCATAAAGATTCAGATCATCTAGTAGAATTTGTAAGTCACACAGCAAGCAAGGTAAAAAAAGTTTTTGTTGTCATGGGAGAACCGAAGTCTTCACTATTTTTAGCTCAAAAATTACATGATAATTTAGGCGTTACTACTTATGTTCCAGATATAGGAGAGGAGGTTGTGATAGAATGTTAAGAGTTTATGAAAATACAAAAAAATAAAACGGAATATCTTTGTTACAATGGACCAATTGGAAACGGTGATAAACATAATCATCTTAAATTGAAGATAGGTGTATGTGGTGCTGCTGAAACTACTACATGTGGTGTAAACGCACTTAGCCAAGCAAAATTACTTGGTCAAGAAATTGTAAAACAAGGTGGGGTACTTGTAACTGGAGCAGTAACTGGATTTCCATTCTGGGTAGCTATGGGTGCAAAAGAAGAAAAAGGTGTAAGCATAGGAATATCACCTGCAGCAAATGAACATGAACATGTAGAAACATACAGACTTCCACTTGAGTACATGGATTTAATAATTTACACAGGATTTGGATATCCAGGTCGTGATCTACTTTTTACTAGATCATGCGATGCGATAATACTTGGATGTGGAAGAGTTGGAACTATACACGAGTTTACTGTTGCATTCGAAGATGGTAAGCCTATTGGTGTGCTTGAAGGGGATTGGAATACTTCAGATACTATTAAAGAGATAATAGATAGAAGCAATAGACCAAGTGATCATGTTATATTTGAAAGAGATCCTAAGATTTTGGTTGAAAAGATTATAGAAATGGCTTCAAAAAACAAAGTTAAATAAAAAATCCTCCGAGTTGGAGGATTTTTTATTAGATGCTTTTTACGATACGAGAGAATGTTTCTGGGTTATTTTGTGCTATGTCTGAAAGTATCTTTCTGTCTATTTCTATGTTTTTCTTTTTCAATCCATCAATGAATTTACTGTATGAAATTCCTAGTGGTCGAACTGCAGCGTTTATTCTTGTTGTCCATAGTGCACGAGCATCAGCCTTCTTGTCTTTTCGGTGAGCAAAAGAATATGCTCCAGCATGCATAAGTGCGTCTTTTGCTTGAGCTTCTTTTGTACTTCTACCAAAACGAAATCCCTTTGTTTGTTTTAGGATATTCTTGCGACGTTTATTTTTTATTACTCCTCTCTTTACTCTTGTCATATAATTTTTCTAATATTAATAATTTAAATTTTAAGCGTTTGGAAGGTAAGTGCGTATAATTTTGTTTGAAAAATTCTGCTGGTTCATTTTTTTACCACCCAATTGCTTTGTTCTTGATTGTTTCGAATTGAAGTGATTAAAACCAGGTGCACGAGATAAAATCTTACCTTTTTTTGTAACTTTTAAACGCTTTGTTAATGACTTGTTTGTTTTTATACTCATAAAATTATTTCTTATCTTTTTCTATTGTAATAGTTGGACCTTTTGGACCCTTTTTATAGGGTTCAGCTATCTTAAAGTTTTCTGTTATAAGATGCAGTACTCGATCTAGTCTTTCTTTTAGGAAATCATCAGCCATATATTTTGAACGACCGGATAAGAAAAGCTCAACTTTAATTCTATGGCCTTCCTTTAGCCACTCTGAAGCCTTACGAGCCTTCATTGCTAAATCATTGTCTCCTGTACCTATTTTAACCTGTATAGACTTTGTTTCAGTTAGCTTTACTCCAGCTTTTGCTTTCTTCTGCTTCTTATTTTGTTCATATTGGTATTTTCCGTAATCTGCTATTTTTACTATTGGCGGGTTACTATTTGCAGAAATTTCAATCAAATCAACACCTTCTTTTTGAGCTAAATCCATGGCTTCCTTAAAACTTAAAACACCTAGGTTTTCGCCCTTGCTTGAGATTACACGAACCTCATTTGCGCGTATTTGATTGTTTATTCTTTCTCTCAAATTATGTATTTGCCGATAGAGTAAATAGATTACTTGTCTGCCTCAGATATTTCCAAGTCAGGCCTACCTAGAGAGAATACTAGCATATATATGATACTATGGCAATATGCCAGATAATGTAATTATTGCTTATAAAAATATAGGAGAAACACCCCTAGAATGTCTTGAAAGGCATAGAAAAGAAAGGAGTATTGATAAAGATATACCCATGACTTATGCCGGGCGTCTTGACCCAATGGCAGAAGGACTGATGATCTTATTAGTGGGGGAAGAATGTAAAAATAAAGATAAATATTTGGGCTTAGATAAAACCTATGAATTTAAAATACTCGTAGGATTTTCTACTGATACATATGATTTGCTAGGTTTAGTCACTCAATCAGAAGACAAAATTTCTGTGCCAGGTGAACACACCAGAGAACCAGAAATTTTGTCTTCTGGCCTTGCTCAAGAATTACAAAAAATCTTAAATCAATTTATTGGTACATTTACTCAGAAATATCCAAGCTTTTCTTCAAAGACAATACTTGGTAAACAATTATGGGAATTATCAAAAGATGACGAACTGCCGGAAAATCTTCCTGAACATGAAGTTACTATTTATAAATTGTCATTTAATAGTTCAAAAATAATTCAGATAGGGGGCTTGAAAAAAGAGATAGTGAGTAGAATTTCTTTAGTAAATGGTGATTTTAGGCAAGAAAAGATAATTGAAAAGTGGAATCAAGTTTTTAAAGATATAAATCAAGATCGTTTTGAGATATTATCTTTTGGGTGTGAATGTAGCAGCGGTACGTACATTAGACAGCTTGTAGCTGATATTAGTAAAAAGGTAGGTTTACCCATGGTTACTTATTCTATAAATAGAACAAAAATAGGGAGTTATAAACTACTCAAATTATAAAATAAGAGGTATAATTTAACTAAATCATCCACCATCACCTTAAAAACCGAAACTATGTTAGCATCATTTTTTATTTCGTTTTTATCTATCTCTATAATGGTAGGTAGCTTTAACAAGGGATTCACATTTACTCGATTAATTTTTAAAGGAATGCTCAGTGCTTCCACAAAAGATGTCTCTAAAATTAATTCGGTATTGAGATCAAAAAAACACCCAAAAATATTTAAAGCAGTTTTTATTTTTATAATCGATATTAAGATGAGGATTTTTGTAAAAAAGTCCATTAATCATAAAAAATCGATTAAACGATTAAATGATTTGATTTTAAACGTCAATCGTTACTATGAAAGAAAAATAATAATGGACCGCTTAGCAAAGATTTTAAGTAAGTATGACCCGATTTTCTATAACAAAATCCATACTTATGAAAGTCCAAAATCAAAACCGATAATCGACTTCTTTCATTCTGTTATAAAAATAAAAGCAGCAATGCCGCTAACATTAAATGCTACAGAAGATAAACTCATTTTATTGATTGGGAATCCAATAATTAATGAAAAATTATCTGAGCATAAGGTTGATAGTCGGATAATCGATAAAATAAAATGGCTATTTGGACCGCGGCAAGATTTTCTCAAACAAATATTGAATATTGCGGCCTGATTTCTGCAGTTGGAGACGTGAGCGACTACGTTGGTAGGCTCACGTTCTTTTTTAATTAATATTAATTTTTATTTTTTCTACTAATTCCAAAGCCCTATCTTTACTCTTAGCTTCTGACCAGATGCGTATAATAGGTTCTGTATTTGATTCACGGATTTGAACCCAGGAACGATCAGAGAAGTCTATACGTATTCCGTCTTGTTGATCTGCTCGTCCGTCTGGAAATAAGTTTATTATGTTATCTATTTTGTCACTGAGTTTGCCTTCAAACGGCATTTTTGTTTTTACAAATTCATATTTAGGAAGATCCTCTACTATTTCTGAAACTTTTTTACTGTTAAGTGCCATATATTCAAGAATTAGAGCCATGCCTGTGAGACTATCTCTACATAAGTTGATTTTAGGATAAATAACTCCACCGCTACCTTCACCACCTATGATTGCATTGTTAGCTAATATACTTTCTACAACATTTCCTTCGCCAACTTTTGATCTTATATTTTTATAACCAAGAGTATTTACTAGATCCTCGTTTGTATTTGATGTTGAAAGATTTGTGACTATATCTCCTGGTGTTTTAGAAAGTACACTTTTGATACAAATCGACAACATGTACTCTTCAAATATTACAACACCTTTTTCATCACATATTACAAGTCTGTCTGCGTCTGGATCTTGTGCAAGTCCTATATCCCCACCCACCTCTTTTACTTTTTGGCCAAGGCTAATTAGATTTTCTGGTAATGGTTCTGGCATATGGGCAAAGTCGCCATTTGGTTCTCCGTTCATAACAACTACTTCACAACCAAGCTTTTCTAAAAGCATTGGACCCAACTTGTAACCAGCACCGTTTATAGTGTCTATAACTACTTTTAATTTTTTCTCTTTTATTTTTTCAACATCAATATTTTTTAGAATATGTTCTACATGTTTATCACCAAGAGTTTCGTTTCGTAAAACACTACCACTATTTTTTGTACCTGGTTCCATAGAAACATAGCTTTTGATTTCCTCTATATTTTCTTTGTTTGCATACATAGCATCCCTAGTTAGAAACTTTATTCCATTGTATTGTGGAGGATTGTGAGATGCACTTATCATTATCCCGCCATCGTATTTCATTTCTCTTATTAGAAATATCAAAGTTGGGGTAGGAGCTATACCTATATCTATAACTTCTATGCCAGAGTTTACCAATACTTCTTCTGCAATTTTACTGATGATTGGACCTGAATTTCTAGAATCTCTACCTATAATCACTTTTTTTGCGTTTCGTTTTTCTAAAAAACATGCAAAAGCTTTAATGTATGTTTTAGCTAATTCTTCTGTAAGATTTTCACCCCAAACACCCCTAAGTCCTGAAATAGTGAATTTAATATCTTGTGACATAAGGGAATAATAACAGTTTTTTAGGCTCAAAACTGCTTGACTTTTTAGGTTATATTTGATATAATACAAGTTAATGTGCTAAATGTACATGTAAATCTAACCCCCATTAAATTACCTAAAAGATTTGTATGAAAAAATTAATCGTTTTGGTCCTTGTTCTTGGAGTGGTTGTATTTTGTTATCTTAAAACAGACCACTTCACATACTTAAATGGACAAGTCAGTGATTCATTCACTGCTTTATTGAAAGGCCTTTCGGTGATTGCTATCGTAATTACTTTTATTTATTCCATCTCCGGATGGATAAAGAAAAAAGTGGATAAGATGTCAGTTACTCCCTTCAGGTTTGAGGAAGAATAAGACCATAAAACATTTAGAGAAACCATGTCGATCCTTCCGTACTCAAGGATCGACATTTTTCGTTTAGTATAAATTGTATTATCATAAAAGTATGACAACTTTAATAGACAATCGAAAAGCACATTTCAATTATGAAGTGATTGAAAAATACGAAACAGGTATTGAGCTTTTAGGTTTTGAAGTAAAGTCTATTAAGGGAGGTCGTGCTATCCTTGCAGGGTCATACGGAGTTGTTCGTGGGGGGGAAGTATATCTTATGAATATGCAGATTCCACCTTATCAAGTTGGCAATACTCCTCTTGATTATGATCCAACTCGTACTCGCAAACTTCTTTTGTCTAAAAAGCAAATCAAAGAATTAGTAGATATGGATAGTAAAAAAGGTTTGACCCTAGTACCTATGTCGTTATATAGTAAAGGACGCTTAATAAAAGTAGAACTTGCTGTTGTTAAAGGAAAGAAAAATTACGACAAAAGGGAAACGATAAAAAAGCGTGATACAGATCGTGAAATAAGTCGCGAATATAAGAGATAAGTTATTTTACAAATGGGACTGACGGGCTTCGACGAAAGATTGTCCTCATATATGTGCGTGTAAAGTACCCAGGAATCTTTTTAAACTTCTTGGAAAAGACTAAGTGCAAACAAAGTCGCTTCAATTAAATCACCTTACTCTTTTGGGTTTGGTAATTTAGTTCCTGTACTCGCTTAATTTAAGCCAGTCAGGTGTTCACTCTTTAGACATCCGATATAAAGAGTGGGCATAATTTATCGGGTTAAGAATTCTAAAGCGATCGATTAGAATTTTGACAATTTAGATCTCGGTGTTTGCTTTTCTTTATTGTTCTCTAGAGCAAATATTTAAATCCAAATGAATAATATACACACGTAGATTCATATATGAACTTCTTTTGCATCTGGGTTCAACTCCCAGCAGTTCCACAATAATAAAAACGCCCAATTAGGGCGTTTTTATTTATGCTCATTTTGTGTATAATACCTAAACTATGAATCCTAAAAAGAAACCCCAACAACAAAAGAAAGTACCTAATATAGCCAATCAAATAACAATAGCGATATTTATATTTATAATTATCACACTTATATATTCATGGATATCCGGTTCTCCAAGCAATATTAAGAACCTAACTATTTCTGATGTTGCTAAAAATGTTGCCGAAGGAACAATCGAAAAAATAGATGTAGTTGGCCAAGATATAACCGTAAAATTCAAAGATAAATCTGAGGGTGTTGCAAAAAAAGAAACTGAAAGTTCTTTGTCTGAAACATTATTTAATTACGGAGTGACCAAAGAACAGTTAGCAAATACTCCTATTGAAGTTAAAAATGAAAGTGGTTTTGGGTATTGGTTACTAAATATCTTGCCATTCCTTCTTCCAGTGTTACTTGTAGTTTTCTTTGTGTGGATGCTTTCTCGCCAAGTAAAAGGGCAAGGTATGCAAGCATTTACATTTGGTCAGTCAAAGGCCCGAATTACAAATCCTGATGATAAAAATAATAAAGTCACATTTAAAGATGTTGCAGGTGCAAAAGAAGCAAAAGAAGAACTAAAAGAAATAGTTGATTTCCTTAGAAATCCTAAAAAGTTCCTAGAGATTGGTGCACGTATTCCAAAAGGAGTACTTTTAACTGGTGCTCCTGGAACAGGTAAAACTCTACTTGCGCGTGCAGTTGCAGGAGAAGCATCTGTACCATTCTTCCATTTATCTGGCTCTGAATTTGTAGAGATGTTTGTGGGAGTTGGTGCATCACGTGTACGTGATCTATTTAAAATGGCCAAAAAAGCAGCACCAGCAATAATATTTATAGATGAAATAGATGCTGTTGGGCGTGTTCGTGGTACAGGTGTCGGTGGAGGAAATGACGAACGTGAACAGACTCTAAACCAGATTCTTGTTGAAATGGATGGGTTCGAAC
>CAZCNB010000011.1:0-18965 GCA_964500465.1 uncultured Candidatus Saccharibacteria bacterium | reverse complement strand
TTAGGACATCGGCTTTTCAAGCCGGTAATCCGGGTTCGATTCCCGGTAGGGTCACAAAAATTTTGCGCGGTTAGCTCAGTTGGTAGAGCGACCCCTTGACGTGGGGTAGGCCAGGGGTTCGAATCCCTTATCGCGCACAGTAAACTTCTTTACTGTGCCTAAGGATTCGAAAGGTTTTTATGTATGAATTTATGAATATAAAAACACCTGGCTATGTAATAGCCGAATCCCTTATCGCGCACCAATTTAACCTTATTTATCAAGCTTATTTAGCTTGACTTTTTTGTCTATTTGTGATATTATATAGGGAGAAGTAGTCCTTTGATAAAAATTTGGTTTTAAATTGTTTTGAGAGCAACTATGCCCTTCTCTACTCACATAAAATGAGGAGGTTAAGGTTGCTTTCAAAAACAATTAACATAAATATATTTACGCAATATTGCGAAAAAATTTTTTAAACCAATTTATACGATGAACAACAAAAGTATTCAGTTATTTGTTCTGTGGCTCATAATTTTTTTAGCTACAGCAACCCTTACACTTGTGCTCAGAGCATCAAGTTTGGGAGAAAACATTTGGGTAATGGTACCTGCAATATTTTTAACGATTCTTTTCGGCTTCAACTTACCTAAAGGTTTCGTTAAAGTACCAAATCAACCACCCCATTTTGGGGTAGTTACGAGACTCGGAGTAAGATTATGGAAAAAGGATCCGAACGCTGGAAAGGTTATCCGTGGAAAAGGAAGAGTTCCTAAAAACGAAAAAACAGTTGTTATAGTTGAAGAGGGTTGGAACTGGATTCCTTTCAGGGGCATATTCTTTGGAATTATTTTCATCGATATGTCAAAAAGGAGTATAGACCTTCCCCCTCAAGTACTAACAACACCTGATTCAGCAACAACAGAAGTCCCAGTAAGTATTGCTTATGCTGCTTGTAAAAAGCACATAATCAATTTACTAAATCTGGGAACCGGTGATCCATTTTTGACTCTTGAGGGTCAAATTGCAGATATTGTAGCAACCCAACTAAGGATATGGGCTAGAAATCCAGATCCAAACAGCGGAACTCCGCAAACATGGAAGCAATTGCTGAGCGCATCTGGAGATGCCGCAAAGCTTTTGATTGAAGCAATCTGTTCCTCAGCCGTTGATGATGAGACGATAAAAGGAATACAGGCGGGACATGCTAAATGGGAAATTGAACATTTTGGGATCATGCTTTACAGGTTGAATTTAAAAGAAATGAGACCATTCGGAGAAGTTTATGAAGCGTCACTAAAAATTGACGACGAAACCCAGCAAAGGGTTGCTGAAACCTATGAAGTGGAAACTGATTTGAAGAAAGCCGAAAAGTTACAAAGTGAACTTAAACGGTTGGGTACAGAAATTACTATCGAGGAAGCATTGGATAAAATTATGCAATGGAAGATAACCCGTGAGGCAAACACTACAATGTCATTAGCAGCACTTGCTGAGCAAATTTTCAAATCCAAAAAAGTACCGCAATGAGTAATCACACAAGTCCTAACAACCAGCAGCCTGCTGGTGGAGTACAAAACCCAAATGCACAACAACAAACTTTGTCTGGTTCCGGTGTTCACTGGTCTGTATGGGTAATTTCTGGTATTATTTTGGCGGTTATACTTTTCTTTTTACTGAAAGGTAAATCAAGTAAAGACAGTAACAAGTTAGAACAAAGATCAGAAAACGCACAGCAAACCAAGGTGGTGGCCGTTTCAAATACTACACCACTTATTGACACTACTTTCAGGTTAAACCCCGGAGATACCTCAATGAGGTTTAAAAGCCGTGAAGGATACATCCTGTCCTCTGGTGCTGTTGATTCCAACAGCAATTCCACTCGTTATAAACTCCAGGTTGACGACGAGAAATGGAAAACCTACGGAGACGGTAATGAATGCAACATCCAGGGAGGTAGTATAAGGTTAACCCCCTTTGATTCTACCTCGATCCGGGTAAGAGTTGTTTATCTGCAAAAGAATTAAGCCCTAGAATAAAACTAGGCAAACAAAGGTGTTCCGCAAGGAACACCTTTTTTAATTCTATTTTCTTGATTCAACTGCAACCCAGTAATCGTAGTTTCCAGTATTTACATCTTTCGGATAATACATTTCATCGAGTATTTTGTAAGCCATTCCTAGTGTACTACTTAGACCTTTGAGAGATGCTAACTGCAAGAGTGCATTGTTTATAGCATCGTGCCTTACATTTGCATATATTGGTCCAACAGCAGACTCGTGAACGCGATAATAATTGTTATCAGTAACATAGTTATTACCAAAAGGATCTGCTTTGTTACTTGCATCAGTCATTATCATTGGACCTGATTTCTTGCCTATGACTTTCAAATTACAATCTTTGTCTGTTCCACCTCTAATTGGTGCTCTAACGTCCCACCAAACATAGTAAAGTTTATTTTTTGTATCATAAGTAGTTATTTCAGCAAAAGATATTGGGAGTCTTGCATCAGTATTTGCATCAACTAAATTGTTGTCTTTTATAAAAGCATCTCGAGCAATTTTTTTCATATCTTGTTTTGCTTTGTATTCAGTTTCTGCTTTTGATGGTAATTCTCTCTGCCAACATAGTCTACTCTGCAAGTAAACATTGGTAAAAGGACTTGTAGTATATGAAGCAAATCTTTGAGAAGAAGTTGTTGTTATTCGAGTGTCAGTTCCAGCTCTCAAGTCAACTGGTAAAGAACCATCTGGTATTATTGGTGCATCTTTTATTATTGCCAGATTGCAACTCTTTTCATCCCCGTCCTTTGTAGGTCCACGAACATCTACCCATGTGTAATATATTTTTTCTAAAGAGTCATAGAGTATTTTAGAGTCAAAGATTATAGGATATTTTTTGTATTTATCATCAGTAGTTGGAATGTCTTTATTTTCATTTAGATATTGCTTTTTTACTTCGACTTTTGCAGTATCTTTTCCTTCGTATTCAGTAGCTGATTTGAAAGATAGTTGTTTATGCCAACAGAATTTTGCATCCTCGGCATATGTAGCAAATGGTGGTGTTGTAAAGGTATCTCTTGGTAAATATTCAGTGTTTTGAGCACTTACATCGATAGGAAGAGCGCCATCTGGTATCTTTGGAGCAGGAGCAAGTGACTTTAGATTGCAGGCAGTTATAGGTTTGCCATTTATAGGAGCACGCGCATCAATCCAAGAATAGTATGTTTGATTCTTCTTATCAAATAAGATTTTTGAAGAAAAAGCTACAGGATAGTTTTTATTCTTCTCTTCAGTATCTAGTATAGAATTATCATCTAGGAATTTCTTGCGAGCACCACTTTTAACCTTCTCAGTTGCTTCAAATTCAGTATTACCTTTTGCATAAAGTGGGAAACGCCAACACTCATCTTTTTTTTCTTCGTAATAAGCAAATGGGCTCGTCATAAAGACTTTAGGATCAATATTGTCTGGACCACTATTATTACTACTTACGTTAACTTGCTCTACTCCGTCTGCTATAACTCTAGCCTTTTTTAATACTTTCAAATCACAGCTTTTATCATTACCACCAGATTTCGGCCCACGAGCATCAATCCAGGCGTGATATTCTTTATTTGCCTTATCATAGAGAACTTTTGTATCAAAAATAGTTGGGTATTTATAGTTATTTAAATCTTCATCTGTAATACCGTTATCAGTCAAGAATTTTTTTAGCGCATCACCTTTTAATGTTGTAGAGGTAAATATTTTTTCGTCTTTATTAGCAAGCCCTCTTGCTTTTAGGAATGATTTCCTTGCACTTGCTTTAGCAAGAGTAGTAGCACCAAGTTCTGTACTTGCTTTATCATGAATTGGCTCATGCCAACATAAGTTATCTACACTGTACTCTGGAAACGGATCGGTAATAAATTCTTTTGGATCAAGTTGAATAGTGTCTTGTATACTAACATCAACAGGACTACCGAATTGATCTTGATTACTTTTTACGTTATCTTTTATATTTTGATCGGCTATATCTTTTGCGGTTCCATTTACATTTTCAACTACATAATCACCGTTATTGTTTATTTTTATATTATTTACTTTGAAAGTCCCTAAGATTAACCTCATTATTCCGAAAACGGCTACCATGATGAATAGTCCAATTAAACCCCAAAACATTACTGATTTACTTTTCTTACGGACCTCCTCATTGTTTGGAGAAAGAAGGTACTGAGCAAGTCCGTATAAAAAATAAACCGCAGCGAGAGCAAACAGCAAAAATATTATAGGGTTAATAATAACCTTATTAATACTTTGCACTAATGTCGTAACACTAGCTTCTGCATGTGGAATTATTTCCCAATAAACCATAGTTTATGATGTTAGCAAACAACACCAGGACCAGGTATACAAGGTATAGCACTAGAGTTTAATTGTTCAGAACCAACACCGAAAGTATTAGTTACAAGTCTAATTATTCCCCAGAAAGCCACTATAACGAAAAGACCAATAAGACCTTGAATTATTTTGCCACGAGCTCCTTTCTTAGCTTCTTCGTCTGTAGAAACTGTATATTGGATAACTCCCCATATAAAGTAAACGACTGCAAGAGTAATAAGAACAGGAATAACAGTAGCAAGAATTTTGTTAACGACTGTAAGTATTGAGAATGCATCTGCTGCGAAAGCTATAAATGGCAGTGATGACAGACCCGCGATTGCAAACTTTGTTATTTTCTTCATAATAACTATATTATTTTCAGCACTAGGCTGTACCGCGTATTGCGGAGATTAATAAAACGACTCTTATAATAAATATTATCTATTCCCGCCGACCGCAGGCAATGATATTAACTTAATACTAACTACAGATATTATATCATATAAATACCCATAAAAGGCAAGGTTTTTGCTACTTATCAGACTCTTGTTGGGAAAGCTGAGGTATAAAGGTTTTTATTTTAAAAGTATTTGAAAATACATTAACTATTCCCCACATACTAACCATAACGAAGAGGGTTATTAAACCCCAAATCATATAACTTTTACCATTTTTTCTCTTTTCTTCATTTTCAGGATTCAAGAAGTATTGAATAATTCCCCAAATAAAAGCAGCTGTTGCAAGAGTAAATAAAAGTGGGATAACTCCAGTAACAATAGTACAACCCGCCCACTTTATTATGTCACCTAGAGTGGAGAAATTTATGGCCTTACAACTATCTAGAGTTGTTTTATCAGCAGCGTGAGTTAGTGCAAGTGGGAAAACTGTTAGAAAAAATATAGCGGCTGTATAATATAGTTTTGTTTTTTTCATAAATAATTTACTTAGCTTTTAATTTGATCAACTGTACCTTTGATAGCATTTGCGATAACAAATGAACCAAGTAGCAGTGCTGCTCCAACTAATGTATAAAGGAAGGTTTTCTTTGCTTTTTTTAATTCTTCAGGATTACCTCGAGCTACAACAAACAAAAATCCAGAATATATAATCGCAAGAGTAACTATTGGAATACCAATCATTACAACAAATCTCAATATGCTTTCTATAAATGAAGTTATGTCACTAATACCAGCATTTTCAAGTGGATTACCAATACCAGTGTTTATTTTATTACCTGGAGTTACATTTGTATCAGTTTTTATAGGGGTAACATTCGTATCTGTTTTAATTGGAGTACAACCTTTTGGTAAACCATTTTTATCACAGTCCTGGGCGTGAACAGAAACTATTGGAGGAAAAATCAAACAGAAACCTATTATAAATATCGGAACAAGTTTTGCAAGATTTTGAATACTTGAGTATTTATTTTTTTGAAAAATCTTCATATATTGAAATTATAACATTAAATAATAATTATTTTGAGGGTTGAACTGTACAGTCCGGAATATCTTTACCAAGCCAGTTCTGGCAAGGGGCAATTTTAAATGTTGAGAATATTGTATTTACAATAATCCATGCTCCGAGCGCTATGCCATATCCGATCAACATATTCATTATTACATGTTTCGCTTTAGTTTTCTTTTCAGAACTTCCACCAGAAGTAAGAAGTTGAAAACCAGCATAACATATGACTAATCCTGCTATAGGCGTAGCTATAGTAAATAGAAGGAAGTTAATAATGTTGCGAATTAATTGCATTGCATCTGAAAAATCGCAAGCTCTAAGTTCTGTTGCGTTTGTAGGTTTACCCTTCTTCATGCCATCTGTATAAACTTCAGGCTTTCCATCAGGACCTAACTTTTTAGTAATCCTTCCACAATCTGGAACAATTTTAGCTTCTGCCTTATTTACAAGGAAAAGTGGAGTGAGGGCTAGTATTGATAGAGTTGTAATTATGATGAAATTTTTTAGCATAAAATTAATTTTGTATTAATGATTCAATCTGACTCTGTGCCTTGCCTACAGCGTCACTCATGGTTAACTTATTAGATAATATATTTTGGATCAACTCTCCAAATATAGAGTTAGTGGCATTTGGTTCTGGATCTACCCAAGATCTAGTAATTATAGCACTACTCCAAAATGTAAATAGATATGGATTAGTTGGTTTTTCTTTCAATAATGCACGAGAGGCAGGTGGAAGTGATACTGCTATAGCCAAATTCTTTGCTGTGTCGCCAGATGATACTATTCCAGCCACCGAAAATGCAGTGGTAGGATTTGTAGATTTTTTATTTACAGCAACTGCATAAATATTTCCATATGTTCTTTTTAAGTTGGTTCCTTTTGTCTGTAATATAGGCGCTACATCAAAACTAAGATTTGGATTTACTGACTGAATTTTGAATAATTCACTTGCTCTTCCTAGATATAAAGCAAGTTTACCACCAGTAAATAAGTCTATAGAATTAGGTAGTGCTCTATTCCATGAATAAGCATCACTTGTAGGATTTGAAAAATTTATGAAGAAGTTAAGTATAGATTCTACTGGAGAGATCGCAAGGGCTTGAGAATTATCATTTAAAATACTAGAGTAGCCAGTTCCGTTTTTTACAACTATATTGTTTCCGCTCTGCATCATGAGAGTAGCTAAAATATCTTTGGCATGGCTAATATTATCGTATCTACCAAGACCTATCATGCTTTGTAGTATAGTTCCATCATTTTTCTTTTTAGTTAGCTGTGAGTTTAGTGTAAAAAGTTCATCCCAAGTTTGCGGTGGAGTCGACAAACCTTCGTTTGATAAAATATCTTTGTTGTAATACATAACCATAGGATCAACTACGAAAGGAAATCCTATGATTCCTTCACTATCTATGAACACATCTGCTCCATCTATAAAAGAGTCTTTAAAAGTTTTTTCAGGGTAACTAGCATATGGAATTTTAAAAATATATGATTTATTTTTAAGAATCATATCTGGAGTCATGAAAAATAAATCAGGTCCGGTACCAGATGCAAAAGCTTCAATCAAATCTTGTTGATATGTTGACTCTTTCTTAATAACGTATCTGATTGTCAAATCTCTATTGTCAGTCCTTAAGTCGTCAAAGACTTTGAATATGTCTGGGTTGTTAAATGTCCCCCAAATTGTAATTTTTCCTTGTAAGCCTGTAGTACTCGAAGAAGATCCTCCTAGTTTTAGAAGTCCGGAAAATATCAGCACTGCAAAAACAAAGAATGCTAGAAAAACAGAAACCAAAATTGTCTGGAAACTATTCATGTTTAAAAATTATACCATAATGGTGATAAGGAGATGAAATTCTCTCAAGTAATTTGAATCCTCTTTTAACTATCAAATCCTCAGCCACTTTCTCAGTGACTACGTGGTGTGGTGCTGGACCAAGGCCTTCATATGATTCTTTCCAATCAACAACAAGTAATTTACCTCCTTTTTTCAAAATTCTTTTAGCCTCGTCTATAAGACCAAGTCTATCGTTAGCTTGAAATAGTACATTGGAAACAACAACAGCATCCATACTTTCATCAGATAATTTTGTACCTCCCAATATTTCAATATCTCCCCAAATGCATTCAACATTTTTAATATCTTGTTCTTTGAGTTCGCTTTCTAACTTCTTAACCATGTCTTTTCTAACTTCAACCGCGTATACTTTTCCAATTTTACCTACCTTATCACTTATAGCTTTAGCATAAAAACCAGTACCAGCACCTAGATCTGCTACTTTCATGCCTTCTTGTAAACCTAAATGTTTGATATTGTCTTCTGGTTTTACAAACATAATACTCATTATACCATAGCAAAATAAAAAGTACTCATAAAAAATGTCTGGCCTGCCTAAAGTTTACGTCTGGACAGGAAATCCGAGGACTTTTTTTGAGTACTTTTTATTTTGCTACTATGGTTATTTACAAACAAGTAATAGAAGCAATAGAATCTCCTGGTCTTAGTTTCATTATTGTCACACCTTGAGTCTGGCGACCAGATGTTGGAATAGATTTTAGATCAACACGAATAACCTGCCCTTTTTGAGAAACTGCAATAATCTCATTTTCTTCTCCTACTATCTTCGCTACAATCAACTTACCTGTTTTTGCTGTAACTTTAGCAGTTTTGATGCCTGAGCCTCCACGTTTCTGAGTTTTGTATTCTTTTATATTTGTTTTCTTTCCTAATCCATTTGCACCGAGTGTAAGTAAGCCTAAAGCAGTTTCTCCTTTCTTTATAGTATCTACTCCTATAACCATGTCTCCTTTTCCAAGTTTGATAGCCCTTACCCCACCTGCGCCGCGACCCATTTCACGGACATCAGATTCTTTGAATCTAATGGATTGACCTAGAGTTGTTGCAAGCATTACATCATCACCTTTTGATATAGGAAGTACTGCTTGGAGTTCATCTCCTTTGTCTAGTTTTATTGCAATCAATCCACTTCGTCTTACGTCTTTAAAACTCTCTGCCGAAACTTTTTTTGCAACACCCATCATAGTTACAAGCATAAGGTGTTCAACTGTTTTCTTTGTTTCCTTATCTATAGGAAGTATTGAGGTAACTTTTTCATCACCTTCAAGAGATATAAAGTTCATGATAGATTTACCTTTTGTAGCACGTTTACCTTCTGGAATATCATACATCTTGATTTGGTAAGCCTTTCCACGATTAGTAAAAAATAGTAGATCACTGTGTGTATTTGCAGAAACTAGCATAGTAACAAAATCTTCATCTTTTGTTTCAATATCTATGACTCCAACCCCGCCACGTTTTTGAGCTCTATATTCACCTGGATCTGTACGTTTAACATATCCACCTTTTGTAAATACCAAAACTGATTCTTTTTCAGGAATAAGATCTTCTTCGTTTATAGCTTTAACACCACCTTTTATTATTCTTGTACGACGATCATCTCCGTATTTATCACGAATTTCTTTAAGTTCACTTGCAATTACTTTTCTCATTTTTGCTGGAGATGCAAGGAGTGATTCGAGTTCTTTGATAAGTTCTTGTTTTTCTTTGAGTTCAAGTTCCACATTTTTTCTCTCAAGACCAGCAAGTTTCTGGAGTTTCATTTCAAGAATAGCTGTTGCTTGAAGTTCGGAGAACTTGAATTCTTTCATCAAATTTAGCTTTGCAACTGCTGTATCTTTTGAAGCTCGTATAACAGAAATAACTTTATCGATATGATCAAGTGCTTTTTTAAGTCCAAGTAAAATATGTTCGCGTTCTTTTGCTTTTCTTAAATCATATTCAGTACGACGACGTACTATAACAACTCTATGATCAATAAAAAGTGACAATAAACTCTTGAGGGACAAAGTCTGTGGCACGCCATCAACAAGAGCGACAATGTTGAAATTGAAGGATTGTTCAAGTTGAGTATGTTTGTATATATAGTTTAAGACTTTCTGAGGAAACACACCGGACTTTAGATCAATAACGATACGAATATCTTTTGCAGATTCATCACGAAGACCTTTTATGCCTTCTAATTTCTTTTCTTGAATAAGAAGTGCTATGGATTCAATAAGTGCAGATTTGTTTACACGATAAGGTATTGAAGTGATTATTATTTGAAATGTTCCACTTTTTTGCTCAACTATTTCTGCCTCACCTCTTGTCACTACACCACCACGACCAGTCGAATATGCATGTATAAGGTCGCTCTGACCATAAACAAGTCCACCAATTGGAAAATCAGGGCCTTTGATAAATTCCATTAGATCCTCAGTTGTTGCATCTTTGTTATCTATAAGATGAATAGTTGCATCGACAACTTCACCTAAATTATGAGGAGGAATGTTTGTAGCCATTCCAACAGCGATACCAAGTGTTCCATTTAAAAGCAAAGATGGAACTGCAGTTGGTAATACATTTGGCTCTTTTCTGGTTTGATCATAGTTTGGACGAAAGTCTACAGTTTCTTTTTCAAGGTCAAGAAGAAGGAGTGACGACAAGCGAGACATTTTTGCTTCCGTATAACGCATAGCCGCGGCTCCGTCCCCATCGATAGAACCAAAGTTACCTTGCCCAAATATAAGTGGATATCTATATGAGAAATCTTGTGCCATTCCAACCATAGAATCATAAACCGCCACATCTCCATGAGGGTGATATTTTCCAAGCACATCTCCAACTACCGCAGCACTTTTTCTAAAACGACTAGAATATGTGAGACCCATCTCATTCATAGCGTATAGAATTCTTCTGTGTACTGGTTTAAGTCCATCACGAACATCAGGAAGTGCACGATCTGTAATAACAGACATCGCATAGTCAATGAAAGATTCTTTCATTTCATTACTAATATTTACACCCACAACATTTACATGTTCTTTTTTCGGTTCCTCTTTAGACATATTATTGGTTTTGATCTCTCTCAACTGGTACTAATTGAATTTGTTTTTTTGATGGTTCCTCTTTTACTGTTGAAGTACTTCCTGCACTAGCTGTTATATTTTGGTAAGCACCAGAAATAGAATTAGCAAAAAGTTTAAATGGTTTTAAGTCACTACTTGCTTGATCACTTGTATTGTTACTAAAGTGATTACCTAGACCATAGACCCATATAAACACAACTACGGACATACAAACTATCAAGGAAAATGTGAGTATTTGTTTCCTTGATTCTTCACTTTTTGATTGTAATTTTTTAATGTATGAATTCATAAAATAAAATATTTTAAGATGATAATACAACTATCTCGCCTTCACGACCGACGAGTTCTTTTGCTTTTATTGTTAGCTTATCAATACTTGCAACTTTTTCCTGCCCTCCTTCTTTCAAAAATGCTTTCAATGTCTTATCGTCATAATCCATAGGAATTATAATCTTTGGTTCAAGGGAAACAGCAAGTTTATAAGCCTCGGATGGAGAAACTAGGTCATTGTTACCAACTGGAACAAACAATATATCTGGTGATTCTATTTGTCCGATAACTTCAGAAGATAATTTTGCATCTGATATAACCCCAAGAAAACATATTGAAATATTCTCAACTGATAGTGAATATATTGTATTAATATATTTTTTACCTCCAAGCTCTGTATTTGTAAGTATTCCTTTTATGAAAATATCTTTTATCTCGTAGTCACCTGGGCCACGCACTTCAAATGGAACAGTGTCTCCATGTGTAACCATTTCAAAACCATTATAGTCTGGATGATTTATAGTAGAAAAAGCGATAGCTGATCCAAATCTAGATGGACTAACTCCACTTCTAGAATCTTTACTGATTGGGTTAAAAGCAAGAACCAAGTCTCCTTGGCTTATTTTAAAGAATTGCTTTCCCAAATATGTAATAATCATGAGGGTATTATAACAAATAATAAGCTTAAAAGAAAGGATAATTGCTTGCAAAACAAGCTTATATATAGTATAGTTTCCCCATTACAAGCCCAGATTGAGATTAACCCTTCTAATGTAGTTTTGGATAGCCAAATACAAAGAAGACCCTCAGCCTGCGCCGCAATAGTGCGGTTTTTTTAATGGAAATATGGCAAAAAAAGCAACAGAAAAAGAAGTTATAGAAGACATTGCTATGAGTGCGAAAGCTGAACTTTCAAGTGTTGGGAAAATGCTTGATAAGGCAGATCTTCCACCTACAGTCGATGCTCTAGTAGAAGGACCAGTGATTTCAATTCAGAAATCATCTGTATATATTGATCTTGCACCATTTGGTACAGGTATCATATATGGACGTGAATTTATAAATGCGAAAGATATCATCAAAAAAGTAAACATTGGTGATGTTGTTAAGGCGAAAGTAGTTTCAACTGATAATGAAGAAGGTTATATTGAACTTTCACTCAAAGAAGCTAAACAAGCTCTTATTTGGAGTGAAGCTGATAAAGCAATCAAATCAAAGATGCCACTTGAACTTACAGTCAAAGAAGCAAACAAAGGTGGACTTATTCTTGAATGGCAAGGTATCCAAGGATTCCTTCCTGCTTCACAGCTAAAGAGTGAACACTACCCTCGTGTAGAAGACTCTGATAAAGATAAAATATTGAAAGCTCTAAAAATGCTTGTTGGAAAGCGTATCTCTGTAGTGATGATTTCAGCTCTTCCAAAAGAAGGTAAGCTTATCTTCTCTGAAAAAGACAATAATCCAGAAGAACGCCAAGAGATAATCGGCAAATACGCTGTCGGAGATGAACTTGAGTGTTCAGTTGCTGGAATTGTAGACTTCGGAATCTTCCTAAAGATTGAAGAAGGTCTAGAAGGACTAGTACACATATCTGAAATAGATTGGGGTCTAGTTGAAGATCCACGTTCAATGTTTAAAGTTGGAGAAAAAGTTAAAGCAAAAATTATTGAAATCAAAGATGGAAAGATTTCTCTTTCAATTAAAGCTCTTCGTGAAAACCCATGGCACGAATTTGAGAATACTCTAAAGAAAGGAGATATAATTTCTGGAGTTGTTATAAAGTTCAACAAACATGGAGCACTTGTTTCTATCAAACAAGGTGTTGCAGGACTAGTCCACAACTCAAGCTTCGGTTCTGAAGAAAAATTGAAGAAAACTCTTGAACTCGGAAAGACTTATGATTTCCAAGTTACTCTCTTTGAACCAAAGGATCAGCGCATGACACTCGTCTACCTAGAAGACGGAAAGAAAGCTGAATAACTATACAAAATAAAAAAACACCTTATATGTTAAGGTGTTTTTTTATTTTATGATTATAGTTATTAATATTGCAACGATTGCTAAAATTAATGTACGATTATTCTGTATATCTTGGCATTTTCTATCTAATGTCCTATCAATAATTTCGATATATCTTAATCCTGTCTCTATGTTGCTTAAGAACGCACCTTGTAGTTGAAAGTAGTCTGCCATATATTCCATATCATTCGTTAATCCATCAAAGAGGATTTCTGGTGTTTCGAGTTTTTTCACTGCAGTGAAAAAACTAGTAGCAACTTTAGCATATTCAAGTTTTCTATTAGTCAATTTGTTTGAAAATAAAAAGTAGGATATTCTTATTTTTTGAGTTTCTAAAAGTAGTTCTCTTAGTTCTTTGATAGTAGGAAAAAGTTCACTATGTACAGTCACTAAAATCCTTTGGGTGCCTTGACTAACTGGTGTTTGAACAGTTTCCATAATTTTAATTAAACAAACTCATTGCTTTTGGGTGGCCGTCAGATGAGATCATAGTAATAATTTCTGCGACTTTTTTGGACATCTTTTTTAGTTCTTTAAGTTCATCATCTTTAAACTCACCTAGTAGGAATTTTAATATTTTATCTTCTCCACTTGGCTTCTTTAATTTGCCAGTTGGAGTATGCGGTGATACTCCAATACGAATACGCACAAACTCTTGCGATTTAACTTTTTTGATTATTGATTGCACTCCATTGTGTCCTCCACTTGAACGATTGAAAGAGATTTTCAAACTTCCAATTGGTAAATCTATATCATCATATACTACAATTAGATTCTTTAATTTCTTTTTATCGTCAATAATGTAAGCAACAGCATTCCCAGAATTGTTCATAAAAGTTTCAGGTAAGAGAAAATCAAATTTTTCCTTTTCGATTTCTCCTTTTGAGCGTAGAGATTTTGTTTTCATATCAACTTTCCAATCAGAAAAGTCCTGCGCTTTAGCAATGTACTCTAAAACAATTCGTCCAGCATTGTGACGAGTCTTTTCATATTCTTCTCCAGGATTTCCAAGTCCAACGATTAACATAAAGCCAATTATATCACATTAAGTTCTTATAAATCTTATATATAAAAAAAGTTTGTGGTTTTCTGAAACTTGCGCAGGCGGGTAGCCGAGCAGAGAAATTTTGAAGCTTCAAAATATTCGTGTTCAGAAAACCACAAACTTTTTTATTAATTCCATACCAGGACACATGTATAACTATTCTGTCAATAGCACTTCCGTGCTAAAATAATCCACATATGGAAAATAACCTTGAACAAAAGCCTCAATCAAACGCTCAAGTTCCAGAATCAAAATGGAAAAAGCATGCGAGAGATGCTTGGGATTTAATTAAGTTTGCAGCTATTGCCCTTGCAATAGTAGTACCTATTAGAATGTTTATTGCACAACCATTCGTAGTATCAGGAGATTCTATGTTCCCTACTTTTCACAATGGTGAATATCTTATAGTAGATGAGATATCTTATATCTTAGGAACTCCAAAACGTGGCGATGTAGTAATATTTAAATACCCAAATGATCCATCACGATATTTCATTAAAAGAATTATTGGTCTTCCAAATGAGGAAGTAGTTATTAAAAATGGTGAAATCACAATCAAGAACAAAGAAAACCCCGATGGATTTAAATTGGTTGAACCATATATAAATGAAAAGTTTACAACAACAGAAAATCAAAAGATTGGAAACGATGAATACTTTGTAATGGGAGACAATCGCAATCGTAGTTCAGATTCTAGATCATGGGGATTACTACCTCGCAAGAACATGACAGGTAGAGCATTTCTTAGACTATTACCATTAAAATCAATGTCGTACTTACCAGGTTATTATAAAGAAGATAAATAATTAAAACATGAGTACAGAAAAGAAAAAATCGAATAAGGATCCGTTCCAATCTGTTCGTGGAATGCGAGATATATTAGACGAACAATACTATCAGTTTCAGGGTTTCTTTGAGAAAGCACAAGAAGTTGCTGTTTACTATGGATTTAAACCAATAGACACTCCTATAGTTGAACACGAAGGTGTATTTACTTCATCAATAGGTATCGGTACAGATATTGTTGATAAAGAAATGTATACTTTAAAAACAAAAGGTGGCGATCATCTAGCACTTCGACCAGAACACACTGCAGGCCTAATGCGAAGCTATATAGAGCATGGCATGCAAGCACTTCCTCAACCTGTAATGTTTTATAACTACGGTCCAATATTCCGTCACGACAATCCTCAAAAAGGTCGTTATCGACAATTTTGGCAATTTGACATGGATGCTATTGGAAGTGAAAAAAGTATTTTAGATGCACTTGTAATAAAAGCTACACTCACTGCACTAGAAGAAGCTGGAGCAAAAAATCTTTCGATAGATATAAACTCAATTGGTGACAAAGAATGTCGTGCTTCATACATAAGAGAGTTAGCTTCTTACTACAAGAAAAATATTAGCTCACTTGCAACTATAGATCGAGAGAGATTGAAGACAAATCCTCTTAGAATTTTAGATTCAAAAGAAGAGAAAACTATAGCAATAAATCAAAATGCTCCAGAAACACTCTCTCACCTATGCCCTGCTTGTAAGAAACATTTCAAGGAAGTTCTAGAATACCTAGAAGAAATGGGAATTCCATATTCAATAAATAAATGTCTAGTTAGAGGATTATCTTACTACACACGCACAGTGGCTGAAGTAATGCTTGAAGATGCAGAAACAGGAAAAAAGATAACCATAGCAGGTGGTGGCCGCTACGATTACCTAGCAAAACAACTTGGTAGCAAGAAAGATGTCCCTGCCGTCGGTATGTCTATAGGAGTAGATAGAATTGTAGAAGCACCTTGGTTTGCAAAGCTTGCACCTAGAATATTAAAGAAACCAAAGATATATTTTATTCAACTTGGTTTTGATGCAAAATTGAAATCTCTAAATGTAATCGAAGTACTTAGAAAAGGTAAGATTCCAATAGCTCAATCGATATCAAAAGATAATCTTGGTGCACAGCTTGCAGTAGCTGAAAAGCTAGGAATGCATTACGCAATTATATTTGGTCAAAAAGAAGCAATGGAAGGTACAGTTATATTCAGAGATATGACTAATAGATCTCAAGAAACAGTCAAAATAACAAAATTACTTGAGTATATTAAAGACTTAAAATAACTTATGGTAAAAATCGTTCAAAATGGAGATCCTGTGCTACGAAAGAAAGCAATTGAGGTTCCTATTTCTCATATCACTACACCAAAAATAAAGAAACTTATTGAGGATATGAAAAAAGCACTTCACTCTCAGGATGATGGTGTAGCTATTGCAGCGCCTCAGATTGGAGAATCTTATCGTGTTTTTGTTGTTTCTGGTAAAATTTTCGAAGATGATTTTGTAAGAGGTAAGGGTGTAGACAATAAATTGGTAAAAATAAAAAATCCAGATTTGGTTTTTATAAATCCAGTTTTCAAAAAGATATCTAAGGATAAAAAATTAATGGCAGAAGGATGTTTATCTGTTAGGCCTTTATATGGTAAAGTTCGCCGAGCTACAAAAGCAACAATGGAAGCATACGATGAGCATGGTAAAAAATTCACCAAAAGTGGCTCAGGGTTACTTGCGCACATATTTCAACATGAGACAGATCACTTAGATGGAATACTTTTTATAGATAAGGCTCGTGATATTCACGAATCTACACCAGAGAAAGAATATGAATAATAATTTTGCATTTTTTGGAACACCCGAAGTTGCAAGTGAGACACTTGATATACTTTTCGGTGCAGGATACGTTCCTAAAATAATAATAACCTCACCTGACAGAAGAGCTGGTCGTGGTATGCATATGACTGAGAGTAGAGTTAGTGCTTGGGCAAAAGAACACAATATTCCATGCATAAAACCTGAGAAATTAGATGATCAATTCATTGAAGAATTCAAAAAGTATAATTTAGACCTGTCTATAGTAATCGCTTATGGAAAAATCCTAAAAGATGAAATTATAAAAACACCAAAATTGGGAACTATAAATATTCATTATTCCCTTCTACCTAAATACCGCGGAGCGTCTCCCGTAGAAGAGGCATTACTTCGTGGAGATGAAATAACTGGTTTAAGTATTCAACAAATGGAATCGAAACTAGATAGTGGGCCTATAATAGCTGAACAAAAAGTTGATATAGGAAAAGATGAGCTAAAAACTGATTTACTAAAAAAACTTACAAAAATAGGAGGTGAACTTTTGCGCGATAAACTAGAAGATATATTTAATCAAAAAGTTGAATTGAAACCTCAAGATGAATCAGGAGTATCATATTGTACAAAGATAAACAAAGAGGATGGTCAAATCGGAGAAAACAGTAACCCGCTCCTTGATTACAACAAATACAGAGCTTTCTTCGGTTGGCCTGGAGTATTTTTCTTTCATAAAGGCAAAAGAATAAAGGTAACAAAAGCACGATATGAAAATAACTCTTTCATAATTGAAAGAGTTATTCCGGAAGGTAAAAAAGAGATAGATTATTCAGAATTTTTGAGATCTAATACTTAGAAGTAAAAGGATTTCTATTAGATAAACCCTTTAACATTTTCTTTACACTCTTTGCGCCTCGCTTAAAGAGAGTTTGTTTTCTATCTTTGTTTTGAGTTATTCTTCTTAGCACTTCTTCTTTTGCATCATCAATCGCAGCATATAAATCCTCTTTCTCAGACATAGCAAAAAATTTATCACCATTTAAACTAACATCAAATTCAGCTTTGTAATACTCACCTTGTTTGTGATGATTTGTAGTTTTACCTACTTCAACATAACCACTGATGTTTCCGTTTTTTTCAAATTTTTCGAGTGTTGCAAGGCGTTTGTTAACATAATCACTTATAGCATCTGTCAGTTCTATGTTTGTCGCTTTAATATTGATATTCATATTTTTATAAATTAAACCAATAATATTCTTATTATACCAGAAACTCTGATATAATACATTTATGTCAAAAAAGTCCATAAAAATGCATCAAAAAGGGGTATCTACTAGACTCTATCAAGCATCACGTCTTGAAAGCGGAGTAAAAAATCTAGGTAATAAACAAGTTAGAAAGCCAAAAAGATCCAAATAATAAAAATCCCGACTATAGTCGGGATTTTTATTATTTACCTTCGTGAGAAGTACAATTGTCTTTACACGCTTCACAATTATCGCACTTGTTGATTTTACCCATTATTCCTTTCATTTCACCGCCACACATCATACAGTTTTCACATTTGCAAACCTTGCTTGCTACTGATAGTTTTCCTGGACCACTCCATGCAAGAGCGAGTGCTGCGACGAGCAAAGTAAGATCAAGTTCATATCCTCCTAAGAATCCCATCTTTAACTTTACAGAAAAGATTGCTACTATCATAACAGCAGCGAGTAAGTACCCAGCGATACGAGTGAACACTCCAAGCAACATTGCAAGACCACCGACAAATTCTACCCATGCAACTAAATAAGCAAAAAATGGAGCGAATCCTAGTTTACCAAAGAATCCGATTACCCCATCAATCATTTGTAATTTCTGCCAGCCATGAGCAATAAAAACAGCACCAACAACTACACGGAGTAATAGCATACCCCACTCACCACAACTCATAGAAAACTTTGATTTCATATCTTCTAAATATTTTATTAATAAGTAATAAATACATTATACCACATAGTTTACAGGGTCCAATATTTTTGCTTTTTTGAGCGTTTTTTGATAGTATAAAAGCTATTCATTGGTAGTTGAAATACATAGTATTTCAAAGGCGCAAGCGCAATTGGCGCTGAGTCGGGGTCGCGAAATTTTTCAACAGAAAAATATTTGTGACCAGCGGTTCCGCTGAGCTATCTTTGAAAAAATTCCTCGGTAGCTCAGCGGTAGAGCAGTCGCCTGTTAAGCGATTGGTCGTAGGTTCGATCCCTACCCGAGGAGCC
>CAZCNB010000010.1:0-23427 GCA_964500465.1 uncultured Candidatus Saccharibacteria bacterium | reverse complement strand
CGGCGGAGTTCGGCACCTCGATGTCGGCTCACCTTATCCTGGTGGTGGAGAAGCTGCCAAGGGTTTAGCTGTTCGCTAATTAAAAAGGTACGCGAGCTGGGTTCAAACCGTTAAGGTCATAAGAAATTGTGATTTTGACAGTTTGAACCAATTGAGGAACACGAAAAAACGAAAGTTTTTTCAAACTGTTTTAATCTGATGATCAAGACCGTGTGCACTGTGGTGCACTCACGGCGGCATACATAATTTGTATGAGAAATTCACTTATATCGGTGAAATCCTAATCGAAAGAAAGGACAATACCGAGGGAAGCAATTTATTTTGCACCCGTAGAGACTGAATGTGAAATATCTAAAATTCATTTTAGAGAAAGTTACAGTCCGATCCCACAAGTAATTGTGGTTCTGATATTTTTATCAAACGCGAAAATATTGGAAGTAAAACATAGATGCGTGAGACAGGTTGGTCTCCTATCTACTGCAGGCGTTGATTCTTGAGAAGATCTGCTCTTAGTACGAGAGGACCGGAGTGGACTGACCTCTGGTGTGTGGGCTCTACTGCCAAGTGGACTGCCCAGTAGCTATGTCGGGAATGGATAAGTTCTGAAAGCATCTAAGAACGAAGCCAGCTTCAAGATGAGGAATCGTTTGAGAAACCTAAGAGATGATTAGGTTGATAGGCACTAGGTGTACGCACAGTAATGTGTTTAGCCAAGGTGTACTAATCGTTCGATTCCTATTAGGAAATATGGAAATCATTATTGTTGCGTTCTACAGTATTCAGTTTTCAGATATCATTTGATTTTGAAAATTTAAAATGTTGAATTTTTTGTTCTGGTGATTTGGTAATGGTGTCACACCCGATCACATTCCGAACTCGGAAGTTAAGCCCATCTACGCCGATGATACTCTTTTAGGGGAAAGTAGGTTGTCGCCAGAACAAAGAATTTAACTAAAAATTCCGCTCCACAATGGAGCGGAATTTTGTTATTATGTAATATATATGACTTGGGCTCTTAAAAGACAAATGCAATACATTTTCGGAATATTAGCCGTTATTGGTGTGGTTATTTTAATTATGATTTGGCCAACAATAACCAAGAAGCCCACATGTTTTGACGGTAAGAAAAATGGAAGTGAGAGTGGAGTTGATTGTGGAGGAATATGCCAGCGTGTTTGTACGGCAGATGTATCTGAGCCAGTTATACTTTGGCAGAGAGCTTTTCCAGTAACAGGTAGTATATATAACCTAGTTGCTTTTATTGAAAATAGAAATAAATCTGTAGCAATAAATAAGATATCTTATGAATTTAGAGTGTATGATACTAATAACATTTTGATTGGCCGTAGAGTTGGTACTACTTTTATTCCACCCAATCAAGAATTTGCAGTACTTGAACCACGTTTTGATTCCGGACAAAGCAAGATCAAAAGCATTGTTTTTGAATTTACTCCGCCGTTTGTTTGGTTAAAAAAAGAACCAAAAATAAACACACTACCAATAAAAGTAGAAAATATATTACTGGGTGATGATAAAACAAGTCCTACTTTGACTGCAGTTATAAACAATGAGTCAGTGTATGAATTACCAGAGTTTGATGTTGTAGCTATATTATATGATATAAATCATAATGCTATAAATGTTTCAAAGACTCACAAAGATGGTTTACCAAGCAATACTAAAACACCCGTACTATTTACTTGGCCAAACCCACTAGGTATAGACGTAGCCACAAGAGATATATTGGTTCAAATTAATCCTTTCATTGCGTCTTTTTAAAACATGAAATTACGTTTACCTCAGATTGATTGGCTCCTATTTATTTTCTTACTACCTGTACTAGGTGCTGGTCTTGTTACAATGAAGTCATTTACGGAAGAAACCCCTTACTTTTCACATCAAATTGTCTGGATTACAATATCTTTTTTAGTTTTCTTTCTATTCTCTTATATTGATTTTAGATTTTTAAAAAGAACAGAAATCTTGGTTGCTATATTCGGTATGTTTTCTTTTTTACTCCTTCTCCTGTTTATAGGAGGGCATGTTTCAAATGGGGCAAAAAGCTGGTTTTCATTTGGTTTTTTCTCTTTTCAACCATCAGATATGATGAAGCTGGTTGTTATATTGATGCTAGCAAAGTATTTTTCTAGAAGACACATTGAGATAGATAATTTTAAACATATTTTTATATCAGGTATATATGCTGTCATACCGTTCTTACTTATATTACTTCAACCAGATTTTGGCGGGGCAATGATTATATTTTTTATCTGGCTTGGCATGATTTTAATTTCTGGTATTTCAAGAAAACACTTACTTCTAGTTCTAGGTATTGGAGCAATAATATTTGTAGTTATGTGGAGTTTTTTTCTGAAACCCTATCAAAAGGCTCGCATTCATAACTTTGTTCAGCCACTATCTAATATTCAAGGTTCTGGATACAATGTTTACCAATCAACAATTGCTGTTGGTAGTGGACAAGCACTTGGTAAGGGAGTTGGCTTTGGCACTCAGTCACGGCTCAGGTTTTTGCCTGAGTATCAAAACGACTTTATCTTTGCAGCTTTTTCTGAAGAATGGGGTTTTGTAGGATCTTTAATATTAATCTTGCTATTAGGTCTTGTTATATGGAGAATTTTGCATATTGCACTTCTCGGTTCCACAAACTTTGAAATATTATATGGAGTAGGACTCGCCATATATTTTATGAGTCACTTTATAATTAATATCGGTATGAATATAGGGATTATGCCGGTTACTGGAATTACTCTACCGTTTATGAGTTACGGAGGGTCTCACATACTTACAGAATTTATAGGCCTTGGTATACTAATGGGAATGAATAGGTACAGAAGAGTTGCTCATAGAGACGATATGAGAAATGAATTTCTTGGAATATAAGATGCAAACAAAAATAATTGACTGTCAAAAAATAAAAGAAGAGATCTTATCAAAAGTAAAAGATAAGGTTTTAACATTTCCTTTTTCTCCAGTTTTTTGTGACATTTTAGTGGGGGACGATTTGGTATCTGCTAGTTATGTAAGAATAAAGGCACGTACAGCAGAGTCTGTTGGAATAAAATTTAAATCTGCTAATTTTCCTGAGTCTATAACTACTGAAGAATTAATTGAAAAGATAAAAGATTTGAATAATGTTCCAAATATGTGTGGGATAATTGTTCAGCTGCCGCTACCAAGTCATATTGATAAAAATTTAGTTTTAAATGCGATTAAACCAAATCTCGATGTTGATTGTCTTGGTAAAGATGCTAGTGATTCTTTTTACAATAATACTGGAACCATAAAGTACCCCACAGCTCTTGCTTGTTTATCAATATTAGATTCTTTAAATCTAAATCTATCCAATAAAAATATAGTTATTTTAGGACAAGGTAATTTAGTTGGCAAGCCCGTTAAACATATGCTTGAAACAAGGGGTATTGAAGTAAAAACTATTACAAAAAATACTATGGACAAAGACAGTATTTTAAAAAATTCTGATATTATAATTTCTGCAATTGGACAAGGTAAATTTATTAATAAAGACAAGATCAAAGAAGGTGTTATTATTATTGATGCGGGTACTTCTGAAGAAGATGGGGGAGTTATAGGTGACCTTGATTTTGATTCTGTTTTTGGTTTTGCTTCATATGTAACATCTACACCTGGTGGAGTTGGTCCAGTAACAGTTGCTTGCCTACTGTCAAATATAGTTGATAGTGCTTTCAATATTTATGAATAATTATATTTTTACATTTCTCCATAGTTTTGCATTTCATTCAAGTCTACTAGATTCCGTCATTATATTTTTTGCTGAGCCTTTTATATATATATTTATCCTTTTTATAATACTTAATCTTTTATGGAAAGATAGAATTTTAAATGATGGTTTTAATTTAAAATATGTATATAAAAAATCTAAAAGCATCACCGTAATAATTGCTTCAACGATCTTAGGGTATATACTTGCAAATTTACTGAAGATTTTAATACACGCCGATAGGCCATTTATAACGTTACCTAATATTTATACTCTTATACCAGAAAGTGGATATGCTTTCCCTTCAGGACATTCTGCCACAATTGCAGCCTTTGCTTTTGCAGTTTTCTTTAAAAATAAGAGATTAGGATATATTTGTTTCTTAGCAATGTTGCTAATAGGAGTATCTAGAGTAGTCTCAGGAGTCCATTTTCCTATTGATATTTTAGGTGGGTATGCACTCGGTTTCTTGGTTGCATATTTGTTAAAAACCCGATAGAATAAGCCCATTATGTGGAAAACAAGAATTACAGCATTACTAATATTATTGCTCGGGGTAGGGGTTGGTTTTTTTGTCTATAAGTCAGAATTATCTCACAGAAAGCTTGATAAGGGTGTAGAAGCTCACGGATTTGCTAAATATCCATTTAAACTAGGATTAGATCTATCTGGCGGAACTCACTTGGTTTACCATGCTGATGTTTCTAAAGTCAGTGCCAGTGAGGTTAAAGATTCAATGAATGCACTTCGTGATGTTATTGAAAGAAGAATCAATATATTCGGAGTTTCAGAACCAGTAGTTGCAGTTCAAGATGGTGGATTTTCAAATGCTGGAGAAGAAAGATTGATAGTCGACCTTCCAGGTGTTACTGATGTTTCAAAAGCAGTTGCAATGATAGGACAGACTCCACTTCTTGAATTTAAAACTGTTAATTCGAATCCAAATGCACCGCAAGAAATTACTATTGATAAAGATGGTAATGCTTCGCCACTTAAAATTCCAGACCCATATGTATCAACAGAGTTAACTGGAAGATATCTACAAAAGGCTCTACTTGAGTTTGATCAAACAACAGGTCAAGCCCAAGTATCTCTCCAATTTAATGATGAAGGCTCAAAATTATTTGAAAAAATAACTCGAGAAAATGTTGGTAAGCCAGTTGCAATATTTCTAGATGGAGAGCCTATATCTACACCAACCGTAAATGAACCTATAACAGGAGGAAAAGCTCAAATTACTGGTAATTTCAGACCAGAAGAGGCTAAAACACTTGTTGGAAGATTAAATTCAGGAGCACTTCCTGTACCAATAGATTTGATTTCAACTCAGACAATTGGTCCTACTCTTGGTGCTCAAGCAACACAAGCAGGCGTAAAGGCAGCGTTGATAGGTTTTCTTGCTATAGCTCTATTTCTAATTGTTTGGTACAGACTTCCAGGGTTGGTCGCTGTTATAGCCTTGTCTATATATGTAGTATTAATGCTTGCTTTGTTTAAATTTATACCGGTTACATTAACTGCTGCAGGTATCGCTGGATTCATTATTTCTATTGGTATTGCTGTTGATGCAAATGTACTTATCTTTGAAAGAATTAAAGAAGAACTACGAGGTGGAAGAACTATAATGGATTCAACCAAAAATGGATTCTCACGTGCATGGTTATCAATCAGAGATTCAAATTCATCAAGTATTATCACGGCTATAATTCTATTCTGGTTTGGAACTCCACTTATTCAAGGTTTTGCTTTAACATTCTTGATTGGTGTTATTGTTTCAATGATATCCGCTATATCAATTACTCGTCTTTTCTTGAAAACTCTAAATATAACAAAGACAAGTAAATTAACAAACTTTTTATTCGGGTCGGGTCTAACTTCTGCTCGTGTTCAAGCAAAATAATATATGTTCGTAATAAAATACAAAAAAATATTCGTTATTATATCAGCTGTTCTCGTTATAATTTCACTTAGTTCAATAGGGTACTTTGGATTGAAATTAGGCATAGACTTTAAGGGGGGATCTCTTACTGAGGTTGAGTATAAAGGTACTAGACCAGAACAAAGCGTAATAGACGCTCAACTCAAAAAGCTTTCACTTGGTGAAGTTATAACTCAACCTACAGGAGAAATTGGTTATAGCATTAAGACACGCGCTGTTAGTGAAACAGAGAGAGCGAGTATAATTCAATCTCTTGGACCAAATGCTGTCGAAAAAAGTTTTACTTCAATAGGTCCGTCTGTTGGAGCTGAGCTCGTTCGTAAATCAGCACTATCATTTATCTTGGTATCTCTTGGAATTATATTCTTCATTGCGTTTTCTTTTAGAAAAGTTTCTAAACCTGTCTCTTCTTGGAAGTATGGAATGATAGCAATTGTTACTTTGATTCACGATATTCTAATCCCAGTAGGTGCATTTGCAGCATTATCACATTTTTACGGAACAGAAGTTGACACATTGTTCGTAGTTGCAATTTTGACTGTATTAGGATTATCTGTTTCAGACACTATAGTTGTATTTGATCGTATACGTGAAAATATAAGAGTTGGACACTTTAAAACATTTGAGGAAACAGTGGGTAAGAGTCTAGAACAAGTGTTTACTCGTTCAATAACCACATCATCAACTGTAATAATCGTGCTTCTTTCACTCGTGTTTTTCGGCCCTAGCTCAACTAAAGTTTTCGCAATGATGCTTACAGCTGGAATGTTCTTTGGAACATATTCATCTATTTTTCTAGCAAGTCCACTTCTAGTAATGTTTAATAAAACTAAAAAGAGCAAGTAAAACCTACATAAAAGCCCTCTTATAGTTATATAGGAGGGTTTTTGCTATAATACTAAGGTAATATTAATTAACTGTAAATAATTTATGATGATACCACTTATAATTTTAGTCGTTTTAGTCCTGTATTTTATAATGAAATACAACGGTTTTATCAATCTTCGTAATCGCGCGCAAGAAGCTTGGGCAGACATTGATGTTCAACTTAAACGTCGTTATGATTTAATACCAAACTTAGTAAATGCTGTAAAAGGTTATGCGGCACATGAAAATTCTGCTTTTGAAAATGTAACAAAAGCCCGCGCAGAAGCAATGAATGCAAAAACAATGGGTGAGCACTCAAAATCTGAAGCAATGCTCGGCAGCGCACTTACTGGACTTTTTGGTATTGCTGAAGCTTATCCAGAGTTAAAAGCAAATACAAATTTCTTGCAACTTCAAAACGAACTTAGCGATACCGAAAACAAAATCCAAGCTGCTCGTAGATTCTACAATGGTAATGTGCGTGATTTAAATACAGGTATTGAAATGTTCCCAGGAAATATAATTGCTAATATGTTTAAATTTACTAAAATGGATTTCTTTGAACTTGAAGAGGGAAGTGAGCAGAAAGAACCAGTACAAGTTAAGTTTTAATTTTATGGATAGAAATAAATCTGGATTTCCAGGTAAAAACCAGGAAAATAATAATCAAGAAGAGTTTTTTAGTTATGCCGAGAGTATTCTTGACCCATATCTAAAAGAAAAAATTGAAAAAGCTCTAGATACCGATAGTATTTTTGGTACTATTTCTGGTTGGGTAAAAACTGTTCCAAAAACTTATTTTGAAGTAACTTTTGATACAGATAAAAAGGATCTAGAACTCAGTGTATATAAATTGCTTAAGGAAAAGTTTAACTCCATGGATGTTGACCATAATACTGAGTTTGAGACATTAAACGCTGACGTATCCATTGCTAGCGAATCAGAAAAAAATAAACCAACAGAAAAACGTGAATCAAGGGGCGGTTTTAGGGCCTTGGTTTATAAGAAATAAAAATATGGATAATAAAAAATTTTGGTTTTTTGGTTCAAAACTAAATACAGCATTGCTTTTCATATTAATTATTTTGATGATAGTTGCTCTGAGATGGATGTATCAAGACCGTCAGAAATATATTAAAATTTTTAATGATGATATGACTTCAAAAGAAGCAAAATATTGGGATAATTTAACTGTAAAAAATCCAAAATCAAATGAAATTTTAGGATACGATGGTAAACCACTAAGTTACTCTATAGAAGGCAAAAAGGGTAATCTTATTTCATTTTCAATAAAACCAGGGCAAGAGGTTTCTGGAGTAGTTAAAGCCACTGGAGTTTTGAGTGGAGGATATTTTTTTGAAGGCAATCTACCAGTTTCTATTTTAGACGAAAACAAAAAACTAACTTCATATGGTCCAGGACATGGTCAAGCTACTACAGGTTGGATGACATCTGGCCCAGTATCTTTTAGTATAGATTTTGATTTTAGTCCTATACCTAAAGGTAATTATTATATTAGACTTATGCAAGATGATCCTTCAGGTGGTGAAAATGGCTTCGTTCCTTCTTTTGTTTTAATACCCATAATCGTTAAATAAATGGCAACACTATACACACAACAATCAAAGAATGTAGGTAAAACTTGGCTCCTAATGAGTACGTTTTTAATTATTGTCATAGCCTTAGGGTTTGTATTCGCCCAAATTTATGGAAACCCCAACATACTGTATGGTTTTGTAATATTTTCTATAGTTATGAATATAACAGGGTATTGGTTTTCGGATAAGATTGCGTTGTCTATTGCAGGAGCACACCCTGCAACCCGCGAGCAATATTTTGACCTCTATACTTCAGTCGAGAATCTTTGTATAACAGCAGGTCTTCCAATGCCAAAAATATATGTCATTAATGATCCTGCGCCAAACGCTTTTGCAACTGGTAGAGATAAAAACCATGCAATTGTAGCTTGTACTACCGGTTTACTTTCTATTATGAATAAATCAGAATTAGAAGGTGTAATCGCTCATGAGTTATCTCATATTGGCAATAGAGACATGCTAGTATCAACTGTCGCTGTCGTATTAGTTGGATTTGTTTCTATTGTTTCAGATATGATTATAAGAATGTCATTCTTTGGCGGACACAGAGATGACGACAATAGGGGAAGTGGTTTATTTATGATCCTTGGTATTATACTTTCAATACTTGCTCCAATTTTAGCTACACTAATACAACTTTCTATATCAAGAAAGAGGGAATACTTAGCGGATGCTTCCGGAGCTCTTCTTACTCGCTATCCAGAAGGACTTGCTTCTGCTCTTGAGAAAATTGGTGCTTACAAGAGGCCAATGCTAAGACAGTCTACTGCCATTGCCCATCTTTATATTGCAAATCCTTTTGGCTCTGGATCTTTTTCTAAAAAGATTGGTAATCTTTTTTCAACCCACCCTCCTGTTGAGGAAAGAATAAAAATTCTAAGAGGAATGTCGAATTAATAAAATTTAAATAGTTAATTTTTATGAAAATAATAAAAGAAATACGAGATAGCATTTATAGTAAAACATATTATCAATTTGTAATATCTAAAAAAGATTTTAAATCTTCACTTAGTTATTTATATAAATTAGTATTAATAATTTCTATAATTACTACAATAGCATTTATAGTTAAAATACCATCTATATCTACGTATTTTAAAAATACTATTTCAAAAATAGTTAACGACTATCCCGAAGACCTTTTAATTAATTTTAAAGATGGTGTTGCTTCTATAAACAAACCTGAACCATATGAAATACCACTACCTAATGATTTAATAAGTAAACAAAGTGACGAATCTGGCAAGATAGAAAATCTAATTGTTGTAAATACTAAAGAATCTTTTAGTACAAATACGTTCTTGGAATATTCAACTTTTGCATTAATAACTAAAACTGATTTAGTTATGGTAAAAGATAGAAACTCACTACAAATTACACCACTATCCAAAATAGGAAATGCAGAAATCACCAAGGATTTCTTGATAAAAACTGAATCAAAGATATTAAAAATTTTACCATATCTTTATTTCGTGATTCCATTAGGATTATTACTGCTTTCTTTCATAGGAATTTTGATTGGTACTGCATTCATGCTCTTAATGTATGCACTAGTAGTTTGGATAATAGCCAAAGTTAAAAAGGTAGATTTATCTTATAAAAAGTCTTACCAAGTCGGTATTCATATTGCAACCTCTCTGGTGATTATTGAGATTTTTACTATACTAATAGGTATAAATTATCCACCTATTTATAAAATAATAATTTTTGCAATCATTACTTTCATTAATTTACCTAGTGGTAATGATAAGCCTGAAGTTGTGCCGCAAGAATAGTTTTAGTAGTATAAACTCTAAGTAGAGGGTTCGCATAGCGGTCTAGTGCGCTACCTTGGAAAGGTAGTAGGCTCGAAAGGGTCTCAGGAGTTCGAATCTCCTACCCTCTGCAAGTTTATGCTGAATTTGTTATTAAGCCTGATTTATCATAGAATTGGTTATTAGAGTATGATTAAACATAAAAAAAAGATTGTAATTTTAGGAGGTGGATTTGGAGGCCTTTACACTTATAAGGGTCTTTATAGGTGTTTTGATAAAGATGAAATTGATATAACTATAGTTAATAAAACAAACTATTTTCTATTTACTCCACTTTTACACGAAGTAGCAACTGGTAGTTTGTCTGACCAACAAGTTGTCGAATCTATACGCCAAATAATATATAAAACCAACGACCATCTCCATGTGGCAGAACTTGTATCTGTTGATACTGAAAAACAAATAGTAAAAACTACTATTGACGAATTGCATTATGATATCCTTGTAATTTCCCTCGGGGCTACTACAAATTTCTTTAATGCTCCAGGCGCCGAAAAATACAGTCTAGTGCTAAAAGATCTAAGTGATGCTATAAAAATAAAAAATCTATTAATAGATACTTTTGAGAAAGCTTCAGAAATAAGAGATGAAAAAGATAGAAAGCATGCGTTAACTTTTGCGATAGTTGGAGGCGGACCTACTGGAGTTGAATTAATATCGGAAATGGCTGAACTTTGTCTAGATACTTTTGATAAGTACTATCATGGTTTAATTGAACCTGAAGATATTTCACTTTATCTAATAAATAGAGATGTTAATGTTTTATCTCCGTTCCACGAAAGTCTTAGAAAGAAAGCTTTAAAAGCTCTAAGAGAAGTAGGAGTGAAAGTTATGTTAAACACTGGAGTTAAAGAAGTACAGAAAGATAAAATCATTTTTACAAATGAGTCATCTCTACCAGTTAACCATGTTATATGGACAGCTGGTGTAAAACCAAACACAGTCAACTTTTCACACCCTGTAGCCTTGGACAACTGGGGACGTATTATAGTTAATTCATCACTACAAATTTCTGACCATCCAAATATATTTGCTATAGGTGACATTGCAAGTTTAAGTGGAGAAGACGGAAGACCTTTACCAATGCTTGCACAAGTTGCTGTAAAGCAAGGTTTACTTACCGGTAATAATATAAAAAGGTTACTCCATAATAAGAAGTTACTAAAGTTTTCATATAAATCTAGAGGTTCTCTTGCTTCAGTTGGGCAATGGAAGGCAGTAGCAGATATTTATGGTTTCAAATTCTCCGGTCCATTTGCATGGTTTTTATGGAGAACTGTATACCTATTTAAATTTTTCTCAAATTCAAAGAAAATTAAAATTATTGTTGATTGGACAATGAATATTTTTTACCCGAGAGACATAACTAAGGCTTAAATATGCACCAAGGTGATGTATGGGATCGCGAATATAGGAATCCTAAACTTGTTACCAAAAATGATGGTCCTAATGCTGATACGCTAAGATTTATTAAATTCCTAAAAAAGAATCAAAAATATTTAATTGAAAATAGAAATATTCTAGATCTTGGATGCGGTACTGGTCGTAATTCCAATTATTTAGCTCAAAATGACAACAAAGTAATAGGTATAGAAATCTCAAAAACGGCTCTTAAAATTGCCGAAGAAAGGGCTAAAAATCTCGGTGTTAGCGTAGATTATAGACTCGGCAATATTGGTGATAAATATGATATTTTGTCTAATTCTGTAGATATAATTTTAGATGTAACTTCTTCAAACTCACTTGATGAAAAAGGAAGAGATATATATTTAAGTGAATGTAACAGAGTGCTTAAAAGCGGTGGTTACATGTTTGTGAGGGCTCTTTGTAAGGATGGTAATAAAAATGTTAAAAATCTATTAAAAAATAGTCCAGGCAAAGAAGACGACACATATATAATAAAAGAAATAGGTTTAACAGAGAGAGTGTTTTCACGACAGGATTTTATTGATATTTATGGTAAGTATTTCAAAGTATTAAATTTAGAAAAAAAGACTAGTTATACAACTTTCAACGGGCGTATCTATAAACGCGATTATTTTTTAGCTTATTTACAGAAATAAAATGGCACAGGTAAAAAGAAAAGATGAGATAAAAAATATTAAAAAGGCATGTAGAGTTACAGATGCCATTTTTTCAAAAATTATTAAAGATTTTAAATTTAAGACTGAGATTGAATTGAAAGATTTTATTCTACAGGAGATTAAAAAAAGGGGATTGAAACCTAGTTTTCCTCCAATTGTGACTTCAGGTTTTCGTGCTGGTAATGAGATACATCCAAAAGCTACACCACACAAACTTTTTGGATTTGTAATTATAGATTTTGGTGTCATATATGAAAAATATATGTCTGATATGACCAGGACTATATTTGTGGGTGTACCTAGTAGAGAACAGAAAGAAATTTATAAATTAATATTACAATCCCAGGAGCTAGGTATTAATATTTCTTTATCAGGCATTTACTGTGCGGATATTGACGAGATTGTCAGAAATTCTCTTGGTAAGTATAAAAAATATTTTATTCATATGCTTGGTCACGGGGTGGGTAAACGTATACACGAGAACCCAAAGATCTATTACAAACTAACTAAACCAATTTTAAAAGAAGGTATGATTATAACAATAGAGCCGGGAATTTACATAAAAAATAAACTCGGTATTCGTATCGAAGATACTTGTCTTATAACCAAGAAAGGTTGTATGGCACTTACTAAATCTTCTAAAGAACTTATTGTGGTAAAATAGCTTTATGAATATAGGTGTATTTGACTCAGGTTTAGGCGGGCTATGGATACTCAAATACTTGGAACAAGAACTACCAGGTTATAATTTTATATATTATGCTGATCAAGCCAATATTCCATACGGTTCTCATACCCCTGACGAGATTTTGAAATTTTCAAAAAACATTACTGATTTTTTAATTACTAAAGATTGCAAACTAATAGTTATAGCATGTAATACTGCAACATCTGCTGCAATATCAGAATTAAGAAAAGAGTATAATATCCCTTTTGTTGGAATAGAACCCGCAGTTAAGCCTGCGAGTGAAAATTCTAAAACAGGGCATATTGGTGTCCTTGCAACTAAGATAACTGCAGAAGGTAAAAAACTAGAAGAAAGTATCGAAAAGTTTGCAAGTAATGTAGGAGTACACACTGTAGTAGGATACGGGTTAGTAGAGCTTGTCGAGGCAGGTAAAGCTGATACTGACGAAGCTGAAGAATTATTAAGTAAGTACATAGAACCATTAATTGAAAAGAATATTGATCAACTGGTTCTTGGATGTACCCACTATGCATTTCTAATTAACAGAATCAAAAAGATATTAGGTGACAAAGTAAGTATTGTCGACCCTGCACCTGCGGTTGTAAAAAGAGTTCAAAAAATTATTGAAGAAAATAAAATATACAACCAACAATCACAAAAATCCAAAATCGAATTTTTTGCTTCACTTGGTGATTCTAAAAAAATAAAATTATTCTTCTCCAATTTGTTCACGCCACATAGCAGCATATAGACCTCCTTGTTCTATTAGTTTTACGTGAGTACCTTCTTCTATTATTTTCCCTTTTTCTAATACATAAATACAGTCTGCGTGCATTATAGTAGAAAGTCGGTGAGCTATCAGTACTGTAATATGCTCTTTTGATTTACCAATAGAAGCAATTGTCTTTGATATTTCTTGTTCAGTAATTGAGTCAAGCGAAGATGTTGCCTCATCAAATACTAGTAAATTTGGTTTACGTAGAAGTGCTCTTGCAATGGAAAGTCTTTGTTTTTCTCCGCCAGAAACCTTAACCCCACCTTCACCAATTACTGTATCTAATCCATTTGATGCACGAGAAAGGAGTGATTGGCAAGCAGCTTTATTCAATGCGTCCATACACATTTCGTCAGTTGCATCAGGATTTACGAAAAGTAAGTTTTCACGAATTGTGCCTGCAAATAGCTGAGTATCTTGAGTAACAAATCCTATTTGAGTTCTTACAGAGTTTATATCGATTTCGTTGTGAGCTATTTTGTTGTACATTATCAATCCTTTTATTGGCTGATATAATCCAACCAATATCTTTACAAGGGTAGTTTTACCTGATCCAGATGGACCAACAAAAGCGATAGTTTCCCCGTGTGAGACATTGAAGGATACTCCCTTTAGTGCCTCAGTGGTTGCACTTTTATGCTTAAATACTACTTCTTTAAATTCTAAAGATTTTATACTATCTATAGGTTTTGCGTTTTTCGGTTTTTCTTCGATGGGAGTTTCAAGAATCTTTTTAAAGTTATCAAGACTTGCTTCGCTTTCACGATATGTGCTTATGATATTACCTAATTCTTGAAGTGGTTGGAAAAGGAAGAATGAGTAAATCCATAGTGAGAAGAATTCGCCAAAAGTAATTTTCTGGCTGAAAATAAGGTAAAGCATTATAAATAATATCGTAGTCCTTACTAGATTAACAATTGTACCTTGGATAAAAGATAAACTCCGGATATATTTAACTTTTTTTAATTCCAGGCTAAGTATCTTTTCTGTTGTATTGTTAAGTCTAGTTATTTCTTGTTCTGAAAGACCCAAACTTTTTACGAGTTCAATATTGCGAAGTGATTCTGTTGTAGCTCCAGCCAGCGCTGCGGTTTCTGCAAATATTTTTTGCTGTACTTTTTTTATTCTTTTAGATAATAGCAAACTCACTCCACCGATTATTGGTATTGTAAACATATACAGTGGTGCAATAGGCCAGTAAACTTTGATTGCATATATCATTACAAAAACAAACCCAACAATTGTAATGAATATAATATTGATCGTTTGGGTTACAAGAGTTTGCGAATCGGTTCTTGCCTTCTGTATTTTTCCTAATGTTTCTCCACTTCTCTCATCTTCAAACTGTTGATAGGGAAGCTCTAAAGAATGCTTTATACCATCAGAATACATATCTGCACCTACACGCTGAGTAATTGTATTTACATAAAAATCTTGGAAATTTTTTGCTACTCGTGATACGAATGCTACTCCAATAGCAGCACCAAGCAAAATCCCTACGCCTTTTACAAATTCCGAGAATGTAAATTGATCAAATTTTGTAGCATATCCGTCTATAACATGGCGAAAAATTAGTGGGTCTAATAGTGAAAAAACCTGGTTTACTGTAGCTAGTACTAAGGCAAGTAGTATTAATCTCCAGTATTTTTTTAAATATGAATAAAGTATTTGCATTAGTGGATTATAGCTTATTTTTTGTTTTACCTATAGTCGGAGTATAATATAGATATATGAGCAATATTACTTTCGAAGATTCTTATAAAAAGCTAAATAAAGCTCAACTTGAGGCGGTAGACTCAATAGAAGGTCCAGTCATGGTGGTTGCAGGTCCTGGAACTGGTAAAACCCAAGTACTTACTCTGCGTATTGGCAATATACTAAAAAAAACTGATACCAAACCTGAAAATATTCTTGCTATAACATTTACAGATGCAGGTGTTACTGCTATGCGCAAAAGACTTGCTGATTTAATAGGAACGCGTGCTTATCAAGTAAATATAACGACATTCCACTCTTTTTGTCAGAATGTTATAAGTGAAAATCCAGAGCATTTCTCAAAAATTGTTGGTTCTAAACCTTCTAACGAAGTTGATCAAATAACTATTATCGAAAAAATAATTGACAGAAAAGTAAAAGATCATTCTCTGGAATTACTTTCTCCATTTGGTGATCGTTACTATTATGTCCGTGATATTTTATCCTCCATAAATGAACTTAAAAGAGAGGGTATTGATGAAGAATTATTCTTAGATTTAGTTAAAAGAGAACAAGAGGCTTTTGAATTACTTCAAGATAAATTTCATACAAAAGGACCACATAAAGGAAAGATGAAGGGGGAGTATCAAAAAGTTGAGAAAAAGATCAAAAAAAATAGCGAACTTTCATTGATATATAAAACCTATCAGGAAGATTTAGCAAAAAATAAAATATATGATTATTCCGATATGATAATGGAGGTTTTGAAATCTTTGCAAACCGATGAATCCCTGCTCCTTATATTACAAGAGAAGTATCAATATTTTTTAGTTGATGAGCACCAAGATACAAACAATGCTCAAAATAAAATATTAGAGCTTCTGGCTTCATATCATGCACCTAGACCTAATCTTTTTATCGTGGGAGATGATAAACAAGCCATATTTCGTTTCCAAGGTGCTTCACTTGAAAATTTCTATTATTTTAGGACTCTTTACCCCGAAGCAAAGCTAATAGCTCTTACAGATAACTATCGTTCAACACAAAATATCCTAGACGCTTCTGGTAGCTTGCTTTCTTCTGGTGATGTATCTTTAATGTCACAATTAAAGAAAGATAAAAACGCTTCCTTGGTACATCTTTATACGTTTGAAACTACTTGGGCTGAAATCTTTTTTGTAATAAAAGATATAAAAAGAAGAATTGAAGAAGGGGTTGAACCAAGCGAAATAGCAATTTTATATAGGAATAATAGTGATGCAAAAGAATTTGCGAGTCTTGCACAAGCTCTAAATGTTCCTTTTGTAATTGAGTCTGATCTAGATTTATTTTCTGAGTTCGATATAAAAAGACTTTTATTGATACTAAGAGCATTGCGGGAACATGAACATGGAGTATCACTTTCTTATGTTTTACACCAGGATTTATTCAAATTTTCTCCTCTTGATGTATATAGAGTTATTCGCAAGGCTGATAATATAAAAATACACGGAAGTGAAAAAAGACTTGGATTATGGGAAATAATATCTGACAAAAAACTTCTTTCAGATGCAGGTGTAACTGAGATTGATAAATTTTTGAATTTCTCTACAATGTTCTCCAACCTAGTAACTCGTAGTCATAACAGTGATTTGATGTCTTTTATTCCAGAAGTAATACGTGACACAGGAATGCTTGAAGATATTTTGTCCAGCGCAAATCAAGAAGATAGGCTAGACGTAATTAATAGTCTAATTGATGAAATTAAATTGCTGATAGAATCTAACCCCAAAGCAACACTCGATGATTTCTTTGCTTATGTTGATACAATTAATAAACATAATTTATTCATAAAAAAACGCCGATCAAGAATTCCAACAGGTAAGGTTAGGATGATGACGGTGCATCGTTCAAAAGGTCTTGAGTTTGAATATGTTTACATTGTTAACTGCTACTCCTCTCATTTTGGAGGACGTAGGGATATTGAACGTTTACCATTACTCGATAGTGTTTATGATTTGTCTATAAAAAAAGAAAATCTAGAAGGGGTAATACCGGACACTCTAGGAGATGGTGATAGTGATGACCGACGACTTCTTTATGTTGCACTTACTCGTGCTAAATACTGGGTATGTATAACTTATTCTAAAACATCTCCAGATGGAAAAGATCAATTACCGAGTCCATTTTTATTTGAAATAGATAAAAACTTGATTGAAGAGTTAAATACAGAAAAATTTGAAAATGAAGCAAAGTTAAACAAAGAAATATTATTAAAGGAAGTAAGTTTAAATAAAGCAACCAAAATAGATAAAGATTTTGTAAACGATCTTTTTAATAAAAATGGATTATCTGTATCTGCGCTTAATAATTATCTAGCGTGTCCTTGGAAATATTTTTATAGGAATTTGGTACGCATTCCACAAGCTCCTGAGAAGTATCTATCTTACGGGACTGCAATACACTCTGCACTCCAGAAGTTTTTCGATTCTCTAAAAGAAGATGATGTTGGTAAGGAATTTCTAATTGATTCTTTCAAATACGCTCTATCCAAGCAACCTATCGAAGAAAGTGAGTACCAAGAAGTCTTGGAAAAGGGGAACAAAGCCCTTTCTGGTTGGTACGATACTTACAGTAGTACTTTTGAGGTCAATACAATGTCTGAATTTCGTATAAATGGGGTTATTTTAGGAGACAATATAAGGCTTACAGGGGTTTTGGACAAACTTGAATTTATCGATGGAGATATTGTAAATGTCGTTGATTATAAGACAGGTAAGCCAAAATCTCGTAATGAACTGATGGGGGAAAATAAGAATTCGAATGGAGATTATTATCGCCAATTAGTTTTCTATAAATTATTGTTAAAATACTTCAATGATGGAAAGTACAACATGCAGTCTGGTGTTATTGACTTTATAGAGCCGAGTGAGAATGGAAAATATCACAAGGAAGTTTTTGAAATATCTGATGAGGAAGTAAAAGAATTAGAAAATTTAATTATTAAAATTTCAAATGAAATTTTATCACTTTCATTTTGGGATAAGAAGTGTGAAGAAAAAGATTGCGAATTTTGTCGTCTTAGAGAAATGGTCAAATAATTATAAAAAAATTTAATCAAATTTATTATGTCACATATCACAATACACGATCATAGCGTTTCTTACGATGAATCACACGATAGACTTCGTCATGCGGTTTACTATTTAGAATCAATTTTATCCAGAGATGAAGCCGAGACATTTTTTAAAGTTGCACGTGATGGATCTCATGCACATTTTGAAGATGATAGGCACACCAACCTAGGTTTAAAAAAGGAAGATGGTGAATATATCCTATATTTAAGGGAAGAATAGCTTTTTTGAAAAAAACCTTAAAAATGCTATATTCTACCTATGCAGAAAGGTAGCTTACACCCGCTTACAATATTAGAAACTGAGGCATATGAAGTATTTTCTAAGCTTGGTTTTGAAATATCAAAAGGCCCCGAGCTTGAAACGACTTGGTACAATTTTGATGCACTCAATGTTCCTAAAGATCATCCGGCACGTGATATGCAGGATACTTTTTATATAAAAAATCAACCCGATCAAGTTCTTAGAACTCATGCGACAAATGTTACCGCTCGCACCCTTGAACATGTAGCAAAAGAAGGAATAAAAGAAATCGCTTCTATATCAATAGGAAAAGTTTTTCGAAACGAAGCAACAGATATAACTCACGAAATGCAATTCTTTCAAATTGACGGATGTATGATTGGAGAGAATATAAACCTATCTCATTTAAAAGCCGTACTTATTGAATTCTACAAGAAAGTGCTTGGTTCGGATGTGGAGATCGAGTTTCGTCCAAGCTTCTTTCCGTTTACAGAGCCATCAGTGGAAATACATGCTAAGTTTAATGGCAAATGGCTTGAGATGATGGGTGGGGGAATGATTCACCCCAATGTTCTTCGCAATGCAGGACTTGATCCAGAAAAAGTCCAAGGTTTTGCCTTTGGTGGAGGACTTGATCGCATCGCTATGATACGCTGGAATATTCCCGATGTACGCTTATTTTATCAGGGTGATTTGAGACTTAACCAGTTCTAACACATGAGGAAATTTATAGTAACATCTAATATATTTTTATTTATTCCAGTCATAGCTTCTGCACTAGCAGAGGAATGGTTGTATTTTTTCTTTGCTCTAGGAATAAGTATTTTTTCACCAATCTTTCATTATATGCGCGAGAACAATTCAAAGAGAACGAAATTGCTTTATGTGATGAGAGATTTCGATTGGTTCTTTGCAATAGGTGCATATATTTATATGTATTATTTTATTTTTACAAAAGTAAATTCTCAATACCAAATCCTTCTTGCTATTGCACTTTCATTAACAGGAATATTCTTCTGGTATGGATTTAAATTCAGTAGTTATAAGAAATTTCATCCATGGTTTCATGTCGTTGCACCAGTCGTTTCTGGGTTAATAGTAGTATCAAAATAATTTATGAAAATTTCTTACAATTGGCTAAAAGCATATGTTCCCGAAATTCCAGAACCAAATCGATTGGCAGATATTTTCACATATCACCTTTGTGAAGTAGAAAGTGTAGAGAAAAGAGAAGATGGAGATTATATTTTTGATTTAGGAATATTGCCGAATCGTGCTCATGATTTACTTTCTCACCAAGGTGTAGCCAAAGAACTTTCTGGACTTCTAGATATAGAATTTAAAGATCCTACAGTAATGTACAAAACCCCATTATCAAATAAGACTAATTTGAAAGTAAAAATTGATGGAGAAAATTGTCGTAGGTATTCTGCGCGTGTTATACGAAATATAAAAGTTGGTCCATCTCCTGAATGGATGGTTAAGCATTTAGAATCGATAGGGCAGAGAAGTATAAATAATATTGTTGATGCTACAAATATTGTGATGTATGATTGCGGTCAACCAACCCACGCTTTTGATCTTAGGAAAATTACAAACGAAGAAGTCGTTATTAAAAATGGAAATGAAGGCGATGAACTCAAGCTAGTTGGTCGTGAACAAGCGGTTGCTAAATTAAAAAATACAGATTTAGTAATAACATCAGGTGGAGTAAATCTTGCTCTTGGTGGAGTAAAGGGTGGAGCGGATTCTGGTGTTAGCGACGATACTACTGATATTTTGATTGAAGTTGCAAATTTTAACCCAACCAGTGTGCGAAAAGCTGCACGTAGAATTGGACAATTATCTGATTCAGCCAAAAGATTTGAAAATGATTTATCACCAGAGCTTTGTGATTTTGGCATGTTTGCCCTATCTGCATTACTTTTAGAGTTGTTTCCTGATGCAAAATTTGAAGATATTGTAGATGTATACCCAAAGAAACCTGATAATCATACTCTAACTTTTTCAAAAGAGTATATAGTAAGTAATCTAGGTCTTGAAGTAAAAGAAGAAGAGATTGAAAATATTTTAAAAAGATATAATTTTGAATTTACAAGAAAGGATGGTGAATTCTCTGTTGTAATACCATCAATGCGACTCGATCTATTAAATAGGGAAGATATAGCTGAAGAAATAGCTCGTATATTAGGCTATGACAAAATAAAGCCAATATTACCAACGCCAAAAGGTGAAATCAAAGAAAATGAAATTCAAAAAAAGATAACAAAAGCACGAAATATTTTGATAGAAAATGGCTACCAGGAAGTTATGACTTACGCTTTTGCAAATACGGGAGTAGTCGAGGTTTTAGCTTCTGCTTCTGATAAGAAATTCTTGAGGACAAATATCTCAGAAGGACTAAAAGAATCTTATGAGATGAATAAATTAAATTCTCCATATTTAAATCTAAATGAAATAAAAATATTTGAGATTGGAACAGTGTTTACTAAAAATGGAGAAGAGATTCATGTTGGTTACGCAAATAAAAAAGAAATAAAAGAGTTCAAATTAGATGAATTTGAAAAAAGTTTTCCTCAGGTCCTCGGATCTCCTGTCCAGACGCAAGCTTTAGGCAGGCCAGACCATTCAGAAAATCTTTCTTCAAACTCATCTGAAAATATAAATTATTTCAAAATGTGGAGTTTGTATCCATATGTTACCCGTGATATTGCTGTTTGGGTTCCAGAAAATATTTCATCAGATGAACTTTCAAATATTTATCGTGAATTTGGTACAGAACTTTTAGTTAAAGATCCAATCTTGGTAGATACATTCAAAAAAGATGGAAAAGTTTCTTATGCTTTTCGATTAATTTTTCAATCCTACGACCGTACTCTAACAACAGAAGAAATAAATTTAATAATGTCTAAAATAACTGAGAAATTGTCATCACTTGGATTTGAAGTTCGCTAGTAATTTTGTCTAAGAATTTAACTATTTTGGTTATCCACAATTCACTACAAAAATAGGGGATTTTTGGTCGAATTTTAGCCCAAAATATGCTAAAATTATGACATAAGTTTTGGTTGGTTTTTGGAAAATTGTTTTTCCGAGAATTCTTTAAAAAGTTATCCACAGTTTTCCACAAAAATCAATAAATCTAACAGTTTTTTAGGTGTTTTCGCTATACAACTATGATATAATATAGTTGTATTTTATGTCCGAAAACAACAATCAAAAATACATAAGATTTCTGACAAAAATTTCAAGGAAAATTCACCCTAGATTTTCTCTTCACTACGCTGTCTATACCGTACTTTTCCTATTCCTAACTTTCTCAATTGTCGGTATCGTAACTGCTACTACTCCAAACCCTGGTCACCCATGGACAGAAGTTGGTGATGGGCATGTTATTTTCTCTGATCCTGGTGCAAATAGAACTTACACACTTCCAACAGTCAACGCAACTCTACTTGCAACCGGTATTGGACTTTCTGGTGGAACAACTTTGATTGGGGGAACAGGTACAACGGACACACTAGTACTTCGTTCAACATCAGGAGTTGGTACAACTGGCGCAGATATTATTTTCCAAACTGGAAACAACGGTGCGACTGAAGTTGGAAGATTTTTAAATAACGGTAAATTTAAACTCACGCAGTATGGAACAGGAACTAACACTGGAACTGCAGCATACTCACTTCAAGTTGATTCAAGTGGAAATGTGATCGAAGGATCAGCTGCAACAGGAGTTACAACACTCTCTGCAATTGGGTCATCTCCAAATGCCAACGGTGCTACAATTACAGGTTCAACTTTAAACCTCGAACCTGCGTCAGCATCTTTTGGTGGTGTAGTAACAACTGGATCTCAAACTTTTGCTGGTGCAAAAATATTTAACTCTACTATAACTACTGGTTCAACTGGAACTGCTGGTACTGTAACATTCAACCGTTCATCTGATGGTACTAGCATGGGAACTATTTCTGGAAGCTCTGCGTACTTAGCTCTAAATGGTACTACTGGTATTGAATTAGGAGGGACATCTACAAACGGAGTTCGTATAACTTCAGCAGGTACATGGGTTGGAAGAGCTTCTATTTCAAACGCAAATCCTACAGCGTTTTTAACTCTTGCTGCCGGAACATCTGCTGCAAGTTCTGCGCCATTAAAATTTACCGCTGGTACAAACCTTACAACTGCAGAAGCAGGTGCTGTTGAATGGGATGGAACAAATCTTTTCATAACACAAACAACTGGTCCAACCAGAAAAACAATCGCTTACACTACAGATATTCCAGCAAGTTCTACTTATATTCAAAATCAAAATGCTGGAGCTCAGTCTAGTGCAAACTTCTGGATTTCAGGTAGTGGAAGATTAGATGGGTATTTAAGTCTCAATACTGCGGCAGATGCAACTAATGTTATAAATGTTTCTAATTCTAGTGCTGACGCCATAGGTTTAAAGATTTTAAATACTTCTACAACAGGATCATTTAAGTATTTCACGTTATCTCAAATGGGATCTACTGGTTATAGTGTTACTGGTTGGGCAAATGCTACCGTGTTAGAAGCAACATCAACAGGAGGTCTTGTCTTGTCCGCGTATGATGCCTCTGCTCCAATTTTATTCCAAACAGGTAACTCAAGAGTTACAAAAATGACTCTTAATAGTTCTGGAGAACTTCAAATTGGCTCTGGAAGCGATCTAGGTGCTTTTAATTTACAAGTAACAGGGAACATCCTCACTGACAGTATTCAAGTATCAGGACTTTCTGCATCTTCTGCTGTTTATACTGATGGGTCAAAAAATCTAACTACCACCGCCCCAACTTCAGGTACCATCGGTTACTGGTCACGAAGTGGAAC
>CAZCNB010000009.1:0-28216 GCA_964500465.1 uncultured Candidatus Saccharibacteria bacterium | reverse complement strand
CAGCAAATTAATGTATAATTAAATAATATGAAAGAAATCACACTTCACAAAAAATGGATTGTAAAAGCTCCTGTAAATGAAGTAGCTAAAGTGATAACTGATTTTGAAAACTTCCCAAAATATTTTCCAAGGGTTGCAGATTCAATAAAAATTACGAAGCGTGAAGGAAATTATTTAGAAATAGATGCTATTGCTAAATCTTTTGGCAAAAAACTCCCTGTAAAAATGAAAACTCAAATTCTACCTGGGAAAGGATTTATTTCTTATAACGACAGCCCAGTCTTTGGAACTTCTGGTCATGAAGAGATGTTGCTCTCTGAATATATAGATGGAACACTCATAGATTACACTTATAAGGTTTCAATCCATAAAAAATGGCTGCAATTAGTTGCTACCCCTCTCATCAAATGGTACTCAATGAAATACTGGGAAAAAGCATTTATAGATGAATCAAAAAAGATTGTTGAAAAATGATAGAAATATGAAAACATATAAAAATATAGATGAATATATAAAAAATACTCCGAAAGAATTCACTCCAAAAGTAAAAGAAATTAGGTCAATATGTAAGAAATTAATTCCAAAAGGAATAGAGACAATAAAATACGGAATACCAACTATTCAACTGGACGGTAAAAATTTTATTCATTTTGCTGCAATGAAGAGCCATTTAGGATTTTATCCAACACCATCTGGGGTTAAAGCTTTTGAAAATGAATTGAAGAAAAAAGGTATTGATTATTCAAAAGGTTGTATCAGGTTCCCTTACGATAAACTATTACCTGCCAAACTAATAACAAAAATAATTAAATTTCGTATTAAAGAAGAGATGGCTAAAAAATAAACAAGCTCCTTGTGTAGGAGCTTGGCATGCTAATTTTAACAATTTATTTAATCTGGAAATAAAGGTACAATCCCATTTTTAACTGCATAATAAACCAATGCATGAACATGTGTAATATCTGCTTTTTCTCTGCAATTGTCCCTTATTTTTTCAACTGTTCTTGGACTTAAGCCCATTTTGGTTGCAATCTCAGATGTAGTCATATCCTGACAAAGCAAATTAAGTAATAATTTCTCTTTTTCGGTAAAAATAACTGCTTGGGTTTCAAACATCTTTTTCTTTTTTTTGTTTTTGTGTAATTGGGTTTCAGTAATTTAAGCTATTTAATCATTAAATTATAAAAAAGTCAATAATTACAAGGGTTTTTCTAATTTGTGCGTGGCTAATAAATAAGGTAAAATAACTTAGACTTTTATTATTTTTAACTTATTAAACAATGGATCCAAAACAGCAAAAGGTAACATTCAGACCTAAAAAATTAACAGTAGATGATATTAAAGAGGGTTGTGTGACTCTATACGGCGATAATGATGAAGAAACAAAGCTCTGCATGATACAAGAAGAGTTTCGCCAAGGAATCGACATGATAAGCGAATTTACCCCATCTGTTACATTTTACGGCTCAGCAAGGCTAGAAGAGACTAATCCATCATATTTACAGGCGAAATCTCTGGCATATCGCATATCAAAAGAACTAGGATACATAATACTCTCTGGTGGAGGAGCAGGAATAATGGAAGCTGCAAATCGTGGAGCGTATGAAGCCAGTGGTAAATCAGTAGGTCTTACTATTCGCTTACCGCATGAGCAGATGACAAACAAATACGTAACAGATGAAATTCCATTTTATTTCTTTTTCGCAAGGCAAGTAGCAATGTCTTATACAACTGAAGTTTGTATATTCTGTGCTGGAGGATTTGGCACCTTTAGTGAACTATTTGAAATGCTAACCCTTCAACAGACAGGAAAAATAGGTAAAATACCAGTTATACTTTTAGGAGTGGAATTTTGGACACCACTTGATACTCTGATTAGAGAACAGTTAGCTGAAAAATATGGAGTTATAAACTTGGAAGACACTGACTTGTACACCATCACTGATGATGAAGACCAGATACTGAAGATAATCGCAGAAAGTAGAATGAGAGACGGTCAAGATGCACTAAAATAACAAAAAATAAAACTCTTGTATTTCAAGAGTTTTATTTTTTGTTATTTATACAAGCTTTGATAAAGCTTGAGAATAATGGGTGGGGAGAAAGAGGGCGTGCTTTAAATTCAGGATGGAACTGTGTACCCAAAAAAAATGGATGTTTATTTTTTGGCAACTCCGCAATCTCACACAGAAGACCGTCAGGAGAAACACCAGAAAACACCATGCCAGCTTTCTCAATACTTTCTCTATACGCGTTATTAACCTCATAGCGGTGACGATGGCGTTCAGAAATAGAATCAGATTTGTAAGATTCCCTAGCAATACTTCCCTTTTTAAGTTTCGCTATATAAGCACCTAGACGCATACTACCACCTAGTTTTTTATTAGCAATTTTTTCTTTTTGATCTTCCATGACATCAATAACGATATCTTTAGCGTTGGGATTAACTTCTTTAGTATTTGCATCTTTAAGACCCAATACATTTCGAGCATATTCTATAACCATTAGTTGCATTCCGTAACAAAGTCCAAAATACGGAATTTTATTTTTTCTAGCATAACTTATGGCCATTATTAGACCCTCTACACCACGTGACCCGAAACCACCTGGCACCAAAATCCCATCGTACTTTGAAAGTTCCTTTAACTTTTTAGGGTCTTTCTCATATTGAGCTGCAGAGATCCATGTTAGAACTGGTTTCTTACCACTCGCATAAGCAGAATATTTAATAGCCTCGATAACTGACAAGTAAGAATCTGATAGAGTAAAATCCCCTGTTGCAAAATATTTTCCAATGACAGCAATTTTTACTTCTCCTTTAAAGTTATGAGTTGATTTTGCAAAATTTTTCCATTTACGTGAACCAGGATTATCAGAAGGAATGCAAGACATGTTTACGACATCGCAAATCATATCTCCTAACCCTTCTTTTTCGAAGTTTATAGGAATATCGTAAATACTTTCAACATCTGGTGCAGATATAACTCTCTCTGGAGTTATGTTGCAAAACATTGAAAGTTTCTCCTTTCTTTTTTCATCGAGAGGTAGTTGGCTACGAGCAATTATTACATCCGGCTGTATTCCTGAAGCATTTAGAGTTCGAACAGCATACTGAGTTGGTTTGGTTTTCATTTCTCCAACTTTTGAAGGTATTGGAAGATATGAAACCATAACAAAGAAAACATCATTGGGATTCTTAATCTTCATCATGCGAGCAGCTTCTAGGAAAAGCATGTTTTGATATTCACCAACAGTTCCCCCGATTTCAACAACAACTACATTAGCTTTTGCGTTATCACGAGCAACTTCTATACGTCTTATGACCTCAAGAGGAATATGGGGTACAACTTCTACGCATTTACCTGCATATTCTAAATTTCTCTCTTTCTCAATAACAGTTTGGTAAACTCTACCAGTAGTCATGTAATTTATACGAGTTAAATCTATATCGAGGAACCTCTCGTAATTTCCCATATCCTGATCACATTCATCGCCATCATCAAGTACAAATACTTCACCATGTTCTGTGGGATTCATAGTTCCAGCGTCTATATTTATATATGGATCAACTTTTATAGCTGTAACAGATTGACCTCTGTCTTTCAAAATACGCGCAATAGATGAAGCAGCAACCCCCTTTCCAACACCAGAGATTACCCCGCCGATGACGAAAATATACTTACATGATTCAATTTTCTTATATATCTTTTCTTTTGAGGAATTTGGCTTCTTCATATGTTACTTTTTCAGATATCTTGCGATGGCAAAGAAGCTAGAAATACTGCCGAGGATTATTCCAGCACCAAGCATAATAATAAAGAGCTGGAAGAAATTTGATTTGAAGTAAGTAAACATATTTATGCCTATAAAGTCAGTAACTTGATTTCCAAGCCATATGGATATAGGAATAAATAATATTATTGTTATCAAACTTGCAGTTATCCCTACAAGCATTCCGGAAACCATGAATGGACCACGTATATATTTAGAACCAGCACCAACTAACTTCATAACTCCAATCTCTTCTCGAGACATATATATTATTAGTCTAATAGTACTGAAAGTTATTATTATAGAAATTATTATTAGAATAAGTGAAACAGCAAATCCAAGTCTGCCGGCACCAGTAATTATTGCATTTAGTCTATCAATTATCATTTTATTTTGGTGATAATCAACCTTATCAATAATATTTAATGCACCTTTTGATATAGCATTGTCATTTTCAAAATATTTAGAAATACTTTCGTATTGTGAGGGGTCTTTTGCTTTTATATTTAATGTTGCTCCAAGAGGATTTGAGTTCAGTTCATCTAGAGCTTGCAATGTCAGATAATCATTAGCATGTTTATCTTTAAATTGAGTTAGCGCTTCCTCTTGAGAAGTATAAAAAACTTCTTTTACTTCCGGTAATTTTGATAAAGAAGATTTAATATTTGAAATCAAATCTTCATCTGCGCCAGGTACAAAGTAAACAGTAACATCGACTTTTTCTTTTATATCTTTGAGAGAAGATTGTAATGCTGTTTGTACAAAGATAAGACTAGTTATAACAAATAACGTTATAACCATCATTAAAATAGAAGCTAGAGAAGTAAAACCACTACGAACAAAGTTTCGATAACCAGAACGTATTATCCTTTTAGTATGAGTTACGAACATATGGGCATTATATCATATACTTACCATCCTTATCATCTCGAACCACTTTACCGTTTTCAAGAGTAATGACTCTTTTCTTTATTTGATCTATAACACTTCTATTGTGGGTCGTAAGTATTACTGTAGTACCTAAATCGTTGATTTTCTTTAGGATGTTTATAACTTCGTTAGTATTTACTGGGTCTAGGTTACCAGTTGGTTCGTCGGCTATTATAAGCTCTGGTTGAGTAATAATAGCTCGAGCAATAGCTAAGCGTTGTTTCTCTCCACCAGAGAGCTGGTGTGGGAAGTGAGATGCTCTATGTGACAAATCAACCAACTCAAGGACATGGGGAACATCTTGAGCAATTTCTTTATCGTTTTTACCTGTAGCCTCCATTGCAAATGCTATGTTTTCATAAGCAGTTTTGTTTGAAAGCAAACGAAAATCCTGAAAAACTACGCCCACCTTCCGTCTAAAATTAGTTAATTCTTTGTTTGAAAGCTTATGAACATCTGTTGACTCAAAAAATATAGTTCCACCTGTAGGCTTTTCTTCTGCAAGGATTAATTTTGTAAGAGTAGTCTTACCTGCACCAGAATGACCAACAACAGAAACAAATTCACCAGGGCCAATGGAGATAGTAACATCCTCAAGTGAAACATTGTCAGAATATTTTTTTGTTACGTTATTGAAATAAATCATTATAGTATTAAGAATATCATAAATTAGCTTCTGCTTCAATGAACTGATCGAGTTCTCCTCTTTCAAGAACGCCATCGACATTTGAAGTTTCAACTCCAGTGCGTAAATCTTTAATCAATTTATAAGGGTGAACCACATAATTACGAATTTGATTACCCCACTCAATTTCTGTTGTTTTCGAAATAGATAATCCCGCCCTTATTTTTGCCTCATCCTCTTGCCTCCTTTTGAAAAGCTTGCCTTTTATCATCTCAAGTGCTTTTTCTCTGTTTTGTTCCTGTGACCTCTCAGTTGCTACATGAACAGATATATTTGTAGGTATATGTATGATTCTTACTGCGGTTTCTCTTTTGTTAACATTTTGTCCGCCTGGGCCACCTGATTTAGAAAATTCTATTTTTAAATCTTCCGGTGGAATAACTATTGCGTTATCATTTGCTTTTAAACTTGGGATGACTTCAACTAAAGAAAAGGACGTATGGCGTAGTGATTTCGCATTAAATGGTGATATCCTAACTAATCTATGTACTCCGGATTCGTTTTTCAAAGTTCCGTATACGTTTTTACCTATAACTTCTATAGAAACATTCCGATAACCACCTATATCGTTTTTATTCTCATGAATTAATATAGCCTGCCAATTATGACTCTCAATGTATTTTATATACATGCGAAGAAGAATTGCAGAAAAATCTTCTGCATCATCACCGCCTGCACCAGAAAGAATTGATAAAATAGCATTGCCTTTATCATATTTTTCACTACCCAATAATTCTTCCTTAAGTTCATTCAAACGCTTTATAGAAGCTTGGGCTTTTAATTTATCATCCCAGAAACCGTTATTAACCATGTCTTTCTCAATTTGTTCTATTTCCTTTTTTATAGATTCGGTATCAATAGCCATTTGGCTATTATATCAAAATTGAGCCATCCCCGAGAATCGAACTCGGGACCTATCCCTTACGAAGGGATTGCTCTACCAACTGAGCTAGGATGGCAATTAAGTGAGCCGTTAGACAGACTTGCACTGTCGACCTTTTCCTTACCATGGAAATGCTCTACTACCTGAGCTATAACGGCAATATGTGTGATGTTACTATAATTAATATCCTTTTTCAATAAAAAAAGACGCCGTGGGTTAGTCGGTGTCTTATCATCCAAATAAATGCGAGGGTCTTCTTGATGTAATTTTGAGAAAAATAATTAGTTGATTTACTGCAGTTCTATCAATTTCTGGATAAAACAAAAAATCTTTTCCCCAGATTTCACAATGTTCATCGGATACGAAGTTTATATTTGTAATACCTAAAGTTTTTCCATCATTACCGAAAACTTCCAGTGCATTTATTTCTCTCTGGTTTTTGGCAATTTCAAACGCCAAAGAGTCCATTATTATATGCATAATATGTAATTTGATGTTAAATTAACATTATTTAGACTTAAAGTAAACTAAATCATTGCAAAATTCTTAATTTTAAGTACAATAGCAGATATGCTCTCTAGGAGCGTTTTTATATAGCGGGGTAGAGAAATGGTATCTCGTAAGGCTCATAACCTTAAGACCCTAGTTCGATTCTAGGCCCCGCAACAATATGGCAAGTGACATGCCCAAAAGCAATTGTCAGAAGCTATATATAAATGTCGGCGTAGCTCAGTTGGTAGAGCGTGGGACTCATAAGCCCAAGGTCACAGGATCATTCCCTGTCGCCGACACATCGGTTTAGCCGATAAATGTGACAATTTAGTATAAAAGTTATAACACCTGCGGGTGTAGCTCAGCTGGTTAGAGCGTCCGCCTGTCACGCGGAAGGTCGAGGGTTCGAGTCCCTTCACTCGCGCAATATAAAAATCCCTTAACGGGGATTTTTATATTTACTCACAGAAACCTAATAATATTTGATATAATATGTTGTATGTATTTTAAAACTTGGAATTACTTTTTTATTGCTGTATTTTTTGTGGCTTTGCTAATGATTTCAAACACTGTAGCAGTAAAGATTATAGATTTGGGAAAATTCACTGTAACTGGAGCAATATTTATATTTCCATTTACTTATATTTTGAGCGATATTTTAACTGAAGTTTACGGTTATAAAGGTTCTAGGCCAATTATTTGGGCAGGATTTTGTGCAATTATTTTTATGGCACTAATGTATACATTGGTGGGTATTCTCCCTGCTGCTCCATTTTGGCAAGAACAAGAATCTTTTGAGACAATATTAGGCCAGGTTCCACGAGTTGTTGTTGCATCTCTTCTTGGATATCTTGCAGGTTCTTTCTCGAACTCTTTTATTTTGTCTCGTATGAAAGTTTGGATGAAAGGTAGATATCTTTTTGTAAGAACAATTGGATCCACAATTATCGGGGAGGGTGTAGACTCTATTATATTTATATTGGTTGGTTTTGCCGGGATAATTCCAGATTCAAATATAATGACGGTTATAATTTCAAGTTATTTAATAAAACTAGGGATAGAAGTTGTAGTCACACCTATAACATATAGAGCGGTTTCGTATTTGAAATCTAAAGAAAAGATAGATACTTATGATACAGATATATCATATAACCCATTTAAGATTTAGATAATTTTTATATTATTCCTAACTCTTCAAAAAAACTTTGATACATTCTTATCACTCTACGGCCTTCTATTTGGGTTATAGAGAAATCTGAACCTTGGTGAGCTATTTGATTACGCACTATATGTGCATCCCAAGCACCTTGTATAAAATTATATCCATTAGAGCGAGCTTGCTCTAATTTTTCACTTAGTGTTTCTCCAATCATTCCTTTTTTTTCTAATGCCTCATCGAGCATAGTATCTGCTTCAATAATAGCGACACGCCAATCTGATTCATTTGGACTTTCAATTAAAGTAAGAATATAGTGCCATCTTGGATTTTCATTTTTCATTGCCTCTTGATCACGAATAAGTGCTTCACGAATTTCATGTTCAAGTTCATGTTTCTCATGAATTTGAATTTCACGCATACGAACAAGGGAAAATATAATCACACCAATAAAAAATATTGAAATCGAAGAAGAAATAATGCCAAGAACAGTCCAAGTATGTGGATTTAGGATAAAATTAATTATTGGTTTAAAGAAATCAAAAACACCATTCACTGCAGAATCTGTATTAAATATAGGTTGTGAAATTCCAAATACGGTAATGGCAATAATCATTATTCCAATGATTACATAGAGACCCATATCGCTTGATCCGCCTCCTCCTTTTCCCTTTTTATCAGCCATAGTACTATTATACTAGCTTTTCTAAGTCTTTCCCAATAGAAAATAAAAATTCTTCACAAAATTCTGGGGCCATAATATGAAAACCGAGCGGTAAACCGTTATTTGTAGCACCAGAAGGTATTGATATTGCAGGAATACCAGCAATATTAGCTGGAACAGTAAATAAATCAGATAAATACATAGAAACTGGGTCTTTAGATTTTTCTCCAAATTTAAATGGAGGAAATGGAGATGTAGGTGTAATAATAGCATCAACATCTTTAAATACATTCCTCAATTCTATAGAAATAGCATGGCGAACTTTTACTGCCTTATTATAATATGCATCATAATACCCATGTGAAAGTATATAAGTACCTAAAAGTAGTCTTCTCCTAACTTCTTTACCAAAACCAACTCCCCTGGATTTTGAATAAACATCATAAAGTTTATCTGCCTCTACAGATAATCCATATCTCATTCCATCATATCTAGCTAAATTACTAGAAACTTCAGCTGGTTGAATAATATAATAAACAGCTAGAGAGTATTTTATAAGTGGAAGTGATACATCAACAATTTTATAACCTGATTTTTTTAACTTTTCACAAGTTTCTTCAAAATTTTTTAATACTTCGCTATCTATACCATCCCCTGCTAAGAAAGATTTTGGAACTCCTAGAACTTTTTTAAATTCCCTACTTGCAATCCTTTTTTCTTTAGGAATAGAAGTACTATCGGACTTGTCGTACGCACTTATTGCTTGGTATAAAATCTCAACATCACGAACGTTTTTACCAATAGGACCCACTTGGTCTAGAGAACTGGCCATAGCTATGATTCCACTTCTTGATACATTTCCATAAGTAGGTTTAAGCCCAACTAATCCAGTAAAGGAAGCTGGTTGACGTATAGAACCTCCAGTATCACTACCTAAGGCAACCAGAGCACCATTCATAGCAACAGATGCAACAACTCCACCAGAACTTCCCCCTGGAACATATTCTGTATTTATAGGATTCTTTGTATTTCCGTATGCACTTGTTTCAGTAGATGAACCCATAGCAAATTCATCCATATTTACTCTCCCAATAAACACTGTGCCTACAGATTTTAATTGTTTTATTATATCGGCATCATAGGTTGCTTTATAATTTTCTAATATCTTAGAAGAAGCAGAGACTTTATGTCCGTCGAATAAAATATTATCTTTCAATGCTATAGGTATCCCAGTCATAAGTGTGGCAGTACCATCTGAAAACATTTTTTCTGCAATTTTAGCTTGGTCTAACACATCAGAATATACTTCAAGATAAGCGTTGATATTTTGATTTTCTTCTTTAATAACATCTAGGTATGCATTTACCAAATCAGTAACCGTATATTCACCGTTTTTTAATGATTCGTGTGCTTTTTCAATTGTTATATTATTTAGATCAATCATCTATAAAATTTGTTTAACTTTCAAAAATCCATCTTGTGAATCAGGCATTTGCATAATAAGCTTTTCTGTATAAGTAAATGGTTGATTAGTAACTATATCTTCACGCATTATATTAACTAAAACATAATCTTCGTTACTTATTGAACTTTCAGAAACCTCTTGAACCTGACTTACATACGGCAAAATCGAATCAAAATCATGCAGTAAAGCCGACATTTCTTCATTTGAAATGTCTAACCTTATAAGTTCAGCTAATTTCTTAATATCCTCAATTTGCATAAATCTACAATAGCATATTTATAGCATCTTTAAAAACTCATCTTCAGCGATTATTTTTACTCCTAGTTTTTTAGCATCATCGTATTTACTCCCAGGATCGTTACCTACAATAACATAATCAGTCTTTGTAGATACTGAAGAAGAAACACGCCCGCCATTGTTGACAATTTTTTCCTTTGCATCATCTCTAGACATTGCAGAAAGTGTTCCAGTTAAAACAAAAGTTTTCTTAGAAAATTTTGTACCTTTCTGCTTAGCACTATTTTCTATAGATACTCCATTTTTAATTAGTTTAGATATTAAATTTTTATTTTCTTTGTTTCTAAAAAATTCATATATACTTTTAGAAACAACTGGTCCTATATTATCAATATTATTTATTTCTTCAACGTTTGCGTTCATTAATTTTTCTAAATTAGAAAAATGATTTTCGAGATCTTGAGCAGTTTGTTCACCAACATGCAAAATTCCTAAAGAATATATAAAACGCCAAAGAGGAACTTTCCTATGAGAATAAATAGAAGATATTATATTACCAGCTGATTTCTCGCCAAACCTATCAAGTCCAGATAAATCAGAAGGTTCCAAGGTAAATAGATCAGCTACATCACTAATGAGGCCTTCGTCTTTTAATCGATCTATTATTTTCGGGCCTACTGTATATATTTCAAACACATTTACAAAGTGCTGCATTCCTCTCCTGTTTTTAGCAGGACAAGATTTGTTTGTACAATAAAAAGCAACGCTTTTATCTTTCCCGACTTCCCTTTTTTCAACAATAAAATTACACATTGGGCATTTATTAGGCATTTTAAATATCTTTTCTTTACCACTTCTCATTTTATCTAATACTTCAACAACCTCTGGAATAACATCGCCTGCTTTTTGTATAACAACAGTATCACCTATCTTTAATCCTAGCCTTTTTATTTGATCCATATTATGAAGAGTAGCTTTAGAAACAGTAGAACCAGCCACTACGGTAGGTTTAAAGTGTGCAAGTGGGGTTAAAACTCCAGTGCGACCAACGTTTACTGTAATATCTAAAACAATAGTAGTAGCCTTCTCTGCTGGATATTTAAATGCAGTAGCTCCTCTAGGGTCCTTCCCTACAATACCTAAGTTTTCATATATCTCGGAATCATCAACACTGACAACCACCCCATCTATTCCAAACGGAAAATCATCTCTCAAATTTGATATTTTATTAATGAAATCAAATGCCTCATTTAAATCCTCAACTACTTCAAAATGTTTTTCTACAAAAAATCCAAGTTGATCGAGAAGTTCATGTTTCAAATGATGTTGGGAAATTTTTTCTATCCACTCTTTTCCTTCTATTTGTGCTATTTCATAAGCAATAAAGTCTAAATCCCTATCTTTAGTCAATTGTGGGTCTAGTTGTCTCAAACTGCCAGCAGCAGCATTTCTAGAATTTGCAAAGAGTGGTTTACCTTCCTTTTCATTTTTTTTGTTTAAAGAAACTAAAACATCTTTCATCATTATAGCCTCTCCACGAACTTCAATTCTTTTAGGATAAGGATGATTAAGTACTAAAGGAATTGTTTTTATCATTTTTAAATTTTCTGTTATGTCCTCTCCCGTTTCCCCATCACCACGAGTGGCACCTCTTATGAATTTTCCATTTTCATATATTAAAGATATCGCAAGCCCATCGAACTTAAGCTCGCAAAAATAGTTTGGTATTTTGTTTTTTTCAATTATTTTTAAATTCCTTTTTTCCCAAGAAATTAATTCTTCTTTAGAAAAAACATTGCCGAGTGACAATAATCTAACTTCGTGTTTTATTTTTTTGAATTTATCAAGGGGTTTTCCTGCCACTCTTAAAAGTGGAGAATTAGTATCTTTGAACTTTGGATATTTTATCTCCAATTCTTTTAATTCTTTAGATAAAGAATCGTAAACATCATCCGTTACACTTGGATTATTACTAATATGATACTCTTTTCTTAACCTAGAAATCTCATTCCGAAGTTTTATTATTCGGTTTTTTGCTTCATCTTCATTCATATAAATTTATTGATAAGTAACCTCTATTTCGCGTTCCACAGTTTTTGAACTTGATTTATCACAACTATTGTAACCACGAGCTTTAATTATTGTTGTACCAGGAGTAGCTACCTTGTCTATATCAAATTCAAAACAAGGATCTTTGGTTCCAAGACTAGTGGGCGAAGCAGATAATTGCGAGCCATCATTTATTATATTAAAAACTCTAATATTACCATTCTGATCTATACCGCAGTTCCAAGAAGAAGGAATAGAACCTAATCCTACAATATTATCTGCATAAAGCCCACATTCGGTAGCCATATCTGATTGAAGGTAAGATATTTGTGAATCACTTGCAAGAGAAGATAATATTAACTGTTTATAAGTCGTATTAGATAAACCAAAAGAAATAATGGATATTATACTTACTATAACAACAGCAAACAATATAGCATACCCTGTATTATTTTTATTTTTTTTAAAAGTTTTCATATAGTTATAGAGTCTGCCAATTTAATAAGCTAGTTTTAAGAGTTTTTGATCTAACTAAAGTTCCATTTAACCATTCAACACTTACAGTAATATCGAGTTGGTCGTTAAGACTTGAATTTATACTCATGTTTATTTTTCTTTTAAAGTTACTAGGCACCGACCCTGTAGGAGTTTTGTATGTATAAAAATCTTGGTTTATTGCATCATTATCATAATTCAGCACCCTGCAGCCCAATGTACCCCAACTGCCAGTAGCCCCAGAACAAGCAGCAATATCAGTAGTAATACTAGCTACCTCAATTTCACAACCATTAACAGAAAAACAATAGGAATTAGGATATCCATATTTACTCAAAAAACCACTCCATCCTGAACCAACTTCAGCAATTTTTTGAAAGGCTATAGTGTCTCTATCATTTCTAACGGAATCCAATACTTCCTGCACAAGATAGTTAGCAATTATGTCATTTTTTGAGTAGCGACCATAATAAATACTATTAGTTATAAGACCGAGGAGTCCATTAAAAGCAACAACTAAAATAAAAACTGCTATCATTGTTTCTATCAAAGTAAATCCCCTATTTTTTTGTTTATTTATTAGTTTCATATTATTCTGCTGAACGTTGTGACACATTTGTTTGAATTGCAAATGAGTTAGATTGTCCTTTAAAAACAACATTGCCTTTTACTAAAATATAGACACTTGGTTGAACTTTATCATCTGGTACATTTGTCTCACTATGTGAACCATTAACAAAGAATGATAGTTTCTCAACATCAACATCAGGTGAAACAATATCTACGCAAGGATTACTTAAATAGCACCTTTGTAACACCTTAGTACCATTGGCCCTAGTATTTAAAACATAAGCAGTATCTCTTTGTGTAGTGTGTTTAGCTGGTGTAAAAACTATAGCTGTACCACCAGAAGTTCCGAGTGGGCAGTCTGGTGTTGGGCTACCAGGTAATATAAAAGATCCAGAAGTTATGCAGGTGTAGTCTGTTCCAGAACGTAGAGATCTAACAACACTCTCCATTGCAAAGTTAACATTGTCCATTGCAGAACGAAGAGCTTGTGATTTTTTTGCAGTATCAGAAGAGGTAATTAGTGCTCCAAGTGCAACCAGCATTATCATCATAAAGATAGATGTCGCTACCATTATTTCCACAAGTGTAAATGCTTTATTTTTTTGTTCAGAATAGAGTTTCATATTTTTATTTAATATTTATCTGTCCTACATTCGATATATTTATGGTTTTTGTAGACTGATTCTCGCTATTTTTTATTATAATATCAACACTTGAATATTGATCATTGACACATGAGAATCCCGATGATGCAGCACAAATATGTGCATCTGGATTAGGCCTATAAAATGCAACATCAGCATAACCATTAACTAGTGGAGTGCAAGTACTATTACCACTTTGGTAAACACATATTGATGATATAGTGTCTGGACTTGTAATATTTAGCATATCTATACATTCATCGGAGCTAGACAAAGTACTCGAGTTACAAACGTTTGAGGTAGATGCCAAATAATCATACTTCTGGTTTGAATTTAAATCGTCAAATATTATAAATGTCTTATTAGAACCAGCCCTTACATCAGAAGAATTAGGTGGGGTTGTTAAAAAGTGTATACCATAACCACTAGCAAAAGAATTTTGAGAACCCTTAACTCCGATGGCATAATTTTGGGCTCGGCGAACAGACAAAGCTATATCGTCTGCTAGATTTTGAAGTGATGCAGTTGACCTAAACTTAGAATAATCAAAAATAGTAAGGCCTGCTACTATTATAAATATAACTAGTACTACCATGAGCTCTATAAGAGTCATACCAGATTGATTATTTTTTATATTTTTAATTTTATTAAAAATCTTTTTCATTTAATTAAAAGTAAATATTTTTGCTAATTTAAAGAAGTTTATATTAAATAAAAACACTATCAAAGAACTTAATATTAAAAAGGGAGCAAAAGGTATCTCAGTTTTCAATCCAACTTTTTTCTTTGATAAAAACATTACAAATAAGCTAACAATAGAACCAATCCAGAAAGCTAGGATAATAGCAGCTATCCCTTTATCAAATCCGAGCATCCAACCAAGACCAAGAATAAGTTTTGCATCACCTAATCCCATCCACTTACCTTTTGATAAAAGCCATATTAAAACAAAAGGTAAGGCAAGTAGAGGACCAATAGAGATATCGTTTAGTGTTGGTTTAATAAATAATCCACCGATTATATTTTGATTTATAAACACAGACATTAACGATACAAGAGAAAAAATATAAACTAATCTATCAGGAATAATTTTGTGTCGAAAATCGTAAACCGATATAACTATTAATATAGAAAATAGGAATGAAAATAAAATTACTAACAATACGTATGAAATTTGAGAAATATACAATAGTGGTAAGAAATGATATGCAATTGAAGCAAATATAACTCCTGTTATAAATTCAACAATCGGGTATTGATGTGATATAGAACCGGCACAAGACCTACAACGACCGGACTGTATTAAAAAAGAAAAAATTGGTATTAATTCATACCAAGAAAGGGTTTTATTGCATGTCATACAAATTGAACGTCCTTTTGCTATAGATTTTCCAGTACCAAATCTATAAATAACAACATTAAGAAAACTTCCAATAATAGTTCCTAGGAGAAAAATAAATATAAAAGTGAGGGTCAACATCTTTATATTATATCACCTACAAATTAAAAGACCATAAATCAAAAAGGCGCCTAAGCGCCTTTTTGATTACAATTTAGCTTTAAATTATCTAGCGTCAATTGCCGCACAAGTTGTGTCAGTATTTACTACGTTTCCTGGAGTAGTAAGGTTGATCTTTGATGAAGCACCTGTACTATCAACACACCAGTAATCATTTGCTGTACCAGTACCTGCAAGTGATGCAGCTACAGCGTAAGCACTTGTACTACCTCCACATTTTAATGTAGTACCAGAAGGCATACCGTCTAGGTATTGTCTAACTGTAGTATCTGCAGTGTACATGTTTGCTCCTGTTGCACAAGTTACTGTCGGAGCAGCTGAACCATAAGTATTACTTGTATTACTATAGAAAACTTCCATAGCAGCACGAAGTCCAGATAGTTGAGCTTGAACCTTAGCATCGTTTGCTTTTGTTCTTGCACTTGATAGAGAAGCGAGAACTACTGAAGCAAGGATACCGATGATTGCAATAACAACCAAAAGTTCGATGAGTGTAAAACCTTTTTGTTTATTCATACTAAAATTTAATTCTATTAATTGTGTCTTATTTATACAAAGACGCGACCTTATTTTTAATAGCTTTATTATATCATATATAAAGCCAAAAAGTGTAAATCCTATATCACTGTGGATATCTTACTAGTGTATCCCTCCAGCAACGTTATATATAGGCATAAGAACTGACGCAAGAAGTAGTCCAACTCCGAGACCAAGAGCAACTATCATAAGTGGCTCAATTAAGCTTACAAGTGTATCAACTGCATCATTTACTTCCCTACTATAAAATCTTCCTAGGGTTTTTAAAATATTACCAAGAGAACCAGTTTCTTCTCCGACCTTAACCATTCCTGACATTATAGATGGTATTTCGGGGTGTTTAGACAAAGCATCTGAAAAAGATCCTCCGCCCTTTACTTGCTCAGCAACTTGTTTAAGTATATTTTCATAAACACGATTACCTATTACCTGGCTTGTAAGCTCAATTGCCCTTATTATAGGTATACCAGAAGAGAGCATTGTATCCATGTTATCTGATATTCTAGATAAATACAATTTTGAATATATATTTTTAAATACTGGTGTAGATATTTTTAACCTGTCTAAATAATTCTTACCAGACTCAGAACGGCTAAGTCTAAGTATATATGCCACAAAAGCTATTAAGGCTATCAAGAGGAATATTCCATATCTAACAAGCAGATCACTTATTCCAAGAACAATTTTAGTAGAAAAAGGAATTTCCTGACCTGATTCTTTAATTATTATAGCTAGACGAGGAACAATAAATACGAACATCATTGTCATAACTATAATAAATACAGAAATAACGAAACCTGGGTAAATCAAAGCGTTTTTAGTCTTTGATGTAAGTTGATATTGACGATCCAAATATTCAGCCAAGTATGAAAAGGTTTGAGTTAATTTTCCTGATTCTTCTCCTGCTTTAACCATGTTTACATAAAATTCTGAAAAAGCTTCAGGATGTTTAGCAAGTGCTTCAGAAATAGATAATCCGGAGGAAATGTCATCAGAAACATTAGTCAAAACTTTAACCAGGGCTTTATTCTCTGTGTTCGTAGCGAGTAAATTGAAAGCTTTTAGAGCTGAAACTTGTGCCTCGAAAAGTGTTGAAATTTGGCGAGACATAATTACAACATCTTTCATTGCTACTCCTTTTTCGAAGAAAGACATTTGCATTAAGCTTTTTTTACCTTCGCCTTCAGATACGTTGATTACTATAAGACCTCTTCGTTGTATTGCTGCAATAGCTAGATCTCGAGATGCAGCATCAACTGAACCTCTCTTTTTTTCACCTCCACTTGAGATAGCTTCGTAATAAAATAGCATAAAAAATTAAAGCATTCGCTCAAGTGCCTTAGGGTTAATAGAATATTGATAAGCAGATTCCATAGTAATTTCGCCTTTCTGAACAAGTTCAACTAGAGATCTATTCATGTCTACCATTCCCTGTTCAGAAGAAGTCTCGATAACATTATTTATTTCGTGTGTACGTTTTTCGCGGATTAAGTTAGATACAGCATTATTATTTATTAGCAATTCGTAAGCTGGCACGCGGCCACCAGAAATTCTAGGAATTAGGCGTTGAGAAAACACACCGAGCAAACTACTTGATAGTTGCAATCTTATTTGGTCTTGTTGTGCAGGAGGAAATGAATCTATAATACGATCTATTGTTTGAGCAGCATTATTTGTGTGTAGTGTTGAAAAAACCAAGTGACCTGTTTCAGCGGCTGTAACAGCTGCAGCTATTGTTTCTGGAGAACGCATTTCTCCAATGAATATAACATTAACATCTTCTCTGAACACAGATTTAAGTGCAACTGAAAAGTCAACAGTATCGTCTCCAACTTCACGTTGATCTATTATCGATTTGTCTGGCTCATAAATAAATTCAATAGGGTCTTCAATAGTTACAATATGTGCTGCTCTATCTTTATTTATCATATTTATCATTGTTGATAGAGTTGTTGATTTACCTTGACCAACTGGACCCACAACCAAGAAAAATCCTTGATTTTTTGCGGTAAAACTAGATAGTATAGGCGGTAAATTTAACTCTTCTAGAGATTTAGCTCTGGGTATTAAACGTAAGGCAACTGAAATTGATCCTCTTTGGAAAAAAGCGTTCCCTCTTAAGTGAACATTATCTTTAAATGAATAAGAGAAATCGACTTCTTTTTCATTCAAAAATTTATCGGTCCTTTCCTTACCGATAAGAACGTTGAGAATACTTATCATATCCTCTCTGGTCATAACTTCTTGATTAACTAAAAAAAGTAATTGGCCATTAACACGCATAGCGGGTTTCCTACCAGCACCTAAATGTAAATCTGATCCATCTTCATGGATTAAGCTAGTGAGTAATTCGCTTAGTAGTTTCTCTTGATTCATTTTATTTCTTTAAGTTGCTAATAATACTATTAACTTTTTCAATAACTTCAGAAGGAGTGCTGGAAGCTTTTACTATGTAACCAGCAACACCTAATGACTCGCCTCTTGCAACATCTGAAGCTTGTCCGCGATTTGATAAAATTATATAGATAGAATTTTCAGCCAGATGCTCCGCTTTCAATTTTTCTAAAAGCTCGAACCCATCCATAACCGGCATAACAATATCAAGAAGTATTACATCGGGTACAAGGCCTTGGTGTAATTTCTCAAGTGCAGGTTCTGGTCCAAGAGCAGTGCTTACACTAAAATTAGACTGATTGAATTTTAGCGCATACATATCAAGTAAAAAACTGTCGTCATCTATTATCAAAATTTTCTTCTTAGAATCCATATAATAGTATTATAATACAGTTACTTCGGTTTTCATATATATGTTAATAATTATATATATCTTTAAAAGGAATTAACCCTTTTTTGGCTTTCAATATGGCGTCTTCTCTCATTGAAAGCATTCCTTTTGATCGGGCAAGTTTATATATCTCCTGTTCTTGTGGTTTTTTGAGAATTATATTTTGCATTTCTTTATCAACAGAAAACATCTCAAACAATGCTATACGTCCACGTAAACCTGAAGGACACTCTGGTGAAGGAACAGCCTCGTACGTTGTATTACCAATATCAATTTTTTGTTTAAATTCTTCTGGTAAATCTGAAAATTGTTTTTCTAGCATTAATTTAGTAGCTTCATCGTAAGGAATCTCATGCCTTCCACTAGGGTGAATTCTATGTGCTAAACGTTGAGCAATACAAAGTACTAGTGTAGGAGCAATAAGGTAAGGGTCAATACCCATGTCTATTAAACGAGGAATTGCTCCTATTGAGGAATTTGTGTGTAATGTTGAAAACACAAGGTGACCAGTTAAAGCTGCTTGAATCGCTAATTCAGCAGTTTCTTTATCACGAATCTCTCCTACGTATATTATGTCTGGGTCTTGACGAAGTATAGAGCGCAAACCAGAAGCAAAAGTGTAGCCTATTTCTGGAGTAACTTGAGATTGGTTAACTCCACTTATTTGATATTCGACTGGATCTTCAAGAGAAACTATATTTTGTTCTTCACGATCAAGTTCGTTCAACATTGAATATAAAGTTGTTGTTTTTCCAGATCCAGTTGGTCCGGTTATTAGTATTAAACCATAAGGTTTTTTAATAGCAGCTCTGACTAATTCTAAGTTCTCAGGTGACATATCAAGCGCATCGATAGGCTGAACTCCTTTATCAGAATCAAGTATACGCATAACTACTTTTTCTCCATAATACGAAGGCATTGTTGAAACACGGAATTCTATTTTTCTTCCATCGATTTTAGCTGAAAATCCTCCATCTTGTGGCTTTCTTTTTTCGTCCAGCCTTAATTTAGCCAATATTTTAATGCGAGCAATTACTCCATTATATACACCAATAGGTAGCACGATTGAAGTATGTAATATTCCATCAACACGAAAGCGTACGCGAATTTTATCTCCAACATTCTCAATATGAATATCAGAAGCTCTACCTTCAGTAGCATGTCTTAGAATAACTGCAACAATTTTTATAATGGGAGCATCTTCAACTATTTTCTCTTCTTCCCCTGGTTTGTTTGGTTCTGTTGGGCTTTTATTTTCAAAATTAACATTATCGTTTTTACTATCTGCTATTTCCGCATCTAATTCAGATAGTGCTTGATCAACCTGACTATCAAGCCCTTCGTAATTGCTTAAGATTTTATTGTAAACAGAAGTTTTAATTAAAAATAATTTAAAAGGTTTATTTATTTTAGCAGTAATAAACGTTATAGCATCCATTGCCTGAACATTTTCTGGATCAATAACTCCAATTTCGAGGACATTATCCACTTCACCCAACGGCAGAAAGTGATATATCTTAGCAGCATCAACTGGTATTAATTTTAGTACTGATGATTGTACTGACTCCGGATCAATATTTTTTATAGGAATATTGAAAATAGTACCTTTTATCTCAAGAATTTTATCTTCATCAAGATTAAAATCAAGTAACGCTTCATCTACATTACCATCGTATTTAGAATCAGCAATCTTCAATATTTCACTTACTTGATCCTCTCTGATTATGTTATTTTTTACTAGTGATTCAAGTAGTATCATACTAGTTTGTAGTAAAAGAAACTATATCACCGTAACTTAGAGCTCCGTTTATTTTTGCAACAGCACTAAAATAATATTTCGTCTTAGGTTTTAATCCACTGACACTAGTAAAAAATGTTCCGATTAAAGACTGCTTAGCAACAGCAGTAGTTGTGCCTAAGGCCTCTGTAGGTCCATATTCAAAATAAGAACTTGTAACCCCAGAAACAGAACTGTCGATAGTACCATTTAGTAGTGCACTATTGTTAGTAACTTCGGTTGCTTCATTTGTTGTGACTGGAGAAACTTGTGTTTGAACAATAGTTGAGTTACTCTCACTATTTATTGGAGCAAACGGATTAGGGCGACCAGGTGTGACTTGCTCTAGTGTAACTGTATTATCGCGAAGTGACATGAAAGACTGTCTTCCAAATATAGAAGTGTCGATTTTCAACTTGTTTAGGGATGTAAGAGTTGTCAGAAAAGCTGTGTCTTGAGATATTTTTTCATTTTTAGACATTGATATCTCTTTTGATGATGAACCCGATGAAACCAAAGAGGAATTACTCTGACTACCACTCGCTGCTTGAGCGTCTAAATCATGGGAAAAATATACGTATCCCCCAGATAGGATTATCGCTATTGCTATAACTATTAAAAATTTATTATAAGTTCTATGCATTTTATTTAAGCCAATAAGTTTCGATCTTTAAATTATAAGTATATATATTCGGATTAATAGTGCCATTTTTATCTTGAACAGCAGGAACGGTAAAACTAATTGATTTAATATCTATTAATCTTAAGTTGTGCTCAAGATCTTTCAAGAAAAGTACAAATGTATTATAGTCACCTTCTGTTGTAAATTCAATTGGGAAAGAACCATAAGGCAAAGATGCTCCTTGATTTCCTGAAGTAACAACTGTAGTTCCTTGTTTGGAAGGATTTTTTGTTATATCAGAAGAATTATCACCCGAAACTTTCTCGGGTTGGAATCTAACATTTTTTATAGGCATACTATGCATATTGGCAATGCGTTCAATTTCAAGAATAAATCTTATATTGTTAACAGTATTTGGAAGAAATCTTTCCAATCTTTCTTTATCAGATTTATTAATATTCTTATAGTTTTCTGTTAATTGATCCCTTGTTGCTTGTAGTTCTTTTGAATTATTTAAGGCTACGTTATAAGTTGCAACTTCAGCTCTTAGGTTAGATACATCACTATATAGAGGATTTACTATCCAGAAAAATAGTATGACTGATATTATTATTAGTAGTATTGAAAATATGAACTTCATAAATTATTGTGGCTTGATTGCGTTACCTTTTAAAGGAGTGTTTTCTATTGTCTTGTTGTTATCAGTATTACTATTATTATCAATATTTGTCGTAGGCAATGAAACATCTACACCTGAAACATCTGATTTAACAGGAGCATCTTCTAGTTTTAATGGTTGGGTTTTTTCCAAGAGAATATTTTTTTCATATGAAAGAAGTGTAGGATCAACCAGAAATTCTATATCGAAGGTTACATTATTGTTTTTTGTTTTATTTATATTTGAAAATACAACATTTTTAAATAGGCGACCTTTTGCACTATTAAAAGCGTCAGCTTGTAAAGCTATAGATTTGTAATCTGAAGAAGTTCCAGATAATTTAACAGAAAAACCTTGACTGTTATTATCTTCAGTAAAATTTGTATATTGAACAGATGGTATAGTGATAGCCCCAAGTAAAGCAAACATTGGAGAAAATACTATGTGTTTATCAAGAACAGATTTAGCGGCTGAAACACGCTTATCATATAATTCTAATTCATCTAAAGTATTTTTTTCAAAAGTCTCTTTCACTCTTTCTAGTGATGATGATAAGATCGACTCTTGTTTAATTAAGTAATTTTTATAAAGAAATAGACCACCTGAGGCAAGACCTACGACAATAAGAATTATAAATGAGAGGACTGAAAATAAACTAGTTTGTGGACGACTATAACCACTACCCGTACTAGTAGTTATTGGTTTCTTTGGTATAAATGATGTTTGAAATGAATTTTCCATAAAAATTTTAAGAAAGTTGTCGAAGCGCAAGACCAACAGCTACTGAAAACTCAGGACCACTAAGTTCTAGAACTGGTTTTAAAAAAGCAGGGGTCTCAGTTTTATCGAATGGGTCACCGTATATTACTTCTGTCCGTAATGTACTCGTAGCTTTTTCGATTAAACCTTTAACCAGAGAACCTCCTCCAACCAGAACGACTTTGCTTATACTTTTATTATACTTCTTCTGATAAGCAAGTACAACACTATTTGTGTCAGAAAAAATATAATCAATAGACAATCTGACAATATCAGCAACCTCGGTGTTGCTACTTGAATCCATGCCTACTGAACGTTTAAGTTTTTCTGCTTCTTCAAAAGATATATTGAGTGATGAAGATATATTTCTAGTTATATCTTGAGATCCGCGATTAACAATATGAAAAACTCTAACTACCCCACCCTCTACGATAGAAAGTTTGGTCTTTGATGCACCAAAATCCATAAAAAGTACTGGTGCAAGATCGTGACCAAAACATGATCTTACGTTGCTAAAAATTTCCATTTCAAAAGATTCAGATTTTAAATCTGTTTTTGATAGTATATCTTGGTATCTAGATAAAATATCGTTATGAATTGCAACGACTAATACTTCAACTTTTGATTTAATAGGTTTGTATTCGTCTGTTGGATTATTCTGAATACTATTATCAAAGACAGACATTTCGGCCGGAACGACAAACCAGTCTAATTTTACTTCTGATATAGGTACAGGTATATATTTTCTTGCTTCTATTGGGACTATTGTGGGTAATTGAGATTCATTAACATTACCAGGCAGAGTTATTGTAAATATAAGACTAGATGATGAAGGTATAGCAAATACACCAGAATGCGCGGTAACATTAGACTCTTTCATTACATCAAACAAAGCTTTAGCAATATCTTCTGTTGGCAAATTAGTAACAGTACCAACTTCAGTTTTACCATAGGGACCGAGCGAAAGAGCTCCATAGGTTTCAAGTACAGCCTTCCCTCCTTTCTTTTTTAGTTGAACAACTTTAATAGCCGAAGAACCTATGTCTATACCAAGAGCAACATTTGTAGACTGAGCAGATCGAAACATGTCAGACAGACTCGCAAGCCCCCCAGAAATGATTTTCTTTAATGAATTGTCCATAAATATATTATCTAGTATAGCATAGCTATAGTAAAATAAGTGTGTGGAATCAGTATATAAAATTATAAGAGCCCTTTATGATTTACTAATAGATATAGTTTTTCCAGAAAAATGTATTGTCTGTAATATAAGGGGCTTAGTTATATGTGATAAATGCTCTTTAAACTTTAGAAAAACAGAAAGAAAAACTGCAAACAACATATATGCTTGTTACGATTATAGAGACCCCGCTATAAAAAATGCTATATGGAAACTTAAATATCACCATAGAGGTCATATAGGGGCAAGATTGGGACAACTAATATATCAAGAATTCGTGGAAGATATATCAGAAATCAAACAATATATAGGTAATAAAATAATAGTAATACCAGTACCTATTTCAAAAAGTAAGATAAAAAAGAGAGGTTATAATCAAGCTAAATATATAGCAAAGGGCTTCTGTGACTCTAATAAAGATTCCTTTGAATTAAGGGGTGATCTAGTAATTAAAGTCAAGGACACATTACCCCAAGCAAAAATTTCAAACAGAAACAGGAGGTTAAATAACGTGAAAGGGGTATTTAGTATATCAGATGAAAGTTTTGTTAGAGGAAAAACCTTTATAATTATAGATGATGTAACAACAACTGGATCAACTTTTTTAGAAATAACAAAAGTTTTAAAAAATACAGGAGCTAGAAAAGTTATATGCTTTGCAGTTGCACATTAATTTCTGGTAAACTGTAAAACATGACTGAAATAAAGGAAAAAAATATTTGTAAACATTGTGGAGTTCATGCTCTACCTATTAGAAAAAAGAGGAAGAAATACTGTCCGGACTGTGGAGGCGCACAAGTAAACCACGTTTTAACCTACTTAACAATACTTTTAGGAGCGCTGGTAGAACCTTGGACAAATTGGATGAGCAAGATAATTCCAGAAGATAGCCTGGAATGGATAGGCCCATCACTTACAAAAGGTTTAACTTTCGTGGGTTTAGGTAAGATAACTAGGAAGCCAGATAATGATGATAGTTATAGAACAAGAGTTCTGTGGGAAGAGGCTATAAAAAGGGGTATAGATATGTACGAATTCAGATTGTTTGGAATCGGCCACGATATATTTATTTCAAAATATAAAGGTGAAATGAGATTTTTTGATGTATTACCTAGACCTAAAAAATACAATTCAAAAGGTTTAGAGTGGATGGATAATAAAAATCAAATGAAAAAACATTTTGCGAAATCAGGAGGTATTCCAATAGCAAAAGGTGGTGTTGCTTTTAATCAAAAGAAAGCTTTGGATATATTTAATTCTTTAAGTAAACCAGCAATAGTTAAACCAAATATTGGCTCACGAAGTAGACATACAACTACTCACATAAGTAGTATAGATGATTTTCTGTTGGCTTTTAAAAAGGCGAAACAATTGTCTCCGTGGGTAATGATTGAAGAAGAACTTTCTGGGTATGTTTTCAGAGGGACAGTTATAGATAAAAAACTAGTTGCAGTTATAAGACGTGAGCCTGCTTACGTTATAGGAGATGGAGTTCATAAAATAAAAGAACTAGTTGAAATCGAAAATAAAAGTCCTAAGAGGCAAGGACCAATTTTCCATCAATTAGTACTTGATAAAGAAGCAGAGAAAGAACTAGCACACTGGAATAGAACAATAGAAATAATACCAAAGAAAGATGAAATTGTAACATTGGGACAAAAAACTAGCCGTGCTGTTGGTGGAGGTATAACTGATATGACTGATATAGTTCATAAAGACAATAAAGAAATGCTTGAGATGGTGGCAGAAGTTTTAGATGATCCGCTTATAGGTGTCGATTTTATAATGGATGATGTATCGAAATCATGGAAAGAACAACCACGCTCTGGAGTAATAGAATGTAACAGTGCACCATTTATAGATTTGCATCACTTCCCTCTCATAGGAGAACCAAGAAATGTTGCTGGTAAACTTTGGGATATTATTTATCCTCTTTCACGTCCATAATAGTTATTTCAGATTCTGGAGCAGTTTTCATATCTGGTTTAAGATGTGAAATGTATTTTTTATCTACAACAAATTCTCCTAGAAATTTTTTAAATTCATTAATGCGTGATTCTTCATTAACTTCGGTGAAGTGATCAAAGGGTTTACTTTCTGGAGTATACTCAAAATGTCCACGTATTTCTCCGTCTTTAAAAACACGAATATGATATTGGTGATCAAAATCAGTTAGTTTTCTCCAAGAAAGAACCTGGCCAGTATCAACCCAAGCAATGAAATGGTTTCCAAATCCCCATTTTTCGTGTAAATGTTTTTCAAGCCCTTCTAGTGTTTTACCTGGAGCAAGCCATCCTAAATGAAATTTTTGTCTTTCTTTATCATGCCAGACAATACGCCATTCTACTAGGTGTTTTTGCCACCAAGGAAATCCGTAATATAGGAGGTGCCATATTTTACTTTTTATTTTTTGTCCAAAAGTTAAATGGGTGACTGTTTTCATATATTTTACAATTCATTCCTTGCTTGAGCTTCAAGTGTAGATTCAACCATAAAGTTTTCGAGTCTTCTAGAGAAATACATAAATATAGTAATATTAGCAAAAATTACAAGTGCTATTATAACCCAGTAAAACTTTATCTTGGTTTTCATAACTTTTATAAGAAAGATTATACTACAACACTACACATAAAGAAATAGTAGTAGACAGCTTGGTTTGTATAATATAAGATTACACTAAAACTAAATAATAAACCCACTTAAATTAAATAATATGTCAGCAAGAAAACTAACAGACAAACTACCATTCTTAATGGGTAAACTATTTACAAATCAAAAACCGTATTCTCCGAAATATAGAACTATGGGTAACACTTACCTTTGCATAGTTCCTATCAGGGTAAACGAAGGGAACAGTTCAATAAAAGTGAATGGGGGGGTTCATTTCATGAAAATTGGAGAACCTATCTATATAACCCCCACGGATATTTACGAATTCTGTGGCCCATCTACAGTCACAATGACATTCACTTCGCCAACAAGTTCTATTGGGGAGGAAGAGATTGTGTAATAAAAACAAAAGCCCGTGCATCTATATCAGTTATTTATATAGAAGCACGGGATATTTTTATATTAAATTTAAACTATATCCAATGAAGTAGGTATGCAATAAATATAAGCGCACCTAGCAATCCAAGGATCGGCTGAGCGCGAGAAAGAAGTGCAATTATAATTACGATTATTGCAACCTTAACCCAACCCAAGACTAGGATTGAAGCCCATATTGTTTGTAAAAGTGTTTGTATAAAAGTCATATAGATAATTATACTACTTTTTACTTCTATGTCTAAATATAAAATAAGTCATGAGAGAATTTGTTATTATCATTACTATTGAGTGTAAGGATGTTGCAATATTGTAAGCTTGCAAAGAAAATAGTGTGAGTATATGTCTTGAAACATTCATAAAATAAAGCAGTGGCGTTTCAGTATTTGGATAAAGATAAGTTTTGCGAAGAGTTGGAATAAAAGCAATCAGATCTATTGATACTACTATTACTACTGATATAGTTGGATCGTCTGTAAGAACCCAAGGAATTAAGCCAAGTAATGAAACCAATAAAAAATAAGTGTCTCTTCTGGCTATATTTTTAAACCCGTATTTAAGAGAAAATAAGAAAATAATTATAGTAAATATTTCAGCTACTCCAGTAGGAATAGCACCTATACCTGCGCCTTTCACTACCTGACCAAAAAAAGTTATTAAGGAAACAATAGACCAAACGAGCCATGTATATGGGTGTGGTTGTACTTTTCTTTTAATAACATCAAGAAGATATGGGATATTCCCAATGATTGCAAATATCACAGCAATTGGAACTAGAATTTCTTTCATTCCAATATAATAGCACTTATAGAATAAATTGATTAACTAAAATTTCCAGATTTTAATTTTTTATAATTTACGTAAGAAACTATAAGTACAGCAAACACTATCAGCGGGAAAAATGTCATAGCACTTAGTCCTGCAACTACCCATATGCTTATAAATGCGCAGATGAAATCAATTCCAAATCCAGCATAAGCCCATTCCTTTACGTTGTTTGGAAACTTAGGAACTATGAGAACAATAGATCCTAGAACTTTAAACACTGTTAAAATAGTTACGAAATAAACAGGATAACCTAACCCAGTGATACCATCTATAGCCATTTGTGAGTGGCCAGTAAGTGCCGGCATTACTCCTTCAAATAAAAATATTAACGTTGTTGAAATCCAAAACAATGTTTTTGCTTTTTTCATAATTGATTATTTATTATTAATAATATAATTTTAACATAATTTGCGGAGACGGCGAGATTCGAACTCGCGAGGGCTTTTACACCCTGCCTCTTTAGCA
>CAZCNB010000008.1:0-31060 GCA_964500465.1 uncultured Candidatus Saccharibacteria bacterium | reverse complement strand
GGAGCCAGTATTGACAAATATGTTCTATTATGCTATACTATACAAAGTAGTATAGTTCTTTGATATTTTTGGTTGTTTTGTTTTGTATATTGCTCTCTGGACATCAATTATTGGTTTCTATAGAGCAATAATGCAAAACAAATAAATAATCAAAAAATGAAAACAAAAAATTTTTTCTTCGCAGTAGCTTTAATTAGCAGTTTAGTAATTTTTTCTTCTTGCGAAAGTAAGAGTGGAAAACGTGTAAGGGAAAAGCAAAAAGTGGAAAGACAAAAATCTGACACCTTATTGTTTTCTCCTGAAAAAATTGGGGCAACTGCGTTGTTAACGGAATTTATTCCTTACCCAAAGTATGATGGTGGAACTGGCATCAGAGCAAGCTTTTCTTTTGGGATACAATACAAAGGAAAAACTTATGAAGTTGATGTGCGGGGTAGTAAATTTTTTCGTGAAAATATAACAGAAGAAAAAGCGAAAAATGACCCCAGTATATCAGACTTGGTATTAGCTCACTATCTTGTATCAAATACTCCTAAAGATTACATTGACGTTACTGTTGTCAAAGGAGAAGTCATTAAGCTAACCAGACGTTCTGCCTTTATCGCGGATGAGTTCTATCCTACAGAACTAATCTGGGTAAAAAAATAATACAAACGTAAGCCCGCCAATTGAAGCTCATCTTCACTGGTGGGCTTCTTTTTTTATGCAAACGAGTTCTGAAGTGCAATCATTGGAAACAATTCAAAAATCTTAGAAACTTCTAATTCTCTTTTAATTGCAGTCCAATTCAAAGTTCTGAACTCGTCCACCAGAGGGAGCCGATAGGATTTGTTGGTATTTGTTGGGGCCGCTTAAGAAAATTATCGCTGAAAGCGACTCTTTTCTTTTTAAGGCAGAACTTGCGTTTACTTTTTAAACTCCAAAATATCACCTGGCTGGCATTCCAACGCTTTGCAAATTGCTTCCAGTGTCGAAAGTCGAATTGCCCTTGCCTTGCCATTCTTCAACACAGATATATTAGCTATTGTAATGCCAACTTTCTCGGCAAGCTCGGTGACGCTCATTTTCCGCTTCGCCAACATGACGTCAATGTTAATAATGATTGCCATGGTATTACACAGTTAAGTCGTTCTCGGACTTTAGTTCTACGGCACTTTGTAATGTCTTTTCAAACACGGCCGCGGCAGTGGCAACAACGATAGAAACAAAAGTAGTGACAATACACATAGCAAGAAAACCTGCTGGGTCGTCACCATTAGCGTGAAATACTCGTATGTATAGTCCTGCTAAGACAATTGAGACGCTTACTATGATTGCGCAATATTTTATAGTCCTTAAAGCTTTCACGGAGCTTAGAGAGAAAACTTTATCCTGCCCAATGTATCTGAGCAATTTAAATGCCTGATACAGCGCAATAAAAAATGGAATAGACGCTATATACCCATAGATGATGAATGGATCAGCGTAGATACTAAACAGGTCTAAGTTTACAGCTCTTCCCTCGGTCAAAGGAAACCGTATCATAACGGCTAGTGCTACGATGCCGACGAGCACGATGACTATCTGAAGAAATAGTGTTGAGCTTTTTTTCATAGGTGATGCTTATAATTTGTATACATTCATCTTAATTTATTGTTTATCGTTTGTCAATATATATTTATCGATATACTTTTAAAACTTGTTAGCACTTCTTTATTCGATTTACAGATTAGACCGGAACAAACACCCGATTATCCGTAAAATAGGTTCGAAGATTAGAAGCCCAGGGGAGCATTTATATTTACAATTGTGATATACTAACTCTATGCAGAAAATTTCAACTCGCATATTTATATGTGCTTCCATTGCTTTTGGTATATTTGGCTTGTCTTTGGCTATATTTGGCGGACAAAATGATAACGACTTGATAAATAGAGTTCTTATGAGATTTATTATGGCATCAGTATTTATAATACTTCCATCATTTGCACTTAGTATTGCTAGTAAATACTTGATAAACAAATAAATTGTATTAATTAAAATACAACTATTTCTATATATAATTCGCCTTGTTTGACAAAATACAAAAAATATGATAATATCAAATTGAGTATTGAAATTCGTAACCTATAAAACTTAACCCATGTGCGTACTTTGTAAACCAGACGCGAGTCTGATTTTAAAAGAAACAGGCCTGAGCCTGGCAATTGTTAATTTGTTCCCGTCTGGTAACATAAGCTTGCTTATATTACCCAAAAGACATGTAAGTTCAGTAAAAGAAATTACACAAGCTGAGCTAGTAGATTTGTTCAGTCTTGTAAAAACCTTTTCAGCGAAAGTTGAAAAATTTTCTACTGACTATAATGTCTTTTGGAACCGTGGTTCCCTCGCGGGTCAAACGGAAAAGCATTTTCACATTCACATTGTATCCCGCACCGTATGTAACGGTGTAAGGATTTCCAGAGTAAAAAAAGCCAAAAAGATTACTCAGGAAAGGTTGAAGCAAATAAGAGAAATTTTATCTTAGGCATCTGCCGTAGAAAATCTGTAATTTTCTACGGCTTTTCTATTTGTATATAGGGAAAACTACCTGTGTGGGCACCCTGCCCAACAACAAGGCCTTCTCATGCCTTTGTGCATTTTATCTATACCTACTTTTATACGTTTTTCTCTTGTTTCATCTTTTTTTGCAGAAATAACCCAACATATCCATTCATTGCGAGCAAGTGGAGTAATACTTTGCCAAAAATCTTTCAAAATTTTATCTTGATATATTGCTTTTTTAAAATCAGCAGGTAAAGTATGCATTTTTAAATTATTAGAATTTAGTATGACTTTTACTAGCTTCCCTTTCCAATTTTTCAAGCTTGTTTGATATTTCAAAAAGTTCTTCTTTTACCTCTCCTATTGTATTAATTTCACTCTTAAGGTCCATCTCTGCCTTTTCAGTTAAGCGTTTTTCACCCCTTAGGCCAGATAGTATTAGTTCATTACCAATAAAACTAGAAGTAAAAGCTCCAGTTGTGTATAAAAGAAAAATTCCAACAACAAAAGAAAGTGGTCCATCCCACCATTTATTAATAGCAAGGTCTATGGATTGTCCTAAATAAGAGTAATCAATAAAAGAATGTACGCTATCAGCAGTGTGCCATACTCCCCTCCAAAATAAAACTATACCAATTCCAACAATGAGTGCATACAACATCGGTTTATGGCTTAAATAAGCTTGAACTCTTTGCTTTAGTCTTTTATGGGTATTCATAAAATTGATTATATCAAATTTTAATCGACCTTTAAACTTCAAAATGCTATATTAAAAAATATGAAAGAAACTATTGGAATCATTGCCGTTGTTCTAAATATAGTAGGAATGGTTCCTTACATAAGGAGTATATACAAAGGCAAAACAAAGCCTCACCTGTTTTCGAATATAATTTGGGCTATAGTTACAACAATTGCGTTTTTTGCTCAACTCACAAAAGAAGCCGGTCCTGGTGCTTGGACTACATTAATATCAGCAATTGCAACAGTTTATGTTTGTATACTATGCGTAAAGTACGGAACTAAAGATGTAACTAGATTGGACTATTTTTTCCTTTTTGCAGGACTAATATCTATAATTCCTTGGTTAATTACAAATGACCCTACAATTTCTGTGGTACTAGCAACAATAATAGACGCTTGTGGATTTATACCAACAATAAGAAAAACATGGAATGATCCAAAAAGTGAGAACCTATTTTCATGGATAATAAATTTAATCCGTCATGGTATATCAATGTTTGCAATTAGAAACTTAGTTCTAGCTACTTACATATACCCCATGACTTTATTCTTTATGAATATAATCACAATAAGTGCAATATTAAGAAAGAAAAAAGTTTAAATTCTATCTCTCATTTTTGATCTATACCAAATAACTAATACAAACATAACTAAAATTAAACCTGTGTATACTAAGGACTTATTCATTAAAGTATTTATAACCTTCCAGTTATCTCCTACAACATACCCAATAGAACAATAAAGTAAAACTTGAGCAACTTCTCCCAAGACCTCAAAAATCAAATATTTTTTGTATGAAAGTCTACTTATACCGCACATGATATTTACCGCAAGGTTAGAAAAAACTTCAAACCTGGTAACGAAAATAACGAATCCAGAATGTTCAATTAAACGTTTCTCTATTCTCTTATATCTATCAGACTCAATAGACTTTCTGAGGCCCATTTTATAGAAAACATACTTGCCATATTTTTTAGCTAAAAAGTATCCTATGTTATCCCCTATAATATTTCCCAAGCTTCCTATAAATACAACCCAAAAAAATGAAAAATATCCTTGGCTTGCAAGAGCAGCTGACGTCATTAAAAATGCCCCTGGAGGTACAGGCAGGGCAAGTGCCGCGAGAAGAGTTATAAGGAAAATTGCAAAATACTTGTATATAAGTATCGAGGGTAATATTACATTTAAAAGAAAATCCATAAATTACTATAATTTTATTTATTTGAGAGTTGTTTTTTTATCTCATCTAAACTTTCTTTTATCTCTTTTATTTCTTGTTCGGTTCTTAAGTCTATTTCGTAGTCAGCATCAGCACGTCTTTCAGAATGCTTACTAGCAACATTCTGACCAACCATTATTATTGAAAGTAATACTAATTGTAGAAACGTCTGGGCAACCCAAGAGACGATTGTAGCACGCCCTCCATTTATCGCATCAGGTAGGCTTATAAGTGCAATAGCTGCAAATAAATAAGCACAATACATGCTACCCACACCTTTAGTAATCTTAAGTGCAATTTTCTCTTGAAAAGTTAGGGATTCTTTGTGTTCTTTGTTTACATTTCTAACCATATGAAAATTTTTAAACTAGTAACTAGGATCTAAAATTTATTTGAAAAGAATACATGCCCATTCCACACACACCAACTAACGGTTTACCTACTTTTGGAGTACCTAAATCAATAATGGTGTCTCCTGTATTAGGTAAAATCTTTTGAAAGCCAATAGATCGAATTACAAGTGAAGAAGAGCAGTCATATGTAGCGTTTGTATTTACAATTAATTTTGTTGGAATACCTGCTTTAGCTTCTGAGATTCTTGGTAGATACCCACCTTGAGCATATATAGTAATATACTGAGTACCATCTTTTATTTCAACATTTTGTAAAATCTTAGTTTCGTTAGAATTTTGAGTTTTTTTAACTTTTGACCCAACAAAAAAGATAGTACCTATCCCAATAACAAGACCTAACATTATTATGATATAAGCAGTTTTATTCATATTATATATTATAGATTAAATAACGGATTTATAACACCTAGGCCAGTAAGACCAGCAAGTAGTGAGAAGAGGCCGAGGCCTATTACTATGACCCCTGTTGACTTAAAAAATAGAGGTGCGTATTTTGATTTTGCAAAAGAAACCGAACTAAACGACAGTATCGCAAGTACTGGAAGTGTACCAAGAGCAAAGAAAAACATTATCGAAAACCCTGAAATAAATGAGCCGCTTGATAATGCTGAAAATTGCATAGATTGAGTAAATCCACAAGGCAAGAAAAATGTACCAATACCTAAAATAATAGGAGCTAGGGTTGCATGTTCTACTTTTCTAAAATATTTAAATATATTACTAGGAAGAGTGAATTTAGTTTTCTTAAAAACTCCAATAAGATTCATACCTAGCAGTAACATTATTGTGGAAGCAATAATTCCAAGTATTGCCGAAAATGTAAAGTTGATACCGATGGTTTGACCAACTAAACCTAAAACTCCACCAAGCAAAGCAAAACCTACAAGTCTTCCTATATGAAACAGGATAACTTGTTTTTTCGTACTTCTACGGTTATCCTCTGCTATTTTTGCGGAAAGGGATAAAACAAGTCCACCTACAACAGCAAGACAGCTGGAAACAGATGCTATAAGCCCTATAATAAATCCACTTGCTGGTGTCACTCCACCACCAATACCAAGATTTAGAATTCCAGATTTTTGAAGCAAAAAGAATAAAATCAAAAATAGAAGTCCTATTGGAATAGCTTTAAATAAAATATTATGATTTTCTTTTATTTTATTTCCTTTTTCCAAAGTAACATTATAACCGTTTGGTTTTACTTTTTCATTTATAAGTTTCAGTAGTTCTTCTGCCAATATGTCAGAGTTAGTATCTACTTCTATGGTCTCCTGACTTAGATTTACTTTGACACTATTTACAATGCCTTGCTCTCCTAAAATATCTTCAATTAATATTTTGCAAGAAGAACAATGAGTACCAGAAACATGAAATGTATGTTTATTCATAAATTATAACCTTTTACTTTTAATCCTTAATGAATTCGACACCACTGATACACTAGAGAAAGCCATTGCAAGCCCAGCGAATGCAGGATTAAGTAACCATCCAAATATTGGATATAATATTCCTGCAGCAAGCGGTATACCAACGATATTATATGCAAACGCCCAGAATAAATTTTGCTTAATACCTTTCATTGTCATTTTAGATAGTTTTACAGCTTTAACGAGTTTTGATATATCACCATGGAGCAATGTGATATCTGCAGATTCTATTGCTACATCTGTTCCTGTTCCCATTGCTATACCAACATCTGCCTGCATTAAAGCTGGAGCATCATTTATTCCATCACCTACCATAGCAACAATAGCACCAGCTTTTTGTAATTCTTTTATCTTATTCGACTTTTCTTGAGGTAAAACTTCAGCAATAACATCATCTATTTTTGCAAGTTTTGCTATATATTGAGCTGTTAATTTGTTATCTCCGGTCAACATTATAATCTTAATTCCCTTTTTATGTAACAAATCTATGGCTTCTTTTGTTTCTTCCTTCAAGATATCACTAAGTGCAATCAACCCAATTTTATTATTATCTACTTCTACTACTATAACAGTTTTACCTTGTTCTTGAAGTTCTTTTATGTCTATGCTTGTTTTTTCATTTGGATCTGGTTTATGTATATATATATTCTGGCCATTAACCTCGGCTTTCACTCCTATTCCTTCAAGCGCTGAGAATTTTTCTGATTTTTCTATAATAATTTTTTTAGAATTAGCTTTTTGTACTATAGCTTCAGCAAGTGGGTGTTCTGAATTTTTTTCAACACTTGCTACGATACTTAATATTTTATTTTCGTCCCATTTATCATTCAAACTTACAATATTAGTCACTTCCGGTTTACCTTTTGTAATTGTTCCAGTTTTATCAAGAACAATTGTATCTATTTTACTTAACTTTTCTAAGGCTTCTGCATTACGAATAAGAATACCATTTTCAGCTCCTTTCCCAACTCCAACTATAATCGCTGTAGGCGTAGCAAGACCGAGAGCACAAGGGCAAGCAATAACAAGTATCCCTACAAAAGATAAAATTCCATAAGATAATGCTAAAGAAAATCCTATAGTATAAAATCCAATTATTAACCATAGAATAAGAGCTAGGAAAGCAATAATAAGAACAATGGGAACAAATATACTAGATACTCTATCTGCAATTTCTTGAATAGGCGCACGGCTACCTTGAGCTTCCTCAACCATTTTTATTATCTGAGCAATAACAGTATCTTCGCCTATTTTAGTTGCTTTAAACTTAAAACTTCCTTGCTTATTTATAGTTGCACCTACAACCAAATCACCTATTTTTTTATCTACTGGTATCGGTTCCCCTGTAATCATAGATTCATCTATAGATGAAATACCTTCTATGATTTCCCCATCTACTGGAATTTTTGCTCCTGGCTTAACAATAATAATATCCCCGACTTTTACTTCACTAACTTTAACTTCTACCTCCTTTCCATCAATAAACAATAATGCAGTTTTTGCTTGAAGATTAATTAGCTTTCTGATAGCTTCACCTGTTTTAAGTTTTGACCTTGCTTCTAAATATTTACCAAGTACAACAAATCCAATTACAACAATAGTCACATCAAAATAAGTATATTCAGGCAATCTTAAAAAAACTGTAAGTTGTGGTAACAATGTAATGATGGTGCTATACAAATAAGCTGAAAGCGTGCCTATTCCTATCAATGTGTCCATATTTGCTACTCTATAGCGTATAAATTTAACTATTCCTTGTAGAAATGGACGTCCTACCCAGAATAAAGCTATAGTAGCAAGTACTAAAGAAATAATATTAAATATAGGCATGGGAATTGGTAGGATAGGGATAGATAAGAATAATTTAGATAAAATATCCCAAATCATTAATATAAAAACAATTAAAGAAACAGGTAGGATGAAAAACATTTTATCTTGAATTGCAAAAATTTCTTTTATTTTTTCTTTCTTTGATTCATTTTTTACAGAAACATTAGAATCGTCATCTGTATTTTCAATACCACTATCATCCAAAGCAAAAGAATAACCAAGAATTCCAATTTCTTTGTTTATATCATCAATAGATACCTTGCTTTCATTAAAATCAATCTTGGCTTTTTCGGTAGCAAAATTTACACTTATACTATTTACACCAGAGATCTTAGATACTTTTTTAGTAATAACAGAGGAGCAACTAGCGCAGTGCATTCCATTTACTTTTAAAATTTGTTTTAACATATAATTATTTTATATTTTGTACCATTCTTTTCTCCAATCTTTAAAGACTTTAAGTGTCGTAGTAAGAAATGTATCTACAGCATCCGCATTGTTTAGTATCTCGTTTCTACTTGATTTAAGTTTTATATCCTTAGTCATTAACAAACCAGCTTCGTGATGAGCAATTAGCGCATTAAGAAATCGTAGGTCAAATTTCTCGTCAGGATTTCCAAGGTTAGAAACAATTGGATCTCTTACTTTTTTTGTATCTTTATACCAATCTTTCTTCCATTCATATAGCTCCGAAATAGCACCTGGTTCATCATTTAATATTTTGTTTGATAAATCTTTAATTTCCTGCCTTTGCGCATTTACTAAAGCCTGCTGTGCTAAAAGCATTGCTCCCCTATGGTGAGCAATCATTGCATTAATGTATCTCAAATCAAGAGTTCTATCAGCTCGCCCAAAGTCCATACTTTCTTTATCATACATACTGAGTTTATATTGAGGAGTTGAGTAATAACCTATTAATAAACCAATAATGCCTGTAACAATCATAAGTGAAACTGCAAATGTAGTTGATATTTTTGACATAAATTTTTATTGCATATTATAAATTTTTAATAATTCTTTTATTGATCCAGTCTTATCATTTTTCATCTGTTCTATTAGACATGATTCGAGGTGACCTTTTAACAACTCTTTCCTAGTACTATGTAGTAATCCTATTACACTATCTATTTGTTGTATAACCTCAGGGCAATATCTACCTTCAACTATCATAGTAGAAACTTTCGACAAACTTCCACTTGCCATATTAACCAATTTCACTGACTTATTATTAATTTCTCCGTGTTTATGTTTATGTTCATTCTTATGTTTCATATACCCTATACTATAGGGTATATGGTAATACAAGTCAATTACTAATCTGTGGAAAACTAAATAAAGATTTGTGCTAAATGTTTAAAGTGCTAAAATAAACCGGTATGCGGATAGAAGAAGATATAAAACTTGATTATAGTGATGTACTACTTAGACCCAAAAGGAGTACACTTACTTCTCGCAAAGATGTATCACTTGAAAGAAAGTTCAACTTCTATCACTCCCCTAAAACTTGGGAAGGTATTCCAATAATGACTGCAAATATGGCAACATGTGGAACCTTTGAAATGGCTCGAGTTTTATCTAAACAAAAAATCATAACTACATTCCATAAATATTACACGATTGATGAATATAAAGAATTTTTCAAAGATTTTAACAATCCAGATTATATAGTTTATACACTCGGCATAAGAGATGAAGACATTGCTCAACTAAATGAAATGATTTCATCAGGTTTGATAAATAACTTCTCTTTTATTTGTATTGATGTCCCTAATGGTTATCTTGAAAGATTTCTAGAAACAATAAAATTGATTCGTAGCTTATGTAAGGATCATATAATAATTGCTGGAAACGTAGTAACGAACGAAATGACTGAAGAAATTATCCTATCTGGTGCAGATATTGTAAAAGTAGGAATTGGACCAGGATCAGCTTGTACTACAAGAAAAATGACTGGTGTTGGCTACCCCCAACTCTCAGCAGTTATAGAATGTTCAGATGCTGCACATGGTATATCAAATGGCCAAAGTAAACATGGACTTGTTATAGCTGATGGTGGTCAGCAATACCCTTCTTGTGTAGCAAAAGCTTTTTGCGGAGGTGCAGATTTTAACATGATGGGTTCACTTTTCTCAGGATTTGATGAAAGTGCTGGAAAGTTAGTTGAAAAAAATGGTGAGAAATTTAAAGAATATTTTGGTTCGTCATCTAACAAGGCCTTGCTAGAATTCTACGGAAAAAAATCAGACCATAGAGCATCTGAAGGTAGATATGTACTAATGCCATATAAAGGTCCTATAGATGTATTCATCCAAGATTTATTTGGATCACTCAGAAGTACTGGAACATATATCGGAGCAAGTAGTTTGAAAGAATTTGCAAAGAGAGCAACTTTCATAAAAGTTAATCGTCAGCTAACTACATACTTAGAAAAATACGATCAAGACAAATAGAGCTATTTGACTTAAGTATATTTTAATGTTAAGGTAATGATAAATTACTTAATTTTTGGTTATAAAAGTAGATTTTGTAAAGTCTTTTTTTATAACCAAAAATTAAGGTCGTGGAAAATAAAGCAATAGTATTAGTTATAGATGGACAATCTATAATCATAACATCTGATGAATTACCGATATCGTCAGAAAAGTTTCTCATCTTTAATAAAGAGGAAAACCGATTGGATGATCTAAACAAAGATATAGCCAATGAGCAACAAAGCGCCATAGCAGTGGAATTGCTTAATTGGGCTCACCCTGTTTGGACATTTGTGAAAATGGTTTCCAAAATTACTTTTGACAAAAAGGGGTTGAAAGTTGATATAAGGAGAGAATTGGGAATAATCAATTTAAACTTTTACAAAAAAGAGATAGAAGAAAGTATAAAAAGCATTCTGGAAAAAGTTTTTAAGGTCAATATTACAATAAACTAATATCAGCAAAGCTAAAAAATATTTTCTTCAACTTAATTTAAACTCTCCACTCGGAGAGGTTTTTTATTAGGAACCAAAAAACCACCCATTGGGTGGCTTTTTGATTTTTTTGTTATTTATTTACAACTGTTTCTACTTCTTCTGCTATTTTATCTTGTGTTGTTTTTCCTACAACTCCATCAGCTTTTAGAAGATAGTCTCCTTGTAGTTCTTTAACAGCTTTTTCTGTCGCTGGGCCAAATGTTCCAGTTGCAGGAACATTGTAACCAACTGAACTTAGAAATACTTGTAGCATCTTAACTTGATCACCTTTTGATCCTTTTTTAAGTTTTTGGTCAATAATTTTATTTGTACCTTTAACATATTTAAGACCTTTAATAAGTTTTTCCGGAGCGCCATCTGGAAGTGATACAGAAGATTTGGGTGTACCAGTTATAGTTGAAGCACCCAAAACTTTGGGAGATTTAACTGATTCTTTTTCGAAATTACTTTTTAATTGAAGCACATCATCTAGAGTCATTGCAGCAGATGTTGAAAAAGGTAGCATAACTGCAAGAGCTAATATAAATGTTAATTTTTTCATATCTTATATTATATACTAATTAATGATAATTGTCAATAGGTATAATTTTAACTAGTAATTAGCTAGATATTGTCTTTGTACCCATCCATCAGGAGCATTATCAAAGTCGACCTTCCACCAAGTGTAACCACTTCCATTTGCTGGACCATCAATTATTGTTCCTATAGCATCTTTTTGTTGAATACCAAGTTTGGTAAAGTTATTACCTGCACCAGCACGTATAGCAACACGAGCAAGTGTTTTAACTCTAGTTCCTATTCCGAATGTAGGAGCACTGCTTGTACCGTAAAGTCCTGGATTATATCCAGCAGGAACTGCGTAACTAAATGGAGTTGCTCCAAAGTTAACAGTACCAGTACCACTTAATTCTCCTCCCCATGCAGCATAGATATTTCCAGTTATACCAGTAAACATTTCACCGATAAATACACCATTTTTATACATGCTAATTTTTCCGTTATCGACATCAAGAGCAACACCAACAACATCATTATTGTTGAAAGAAAATGGTCCACCTGCCCAATATCCTTGGCTACCATTGTGCCATCTATCACCCTCATCAACCACCATACTCCATCCTCCAATATCCCAACCTACAGTATTATTTACACTTGCAGAAGAAGTTGCTACCCCAATAAATTGGTTACCAGCTTGATTTAGTTTAACTTCCCAATACCATTTACCAGAAGATTTAGATATTGTAGATCGCACTGTACCCTTTCCACCATTCCAAGATGCAGTCATATTGTTATTTGAAAGAGCAACTTTCGCACCTTTATCAAGTGGATTCCATGTTGCAAAGTTTCCTGGAGTAGGTGGTGTACTACTATTCACCACCACATTCATAGTATCTGTTCCAGTTGCACCAAGGTTATCTGTAACTTGTAATTGGAAAGTATATGTACCTTGTACAAGTCCTGTAACTGTTGTTGTTGCAGATGTTGGAGTTGTAATTGTTCCGCTTGTAGGGCCTGCGGTTTTAGTCCAAATATATGATGCGATTGTGCCATCAGAATCAGTCCCTGATCCAGATAAAGTCACAGTACTTGTAGGTAATGTAATTGTTTGATCTGGACCTGCGTTTGAGGTTGGAGGTTGGTTACCAACAGCACCGTTCACAGTAACTACAACTTGATCAGCACCAGATGCTCCACGAGAATCTGTTGCAGTCATCCAGAAAGTGTATGTACCTTGAACAAGGCCTGTAATGTTTGTAGTAAGAGCAGTAGGTGTAACAATTGTTCCACTTGCAGGACCTGAAACCTTAGTCCATAAATATGTCATTGGGTCACCATTTGGATCTGTGGCTGTAGCAGTTAAACTAACACTATTGACTGGAAGAGTTATTGTTTTATCTAATCCTGCGTTTACAACTGGAGCTTGGTTAGCAAAGTATGAAAGCGATGCAGGATTTGTAATTGCTGGATTACTTGTTCCTGTTAGAGTTATATTTCCTCCTGTTGTTGGTGTAATAGTAAATGTCTGAGGAGCATTTGAATTTGAGAATGTTTTAGTAACAGAGGTAAGTCCTCCACCATTAATAGTTATTGTTATTGTACCCGTATAACTTGCATTTGGAGTTATTGTGAATACCCCGGATGCACTACTAACCATGCCTCCAGTTGGTCCTGTAAATGTGTAACTTGTAGCAGTTGCAGTTCCTTGATTCACCACCACATTCATAGTATCTGTTCCAGTTGCACCAAGGTTATCTGTAACTTGTAATTGGAAAGTATATGTACCTTGTACAAGTCCTGTAACTGTTGTTGTTGCAGATGTTGGAGTTGTAATTGTTCCGCTTGTAGGGCCTGCGGTTTTAGTCCAAATATATGATGCGATTGTGCCATCAGAATCAGTCCCTGATCCAGATAAAGTCACAGTACTTGTAGGTAATGTAATTGTTTGATCTGGACCTGCGTTTGAGGTTGGAGAGGCATTTCCACCAGTGTTACCAGTTTCATAAGCACCTAGGTCTGGTGCACTACCATTGAATGGAACTGCTTGTGCATAAGATGGAAGTGAAAGAGGTGTAAAGCCGGCATTAATCATAGGAGAAGTTGTTTGAAGATGGAAATCTGTTACAGAAACAAACAAAGGATTTACTGTTTGGTTATTGGACTGTGTAGCAGCTGACCAACTTATAGTGTTTGGAGTATTGTTGTAGAAATTATTATTTGTTACTTGTATGTTAGTCTGTGTACCTCCTGATCCTACTGAGATTGGATTACTCTGGAAGTTCTGGAATATATTATTCCTCACATATACATTTTTTATACTACTTCCATTTCCTGTTCCACTAAGGTCTATACCATTATATGTTCCGGCACCTCCAGACCTTCCAGAAAATACGTTATTGTATATATACATCCCATCTATCTGTACATCATTAACATTGTTCTCACTTTGAGTAACGATACCACCTGTAGCACCTGCTGTAGGATATAAGTTAGAAAATACATTGTTGCGTATTACATTGTTTACAATACCACTACATCCGCTAGTACTTCCCCCATATGTACAAGCATACTGATTTTCCCCTCCATTATTGTTTACACCTCTCGTATTGTAAGAAATCCCAACAAATTTATTATTAAATACATTGTTCTCTATAAACATATGCTCAGCCTTAAACTCAAATATGAACCCACTTTCAGGATGATTATAGTTAGGGGTAGCATGATTGAATGTATTATGATGAGCCCAAAGACCATAAGGATAGCTACCTTTATATACATAGTTTATATCAGCTGATCCTTGAATGTAGTTGTTATATAATTGCATTCCCTGTACATTGAAAAATTCAATTGCGAAATCCCAATCTGGTGGAGAAAATGGTTGGTTCCCTTGGAATGGTGACTTTATTAAGGTATTATCGTGAATCTTGACTCCTTTCAAATATCCATTACTCCAGAACTTGATCGGCCATCCATTCTGACTAAGTGGCCTTGCTGTTGTAACAATGTTGTTATGATGAATATCCATACCATCTTGCCAACCAACTCCTAAACATCCCGTACCAGAAGTATAAGCAGGGACAATTGCTGCACAGTTAGAAGCATCATTGTTATAAAAACTGTTACCAGTAGCGTATGGACCAGATGTCCAAGTAGTTGCAGTCTGCCCATCGAGTTGATTACCAGCAAAGATAGCTCCGTAATAGTAGAAGTTCTTTATGATTGTATCGTGTATGCTTACATTACTTCTACCTGTAATCCATACACCAACCCAAGTACCACTTGCATTACCGGTTGTGTTAGTTTGTCCATCAAGAGTAAGGTTAGAAATACTTTGGTTACCGTTAGTATTATCTGGTGACTGCATTTGTATAAAATTTGACCAAGATCCAGTTCTACTACTTTTTACAATAGTAGTTGTTGCGCCTTCTCCTTCAATACTTACACCAGGGGCGAGGTTACACAACGCTGATTCAGTATAAGTACCTGCAACAATGTGAATATTGTCTCCTGAAGTAGTAACTGTACTACAACCCTTACCAAGAGTTCTCCAAGGAGAAGTTTGTGTTCCTGTATTACTGTCATTACCTGTAGTACTTACGTAGTACGTTGCTGCACTTGCAAATACTGGCGCAACTAAAAATGCCAAGAAAAAAGCCGATAGTGCTAAAAGCAATCGCTGTTTATAAAAAGAATTCTTCATACTTTATAATTGCTATAATTTTTTATTTATAGCTCGATGAATGATAATATTTTAATTATATCAGACTAGTCGTTATATCAATACCAATCTTGTGGATAAGATCAACACTAAAAAATCCCCATCAGGGGATTTTTTAGTGTTGATTAGTGAGATGTTACTGTATGAACTTCATGATGATCACTTCTTGTGAGCATTCTAGCAACTATAATTATAGCTAAAATCAAAAGTATTATAAGAAACCATTGAAATACTGAACTTGGCATAAAGCCTCCAGAACCAGCAACTGATAGAGCTGTAAGATTGTTTCCTGTTGTAACTACTGGTTTTAATTGATTGTTAAAATCAGAAGAAACATAACCAGAATCAGAAGTGTTTGTGTTTCTCACACGAGCAGCTGTAGCTACTTTTGTTGTGTTTGTTGTTGTATTTTTAGTAACTGTTTTTGTATTAGTACTAGTGTTTGAAGTATTTGTGTTCGGATTAACATTAGTATTTGAACTACCATTATTGGTATTGAAGTTATAGTTATTCATAGCTACTGTTTGAGGAACTACTGGAGCATCATATGTAGTAGGAACCTTTGTGAAAGCTGGTTCATTTGCATTAACGCGAGGTTGTGGATCCCAAACACCTGGAACATAAGCAGAAGCAGAAGCAGCACTAACAAGAAAAGCTACGGCTAAAAATGCTATTAAGTTTTTTGATATATTTATATTCATAATTGTATTATATCATATATATATGCCATTTGTCAAGCCCCTACCCAATACCTAAATTCCTTATTAAATAAGGCTTATTTTAAACTATAAATAAATAGGAAAAAGGGTTATAATAAAAAATATTAAAAAATAATTAAATTAATATTATGAATAACCCATTCCAAAACGCAATGCTTCAGCTCGACCGAGCAACAAAGGTCAAACAGTTCTCTAAAGAATTTCTATCTAGGCTACAACAACCAAATCGCGAGATAAGAATTTCTATTCCTGTAAAAATGGATGATGGCAGTTTATCAATCTTTGAAGGTTATCGTGTCCAATACAATAATGCTCGTGGGCCGTATAAAGGAGGAATAAGATACCATCAAGATACCGACATAAATGAAGTAAAAGCTCTTGCTTTTTGGATGGCTCTTAAGTGTGCAGTTGCAAATATCCCAATGGGAGGTGGTAAGGGTGGGATTACAGTTGACCCAAAGAAGTTATCTAAAACAGAACTAGAGAGGCTTTCACGTGGATGGATAAAACTAATGGCACCTATTATTGGACCACAAGTTGACGTACCAGCACCAGATGTAAACACTACACCTGAAATAATGTCTTGGATGGTAGACGAATACGAGAAAATTACTGGCGATAAAACTCATGCAGTAATAACTGGAAAACCGATTGAGGTTGGAGGTTCAGAAGGTAGAGGTCCAGCTACAGGGCTTGGAGGATTTTATGTTTTTGATGTTATCAGAAAAAAAATGGCGATGCCTGATTCATGTAAAGTTGTAATACAAGGTTTTGGTAATGTTGGTGGTAATGCTGCACAAATACTAACCGATCACAGTCACACAATAATAGCAATATCAGATTCCAAAGGTGCAATAATGAAAGAAGATGGTATAGATATTAAACTCTTAAATGAATATAAAAAAGAAAATGGCCAAATAGCAGGATTTCCTGGTTCAAAGATAATAACAAATGAAGAACTTCTACTCCTAGAATGTGATGTTCTTGTCCCTGCTGCACTTGAAAATCAAATAACAGAAAATAATGCCAAGGATATAAAAGCAAAGCTAGTGCTTGAACTTGCAAATGGTCCTACAACACCAGAAGCAGATGATATACTTTTCTCTCGAAACATACCTGTTATACCAGATATTCTTGCAAACGCTGGTGGTGTAACTGTATCAACCTTTGAGTGGGAACAAAATCTAAAAGGAGAACACTGGACTGAAGTAGATGTGTTTTCAAAATTGCAAAAAATCATGGAAGAAGAAACCGAAATCATTTTCAATAAAGCAACTGAACTTAAAACTGATATACGTAGGGCTGCTTTTATAGTTGCACTTGAACGTATTGAAAAAGCAACATCTTAAGATGAAAAAAATACTAAAAAGAAAATCGGTTAAACTACCGAATAATATTTCACCTGTTAAATATGAATTAACCATTAAACCAGATTTGGAATCTTTTGTTTTTGAAGGAAAAGAAATAATTAAAGTTAAAATTAGTAAAAAAACAAAAGAAATAATACTGCATTCAAAAGACATAAAAATATCTACAGCTGAAATAATTCAAAACAAAAAGAGTCAGTTTGCTGATATAAAATATGACGAAAAAACTGAGACTGTAAAATTTTCTTTCAAAAATGAAATATCGAAAGGGAAAGCAGATTTAATTGTAGTTTTTGAAGGAATAATAAATGATAATTTGAGAGGATTTTACAAAAGTACTTATACTTTGAACGGGGAGAAGAAAAATCTGGCGACAACTCAATTTGAGGCAACTGATGCTAGGCGTGCTTTCCCATGTTTTGACGAACCAGCCCAAAAAGCTATATTTGATGTTTCACTTATAATACCAGGAGAAAAAACAGCAATATCAAACACCTTGCCTTTGAGCATAAAAGAACATGAAGGAGGATATAAGATAGTAAAATTCTCCCCTACTCCTGTTATGTCAACTTATTTACTTGCGTTTATAATTGGAGATTTTGAATACATAGAGGGTTGGACTAAAAACAAAAAAGTAAGGGTGCGAGTATTCACAACTAATGGTAAAAAACACCAGGCAAGATTTGCTCTCAAAGTAGCAATAAAATCCTTGGAATTCTATAATAAATATTTTGATATCCCATACCCACTAAATACTCTTGATTTGATTGCTATTCCAGATTTTGAATCTGCTGCTATGGAAAACTGGGGCGCAGTAACATTCAGAGAAACTGCTATTCTAGTAGATGAAGAACATACTTCCCTTTCCAATAAACAGTGGATATCTATTGTGATTGCTCACGAAATTGCTCACCAGTGGTTCGGAAATCTTGTAACAATGCATTGGTGGACTGATCTTTGGCTAAATGAAGGTTTCGCTTCTTACATGGAAAACTTGTGCGTTGATTATATGTTCCCTGATTGGCATATTTGGGATCTTTATTTAGCAGATCGTTATCAAGTTGCACTTAGACTTGATTCGCTTGCAAATTCACACCCTATTGAAGTAGAAGTTCACCATCCGAGTGAAATTAGCGAAATATTTGATATGGTTTCTTATGCAAAAGGTTCAGCAGTAATAAGAATGGTTGCTGAGTATATCGGTTATGAAAAATTTAGAGATGGGCTTAGATACTATTTAAAAAAACATAGCTATAAAAATACACATACTAAGGATTTATGGGAAGCATTCGAAAGAGTAAGTGGAAAACCAATCAAAAAAATGATGCAAAATTGGACTCAAAAAACTGGTTATCCTATTATATCTTTACTAAAAAAAGGAGAAAATTTTGAAATAAGACAGGATAGGTTTCTGTCCAGTCGTATTTCCGCAAAGAAAACAGTAGGAAAAACTATCTGGCAAGTGCCTATAAGATACGAGAACAATAATAGTAATAGTTCTATACTCTTAACTAAAAAAAGTCTAAAAATAAAATCAAATTATATTGGTAAATTAAACATTGGAGAGGGATCATTTATTAGAACTTGCTATAGTGAAAAAATCTTAAAGGATTTGGGCGAAAAAATATATAGTAAAAAAATGTCAGTTAAAGACAGGCTTGGTCTTGCTCGAGATATATTTGCACTTGCTGAAGCTGGATATATAAAAACAAATAAAGCTTTAGAATTTTCTCTTTATTATAAAAACGAAGATGAATATATCGTGTGGTCAGAGCTTGCTTCTGGAATTAATAAACTTTATAGATTAATAAGTGATGAAAAATTTGAAGATAAATATAAGTCTTATTCCTTATCGATATTTAGCCCGCTTGCTGAAAAGATTGGATTTGAAGTAAAAGAAAACGAAAAACATTCAACTCCATTTTTAAGGAATCTAGCTATTGCAAACGCAGCTGCTTATGGAGATAAAAAAATAATCAAAGAAGCTTGCGAAATGTTTGACAATAGAATAAAGAAACCTATTAGAGCGGATATACGCTCAACAATATATGGGATTGTAGCTGCAAATGGAGAAGAAAAAAGTTGGGAAGAATTTGTAAAACTTTATAAAAATGAATCTTTCCACGAAGAAAAGGACCGCATAGGATATGCTTTAACTCGTTTTAAGGATAAAAAAATTCTTGAAAAAACTTTAGAATTCGCATTATCTAAAGAAGTTAGAGATCAAGACTCACCTTTTATGATTGCCCAGGTTTGGCAAAATATAAATGGACGTAACGTAGCTTGGAAATTCGTAAAGAAAAACTGGAAAGAAATAGTAAAACGTTATGGTGAAGGTGGTTTTATATCAAGATTACTCTCTCCTCTTGAAGGACATAAAACAAAAGAAGATTTAGAAGATATCAAAAAATTCTTCAATAAAAACATTGCACCTGGAGCAGATAGAACTCTTGAACAAGCTTATGAAAGGATAGGATCAAATATTGCGTGGCTTAGATCTGATAAAAAATCCATAGAAAAATGGTTGGATGAAAATTTCTAACGCTTGACACAATTTGTTTTAAATGTAAAATGTGCACAAGCAAACAACATTTAAAAAAACAAAACTCCTTGGCTATGCAACCTAATGTAACCATCCTCGACGTTTTAATCGCAAAAATAAATGAAAAAATCGTTGAAGGTAAAGACAAAACTAACAAGATAAGCAAATTCCCCTATTCAGGTGAGTGGACTCACCCGCTTTGTAATGATATGAGCATCCTGGGACCAACTGGTCTGGAGGAAAAAAATGGTTTTTACGCTTTATCAAGCGGAGCACAACTTTTAGTTGATAGAGCGCTAATTAAACCTTTTGCAACTTTCATGTCTTTTGAAAACTCTGAGAAGACCGGTGAGTGGAAATACGAGGTATATAAAACAAAAGATGCTGGTATGAGCGATTACCAAATCATCGGTAATTTTGACATCACAGAATTAACTAACATTGAAACAATTCTGGCATGTGCGAACCATCTCATTAAAGCAGATATGGAGGATTCAGGTCCTATGTTTAGTATCTCAAAAGACGACCAGGAAAACCTAAACCTCGGATATTATGAAGGAGAATATAAAAAATTGAAAATGGTTTTCTTGGAAAGAAAGAAGCCAGTCAACGGAGAACCCCGAGAATATCACATCCACGAAAGTGATGTACCAAGGGATTTTTACAAGAAAGACAGATATTTCTTAATCCCGATAAAGTAAAAGGGGTAAGATTTATTTGATAAAGGTTTTGCGGTGAATAACCGTGAGACCTATTTTTTTTATTGCTTCATAGTGAGCCTTTGTGCCATACCCAACATGACTTTCAAATCCATATTCTGGATATTCTTTTGCATATTCATACATTAAATTATCTCTTGAAACTTTGGCAACAATAGAAGCACATGAAATTACAGGATACAATTCATCCCCTTTTATTATTGTCTCTTGATAAATAAACTCCGGTGGTGCTTTTAATCCACCATCAAGAAAAATTTTATAATCTGACGAAGCCACTCTATCCAAAGAAGTCTTTAATGCTTTTTTTATAGATGGTACTATACCAACCTTATCTATCCATTCTGCACTGACTATAGATACTGAAAAGTTACAATTTCCTCTATTTTTTTCTTCTTTTAAAAACTCAAACCACTTCTCTCGCTGTTTTTTTGTAAGCTTTTTAGAATCCCGGAGTGGTATATTAATAGAAATATTATTAAAAAAATTAGGTTTGCATTTAAAAGCACATACTGCAACAGGTCCAGCTATCGGACCACGTCCTACCTCATCTATACCAACTATATATTCGTATTTCACCTTATAAGTATAACAAAATATCCAATTTTTAAAGCGTATAATGTTCTGTTATAATACCCCCATGGATTCAAAGTTTATACACTTGCATACACATAGTCACTATTCTCTACTTGATGGATTATCTAAAATTGAGCAAATAGTAAAAATAACTAAAGAAAATAAGGCGGGTGCGGTTGCTCTGACTGACCACGGTAGCATGTACGGAGCTATTGAATTTTATAAGGAATGCAAAAAAAATGGAATAAAGCCAATCATAGGTTGTGAGTTATATATGGCCGAGAGAACTCGCTTTGATAAAGAGCCTGGTATAGACAACAAAAGATACCATTTAATTATTCTTGCTAAAAACAAAATCGGTTATAAAAACCTAATGAAAATTGTAACTAAGACAAACCTCGAAGGTTACTATTACAAACCTCGTGCCGATTTTGACTTACTTAGAGAAAACAGCGAGGGTCTAATATGTCTTTCTGGTTGTATGGGTGGAATGCTTTCGCGTTCAGTACTTGCTGGAAACAATGAAAAAGCAGAAGAACTTGTTAGGATACATCAAGATATTTTTGGGAAAGAAAATTATTTTATAGAAATACAATCTCATCCTCATATTGAAAGAGACAAAGAACTAAGGGAAAAACTAATGGCACTTGGTAAAAAACTTGGTGTGAAAGTAGTAGCTACACAAGATTCACATTATCCTTGCAAAGATGATCATGAAGCTCATCACACGTTACTTCAGGTAAATACAGGAGCCGATGGAAAAGATACTAGTAAGTTTGAATTCTCCGATGATGATTTTTCTTTGATTGACGAAAAAACCGCTCGTGAATATTTTAAAGATTCAATAGAAGAAGTAGAAAATACTAAGTTAGTTTCTGATATGTGCGAAGACTATGACTTGGAGTTAGGTCATGCATACTTCCCTGATTTCCCAATAGAAAAAGGTATTACTGCTGATGGATTACTTAGAGAGTTAGCTTACAAAGGGTTTGAATTTAGAGGAATACCGCAGTCAGATTTATATAAAGATAGACTAGAATACGAATTAAAAATTATAGCCCAGAAAGGTTATCCTACATACTTTCTAGTTGTTGGAGATTTGCTACGATACGCACGTGAAAATGGAATACTTACAAATATCAGAGGCTCGGTTGCAGGTTCTCTTACTACATACCTACTAGGTGTTACTAATGTTGACCCATTAGAATACGAATTGCCTTTTGAGAGATTTTTAAATCCGGAACGACCATCACTACCAGATATAGATATGGATTTCGCCGACAACAGACGCGATGAAATTATTTCTTATGCCAAGGAAAAATATGGAGAAGATAAAGTAGCTCAAGTTGGTACATTTGGAACTATGATGGCGAAAGGGTCAGTTCGTGATGTTGCAAGAGCACTTGGTTACCCATATAACGTTGGGGATAGGATATCTTCTATGATACCACTTGGATCTCAAGGAATGCCTATGACAATAGATCATGCAATGGAAATAGTTCCCGAGCTAAAGGAAGCATATGAAAAAGAGAGTGACACTAAGAGAATAATAGACTTAGCAAAAAAAATGGAAGGGTGTGTAAGGCACATCTCTGTCCATGCTGCTGGTGTGGTTATAGCACCTAAACCTCTCTACGAATTTTCCCCTATACAATATGATCCTAAAGGAGGAAACATTATAACCCAGTATGATATGTACAGCATAGAAGATGCTGGATTACCAAAATTTGATTTCCTTGGAATTAGAAATCTTGCAATACTTGCCGACGCAGTAAAATTAGTTAAAACTATTCACGGTAAAGATATTGATTTAGATCGCATTCCTCTTGATGATAAAAAAACATTTAACATGCTTGCTCGCGGAGAAACTATGGGGCTATTCCAATTGAATGGTTCAGGCATTACTCACTTCTTAAAAGAGCTTAGAGCTAATAGTATTCACGACATAAACGCTATGGTTGCTCTTTACCGTCCTGGACCAATGCAATTTATTCCACTATATATAGAGAGAAAACATAATCCAAAACTAGTAAAATATCTTGACCCAGCACTTGAACCAATTCTAAAAAAAACTTATGGGGTTTTGGTATACCAAGATGACTTATTGATGATTTCTATAAAAATTGCTGGTTATACTTGGGGGGAAGCTGACAAATTTAGAAAGGCTGTAGGTAAAAAAATCCCTGAAGAAATGGCAGAACAAAAAGATAAATTTATTAACGGATGTATAGAACATAGTAAGTGGACACTCAAAAAAGCAACGGAGTTATGGAATCAGATAGAGCCTTTCGCAGCATATGGTTTTAACAAGGCACATTCTGCAAGCTACGGAAGAGTTGCTTATCAAACAGCTTATATGAAGGCAAACTTCCCTGTTGAGTATATGAGCGCAATAATGACAGCAGAATCTGGGGATGTCGAAAAAGTAGCTGAAATAGTCCACGAATGCGAAAAAATGGGAATAAATATACTGCCACCAAACGTAAATGAGAGTTTCGGTGGTTTTACTGTAATAGTAGGAAGTGATAAAGAAGAAGGTAGAGCAATAAGATTTGGGTTATATACAATAAAAAACCTAGGGACTGATATTGCAGATGCAATCATAGAAGAAAGAAGCCGAGGTGGAAAATTTAAAACACTTGCAGATTTTTTTGAAAGAATAAATCATAAAAATTTAAATAAAAAATCAGTGGAAGCTTTGGCTTGTTCTGGAGCAATGGACGAAATAGGAGACCGAAATTTAATTATAGGAAACCTTGAGACGCTACTTGCTTTCAATAAAGAATCCAAGGGTGTCCAGAATCAAGATTCTTTGTTTGGTGAGATAGGTGGCATAGAGTCAAAATTAGTACTAGAAGAAAGACCTCTAGCAACTCAAAAAGAAAAACTGGCCTGGGAAAAAGAACTTTTAGGTTTATATATATCAGGTCATCCTCTTGAAGAATATAAGGAAAAAATTGAAAAATTTGGAACCCTAATTAAAAAAATAAAAGATGAAGTTAACGTAGGAATGCCTGTTACAGTAGCTTGTATAGTCGATGATATCAGAGTAGTTACAACAAAAAAAAATGACCAGATGGCATTCGTAAAAGTTTCAGATTTTAGTGGATCCACTGAATGTGTTGTATTTTCTAAGCTATATACAACTTCAAGAGAAGTATTGATTAAAGACAATATAATAGCAATTCAAGCAAAAGTAACCGAAAGAAATGGTGAGAAAAGTCTTATGATTGAAAGTTTAAAGAAAATATAAACTTAACAAAAAAAATCCCCGAAAGGGGATTTTTTTTGTTAAACTATTTCTTCCTCATCATCAATCATTTTCATGATTCTTATGACCTTACTTGCGTAAGTAGGAATAACAGAATTGTATTTTTTAAGAATTTGAATAGTATTTTTGCCTTCATAGTGGTGTGCTGTATTTTCGTTATTACCACCAAGACTAGCAGAAACTTTCTCTATCGCATCATCTACAGACTTAAAGTCTATTTTACAAGAACCATAACCTAAGAAACTATTCTTTGCTTTCTTGCAAGCATGTCGACCGAATGTCGATTCTACTCCTGAAATAGCAGCTAATAATCTCCAGTCAATGTCATTTTTCTGTGCTTCTAAAACGAACTTCTTACCATAACCAGCAAGTGGTGAATCGTAGGATTCAAGTAAGGCATCTATTTGTTGAGCACGCTCCTCTAGTATCTTATCTTCTTCCGTTGTTATCGTAGAAGATTCTGACACAATATTTTGATTTGTAGTTACAGTAGCGATTGGGAGAGGGGCAATCCCAGTCACAGGTGTTGTTATTGCAAGCATTGGAATAGCAACAAATGACTGTAAAAACTTTATAATTTTCTTTTTATTCATAATCAGCAGTTTTGCTCTGCCAAACCAATAAAGGGATTTCATTTACAATAAAGGAGATAGATAAGCCCTTAAAGTAAAAAGCCCATAATATATCATCAAGATGACAACATACTATTGGACCTAGATAAATAGTATCACATGGAGTACAAAAAGTCAATAGTTATACAATACTTTTATGTATCGTCAACTATAAAAAAGCCTTATAATATAAGGCTTTTTTATAGTTTGATACTTGACACAAACCTATTAAATATTGTTAAATAAGCTTAAAAAACAAGGTTTTTACGGGAATTTTGACAATAAATACCTTATGTATTATAAAAACCCTTAAAATATAAGGGTTTTTATAATTTAATTACTTACCATGGCAATTTTTATACTTCTTTCCAGACCCACAGTAACATGGATCGTTTCTACCTATTTTCTCTGTTTTTGTAGATATAGAAGGAGTATTTGAGCTGTCATCAGATGAACTTAGGACTAATTCAGGCCTACTTTCAGATACTTGGATAGGGCCACTTGCCTCTTCTACATTCATTGTCTTTATTAAAGAAGCAACCTGTTCTCTAAACATAGCTTCCATATTCTTAAACAGCCTTAAACCTTCCTTTTTGTATTCGATTAAGGGTTCTCTTTGACCATAAGCTCTCAGATTCACAGAACTTCTAGTATATTCCATGGTTTCTAGATGTTCTACCCATAGGGTATCTGTAGTATATAGAGATATCCTTCTTACTGTTTCAAAAAATGCAGTATCACCAACCTTTGCCCTTTTTTCAATTACAGTTTCTCTTAGGTCTGGGTACTCTAAATATAGGTTTTCTAAGAACTTATCTAAATCATCATAAGTGCCAGACAGCATTGTTCTACGCCGTTCATAGACTACCTTTCTTTGATGATTCATTACATTGTCATATTCTAAAGTGTGTTTTCTGGAGTCGAAATGAAATCCCTCTATTTTAGCTTGAGCGCCTTCTAAGGTTTTTGATATAAATCTATTATCAATAGGCTGATCTTCCGGTATACCGAACCGACCCATCATATTTTTAATACGATCTGATCCAAAAATACGCATTAAATCATCTTCAAGTGAAACATAAAATTGAGTCTCGCCTGGATCTCCCTGACGTCCAGAACGACCTCTTAACTGGTTATCTATTCTACGTGCTTCATGGCGTTCGGTTCCTAATACAAATAAACCTCCTAGTGCTTTCACTTCTTCATAATGTTTAGAATCATAAGGAACCCCACCAAGTTTAATATCAACACCACGACCAGCCATATTTGTAGCAACAGTCACGGCACCGAGTCTTCCAGCATTTGCTATTATTTCCCCTTCTCTTTCATGATTCTTTGCATTTAAAACTGTGTGAGGTACACCAGCACCTTTTAAGTATGCTGATAATAGCTCGTTCTTCTCAATAGATACAGTACCAATCAAAACTGGTTGTCCTTTTTCGTTTAATTCTTTTACCTTTTTAGCTACAGCCTCAAGTTTACCTTTTTCAGTCTGATATATAAGATCATTATGGTCCTTACGATTAATAGGTCTGTGAGTTGGTATCACAACCACATCTAAACCATAAACTTTTAAGAACTCTTCTTTTGAAGTTTCAGCTGTACCGGTCATACCAGCAAGCTTTTCATAAAATCTAAAGTAATTCTGGAATGTAATAGAAGCAACAGCTCGTGTTTCTCTTTCAATCTTTACCCCTTCTTTAGCTTCTATTGCTTGATGTAATCCTTCGCTCCAACGCCTACCTGGTTGAAGTCTTCCTGTAAAAGAGTCTACGATTATGACTTCCCCATCTTTTACTACATAATCTTTATTGTTTTCATATAGTGCACGAGCTCGAACTGCTGTTTCTAAATGATGTACGTATTTAATACCCTTCTCGGTATATATGTTAGAGATACCTAGAAGATTTTCTGCTTTTGTTATGCCTTGATCAGTAAGAGATATAGCTCTTAATTTCTCATCAACAGTATAATCTTCATCTTTCTTTAATTGTTTAGATATATCAGCAAAGGTATAGTATAGATCTTCAGAATCCTCGGCCTGTGAAGATATTATAAGGGGTGTACGAGATTCATCTATAAGAATAGAGTCCACCTCATCTACAATAGCAAAGTGATGCTCTCTTTGAACTAAATCACCAAGTGAGTTAACTAAATTATCTCTTAAGTAATCGAATCCAAACTCGTTATTAGTACCATATGTTATATCACAAGCATAGGCTTCTGAACGAGAACATGGTCGTAGGAATTCATACACAACTTTAAATGAACTAAGATCTTCAGTTCCTTCTTGTTCTGGAGTTTTGTGTGATGGATCAAATATATAAGATGTGTTTTGTGAGTTAACAACACCAACAGAAAGTCCCAGCATAGAATATACTGGACCCATCCAAACAGCGTCACGTCTTGAAAGATAGTCATTTACAGTAACAACATGAACACCTTTTCCAGTTAGGGCATTTAAATAAGCAGGCGAAGTTGCAACTAAAGTTTTTCCTTCTCCGGTCCTCATTTCAGCGATACTTCCTTTATGTAGCGCAATACCACCAATCAATTGAACGTCGTAATGACGTTCGTTTCTTGTCCTTGATGCCACTTCACGAACTAATGCGAAAGCTTCTGGTAAAATGTCATCGAGTGTTGATCCGGATTTGATTCTTTCTTTTAATTCTATAGTCTTTTCAGCAAAATCTTCGTTTTTTAATTCTCTAAATTTTTCTTCAAATTCATTGATTTTGCGTAGCATAGGCTGCCATTTCTTGGTCGAATTATTACCTCCTCCTTCAAATAAAGTCTTAAATATACTCATAGAATGCTATTTTAGCACAAAAAGAAAATCCCCGATAGAGAGGGGATTTTCTTTGTTTAAAGTAAAGAGAATTACTTCTTCTTTTTCTTTGTAGCCTTTTTCTTAGCTGTTTTTTTAACTGCTTTTTTAGCTACCTTTTTCTTTGCTTTCTTTTTTGCTGCCATATATTTTAAAAAATTATTTTTAAAAGATGTGTGATTTCACGACCTTATAAATTTTTAAAAAAAAATTATAAAAAAATTAATCACACTCACACATATATTATCTTACATATAGAAGCCCACTGCAATACTTTTTGTAAGAAAAGTGTGGATAACTTTTTATTTTCAATTCGCAAAAATTTTTCAAAATAAAATTTTGAAAATAAAAAAATAAATTAAAAAATTTGAAATGAAAAACACCCTGCTTTGGACAAGGTGTCTTTCATAAAAAATGATTTGCATTCTATAAGCCGAATTCTGTTTCTATCTTGCGATAGATGATAGATATTTATCTAGGTCGAGTGTTACCACTAAACTCAAGCGACTCTCTTTGATATAAATCAAAGCACGGTCTTGCACACACGTAAGGATTTAGCCGTTTCACCCCAAGAGTTACCCCATGGATTCATCCTCGAAAGGATGTCTGATCCTTTCGGATCAAGACGTCTCTGCTCGCACCTCTACAATTGCTTGCGACGGGCGTTACCCGCTACGGATCTATTGATTTCTCAATAGCATGTGTTCGGACTTTCCTCACTACGATTAAAATCGAAGCGCATCTATCAGAATACAAACCTACTTTTATAATACCATAAATATTTACTATTGACAATAATAACCAATTTGCTACAATATAGGCGTGAGTAAATAATTCCAATAATTATTAAAAACAATTGCCTAGCAAAACCCCCGCAAGGGGGTTTTGTGTTGGTAGAGTTTTTATTTCAAATAATATATAATCAAAGGATGCAGTCGTTGTGTGTTTAAGTCAGCGGCTGCACTCACATAGGCAATTGTGTTGGAGTTTCGCACCCGCTGACTCAAGCACATAAAACAAAAAACTCTCTTTTGAGAGTTTTTTGTTTTCTATCTACTAGGACAGGAGGTGCCTTGGGGTAATCCTACTATAGATTCAACAACGCCAACAGAATCGACACAGAAATATTTACCATTAGATAATTTAGACCAAGAAGCCCACGAATTATTTGAATCATTACATTTGTATTCTGTACCCTTTGGTAATTTTATAGCATATGTGTAGGCACCGTAATTTGATTTAGACCTGCAAAAACCTGCGTAGGAATTGTTGTTTGCGTCGTAATATAACTCAGCTTGAGCTCTTAATGCACTTTCGATATTTTGTATAGTGGCATCACCACTTTGTTGCTCAGCATGTACTAAGTTAAAATCAGCATTCTCTAAATTTTCATCTGTAATTTCTACCTTGGAAGCACCACTTAACATATCACCACCCATTACTGACGACAGTAATTCCTCTATGGTTGTCACCTCCTTTGGAATTTCTACTTTTAAAGCTTTATTCCAATCGCTATAAGTTATATCAGATAAAATCTTTAAAGTACCATCGCCTGGTTTATCTGGATTTAATATGTCTAATTCTATAGCTATTTTATGAGGAAGTTTATCAAAAATACCCACCCAAGCCTCTCCGTGAAAATTCTTTACAGCATTTGAAAATTTATTAAAATCCGTTTCAGTAATTTCTTGTAACTGAGATGCATTCGGGTCTATAGTTTTAATGTATGTTGTTAGTTCTTTAAGATATGATGCGATGCCTTGCTTATCTATATCAAAATCAAAATGGAATGAAATAGTTCCATTAATTAGGCTCGGAAGATGTCTTTTGGTTATTACAATCAAGTTAGCCCTATTTGTAATATCTTCAATATGTTTCTTTTGATCATCGGTCAAATTATTTATAAATCCAGACGTGGAAATTAGAGGATTAATATTTAAATTGTTTGAATCAGAATTAGGTAAAACTACCCACTTATTTTCAAAAGGTTTTAATGAAAAGAAACCTAGATCAGGAGCTTTTATTATGTTCACATACATGGATTTATTTAGGAACTTAAATCTTATATCTGTTTTAACAGAACCTGATGTTAATACAAGATTAAAGTCTAATTTCGGATTCTTTTTATCAATAGTTTCGAATGAACCTTTCATTCCTAGATTAACAATAGGTGACAAACCTATAATAGATTCTGATATATCTTTAGAGCTTTTAATATCGGACGTGTCGAATTTTATATTCATATCTAGTGTCACACTAGAATTCTTATCGTTACTTGAAAATTGAATAGCTTTTGAAAGTATTTTTTTAAACGGAACAATATACCCAGTAGTATATGCAAGAGAAAACCCTACTAATAAAATAATTACTGATGCGATCGAGATAATGGTTGTTTTTTTTCTAGATTTTAGTGGTAGCACAAAAGCATTAGGTTCATTTGAAACTCCTGATATAGATTGAGGAATATTTTGTTTATTTGGTTGATTTAAGTTAGATATCGGTGAAATAATATCGAATGCTTCCATAATATCCGAATCAGTCCAACTCTGAGCCCTAAGTAATGAAATTATGGATTCCCTGGAAACACCTCTTGCTTCCTCTTTTCTAATAAATTCTATCAAATCTGGTGTTACCATAAATTTTACAAATAAGTTTAAATTAATAAGTATTATGATTATAACACTTCTTAAAAATCAAAACACCCTCAATTGGGGGTGTTTTGATTTTATCAATAAAATAGTTTGCAATATAAACTTGAGATTAAATATCTTTTATTTTGTTCCGTTCTAGAAGGTCTTTCCCAACTTGTCAGATTCTTTTTAAGACTATAATCATTGTCTATTATGTAGTCAATTGAGCTACATAATATCGACGCCGTAAATTTTATATTTCAAAAAAGAAGATATAAAACTGATTCAAATTGAATTATTCCACGAACAGCTTCCGCTACCCGTGCCTTGTTACGACTTATTCCCTGTCACCGAGCTTACTGTAGGCCCTCCGTATGGAGAGATTTCGAGTACTCCCGGCTCCCTTGAATTGACGGGCGGTGAGTACAAGACTTGAGAACGTATTCACCGCGGTATGTCTGACC
>CAZCNB010000007.1:0-31523 GCA_964500465.1 uncultured Candidatus Saccharibacteria bacterium | reverse complement strand
TCGTCCGCTTTATAGATTTTGGAAATAGGTTCTAACTTGGTATAATAAAGACACAAAGTAAGGGTAAGCAGAAAAACTGCTTTTTCTGCTCCGGGAATCGAAAGGTTTTTCTTTATTTATAAATAGAAAAACACCTGGCTATGTAGTAGCCGATTCCCGTATCACGCACATATGTCAAGTGTTGTAATTTTTTTAGCTATGATATAATGGTAGTCCATTAAAAATTATTCGTCGCATTTGCGATCAAAATATTATGAGTAAAGTAACAATATATAGCACACCCACATGTCATTTTTGCCACATGGCCAAAGATTTTTTTAAGGAAAAGAATGTAGAATTTGAAGATTTCAATGTTTCTACTGATTTAGAAAAAAGGAAAGAAATGATAAATAAAAGTGGACAAATGGGTGTACCTGTTATTCTCATAGGAGATCAGTTAATTGTAGGCTTTAATAAGCCAAAAATTGTTGAGCTTTTAGGTATCAAAGAGTAGCAATTTGATAGATTATGACGTATTATAAAAACACCTGAAAGGGTGTTTTTATATACAGCCTCCATAGTTCAATGGATAGAACAGTTCCGTCCTAAGGAATAGATCCCCGTTCGATTCGGAGTGGAGGCACACTTTTATTTTTGGCCTAAGTATGATAAAGTCTATCTTATGGACCCAGAAACAAAACAGCTTCTGCGAGAAAGTATTGAGGTTTCTAAAGAAAACAACTTAATGCTTAAAAAGATGGTTCGTGCACAAAGATGGACTAATATCTACAGAGTTGTGTATTGGGGAATAATAATATTCTCATCTGTCGGTGCTTATTATTTTATTCAGCCTTATCTAAATAACATGATAAATCTATATTCAGGAGGAGTATCTGATATAGGTAAGATAAGTGACATAAGTAATAGTTTAAATATCAAAACAGACAAGCAACAACTACAAGATCTGATTGATGCATTTAAAAAATAAATAATGCCGAGATAGCTCAGTTGGTAGAGCGCTCCCCTGAAGAGGGATAGGTCCCCAGTTCGACCCTGGGTCTCGGCACAGAGAAAGAGGCAACTTCTTGCCCCTGTACCAGGGTCGAAAGGATTTTCCTTATCGTAGATGGAAAATCACCTGGCTACGTAGTAGCCGACCCTGGGTCTCGGCACATACAAAAACAAAAACCTCCGCAATGGAGGTTTTTGTTTTAGATAGATTTAACTTTCAATTGAGTTTTCTTTTCTTTATTTACCTTCGGTAACTTTATTATGAGCAACCCATGTTTTTCTACTGCTTCAGATTCTTCAGGATCGATTTCTTCGGGAAGAGAAATAGTTCTTGAGAATGCTCCCCAATATAGCTCTTGAACAAAATAATTCTCACTGTTTATTGATCTATTTTCTTCACGCTTTCCTTTTATTGTTATCATATCTCTTGTGATTATGATTGATAGATTTTCTGGCATAACACCAGCAATCATTGTTTGAACTATTATATCTGACTGGGTTTGGTATAGATCTACTGTTAGTTGAGCCTCTTCCTCTTCTTCCCATTTTGATTCTTTCACGTCTTTATCTTTTCCATCACCACTTTTATCTAGGGTAATTTTTTTACTCGGACCTAATGTTTTTTCAACATCCTCGTCTTTCTCGTCTTCGAATTTCATACTACCAGTGAGACGCTCTAAAAATGATTTCTTTTTTAACATAATATTTAAGCGTTTATTGGGATTATGTATTTACCCATACGCCTTAGTTTTTCAAATATAAGTATATTAATAATCGACACTACCCACAAAAAACCAAAAACACTCAGGAAATTTTCACCGTCGCCTTTCATTATAAAAAAATTAAAGATACTATGCAATACAACTGCGCATAATATTCCACCCAACAAATATATAGTTCGGTTTTGTTTTGTGAAGAATGATAGTCCAAGAGCACTTCCAATCATAGCACTTGCTATAGCATGTAATAATGTTGATCCAAGGAAACGGAGATTTCCCGTAAGAAGTCCAACAACTGCTCCATCTACATATATTGGGTGTAATAAGTATAAAATATTTTCAAGAGCTGCAAACCCAAGTGCGCAAGCAATAAAATAAATAGGGTAGTCAATTGGCTTTTTGATTAAACCACTTCCTAGAAATATTGCCGATACTGCAAGTAGTTTAAGTATCTCTTCAATAGCTGCCCAAGTTATAACTTGAGTCGAGTGATTGCTTATATAATTTAAGGAATATTTTTCAAGCCCTATTGCAAGCATAACCACTATTCCACCAAGAATAAAAGATAATATTATTGGTCCTCTTGGGACTGTTTTTTCTTTATCTTCTTCTCTAAGCCAAAACCAAAGCCAAAAAATGGCAGGTAGTCCTCCACCAAGTATTGCGTATAATAATGTTTTTGGGTCTTTTAGAAGTTCGGTCATTTTATTTTGGCCAAGATTCTACCATTAATAATTTTTTATTTTCTGTTGGAAACATTGACCAGATCTCTTCAGTAACAAATGGCATAAAAGGATGGAGAAGTTTTATTATTTTATTTAATGTATCTAATAAAAACTGAGCTCTCGAGTTTTTTGCATCAGTATCAGATCCTGAGAGTATTGGTTTGCTTTCTTCAATGATAACATCAGCAAATCGAGCCCAAGTATACTGGTATATTTTTTCACCCACTAAGTAGAACTTATATTCATCCATCTCTTTAGTTAATTCTTTAATTATATTATCTCTTTCCTCAATTAGTTTTTTGTCAGTATCTGTATAATTATTGAAACTAGGATCATAAACAATTCCTTCTGTTCCAGAAAGAACGAATCTAGTTATATTCCACAATTTATTTGCATAGTTTTTATATCCTTTTATTTTATCTTCACTCATCTTACTGTCATTTCCTGGACCTGTTCCTATAATAAGAGACATTCGTACAGCATCTGCGCCGTATTTTTGTGCAACATCAATTGGGTCAATAATATTACCAAGAGATTTACTCATTTTATTTCCCTTGGCATCTCTTACGAGTCCATGTAGATATACATTTTTAAATGGTACTTCGCCGAGCAGATATGTACTCATAAGTATCATGCGCGCAACCCAGAAGAATATAATATCGTACCCAGTTTCAAGTACTGTTGTTGGGTGATAGTCTTTTAAATCTTTAGTTTTCTCTGGCCAACCAAGAGTAGAGAAAGTCCAAAGTCCAGACGAGAACCATGTATCGAGAGTATCTGAGTCTTGTTCTAGTCGCCCTTCTAATACTAACCCTTCAAAAGACATTGTGCAGTGAGGGCATGTTTTTGGTTCTTCCCTAGAAACAATAGGTAAAGGTTCATTTTTTGTTTGACCACCAATAGGACAAGTCAAATGATACCAAACAGGAATTCGATGCCCGTACCATATCTGTCTAGAGATACACCAATCACGGAGATTTTCTACCCAGTTATAGTAAACACGCTCAAATCGTTCAGGCATGATGTTGATAGTTCTATCTTTAACAGGCTCGAGCATGAGTTCTTTTAATGTTTTATTGCCACGTTCCGGAATTGATTTATTTACATTTATAAACCACTGATTCATTATTTGTGGTTCTATTACAGCTTCAGTTCGTTCTGCTGTTGCAATGTTGTGAACGTAGTTATCTTCAATTTTCTCAACTAAACCTTTTGCATTTAATTTTTCAATAATTTTTTCACGGGCATCTTTTATCTTCATACCAGAAAACTCTCCAGCGATAGGGAGGAGCTTACCGTATTTATCGATTATCTGTTCCTTATCAAGTTTATGACGTTCTGCGATATCAAAATCAACGGCTGAGTGCCATGGAGTTATAGTCATAACACCTGTGCCGAATTCCATATCTATGCTTGGGTCTTTTACTATGGTTGCAGTAATTGGGCCGTTTATCCATTCAAGTTCTATAGTCTCTCCATCTTTATAATTTGCATATCTTTTGTCATCTGGATGCATTACAACATACTTGTCTCCGAATTTAGTTTCCGGGCGGGCTGTACCTATAACAAATGGTCCATACTTTAAGTAATAAAATTTTGCTTTCTCTTCTTTATAAACTAGTTCATCGTCAGATATAACAGTTTGACCTTTTGGATCCCAGTTTACTATGCGGTGCCCACGATATATTAATCCGTCATCATACATTTTCTTAAATGCTGTACGAACTGCAAAATTGCGATCTTCGTCTAATGTATATGCTTCTCGAGACCAGTCGACTGATGTGCCCATTTTTTTCATTTGACTGACAATAGTGTCATGACTATCTTGAGCAAACTTTTCAACTCGTTTTAAAAACTCTTCACGGCCTAAATCATTTTTCCTTTTTCCTTCTTCTTTTTCTATAATCTTTTCAACCCTTGATTGGGTTGCAATAGCTGCGTGGTCTGTTCCTGGTAGCCAAAGAGTTCGCATACCTTTCATACGAGCGTATCTAGTCATAATATCTTCAATTGCAAGCATTGAAGCGTGGCCTATATGTAGGGTACCTGTAACATTTGGAGGGGGAAGGACAATTGAGAAAGTTTCTGCATCACTTTTAGTAAAACCTTTTTTAATACAAATATCTGGATTAAATAGTCCACTTTCTTCCCACAGATTATAAATCCTATCCTCAGTTTGATTTGGATCGTATGGTTTTAGTAGTTTTGGGTCAATATTGGGTTGGCCAGTATTCATATAGAAAATATAGCATTTTAAGGCTTTATTTCCAATATTATAATGATAGATTACCAATAGCTTTTAGTTTTTTATCACCTCTAACGAATTTTTTATTTTTATATTGAAAATACCCGGCGATAGCTATCATGAGAGCATTATCTGTACTCAATACCTTTGTAGGGAAATGTATAGCGATATCTTTATTCATATTTTTCTTCTGATTCTTTAGGGTTCTTTGCAAATGCGTGTTTCCAGATACTCCGCCTCCAAGTATAAGACTTTTTATTTTATATTTATCCATTGCTTTTAAAGTTTTTGTCACAAGAACTTCTATAACTGAATCTTCGAACTCTTTTGCAATATCTGCCTTCATGTTTTCATTTAATGGTCCATTGTCTCGTATATAATAGAGCACTGCAGTTTTTAATCCTGAAAACGAAAAATCAAAATCTTTTGAGTAAATCATTGGCCGAGGAAGGACAACTTTATTTATATAATTTTTCTCTTCTCTTTTTGTTTCTGCAAGCCTCGATATTTCTGGCCCACCTGGGTAAGGTAATCCCAGCATGCGAGCAACCTTATCAAAAGCCTCACCAGCTGCATCGTCTCTGGTTTGTCCTATAACTTGGTATTTACCAAATGTTTTCATTAACACTAGCTCAGTATGACCACCCGATATAAGAAGAGATAGAACAGGAAAACTTAGAGTTTTTTTGTTGTATGTGAATGTTTTCTTTTTCTCTACAAGTGGAGAAAGTAGGTGACCCTCCATATGATTCACTGGAATTATCGGTATATCCCAAGCAAGAGAAAGTGCGCGGGCTGTACTTATCCCTACCCAAAGTGCTGGTTCAAGACCAGGTCCTACAGTTACAGCGATAGCATCTATATCTGGCTTTTTTATTTTATTTATAAATGCTACAAATATTTTTGATAATTCATTCTCTTTCTCTAATATTTTTTTTATTTTTTTATTTTTTATTTCACTTAAAGATTTACCTACTTTAAACATTTTCGCTTCTTTAAGAGCTGATATCATTGTAGGAATTATATTTCTGCCATGTTCACGCTTTGCTATTACAGGGAATATTCCACCATATCCAGTATGTATATCTATTTGAGTGTGGATTTTGTTTGCTAATATTTTAAATTTTATATTGCTCCCATTTTGTTTGGCTTCGAGGATTGCTATACCTGTATCATCTGCCGAGGATTCAATAGCTAGAATATTCATAAAAACACTATATCATAAGGTTTTTTATTTGACTATTTTTATGTTAAATTAAGTAGATGAAGAAACAAAGACTAGGTTTTAATCTTGCCTTGATGGGGATGATAGCTTCAGGTAAAGAGACACAGACTGAGATTTTAAAGAAGAAGTACTCACTCCAACCTATAGAAACTGGTGTTTTTACTAGGAATCTTCTAAAAGAAAAAACTAAAGATGGTGAATGGGCGAGACGTACTGCAGGGAAAGGTTTGCCATTACCAACAGTTTTAATGCAAAGGTTTTTAATAAAACAAATAGATAAAAAACCAAAAAACAAGGATCTGATTTTTATTGGTGGGCCAAGGTTAAAACCAGAAGCTCAACTTGCGAGAAAAATCCTAAATCAAAAAGGGCAAGATATTTTTGTTATTTATTTATCACTTACTGATAAAGAAGTTTACAAAAGGTCATTAAAAAGAAAAAAAGGCAATATGAAAGATATTTATAAAGTCTTTGATACTAAAGATATAATTAGAAAAAGAATTAAATGGCATAAAGATCAAGTTTTCAAGACAGTAAATTATTTCGACAATTTGGGTAAGCTCAAGAAAATAAACGGGAATCAATCTATAGAAAAAGTTTCTAAAGATATTGAAAAAGCTATATCGTATTTTCAAAAATTAAATAAGTAGTATGAAATCACTATCTGAATTACTAAAAGAAATATCTGTTTTAGAAATAAAAGGTAATCCTGAGATATCTATTTCTTCAATTTCTATCAACTCAAAAAGTATTTCACCCAACTCTATTTTTATTGCTATTTCTGGGAATATTTCTGACGGGCATGATTTTATAGATCAAGCAATCGAGAGTGGTGCAAAAGTTATTGTTCACCAAAAAGAAATAAAAGATTTGAAAGATAATATTGTCTATATAAAAGTAGAAGATACACACGATGCGTCTGGAAGACTCGCAAGTGCATTTTATGATCACCCGTCGGAACATTTAAGATTAATAGGAGTTACTGGTACAAACGGCAAAACCACTACAACAACATTACTTCACCAGTTATTTATGAATCTTGGTCAAAAAGCAGGACTTATAGGTACAGTAGTAAATAAAATAAATAATAAGTCTTTTGAAGCAGAGAGGACTACTCCAGACCCAATAACTTTAAATAAAACACTGAGAGATATGGTAGAAGCTGGATGTGATTATTGTTTTATTGAAGTAAGTTCACATTCTGTAGCGCTTAAGAGAATTAGTGGGTTATTTTTTTCAGGAGGGGTTTTTACCAACCTCACACTTGATCACTTGGATTTCCACAAGACTTTTGAAGATTACCGTGATGCAAAGAAAGCATTTTTTGATAGTCTTTCTCCTGATGTATTTGCACTTTCAAACATAGATGATCAAAATGGTGAATATATGTTATCAGCTACTCGAGCACGTAAGTATTATTATGGATTAAAAACTGAAACTGATTTTAATGAACGGTTAGAGACAAAATTGATTGGTGAGTTTAACGCTTACAATACTCTCGCTGTTTATGCTACAGCAGTATTACTTGATGAAGATAGAGGAAAGGTGCGTGAGGAGATTAAGAACCTTGATCCAGTTCCTGGCCGATTTCAATATGTAAAAAGTACCAATAACATAACAGGAATAGTTGATTATGCTCACACTCCAGATGCATTAGAGAATGTCTTAAAAACAGTAAATGAAATGAAGGGTAATAATAAAGTAATCTCTGTTTTTGGTTGCGGGGGAGATAGAGATAAAACCAAGCGTCCAATCATGGCAAAAATTGGATACGATATGAGTGATATAGTTATTCTTACTTCAGACAATCCTCGAACTGAAAAACCAGAAGATATATTAATAGATATGAAAAACGGACTTACAAATGAATTTGAAAGCAAGGTTCATATAATAGTCGACAGAAAGGAAGCTATTAAAAAAGCAGTTGAGTTTGCAAAAGAAGGGGATTACATACTTCTTGCTGGAAAAGGTCATGAAAATTATCAGGAAGTAAATGGTATTAAAAGTCACTTTGATGATTTAGAAGAAATACAAAAAACTTTCAATGAATAATTACAAAGAACAATTTAAAGACAAGAAAATTACAATCATGGGATTAGGGCTTCTTGGTCGCGGTATTGCATATACTAAATTTTTAGCCGAATCTGGTGCAGAACTTACTGTAACTGACTTGAAAACCAAAGAACAATTAAAATCTTCTTTAAAAGAATTAAATAAATATAAAAAAATAAAATACGTTTTAGGTGGCCACAGGCTAGAAGATTTTAAAAATCGAGATATGATTATAAAGGCTGCAGGAGTTCCACTTGACTCTATTTATATAAAAGAGGCAAAGAAAAATAATATACCAGTTGAAATGGATGCATCTTTATTTGCAAAAGTAGCAAAAGATGTAGTCATCATAGGTATAACTGGTACTCGTGGAAAATCCATGACTTCTATACTTATATACGAGATACTAAAAGCAAATGAAAAAGTATTAAAAAGAAAAGTTTATGTTGGTGGAAATGTTCGTGGAGGAGCTACGCTACCGTTCCTATCAAAAGTAAAAAAGGGTGACATAATGGTACTCGAGCTTGATTCATGGCAATTGCAGGGTTTTGGTGATTCAAAAATTTCTCCACATATATCAGTATTTACTTCATTTATGAGAGACCACATGAATTACTACAAAGATGATATGAAAGCATATTTTGCTGATAAGGCAAATATATTTAAATACCAGAAAAAGGGAGATACTCTTGTTATTCGCCCAGGAATGAAAAAACTTATACCTAAAATAAATAGTAGATTGATAGTTGCTAAAGCTAAAGATGTCGAAAAATATGATTTCATAGTTCCAGGACAGTATCAAAGAGAAAATCTAGCTTGTGCAGTAGAAGTGGCAAAAATATTTAAAATAGGAGATATTGCTATTAAAAAAGCAGTTAAAAATTTCAAAGGTGTAGAGGGAAGGTTGCAGTTTGTAAAAGAGGTAGAATGTGTAAAGATCTACAATGACAATAACGCTACAACACCAGAGGCAACTATGGCAGGAATTGAAGCGCTAGGTCTTAATACTAAAAGGAAAAGAATTATACTCATAGCCGGTGGTGCAGACAAAGGACTTGAAGTTGATAATCTTATAAAGGTTATCAACAAATACTGTAAAGATGTGGTTCTACTTTCAGGTACGGGAACAGAAAAATTAATAAGTAAAAATAAATTGAAAACCCCATATAGGGTTTTAGGAAGTATCAAAGAAGCTGCAGAACTTGCTTCAGGGCTCGCCAAGAAAGGAGACATAGTGCTATTCTCACCGGCATTTGCTTCGTTTGGAATGTTTACTAATGAATATGACCGCAATGACCAATTTATGAAAATAATCAATAAATTTAAATGAAATTACTGCTTACTTCAAAAGAAAAGTTTTTGATCAAAGAAGGGTATAACTATCTTGGAATACCTAAAAGTGATCTTCGTATTGGTCGCGTTGTAACCGCTCTTCAAGGTGCACAGGATGAAAATTATAAAGCCTATATGAAGGAATATGATGAAGATATGATAAAAGAAAATATTTATTTTGAAAAAATAGATCTTAAAGATAAAACGCCTGAAGATATATATAAATTTTTTGAAGATAAAAATGTAATTCAGGTTGAAGGAGGTAATCCTTTTTATTTACTTAAATACGCAAGAGAATCAGGATTTGAAAAAGTCTTAAAAAGTTTACTAGATAAAGGGTTAGTATATGTTGGTTGTAGCTCTGGTGCGCACCTTGTGTCCCCGAGCATCATATTGGGTAGTCTAAAAAAAGGTAGGAATTGGTTCGGCGTTGAAGATTTTACAGCTTTTGGATATGTACGATACTTAATACGACCACATTATACAGAAAGCATGAATGATGAATTGAAAGAGTTTATCAAAGATACTGGATATAGAGTTCGTCTTATTACAGATGACCAAGCGATTTTAATAGAAGACGGCAAAGAAACTTTTATAGGTGGAGAAGAGATAATTTTAAGTTAAAATAAATTTATGAAAACAGCAATTATTATACATGGAATGCCAAGTAAAGAAGGATACTATAATTCTAAAGGTGACTCGGAATCGAATTCCCATTGGCTACCTTGGTTACAGCACGAGTTATTGATAAAAGACATTTTAACTCAAACCCCTGAAATGCCTTCCCCTTTTGAACCAGATTATAACTTGTGGAAATCAGTACTAGATCAATTTATTTTAAACGAAGATACTATATTGATTGGTCATTCATGTGGTGCGGGTTTTATATTAAGATATCTAAGTGAAAATAATATAAAAGTAGGAAAGATATTTTTGATTGCTCCTTGGATTGATCCAACCCATAAAGAAGCTCCAAAAATGTTTGAATTTGAGATTGATAGTAATTTACAAAGTAAAACTGGAGAAATAACAGTATTTTTATCAAATGATGACGATAATCAGATAATAGATAGCGTAAATATAATTAAATCAAAATTAAACATGACTAAAATTTTAGAGTTCAGCAGTAAAGGCCATTTTTGTCTAAAAGATATGAATACTAGAGAATTTCCAGAACTACTAGAAGAAATTTTAAAACGAAATGAAAAAAAATTCTAAAATTATAAAATGCAGGGGAGTTATTGTAGACGGAGATAAAATTCTGCTAGCTAAGCATAGTCATAATAACCGTGATTTCTATGCATTTATGGGTGGACATATGGAAGAAGGAGAGGATCCTGTCCAATGTTTAGAGCGTGAACTTTTTGAAGAACTTGGTGTTACTCCAGAAATTGGTCGCTTGATGTATATAAATCAGTACAAAGAGGAGGAAAGAGAATATTTAGAATTTTTCTTTCAAGTAAAAAACTTTGAAGATTATATAGACATTAATAAATTAGGAGGGGAAGATAAAAACGAATTGAATGAAATACTTTGGGTTGGCAAAGATCAAATGCTAAAAGTTTTACCAGAAAGGATCTTTTCTGACTTTAAATCTGGTGGTTTATCATTTAGTAGCGAAGTAGTATTTATTAGCTAGAAATTATGGAAAAAGATTACTCTACAATAGATAAGCATGGAAAATTAATTTGGGATTACATGTTAATGCATCAAGAACTTAAAAAAAGTGATGCAATAATAGCTTTGGGTAGTAATGATATAAGGGTAGCAGAAAGAGCCTTTGAGTTATACAAAGAAGGATTAGCACCATTTATTATTTGTACTGGTGGGGTTGGCCATACTGGAGATATTAATATTTCTAATTTTGGTGGTCTGTCTGAAGCAGAAAAATATAAAGAACTATTATTGAAATTAGGTATGGACTCTTCTGATATAATACTTGAAACAAAAGCCGAGAATACTGGACAAAATGTTTTGAATGTAAGATCTTTATTACAAGAGATGAGGCTAAAATGGAATAACTTTATTGTTGTAGGTAAACCTTGGAATGAGCGTAGAGCGTATGCAACCTTCAAAAAACAATGGCCTGAAGCCAATATATGTATGTCTTCTCCTGTCATGAGTTATGAAGACTATATGAATTCTAAAGATGTGTCAAAAGAAGTTTTTTTGAATGTTATGATAGGAGATTTTCAGAGAATAAAAGAATATCCTAAACTTGGATTTCAAATAGAACAAGAGATTCCTGATAATGTATGGTATTCATTTCAGGAATTAGTTAAATTAGGATATGATAAGTATTTGATTAAATAACATGGATTTAGATTTAAACAAAATTAAAAATGTCCATTTTATCGGTATCGGTGGTATCGGTATTTCAGCTATTGCGCGAATGATGATCAAAGAAGGGAAAAATGTAAGCGGGCAAGATTTAAATCACTCTGAAATAGTAAAAGAACTTATAAACGAAGGAGCTAATGTGAAAATAGGTCAACTTTATGAGAATATCCCGGAAAATATAGACCTAATTGTTTACACTATTGCGATTGAAAGTTATGATCCTGATCTGTTTGAAAAGTTAAAATCTCAAAAAGATATACCTATCCGCTCTTATCCTGAAATGTTAGGCATAGTAAGTGAGGGTAAATACACTATAGCAATATCTGGTACTCATGGAAAAACCACTACTACTGGTATGATTGCACAAATTCTGCGTGATGCTGGTAAAGATCCCACAGTAATTATCGGAAGCTTACTTGTAGGAGACAAGAGTAACTTTATAGCTGGTAATAGTGAGTATTTTGTAGCTGAGGCTTGTGAGTATAAGAGGTCATTTTTAAATATCAATCCAAAAATTTTAGTCATAACAAATATTGATGCCGATCACTTAGATTATTATAAAGATATAGAAGATATAAAAAGCGCGTTCAAAGAGCTAGCAATGAAGGTGCCCGCTGATGGATTTGTAGTTTGCGATCCTCTAGATGAAAATATTTCTGATGTTATAAAAGGTATAAAAGCAAAAGTTATGAATTATACGGACTTTTTAAATCCAGTTACAAGACTTAAGATTCCAGGCATTCACAATAAATCAAATGCAGCTGCTGCTTTTGCTGTCGCTTCTATACTTGCTATTTCATACACAAATGCAAACAGTGCACTAGGTGAATTCCCTGGTACTTGGAGAAGATTTGAATATAAAGGAGAACTTTTAAATGGAACTCTAGTATATGATGATTATGCTCATCATCCTGCTGAAATCAAAGCTACACTCCAAGGATTCCGTGAACTTTATGCCAAGGAAAACGGTTGGGCTATTACAGTAATATTTCAACCACATTTATTTAGTCGAACAAAGTTATTACTACCCGATTTTGCAAAAAGTTTTGAAGGTGCTGATATGGTGATAGTTCTTCCTATTTATTATGCACGTGAAGAAGATGACGGAACTATATCTTCAAAAATTTTAGCGGAGAAAATAAACGAAGCTGGGACTAAAGCCGAATCTTTTTCAGACTTCAAAACTGCCGAAGATTATATGAAAGTGTGGCTACCGAAAATGAATGAAAAAGATATCATGATCACTATGGGAGCTGGCGAAGCCTTTAAAATAGGAGATTCTTTGCTTAAAATACAATAATTTTATTTGTATGGTATAATTATTTATATGGAAAATACTAACAAAAAATCAATTTGGAATTCAAGAGTTTTTATAGGAATTGCTTTAATTATAAGTACTGCTATAGCCACTGGTGCTTTTTATAAAATTCGTTCGTTTGACAACACTCTTACAGTTACAGGTTCTGCAACTAAACAAGTAACTTCAGATCATGTTAAATGGGTTGGAGTTATAAATCATATTGTAAAAGTTAGTGGATTAAAAGGAGGATATGCAAGCATGGCAAGTGATTTGTCTAATGTTCAAGAATTTCTAAAGAGCAATAATATAAATACCGATCAAATTGTTATTTCTCCAGTTTTTATGGATCAAAATTACGATCAACCTCAAGGTGCTGAAAAAACATACACATTGAGACAAACTATAGATGTTAATTCGTCTGATGTAGCTAGGATAACCGAAATTGCAAAAAATATAAATCCTTTGATTGAAAAAGGGGTAGTTTTCTCTACGCAATCTCTAGAATACACATACACAAAACTTGCAGAAGAACGAGTAGCCCTACTTTCTGATGCTATAAAAGACGCAAAGGCTCGTGCTTCAAGACTGGCATCATCTAGTGGTAAAAAAGTAGGCCAGCTGAAAAGTGCTTCATCTGGAGTGGTTCAGGTTCTATCAGCAAACTCTTTAGATGTTTCTGATTATGGATCATATGACACTTCCAAGGTTGAAAAAAATATAATGCTTACAGTTAAAGCATCCTTCACATTAGAATAGTAAAATGAAAAGATTTTTATACTTATTTATTTTATTTATTTTTTTAATCTCTGGTGCAAAAGTTGAGGCAGATAATTCTATTCTAAGCTCTGTAAGCAGTTTTCGTGCTAGAACTTATAAAAATATATATCAAGAGAGGATAGAAACTCAAAAAAGGATAGATTTATTGGAAAATATTTCTAAATCTGGGAAAAATAATATAGCTAATAAAAAAGTTCTTGATTCTACTGAAAAACCGATTGCTTACGTTAAATTGTTTTTGTTATCGATTGCGTCTTTTGTTTTTAGTAATGACATAATTTTTTATGCAATATCGATACTCGTAGTTTTTTTCTTATTGAGGTTAGTGTATACAAAAATAAGAAACAGATAATCTATTTGTCAAATATATGAAGGTTAAAGTATAATGTCGGGATGAAGAGAGTTTTTTTTGATTTAACCCTATTCTTATCACTATTTTTATTGCCTTGGTGGATAACTCTAGCTTTGTCTATTGCTGGAATTTTCTTATTTAGACAGTTCTATGAATTCATAATAATAAGTGTAATTTCTTACTCAGTTTTCTCATATCAATCGGATAGGGTTATAGCTTCACCTTTGTGGTATCCTTTAATCATATATGGTTTTTATATATTTATTCAGTATGTAAAGACTCGCATGATTTTGTATAAAAATGAAATTTAAAAGAAGAACAAATTTAATAAATAGAGATATTGATCCGGATGAAATATTTTTGGATTCTAAAAATCTTCCAAATTTTAACACCCAGCAATTTGAGGGTAGGCTAGAAAAACCAATTCCTAAGCGCTCTATTTTTATTATGGGGTTTTTCTTTACGATAGTTGCGTTTATATTTATTTATAAACTAGGGAGTTTGCAGATAGTTCAAGGTGAAGCATATTATAAAAAGAGTGAAAATAATACTCTAAACAAACAGCCTATATTTGCTGATCGTGGACTTATCTATGACAGAAAAGGTACGCTCCTTGCTTGGAATACTTGGGATAAAAATGATATTAATAAATTTTCTGCACCAGCTCGTTCTTATATAAATGAATCAGGATTTGGATTGCTTTTAGGATACGTAAGTGCACCTGCTAAAGATTCCTCTGGTAAATATTGGCAAGATTCATTCATAGGTAAAGATGGAGTTGAGAAATATTATAATAACAATCTTACTGGCACGAATGGTATGCGTATAACAGAAACTGATGTCAGTGGTTCTATTCAATCTGAAAATACAGTATCTGCTCCCAAAGCAGGTAATGATGTAACTCTATCCATTGATTCTAAAATTCAAAAGCAAATGTATCATTCTATATCAGGAATGGCATCATCTGCATCTTTTTCTGGTGGGGCAGGGGCGCTTATGGATATAAAAACAGGGGAACTTCTAGCGCTAACTAGTTATCCAGAATATAATCCTACCACCTTATCTTCTGGGCAAGATAAAAAAACAATTAATGGTTATTTTTTAGACAAAAGAAAGGTCTTTTTAAATAGAGCTGTGTCTGGGCTTTACACTCCAGGGTCTATAGTTAAACCATTTATTGGCTACGGTGCTTTGGTTGAAAATGTTATATCTCCATTAAAACAAATTTTGTCTAATGGTTCTATATCAATTCCTAATCCATATTTTCCAGACAAGAAATCAATATTTAAAGATCACGGAGTCTTTGGTTATGTTGATATGAAAAAAGCCATCGCTGTATCATCTGATGTTTATTTTTATCAAATAGGTGGAGGCTTCCAAGACCAGAAGGGTTTAGGAATAATAAATATTGATAAATATACTAGACTTTTTGGGATCGCAGAAAAAACAGGAGTAGATTTACCTGGTGAAAAATCTGGAACAATACCAACTCCAGATTGGAAAGCTAAAACATTTAACGGTGAAATTTGGAGAGTAGGTGATACTTACAACACCTCTATTGGACAGTACGGATTTCAAACTACTCCGCTTCAGATGGCACGTGCAGTTGCAGGTATTGCAAATGATGGAGTTATTCCTACACCACATATAAGATTAAAAGACGCTGAGATGGAAAAACAAATAAAAGTAATAGAAGTTAACAAAGAAATGATGAAAGTTATTCGAGAAGGTATGAGAGATGTAGTTACAGGAGGTACTGGTACCGCTTTAAATTTACCTTCAGTAAAAGTTGCTGCAAAATCTGGTACAGCTCAAGTTGGAGTTGGTAATACAAACACCAACTCCTGGATAGTTGGATTTTTCCCATATGAAAATCCAAAATACTCCTTTGCTATTTTAATGGAAAGAGGTCCAAAATCTGCATCAGGTAATGCTACTCGTGTTATGAGTGAAGTTATTGATTTTATGAGCTTATATACACCAGAATATCTAAAATAATCTTTGACTTTTTACTTAAAACCATATATACTATCCCGATTATGGATGAAATAAATTACATAACAGAAGAGAAAAAACAGGCTTTAATTGAAGAATTAGATAGGCTTAAAAACGTCAAACGGAAAGAAATTCTTGAGACTCTTGAGGCCGCCAAAGCACTTGGCGACCTTTCTGAAAATGCAGAATATCACCAAGCTCGTGAAGATCAAGGAAAGACCGAAGACCGTATTAACCAAATCGAATATATGCTCCAAGCTGCTGTAGTAGTAAAAAAGCACAAGAGTAATAAGGTTGAAATTGGTACAACTGTTGTAGTAAAGAAAGAAGGAAGTAAAGAAAATATTACCTATAGCATCGTTGGTGCTGAAGAAGCAGATATGTCTAACAATAAAATTTCAAATAAATCACCCCTAGGTGAAGCTTTGTTTGGAAAAGAAAAAGGAAATTCAGTTTCAATCACAACTCCGAAAGGACTAGTCAAATACACTATTGTTGATATACAATAGGCTTATGGCATCAATAGAAGAATTACGCGAAGCTCGTATTGCAAAAATTGAAAAATTAAAACAAGCTGGTATGGATCCATATACAGCTGAATCTTTCCGTACTCATACTATAGCTGAAGCTATTTCTGGTTTTGATATTATCGAAAGTGGGAATCAAGAAATAACTCTAGATGGTCGTGTTCTTGTAACACGAGGTCAAGGAGCGCTTATATTTTTCAACTTCACTGACGGGACAGGAGAATTTCAAGGTTTAGCAAAAAAAGGAGAGCTTGAAGATTCTTTATTTAACCTTTTTGTTGATACTGTAGATGGTGCAGATTTTATAGAAGTTACAGGCACTCTGTTTCGTACAAAAACAGAACAGAAAACTATATTAGTTAAAAAATGGAGGATGCTTACAAAAGCATTGGCTCCTCTTCCTGATAAATGGCATGGACTTCAAGATGTTGAAGAGAGATTTCGTAAAAGATATTTAGACATTCTTACAACTCCAGATTTACAAGATTTGTTTGTTAAAAAAGCAAAATTCTGGGAAGTAACACGTACTTTTATGAAAGAAAAAGGTTTCCTTGAGGTTGAAACCCCAACACTTGAAGTTACAACAGGTGGGGCTGAAGCCAATCCATTTAAAACACACCACAAAGATTTTGATATAGATGTGTATTTGCGTATATCAATAGGAGAATTATGGCAGAAAAGATTAATGGCTGCTGGTTTTCCTAAAACGTTTGAAATAGGACGTGCATATAGAAATGAAGGTACAAGTCCTGAGCATTTACAAGAATTTACAAACATGGAGTTCTACTGGGCTTATGCAAATTATAAAGATGGTATGAAACTCTCTCAAGAAATGTATCAAAGAATCGCACAGGATGTTTTTGGTACTACAGAATTTACAACAAGAGGTCATACATTTGATCTTTCTGGTGAGTGGCCAATTGTAGATTATCAAACTGAAGTTCTAAAACAAACTGGTATAGATGTTTTGAAATCATCTGAGTCTGAAATGAAAAAGAAGTTAGATGACCTAGGAGTTAAATATGATGGAGATAACAGAGAGAGACTCATGGATACACTTTGGAAATACTGCCGTAAAAATATTTCAGGTCCAGCATTTTTAGTGCATCATCCCAAACTTGTTTCTCCACTTGCAAAAGCTTGTAGTGATAATAAAGAACTTACAGAAAGATTCCAGATAATTATTGCAGGAAGTGAGGTAGGGAATGGATTCTCAGAACTAAATGACCCAATAGATCAGAGGGAAAGATTTGAAATTCAGCAGAAACTTATAGAAAGTGGTGATGAAGAAGCAATGCAACCAGAATGGGAATTCGTAGAAATGCTTGAACATGGTATGCCACCTACTTGTGGATTTGGATTTGGAGAAAGACTATTCTCATTTATGGTAGACAAACCAATTCGCGAGACTCAACTATTCCCATTAATGAAACCAAAAGAATAAAAGCCACTCCGGGGAACCGGTGTGGCTTCGTTTCTTTTGCTATTTGTGAAACCCCTATCTCTGAGCATAGTAGGCTTTTCATAGAAAGTAATCTTGTAATTCTTGCTTAGTAAATTTTGTAAATCATCTAAGCTGTACTACTTTCTACTATCTCTAGCAGGTTCTCTTGCGGACGTATCCTTTACTTTCGTTAGAGAACCGTAAGAACCAATTGAGTATAATACTACTACATAAAAATTAAATGTCAAGTATTACTTTTATCCACAGTCAAAGTGGGTATTTTTGTTTGTATTGTGGGATAAAGTGGTTTATAATTAAATCTAGTGGGATAAAGTGGTAAATTTAATTTTAACCTTATTCCATAAATTATTTTATGTTAATCGGAGAATACACTCACACACTAGACGATAAAAACAGAATGTCACTCCCAGTAAAATTTCGCAAAGAAATGGGGAAGAGTGTTGTAGTTGCTCCAGGATTAGATAATTGTCTTTCTATATTTACAACAAAAGAATGGGAAAAAATTTCAAGCAAACTTTCAGATTCTTCAATGCTTGCAACTGACAATAGAAGTTTTTCGAGATTTATGTTTGGTCAAGCTGTCGTAGTAGATGTCGATGGCAATGGCCGAATATTAATCCCGGAAAATTTGAAAAATCGTTCAGGTCTTACCAGTAAAGTCATAGTCATTGGAGTTCAGAATCGTGCAGAAATCTGGAATGAAAAGGCATGGAATGATTACAAGAAAGTAGTTGAAAAACAGGCTGACGCCCTCGCAGATAAATTAGGGCAGATAGGTGTTCTTTAATAATATGCATATTCCTGTACTTCTCGATGAATCGATAGACGGACTAGGTATTCGCTCAGGTGATATTGTGGTTGACGGCACACTTGGTGGTGGAGGTCATACATTTGAAGTTATCAAAAGATTTGGATCAGGCGTAAAAATTATCGGACTTGATTTAGATAAAGATGCTATTGAGAGGGCTCGCACGAAAATTGGAGAATTACCACACGATACAATTTTTAGGACCTCAGGATTTCAAGATATGGATCAGGTTCTTGAAGAATTAAACATAATCCATGTTGATCGAATACTTCTTGATTTAGGTATATCTTCATTCCAATTAGAAGTCGCAGGTCGTGGTTTCTCATTTATGAAAGATGAACCTCTACTTATGACTATGAAAAAAAATCCTAGCGATGATGACCTAACTGCAAGAGATATAGTAAACACTTGGGAGGAAAAGAATCTAGCAGATGTGATCTACGGCTTTGGCGAAGAGAAGTACTCTCGAAAGATTGCAAAAGCAATTGTTGAAGCAAGAGTTGAGAAATCTATAGAAACAACTTTTGACCTAGTAAAGATAATAGAAAATGCTGTTGGCAAATCTTATCAGAGGTTAAAGATTCATCCAGCTACAAAGACATTTCAAGCGCTTAGAATAGCCACGAACAGCGAACTTTCAAACCTCGAGACTGCAATTGAGAAAGGATTCAATAGATTAAGTGTAGGTGGAAGATTTGCGATCATATCATTTCATTCGCTCGAAGATCGCATAGCAAAAAAAGCTTTCGTAAATTTAAAACAAAAAGGATATGCAAATATTATTACCAAAAAACCTATAGTGCCAAGCACGGATGAAATAAAAAGAAATCCACGTTCAAGAAGTTCAAAATTAAGAATAATAGAAAAAATATGACCAAAGTAAAAGTAATAACAAACGACATAGTTCAAAATAAAAATACTCAACGTATTATCTTTAATGTACTACTGAGTTCTATAATAACTTTGTCAGTTGTCTATATATATTTGATAGGATCTATTACTTTTAATGTGCTTGCTCGCAAATCACTAGAATCTACAGTTAGAACTCTAGGTAGTGAGGTTAGCTCTCTTGAACTTACATATTTAAATTCTACAAACAAGATTGATAAAAATTATGCAACATCACTTGGATTTGTCGATGTAAAAGATAATATATTTGCTTCACGCAACAATTCACGTGTGGCTGTCAGGTAATGAAGACCCCTTTGTTTCAATCACGAATAAGGATAATATCCATATTTGTTTTTCTTTTTGCATCTATACTCATTGCTAAACTTTTTTATGTTCAAATAATACATAAGAATTTATATGCAGAAAAAGCTGATAGACAGTATGCTACACCATCCGGAGATATATTTCGCCGAGGATCAATTTTCTTTTCAAAGAAAGATGCCTCTCTTGTAGCAGCTGCGACTATTTCAAATGGTTTCAAAGTTGCTCTAAACACAAAAGATATCACAGATCCAGAATCTCTATACAATTCTCTTGATCCTTACATAGATATGGACCACGACTCTTTTATAATGCGTGCTTCAAAGAAAAATGATCCATATGAAGAAGTAGCAACTCGACTTTCCAAAGAAAACGCTGACAAGATAAATGAACTTGGACTTAAAGGTGTTTCTGTTTACAAAGATAATTGGAGATTTTATCCTGGCAAAACACTTGCTTCACAGACTTTAGGGTTTTTGGGTTATAAAGGGGACGATAGGTTTGGTCAATACGGTTTAGAGCGTTCTTACGATAAAACTTTATCAAAACCAAAAGATGAATCCTATGTAAATTTCTTTGCTGAAGTTTTCTCAAATTTACGTGATACTATCTCAGATTCTCCAAATCGTGAAGGGGACATTGTTACCACTATTGAGCCAGCAACCGAACATACTTTAGAATCTGAACTCGAAGGTGCTTATCGAAAATGGCATGCTGATCAAGCTGGGGGAATAATTATAAATCCACAAACTGGAGAAATATACGCTATGGCTGGATTTCCCAATTTTGATCCAAATGATTTTGGAAATGTTTCAAATATTGATGTATACAGAAACCCAATAGTTGAAAATGTTTTTGAATTTGGATCAGTTATCAAACCACTTGTTATGGCTGCAGCACTTGATAAAGGTGTGATTACTCCAGAAACTACTTATATAGATAAAGGTGTAGTTACTGTGAACAAAAAAGATATTATGAACTTCGACAAAAAAGCTCGCGGACTTTCTAGTATGCAAAGAGTTCTAGATGAATCTCTAAACACTGGGATGGTTTTTGTTGAAGAGAAGTTGGGTCATGAAAATATGCGATCATACATGAAAGCTTATGGCATAGGAGAAAAGACTGGGATTGATTTACCGGGTGAGGTAAGTGGCCTTATTAAAAATTTAGAAAGTCCACGTGATATTGAATACGCTAACGCATCTTTTGGTCAGGGTATAGCCCTTACTCCCATTGAAGCTGTAAGAGCGTTTTCATCTATTGTAAATGGTGGAAAACTTATCAAGCCCCACGTAGTAAAACAAATAAGATATGATGATGGTTTATCAAAAGTAATAGATTATCCAGTAACAAAATTAGGTATAATAAAAGAAGAGACATCAAATACTATATCTCGTATGCTGGTACATGTATTTGAGTCTTATGATGGTGGTTCTCATAAATTTGAGCACTATAGTGTGGGATCAAAAACTGGTACAGCTCAGGTGGCAATGGATAATGGAAGAGGATATTATACAGATAGACATATGCACTCTTTCTTTGGATATTTCCCAGCATATGAACCTAAATTTCTAGTTTTCTTATTCTTAAAAAATCCAAAAGAAGTAAAATATGCTTCGCAGACACTTATTCCTCCATTTGTAAGTATTACGAAATTCCTAATGAATTATTATGATGTTCCACCAGATAGATAATGAAAAAAATATTTAAAAAAATTATTGTGAAAATTCTTACTTGGCAAGCACGCTTAGTGCTTTTGCGCTACAAGCCAAAGATTATTGCTATTACTGGATCAGTTGGTAAAACTTCTACTAAGGATGCGATATTTACTGTACTATCAAAGTTTAAAATAGTTAGAAAAAGTGATAAAAGTTATAACAGCGAGATAGGTATTCCACTTACGATTCTTGGAGTTCAAAACGGGTGGAATAACCCTGTTATTTGGCTTGAAAACATGTTAAAAGGATTTCTGCTTATCATTTGGAAAAGGGAATATCCAGAATGGCTTGTGCTTGAAGTTGGTGCTGGTAAACCAAATGATATAAAAGATGTTGCAAAATGGCTTGCACCTGATATTGTCGTGATAACTAGATTTCCAGACAAACCAGTTCACGTAGAATTTTTTGGAAGTGTAGATAAAATCATTGAAGAAAAAAGCGCGCTTGCATTTGCACTCAAGAAAAAAGGCACTCTTATTCTAAATCATGATGATGATGTAGTTTATGGTCTTCACGAAAAAGCAAAAAGAAGAACTATATCGTATGGAGAAAACGAAAATGCTACTTATCGTATTACTTATCCAACATATGCTTACGAATCAAGTAATGGAAATACTTTGCCAGCAGGAATAAATTTTAAGTTAGAATATAGTGGCAATACTTTTCCCGTTATTTTGCCCCATGTAGTTGGTATGCATTACATCGGATCTGCTGTTGTAGCTATTGCAGTTGCTCATGAAATAGGATGTGACTTACTTACATCAATTGATGCAATATCTATATACAAAACTCCACCAGGAAGACTTTCACTTATAGAAGGTTTAAATGATTCAATTTTGATAGATGATACTTACAACTCATCTCCTGTTGCAGTAAGTGCAGCTCTTAAGGTTCTTAAGGATTTAAAAGCAAAAAGAAAAATTGCAGTTTTGGGAGATATGCTTGAACTTGGAAAACTCACAGAACAAGCACATCGTGAGATAGGGGAAGAGGTTACAAGTGTTGCTGATATTTTGGTTACAGTCGGACCTAGATCTAAATTTACTTCAGATGGTGCAAAAAATAAGGGTTTTAAAGAAGGGAATATTAAGTCCTTCAATACGTCCTTGGAAGCCTCAGAATACCTCAAAAATACCGTTTCTAAAGGGGATTTAGTGCTCTTGAAGGGTTCACAAGGGATACGCTTGGAAAAGGCTACAGAGGCCCTTATGGCTCATCCTGAGCAGGCCCCAAAGCTTCTTTGTAGGCAAGATAAAGAGTGGCAGAATAGATAGCTTGTTTATAAGGCTATTTTCTGGTATTTTTGTTTTACATGGCCCTATCGTCTATCAGTTAGGACACAAGCTTCTCAAGCTTGGAAGCTGGGTGCGATTCCCAGTAGGGTCACAAATTAGAATATCAATTAACTATAATAAATTTTAATCATATATGAGTAAATTTGAATACTATAAAAATAAAATAAAATCTGGTCATTCGGAGTATGAGGTAATAAAAGAAGCAAGGAAAGATTATAATGTTATCCCAGATTATTCTTTTAAAGATATTGAATATACTGGAATAGTAATTCCTTTTAATTTAGAAAGAGAATATATTATAAAACTAGTTGAGGATAGAAAATATATTGAAGCTAGAAATCATCTAGAAGAAATGAGGAGAACTTATAGAGATGCCGAGTTTTGGAATTTTATTGAAATATTTGAATATCATCTTCATGCAGCCATACAAGCAGAAAAAAATATAAAATTGGCTATGGAAGAGGCAAAAAAAGAATTTAATCAACATACTATTACTATAATTGCTGTAGTTGTAGGAATTATCACTTTATTTGGTACCGCAAATCAAATATTTAAGGTTGATAATTTTAATCAAGGCATGAATACTTTTTTTTCTATAACGATTGCTGTATTGGCGACCATTATAGTAACGTTTGCCATGAATGGAAATTTAAAGAAATAATATAAAAAATATATGGCTACAATTAGAATTTCTCAATAGCTAGCATAAGATATTTTATTATGTAGATAAATAAAGCTCCAATTCTGTAAATTTTTATTTCACGATTTTTCTATATCGCCACCAACACAACTCCTAGAATCACAATCACCGCAGCAAATGATTTTTGTATAATCCTACCTTCTTTATACAGCTTACCTCCAATTACTGTCGTAATGAGTGTTGAACTTCTGTGTATTGCTATCGCAATTCCTATACTTATCAAACTTATCGCATACAAATGAGTTACTCTATATCCAAGTGTAAATATAGCTATGATAATGATTAAAAATATTTGATTTCTTGAAGTTTTGGCAACATGTTCAAATTTATTTTGTTTTACTTGTAAAAGTACAAAATAAAACAATGCTAAAAATAACTGATAGTAGAATAAATATAGTTCAGGCTTCATATGATATTTTGAAAGAACTGTCTTACACAATACGTCTGTAACTCCATATAAAAGTTGAGCAATTAGTATAAAGTGAATGTATTTATTAGAAAGTATATTCTTAAAAGGAGAAAGCAGGTTTTTTATATTCTTTAACTCAAGAATGTATATTCCAAATATTATGACAATGAGCCCTGTTACTTGTAGGGCACTTAGGTGTTCTCCTAGGAAAATAAATGCAAGTATTGCAGCCATTGCAGGACCGATGGCGATAATAGGAGATACCTCACTTATCTCCATGTGTCTAATACTTCTGACTACTAATAGAAATGCTATTCCACCAATAATAGCTGTTATTGCTATAGTTACGAGAGGTATTAGTTCAACACCACGGCCATTATTAAAAATAAAGAAAAGGGGAATGCTAATCAGAAAACAATAAAAAGAAAGATAAGCAGAGAACTCCAAAGCGTGTTCTTTTACCAAAGCTTTCTTTTCTAATATAGAAGAAGCCGATAACAATATTACTGAAATGATTGCAAATGAAAGCCACATAAGATATTTGATTATATCATTTTTGAGTATAAAAAATCCCCAGCGCAGAAGCGCTGGGGCGGTGCAGAATTTGCAATTCTATACCAATATGAAAGATTCTATGCATTTCGGTTCCACTTTTACAGTGCAGTAGTCGGGATGAACCAACGGCTCATAGTATTCCTGTGCCAACAACAACTTTGCTGCTTCTTTATATGGGAGATCAACCACCACATACTTTTCCGGATGAATAGAAGAAATGTCTATTAATTTTGGGAACATAAACTTTTCTTCGTGTATTGGTTTCTGAAAAATCTGTCTTGCTTTTCTGCATACTCTGGTTTGTATGACCATACCCCCAATTTTTATTGAGTTGGCATAAGTCATAAGGATGCTAATGAGTATTTCGTATGCAAGTATTTTCCTTGGCAGTGGAGATTTTTTAAAAGATACACGCACTCCCTCATTAACTTTTTTAAATTCAAAGAAATCATTGAGGCAGTAACTTTTCTTTTTGAAAAGATAATTATAGAGGCTAGAAGCCCCTATTAAATTACCAGCGTCAGAGATACTGTCTATGACAAATCTCTGGCTCATATAGTTAAAAATAAACATTTTGCAAGGTTTTGGTTTGACAATTAGTTTAAAGCATTTAAAAAAATACTACATTTTATTTTAGCTTTAGTCAAATAGGTCAGTATGATATAATAAACATATTATAATAATTTAAGTAACAAAGATGACAATACATATCTTGGGTAGTATAATTTTCGGTTTATATTTTATTTACAGCGGTTTCAATCATTTTAAGAACGAGAAAGCTATGACCGGATACGCTAAGAGTAAGGGTGTTCCTTCACCTAGAATGGCTGTACTTATCACAGGTGCAATGATGATTATAGGAGGGCTTGGATTCGTTGTTGGTCAAAATATGGGCCAATCAGCAGTACTTCTACTTATATTCTTGGTTCCTACTACTTTCATGATGCATGCTTTCTGGAAAGAAAAGGATCCTATGCACAAAATGAATGAAACAATTGCTTTCACAAAAAATGTTGCACTTATAGGTGCATTACTTATGAACGTTTGGTAATTCAAGAACAAAACACCTCTCCTAGGAGAGGTGTTTTGTTATGCTATAATCCACTCTATGAACGAGATTGGAAATCTATACATAGTAGCAACACCTATAGGTAATTTGGAGGATATTACTTTTCGAGCAGTAAGGATTTTAAAAGAAGTAGATTGTATTTTGTGTGAAGATACTCGCACTACCAAGAAACTCCTTGATAGATACGATATTCATACAAATACTATGAGTTACAATGCTCACAGCACAGATTCAAAAAGCTCTCTTATTATAAAAATGCTAAGAGAAGGTAAAAATCTTGCATTAGTTTCAGATGCAGGCACTCCTTGCATATCTGATCCAGGAGTACTTCTAGTTTCTGATGTGAGAAAAGAATTTAGTGTTGATGCAAAGGTTATCCCAATTCCTGGACCAAGTGCTCTCGTGTCTGCGCTTTCTGCAAGTGGAGTTTCTTCTGCAAACTTTACTTTTCTGGGATTTTTGCCACATAAAAAGGGGAGAGAGACATTATTTAAAGAAATTGCTTCTTCAAAAGAAGTTATCGTTTTTTATGAATCTACTCACAGAATTCTAAAGACTCTTGAGTCGCTGGATCAACACACTCCTAATTTTAAAGTCGTGATTGCTCGTGAACTTACTAAAGAGTTTGAACAGTACGTTGATGGTACTCCAAGTGAAGTATTGAAATATTTTAGCGATCACAAAGATAAACAAAGAGGAGAGTTTGTTGTGATTGTCGTACCTAGGTAAATGAGTTATAATTTACACATGAGAAAAGAAAGAACATTGTTTATACTTGGTTTCTGGATTTTAATATTACCTTTTACAGGTTTTCCTCCATCTTGGAAAACAGTACTATACTTCCTTACAGGTCTATCTGTTATCTATATAGCTTATCTATTTTATGTTCAAGCAAAAAGTAGAATGCCAAAAAATGAAGATAATAGTAAATCTTTTGTTGATAATATTGGTAGTGGTGAATAATAGAAATGCCATCTAAAAAAAGTAATATAAAATGGCTCTGGATCACAATGGTACTGATAATAATCGGATTCGTTTTGTATTATTTGTCAGAAATATTTTTCGGAACAATAAAATATAATGGGAACGATTACCTCGCAAAAACTGATACAGTTAAAAATCAGGTTGAAAGTACTAAACCAGAAGATGTAATAGGAGAGATGTCTACTACAATAAATCCTTCGACCTTACCAATTACGCATATTAGTACTCCTGAAAAAGTAAAAGCAGTATATATGTCTAGTTGGGTTGCAGGTAATTTAAAATATAGAGACCCACTTATAAAACTGATAGATGAAACTGAATTAAATTCAGTTGTAATTGACGTAAAAGATTCAACAGGCAGAATCGGTTTTGCTGTATCTGATCCCGAGCTTGCAAAAGAAAATTCAGTTGAAAATAGAATAAAAGATATTCGATCGCTAACAAATCTACTTCATCAGAAAAACATTTATATTATTGGTCGAGTTGCAGTATTCCAAGACCCATTTATGACTAATAAAAGACCAGAATGGGCAATAACTAAAAAAAGTGATGGAAAAGTTTGGAAAGACAGGAAAGGTTTATCATTTCTTGATCCTGCAAATAAAGAAGTTTGGAAATATGTGGTGAGAATTGCTCATGATGCATACGCGCAAGGTTTTGATGAAATAAATTTTGATTATATAAGATATCCATCTGACGGAAACATAAAAGATATAAATTATCATTTAGCTCAAGGTGCAACTCGTTCCGACAATATAGAAAGTTTCTTTAAATATTTATCACAAGAGGTAAAGAAAAATAACAATATACCTATATCAGCTGATCTGTTTGGTCTAACTACAGAGGGAACTGATGATATGGGTATCGGCCAAGTTTGGGAAAAAGCCATCCCGTATTTTGATTTTATTGCACCTATGATTTATCCATCTCACTATCCATCGGGACAAGCTGGATTTAAAAATCCGGCTGAACATCCGTACGAGATTATTAATAAAGCTCTAATTGGGGCCATAAAGAAGACAAAACTTATGCAAAACCAGTCTATAAACAAAATTCGCCCATGGCTTCAAGATTTCGATTTAGGAGCTAAATATAATGCTGATATGGTTAAAGCTCAAATAAAAGCAGTCTATGACAATGGCCTTTCTTCATGGATGCTTTGGGATCCAGCCAATAAATACACCCGTTCCGCTCTCATGCTTGAAACTCTTCAATAATTCTGTAATAATGAGCTTCAATGAAATCTTTTTTGATTAAGAAAAACCAAAGGACAATAGTATATTCTCTAGCCTCACTTATTTTACTTGGGGGTGTTTTTGGCATTGGTTTCCAGCTTGGTTATGCTCACAAACCAGCATCAGAAAAGGTGGTAAATATAACAAATAAGGACCCACTTACAGATACTGGGGCAGATTTTAATTCTTTTTGGAAAGTTTGGAACATGATAAATGAGAAGTCAATTTATGCTAAAAAAGTATCTGACCAAGAAAGAGTTTGGGGTGCTATAAAAGGAATGGCTTCATCTCTCGGAGACCCATATACTGTATTTTTCCCTCCACAAGAAAATAAACTTTTCAACGAAGAGATTCGTGGATCTTTTAGTGGAATTGGTGCTGAAATAGGTATGAAAGATAAAATAATAACTGTTGTTGCTCCAATAAAAAATTCTCCTGCAGCAAATGCTGGGCTAAAAGCTGGTGATAAAATAATAAAAATAGACAAGACAGAAACAAACGACATGACAGTAGATAAAGCTATTAGTTTAATTCGTGGCCAAAAAGGAACTGAAGTTGTTCTTACTATATTCCGATCAGGCGAAAAGACTACTCGTGAAATAAAAATAATCAGAGACAATATCAGTCTTCCTACTATTGATACTGAGCTACGCTCAGATAATATATTTGTAATTAAATTTTATAGTTTTTCTGAAAATTCTTCTGTGCTATTTAGTGATGCTCTTAGTAAATTTATAAAATCAGGTTCCCACAAACTTGTGCTTGATATGAGAGGGAATCCAGGAGGATACTTAGATGCGGCAGTTAATATTGGAAGCTGGTTTGTAGATGAAGGCAAAACAATAGTTAGTGAAGATTTTGGTTCAAATAGAAAGCCAATAGTTTATCGAAGTCATGGACCAAGATTATTTAGTGACAATTTCCCATTTGTTGTACTAGTTGATAGTGGCTCTGCTTCAGCTGCCGAGATATTGGCTGGAGCATTAAAAGAATACAAGGTTGCAACAATAGTTGGTCAAAAAACATTTGGTAAAGGTTCTGTCCAAGAATTGTTGCCAGTTACTGATGATACCTCGCTAAAAGTTACAGTTGCTAGATGGCTTACTCCAAACGGTGTTTCTATATCCGAACATGGTCTTGACCCTGATGTGGTTGTTCCTATTACTATGAAAGATATAGAAGCGAAAAAAGATCCACAAATGGATAAAGCAATAGAAATTTTAACAGCTAAACCTTAAAATTATGAAAGTTATTTTACTTACAGATATTCCAAAAGTTGGTAACCGTTATGATGTGAAAGAATTCAAAGATGGTTATGCAATCAATGTCCTAATATCAAAAGGTCTTGCTGAAATGGCTACTCCTCATGCACTTGGGAAACTTGCTAGTAAAAAAGCAGAAATGGATAAAAAAAGAAAAGAAGAAGAAAAAGCTTTTGAGTCACTAATTGCAACAATAGACAATAAAACAATAAAGATTTCTGCTAAGGCAAATGATAAAGGTCACTTGTTTAAAAGTATAAGTGCAAGTGACATAAAAAAGGCAATCCAAGACTCATCTGGAGTAGAAGTAGATGAAAATTCAATAATTATCTCTGGTCATATAAAAGAAGTAGGTTCTCACAAGGTTAAAATTAAAAAAGGTGATAGGGAAGGTAAGTGTGAGATAATAGTAGAATCACAAAATTAAAAACTCCTCAATTGAGGAGTTTTTAATTAGATTACGTGAACCACTTTTTTGACTGAAGATGTTCGATTGAAATTTGCTTTTCTTTTTGTTCCAAATTTTACAGTACCTTCTTTTAGTGCAAAGAGAGTGTGGTCTTTACCCATGCCTACATTTGTTCCTGGAAGAATTTTAGTACCACGTTGACGAATTATCACAGATCCTGCTTTCGCAATTTGCCCAGCATAAAGTTTAGTACCTAAGTACTTTGGCTTTGAATCTGTTAAGTTCTTGGCGCTACCGCCGGCTTTCCTATGTGCCATATAATGTCTTTAAATGCTCGCCTAAAGCTTTTTTATTATTTATAATAGTACTAATGAGTATACATGATATAGGTAGTAAAATCAAGGGGAGATTGGGATTGGACCATATAACCCTTATAAATATCGTTGTTATCGTTTTAGTAGGCATTTGTGCATTTGGACTGGGTAGAATATCAGCACAAAGCCCTAAAATAGATGAATCTATAGCAATTCTAGATTCTCAAGCTGTGCCTTATAAATCTCCCATTAGCAGTTTTATAAAAGAAGATACTAATTCGACAACAAAAGGGCAGTATCTTGCTTCGAAAAATGGTAAACTATACTACAATGTAGGGTGTTCTGGTGCTAATCGTATAAAAGAAGAAAATAAAATTTGGTTTAACACCAAAGAAGAAGCTGAGAGTCGTGGTTTAACTATGTCTTCTACATGTAAATAATATATATGAAAATTTTTAAATATTTAGTGCTAGTTATAGTGGTTGCATCAGGATTACTTTTTGTAGCTCGTGAAGATGTTAAATCTATCTATAATAAAGTACTTTCTTATATTTCTATTAACGTAAAGAATATTGATACATCTAAACTAAAGGATAGTATTGTTTTAACTAAAGAAAAAATCTTGAATGGAAATGATTCAGTAAATACTCCTGGTGGGCTTAAGGTGGAAAGCAATTTAGTTTTCAGTGCAAACTCAGTAAAGATGTCTGTCAAGGAGGTAATTGATATTACAAATAAGAATAGATCAACTAATGGTAACTTATCTCCTTTAAAAGAAAATTCAAAATTAGATTCATCCGCTCAAAAGAAATTAGAAGACATGTTAAATCTACAATACTTTGAGCATGTATCACCAAGTGGAGTAGGTGTTTCTGATTTAGCAAAAGCATCTTCGTATGAATATATAATAATAGGTGAAAACCTGGCATTAGGTAACTTTAAAGATAGTAAAGCTCTTGTAGATGCTTGGATGGCAAGTCCTGGACACAGAGCCAATATTTTAAATGGAAAGTACACAGAAATAGGTGTTGCGGTTGGGCATGGTATATACCAAGGTCGTGATACTTGGCTTGCAGTTCAACATTTTGGTTCTCCGAAAAATTCTTGCCCATCAATTGACGAAGTTGTTCGTGGTTCAATAAAAATTTTAGAAAATAATATTAAAAACATGGATTCTGATCTAGCTACCAGAAAACAGCGTATAGACAGTGGGGTAGTGTATGAAGGCAAGACTCCAAATGAGCAAATATCTGAATACAACAGCCTGGTAGTTACTTACAATAATTTAATAAAACAATTAAAAGAAAAAATTGATTCATATAACTCGAGCGTTAAAGCATTTAATTCATGTCTTTCAAATTATCTATCAAATCCTACTAGCAGCCATTAGAGGGAAGCCTTGAATAATCCCTTTATAGTTACATATAGAAAGAATAACAATGTCGCACAATATATCTTTTACGACACTAGATTAGGTAAAATAAGGCTTATATAATATATTCAGATTAG
>CAZCNB010000006.1:0-42901 GCA_964500465.1 uncultured Candidatus Saccharibacteria bacterium | reverse complement strand
TTATACCGCGCGGGAGCGCGCGACCGATTTTTTCGGCGAAGTTTCTTTATGTGGACCGTACAGGACTCGAACCTGCCACCCCCTCATTGCAAATGAGGTGCTCTACCAGATGAGCTAACGGCCCAATTCACCTATATTACCGTATTTTTATCTTTTTGCAAGACTAGAAAAGGGAATATATAGCAGCTATTGCTGTAATACCCATAAGTATAGTTGTGGCCCAGCCAATGATATTTGCTAGTCTTGAATTTTTAAATTTACCCATTACTTCCTTGTTTCCACTAATGTGAACTATAAATATTAATATTATAGGAGCAACTATACCGTTCGCTATTGCAGAATAAATCAGGCCCTTGATTGCATCTATCCCTATAAAGTTTAAGAGTATTCCTATTGCAATTGATAAGCTTATAATAGCGTAGAATGCTTTTGCATCTGATAGTTTTCTATACAATCCTTCCTTCCATCCAAAACTCTCTGAAAGAGCGTATGCAGTTGATCCCGCAAGTACCGGTATTGCAAGCATCCCTGTTCCAATAATTCCAATCGCAAATAGTTGAGTTGCCCATTTACCAGCAAATGGAGCAAGAGCGAGTGCTGCGTCTTCTGCGGTACCTATATTTGTTATTCCATTTTTAAATAAAGTGTTTGCACATACTGCGATTATGAAAAACATTACCAGATTTGAGAAAATCATTCCCGTCCAAACATCTATCCTCATTTTCTTTATTTCTTTTTTTGTTGTTCCTAATCTTGATTCATCTGTTAGTTTACCTTCAACAATCTGCTCCTCAACTTCTTGAGAAGTTTCCCAAAAGAAAAGATAGGGAGATATAGTTGTTCCTAGTATTCCTGTTATTAATAAAATCTGATCTTTTGAAAATTCTAAGCTAGGAATAAAACTATTATGTAAAACTTCTCTCCAATCCATATGTATAATAAATCCTGTGGCAATGTAAGATAAAAGACTTACAACCATCCACTTTAGTATCTTTGCGTATCTTTTATAAGGGATATATATCATAAGTAGTAGACATATTAGACCTACCAACACAATCGTAAATATAAAAGATGCTGAAGGTATTATGAGTTGCACTGCCTTTGCTATTGCACTTAGGTCTGCACCTATGTTTAAAGTGTTAGCTAAAAACAATAGAAAAGTACAAAAATATAATACTTTTTTTGAATATAACTTTTTTATGTTTGTCGCAAGACCTTGTCCTGTTACAAGGGCAATACGCCCGCACATTTCTTGGATTATTGCCATAAGAGGGAGTGTCCAGGCGGCAAGCCAGAGCAAACTTGTACCATATTGTGCGCCAGTTTGAGAGTAAGTAGCAATTCCAGAAGGATCGTCGTCTGCAGCACCTGTGATTAGTCCAGGTCCTAGTTTTTCAATATAATCTTCTCCTTCTTTTAGAATAGATTCTTTAGTCTTTGCCATGTAAAATTATTATACTATTTTATTGTAATTTGATACAATTTAAAGCACATGGCACTCAATAAGCCTAACAAGATTCAAATAATTAAATATGCCCCACCTCCTCCTGATCTACCAGTACTTGGACAAGTTGACCCTAACGAGGTTTCTTTTATTGGTAGGACAAATTATGTTGCTGCTCTTGAAGAAAAGAAGTTTGTTTTTGGTATTAAACGAGTCGACAGGAGACGTCATTTGTATATTATAGGAAAATCTGGAGTAGGTAAGTCTAAACTCCAAGAACTTATGGTTCGCCAAGATATAGCATACGGACAAGGTGTGTGTGTTATTGATCCACACGGTGAGTTTATTGACGATATTTTAAATTTTATTCCCGAAGAGCGCATAGAAGACGTATGTATTATAGATCCAGGTGATGTAGAATTTCCATCATCATTTAATCCTCTTGCAAATGTTGATCCTACTTTCAAACACCAACTAACTCAGGGTTTGATTGAAGTTTTACGTAAGCAATTCGGTGCAAACTGGACACCTCGTCTTGAGCACGTTTTTCGATTTACTACTCTAGCGCTACTAGATTATCCGTACGCAACTATGCGAGGAATGATATCAATGCTCACTGATCGTAACTATCGTCAGAAAGTTGTCGAATATATAGAGGATGATATGGTTAAAAGATTCTGGGCTATCGAATTCGCTGACTGGTCAGAAAAATTTGATACTGACGCTATCATTCCTTTGGTTAACAAATTAGGACAATTCTTGTCTGATCCAATGCTTCGAAATATTTTTGGTCAAAAGGAAAATAGAATTGATATAGAAAAGATTATGAATGATCAAAAAATATTGCTCATAAATCTTTCAAAAGGAAAAATAGGGGAAGAGAACTCATCATTTTTCGGTGCGATGTTCCTTACAAAGATTAAGCAAGCTGGTATGGCTCGCGCTAAACTTGATCCAAAAGACAGACACGACTTTTATCTATACGTAGACGAGTTCCAAAATATTGTTACAGATACTTTTGAAAATATTCTTTCAGAGGCCCGAAAGTACGGACTCAACCTTACTGTTGCTCACCAGTACGTTGGACAGTTGTTGCCAAAGGTTCAGCAAGCAGTTCTTGGTAACGTAGGTTCTATAATTTCTTTCCGTGTGGGAGGTGATGACGCTGTTAAATTGAAACCAGAATTTGCTCCTATTTTTGACGTTAAAGATATGATAAATCTTAGAGTAGGTGAATTCTATATAAAAATGACAATCGACGGAGAAAGCTATGATCCATTTTCTGCAGAAACTCTCCGCGTTCTTCCTGCGACACATCCATCATATAGAGATAGAGTTATAGATGCTTCTCGTCGTAAGTATGCAATTCCAGCTGGTGAAGCACAACGTCTTATTGCCGAAGAAGAATCTACTATTATACGTTCTGCGCAAGAAAAGGCTGCAATTACTGGTGGGAAAAATTCTCCTTACGGAAATAAAGAAGAAAAAAATGTTGTGGAAGAGAAAGCAAGTGAACCACTTATCTAAAATAATTAAATACATAAATATGCTATTAGGAGTCGTGTCGGAGTCACCTTATATAGGATTAAGTACGAATATTAGCATATTTATCTGTAAGTGGTAGAATTAAATAGTAAAGGTCTTAGCCTAATAAACCCTTATATTATATGATTTTCGTATATACAACATGTAAGGATATGGACGAAGCAGAAAAACTAGGCTCTATAATTATCGAGTCTAAAATAGCTGCTTGTGTTGATTTTTGGCCTATTAAATCCTGCTATAACTGGGAGGGTGGTATGCAATGTGTTACTCAAGCTATGCTCCTAGTTACCACACTTGAAGCAAAACTTGATCCAGTCACTAAAATGATAAATGATAACCATACATACAGTGTGCCACTTATTGCAGGCGTAGATATTCGCCGTATGAATCATGATTATAAAGAATGGATGGCAAGCGAAATACAATAATGAATTTTAAAACTGTGACAATATTTGGAACTTTTGATGGTATTCATGAAGGACACCTAGCTTTTATTCGTGATGCTAAGAATTTAGGCGACCGAATAGTAGCTATAATTGCTCGGGATCAAATAGTTGAAAAATTAAAAAGTAAAAAACCAATGAACGATGAATCTTCTCGTATTAAAGATATTATGGAAGTTCCTGAGATAGATATAGCATATTTAGGAGACCCAAGTAGTGATACTTATAATATATTGAAGGAAATAAAACCAGATTTAATATATCTAGGTTATGACCAACAGGAACTTTTAGAGAGCCTCAAAAAAGCAATGAAGAATAAAATTATTCCAAAGATAGAAATAAAAATTGGTGAAGCTTACAAACCAGAAAAATTTAAGTCATCAATAATAAATAAAAATGAACGAAACTAGAAACTGCCAAAACTGTAAAAAAGATTTCACAATCGAACCAGACGATTTTTCATTCTATGAAAAAATTAAAGTTCCTCCACCGACTTGGTGTCCTGAATGTAGATTCCAAAGAAGACTGTCATTTTTGAACTGGTTTAGTCTATACAGAAGGAAGTGCGATTCTTGTAACACAGATATGATATCTAGTATAAATTCTGATAGCACAGATAGAGTTTTTTGTCAGAAATGTTGGTGGGCTGATGACTGGGATGGTACAGAGTATGGTATAGATTATGATCCAACTAGGCCTTTCTTGGAGCAAATGATGGAGCTTCGCAATAGGTCTAATTTCATGTCTAATGAAAGCTTATATTCAAGCTTAGTCAACTCTCCTTATGTAAATGCCACAGCTTATCAAAAAGATTGCTTTATGGTATTCAATGCAGATTATGGAGAAAAAACTGCTTACTGTATGGTTTTTGCTCACTTGAAAGAGTGTTTAGAAGGATATAGATCAAAAAGTTCTGAGCTGTGTTATGAGTGTACTGGTGTGCACAAGTCATATCACTGTATTTTCTCTGAAGAAATTGATTCATGTACAGATGTCTATTTTTCTAGAGCTTGTTTTGGTTGCACTGACTGTTTTGGTTGTATTAATTTAAGGAATAAATCTTACCATATCTTCAATCAAAAATATTCTAAAGAAGATTATTTTGAAAAGTTAAAGTCTTTTAAATTAAATACAATAGATGGAGTAAAAGAAGCTTTAAAAAAATCTTATGATTTTTGGATCACAAAACCCCAAAGGGCTGTTATAGGTAATAGTATGAATGTAAATACAACTGGAGATTTTGTTTATGAGTCTAAAAACACTAAAGATGGTTATTTAATTTCTGAAGTGGAAGACTCACGCTATGTTCAAATGATTACTATGGGTACTACAAAAGGTTGTTATGATTATACAAATTGGGGTAATAATGTAGAAAATTTATATGAATGTCTTACTGTGGGCGAGGGCGCTTCTGGAAATAAATTTTGTGTCCAGTGTTGGCCCAATGCGCTTAATAATGAATACTCTATGTATACAATACAGAGTAAAGACTGTTTTGGTTGTGTAAATCTAAAAAGAAAACAGTATTGTATCTTAAACAAGCAATATTCAAAAAGTGAATACGAAGAATTGAAAAAACATATAATAGAAGATATGAAGCTTAATCCTTATATAGATAAATATGGTAGAGAATGGAAATATGGTGAGCAGTTGCCAATCGGATTTTCTCCTTTTTCTTATAATGAAACCATAGCTCAATACTTTTTCCCTTTAACCGAAGATGAGGCCAAGTCAAAAAACATAAGTTGGTATAAAAATATTGACACTAAATATGAAATATCTATGAATTTTAGAGATGTACCCCAAGATATAGAGAATGTCAGCGACAGTATCTTAAAAGAGATAATTGAATGTTCTACGTGTGGTAAGGGTTATAAATTTAATGATCTAGAATTAATGTTATATAGAAAAATTAGAACACCTCTTGCTACTAGCTGTTGGAGATGTAGATTCAAAAGGCGCTTTGATAGAGTAAATGGATTTAAACTTTATAATAGAAATTGTTATAAATGTAACAAAGATATTAAAACATCATATGCTCCAGATAGACCAGAGATTATCTACTGCGAATCTTGCTACCAACAAGAAGTAAATTAGTATGGAAACTCATAACTGCCAAAACTGTAAAAAAGATTTCACAATCGAACCAGACGATTTTTCATTCTATGAAAAAATGAAAGTTCCTGCTCCGACCTTTTGTCCAGAATGTCGAAGCCAGCGTCGCAATGCTTGGAGAAATAATTTTTCTATGTATTCTAGAAATTGCGAAATGTGCAGTAAATCAGTTGTATCTATATACTCTCCTGATTCTAATATAAAAATTTACTGCAATAAATGTTGGTGGAGTGATAAATGGGATCCAAAAACTTACGGAGTAGAATATGATTTTTCAAAACCATTTTTTACTCAGTTTCATAATCTAATAAAAAGTGTCCCTCATATAACTAGTGTAAATGATGACGGCATAGCAAGTATTAATTGTGAATATACCAATGATATATGGTTTTCAAAGAATTGCTACATGGTTTTTTCTGGGTGGAGAATTGAAAATATAATGTACAGTAGTTTCTTAATTGCTGGTAAAGATATAGTCGACTCGCATTTAGTTATGGCAGAATCATCATATATGTATGAATGTATAAATTGCTCACACGGTTATAGACTAAGGAACTCTTTTTTTAGTAGAGCGTGTGTTGATTCTCACTTTTTATATGACTGCCAGAATTGTTCTGATTGTTTTATGTGTACTGGTTTACGTAATAAAAAATTTCATTTTAAAAATCAAGAGTATTCTAAAGAAGATTACTTTAAAATCTTAAAAGAATATAAATTAGATACCAACGAAGGGGTAGAGAGAGCTCAGAAAGAATATGACGAATTCATTTTAGATTATCCGCGTAGGTATGCTTGGATGAAACAAGATGTAGATAGCTCTGGAGATGTTGTTTCTTATAGTAAAAACACCCACAATTGTTTTATAGCTAAAAAATGTGAAAACTGTAAGTATGGAGAGTATGTAACTTTTGACAAAGATTCTTACGACGTATCTATGACTGGTGAGATGTCTGAATGTTATGAAAGCGTAGTTGCTGATCATTCCCAGTTAAATCTTTTTGGATTGTTTTCAGTAAAAAGCCAAGATCTTAGATATACTCAACACTGCCATTCTTCTAAGCACCTTTTTGGTTGTGTAGGGCTTAGAAATAGTAGTTACTGTATTTTTAATAAACAATACACAAAAGAGGAATATGAGGAATTAGTTCCTAAAATAATTGAACAAATGAATATGGTGCCTTATATAGATAAAAAAGGTAGAATCTATAAATATGGTGAATATTATCCTATTGAACATTCTCCGTTTGGATATAACGAAACTTTTGCGATGGAACAGTTTCCGTTGTCAAAAGAAGAATCAATTGCCGAAGGGTATAATTGGCAGGATAAAATGCAAAGAACAGTTGGTAAAGAAACAATTAACACTGATGAAATTCCTAAGTCTATAAAAGATGTGAGTGATGAAATTGTTAATCATATACTAAAATGCATCGATTGTGATAGAAATTATAGAATATTACAAAATGAATTAACATTTTATAAGAAAATGGATATCCCGATACCGCTACGATGTTTTAATTGTAGATATAAAAAGAGAATGAGTAGAATGAATCCATTTAAACTCTGGCATAGAAGTTGTATGAAACAAGGATGTAAAAATGAATTTGAAACAAGTTACTCTCCAGATAGATCAGAGATTATTTATTGTGAGAGTTGTTATCAGCAGGAAGTGAATTAGTTTTAAATAATTTACTTACAAATTTTCTTTTAACCTCAAGAATTATTATTGTATTTGAGACTGCAAAGTAGATAGGGAAAGCAATATTCATGAAAGAAAAATCCTTAATTATCATAAAGGTTATTATTTGATTTACTATTCCAAAACTATAAGGCACTACATTTTCAGTTTCACTGGCGTGCCAGCTTTTTACCATTGTTGGAATTCCTGCAAATAAATCGGCAAGTATTGCAAAAGTTAGTGCAACTATTCCATTTGCTGTTGTGATCCAAATAAATATAGAAGTAATTGATAGTAGACCACACCCAATATCAAATATACTTGTCTTTAAATACCATTTCTTTGTTATAAAAGCTACACTAACAACAAGCAGTGGGGACATGCCTGCCATTATTGTAGAAAGTAGCAATGGAATACTAATTCCTGATTTGTAAGAAACAAATGCTCCAACAAATGGCACTATTGTCCATAATATCCATGAAACTTGATTTGGTCTGGTTGTTCCATATAAGATTCCTCTGATATATAGCCCTGCACCAACTAGCCCTATAATTATTGTTAAATAGGCAAAATATTCTGGAATCATGATTAGTAAATTATAGCATTTATAGGTATAATTTTACTATGAATGTAGACTCTATAAAATGCAAAAAATGCCAAGCAAATTTTGTAATCACACCTGATGATTTTTCGTTTTATGAAAGAATGAAAGTACCAGTCCCAACTTGGTGTCCAGAGTGCAGAATGATTCGTCGTTTAACATGGAGGAATGAGCGTAATTTATTTCGAAGAAAAGATGCGCATACTGGAAATGATTCATTTTCAGGTATCCCGGCTGAAGCACCTATGCAAACATATGAAACTACCTACTGGTATAGTGATGACTGGGAAGCGTTGGATTACGGGGTAGAATATGACTTTTCAGTACCTTTTTTAAAGCAATTCCAATCACTTTTTCATAGAGTACCTATCATGGCAAAGTCTTCTGCTGGATTTATGATAAATTCAGATTATTGCAACGAAGCAGGAAGGTTGAAAAATGCTTACTTATGTTTTGATGCAGATTTTGTCGAAGATTCTGGGTACTTAGTAAAAGTTACTAATGTTAAAAATTCTTTTGATTCTCACGAAATGATAGATGACGAACTGTGCTATGAATGTGTGATGGTGTACAAATCTTATCAAACTATGTTTTCTGTTGACTGTGAAAGTTGTGTTGATGTGTGGTTTAGTAAAGGCCTTCGCGGGTGCACAAACTGTTTTGGTTGTGTAAATCTTCGAGGAAAATCTTACTACTTTTTTAATGAACCACTTTCTAAGGAAGAGTACGAAAAAAGAATGGTTGAATTAAACCTATCTTCATATACATCTATATCAATGATCCGTGAAAAAATTTTTGATTTTTGGAAAAAATTCCCAGTAAAGTATTACCACGGTACAAGGAATCTAAATTGCACCGGAGATAGAATCAGTGATTCTAAAAATGTACTAGATTCTTTTTCTGTAGAAAATGGTGAAAATTTGCGCTATATACAGATAAGTGTTTTGAAAGCTGCCAATTCTTACGATTCTTGTCAGCTATTTATGGGTATAGAAAATGCTTATGAGTGTATGACATGTGGAGATGGAGCTTACGGACTAAAATATTGTTTTAATTGTTTTGGAAATGTTAGAGAACTTGAATATTGTGGTTATTGTTTTGGTGCTTCCAATTCATTTGGTTGTGTAAGCCTTAAAAAGAAACAATATTGTATTTTAAATAAACAATACACAAAAGAAGAGTATGAAGCTCTTGTTCCTAAAATAGTACAACATATGAAAGATATGCCGTATATTGATGAACAAGGTATAGCATATACATACGGAGACTTTTTCCCGTCATCTTTTTCACCCTTGGCTTACAATGAAAGTTTGGCACAAGATTATGTTCCAATGAGTAAAGGTGAAGCAGTAAATAAAGGATTTCTGTGGCGTGAACCAAACGCAAGAGAATTCCAAACAACTATTAATGGCGTAGATTTACCAGACCTAATTAGCGAAGTACCAGAAGATATAACCAAACAAATCATTGCGTGTGCATCTTGCAAGAGGGCATATAGAATTGTTCCAAATGAATTACAATTCTACAAAAGAATTGGTCTACCCTTACCTCACAAATGTCATAATTGTAGATTCTTGGATAGATATGTATTTATAAATAAACCTAAATTGTATCATCGTTCATGCATGAAAGATGGTTGCCAAAATGAATTTGAAACAAGTTATGCACCAGATGGACCAGAGATTGTTTATTGTGAAAGTTGTTATCAGCAAGAAGTGAATTAATTTTAAAATTGTGTATACTGATTTAATATGGAAGAAACAATAAATTTTTTTAATGAACAGAAACATGTGTTTACTTTACTGCATGTTTTTTCTGTGATTGTCGGTATGGGATCTGCTCTAGTATCTGATATTTTGTTCAATGTTTACATAAAAGATAAAAAAATAAATATTCATGAAGATAGAACACTAAATACTCTATCTAAAATAATATGGTTTAGCTTATTCTTTATTTTTATTAGTGGACTTGCTCTCTTTTTATCTGACCCAGTAAAATATTCACAATCAGTCAAATTCTTGATTAAGATGACTATAGTAACAGTAGTAATAATAAATGGTTATATGTTCCAAAGGATTGTGCATCCAGCGCTTAGAAAAATTAACTTTTCAGATACAAATGTTCATCATAAATACGTTAAACTTCGTAAGTTATCTTTCGCGTTCGGTGCAATATCGTTAACTTCTTGGTTGCTTGCTTTCCTCCTAGGTATGCTTAAATCTATCCCAATATCTTACACAATAGCCTTAGTTGGTTATATTTCTATACTTTTAGGAGGGGTTTTGTTTAGTCAGATTGTAGAATATAGGCTTACACACAAAGGTAAATAGTATTCCTTTTATCTATATAAATAGGTTATAATAGATGTAATCTATGGATCCGAACAACCAAATTCCACACAACCGAGATATAACTTACTTTGCTAAGACTAATTTTCGTAGTACTAATAATATATTTGGCATCAAACGTAAAGATCGTCGTCAGCATATGTATGTTCTTGGTAAATCTGGTACCGGTAAATCTGTACTCCTATCTAATCTAATTGTCCAAAATATAAATAATGGGGAAGGTGTCTGTGTGGTCGATCCACACGGAGAGCTTGTTGAAGAAATTCTTCATCTTATCCCTGATCATCGCGCTAAAGATGTAATATATTTCAATCCAGCTGATATTGACTACAACGTAGGCTTCAATGTTATTTCTCTTGATGACCCAAAATATAAACACTTGGTTGCGTCAGGTCTCATGGGAATTTTCACCAAAATCTGGGCAAATGCTTGGAGTTCTCGTATGGAGTACATCTTAAACAATGCTATTCTTGCACTTCTTGATACTCCAGGAACAACACTTCTTGGTATACCGAGACTCCTTGTGGATAAAGATTATCGTCAAATGATTATTGGTAATTTAAAAGATCCAGTTGTGAAAGCTTTTTGGGTTCACGAGTATGAACAATGGCGCGAACAGTTTAGAAACGAAGCTATTGCACCTATTCAGAACAAAGTTGGACAATTTCTTTCTACTTCGATCATTCGTAATGTTGTTGGACAGTCAAAATCAACAATCGATATTTTCAATATAATGAATGAAGGGAAAATCTTCCTAGTTAACGTTTCAAAAGGACGTGTGGGTGAAGATAATTCTGCGCTTCTCGGAGGAATGATTATTACCAAAATCCAGTTGGCAGCCATGGAACGTGTTCGTATTCCAGAAAATGAACGCAAGGATTTCTATCTATATGTTGATGAGTTTCAGAACTTTGCAACAGATTCATTTGCAAATATTTTATCAGAGGCTCGCAAATATCGACTCAACCTTATAATCGCTCACCAATATACTGCTCAGCTCTCAAACGAGAACGGAACAGCAGTTCGAGATGCAGTTTTTGGTAACGTTGGAACTATGATTATTTTCCGTGTAGGTGCTGACGATGCTGAGTTTATAGAAAAAGAGTTTGAGCCAGAATTTACTGCTCAAGATTTAGTGAACTTGCCAAACTACCATGTATATTTAAAACTAATGATAGATGGTGTTACAAGTAGACCTTTTTCAGCAAGTACACTACCACCACTTAAAATTGATCCATCTGCTGGTGTAAAAGAAAAAATAATTGAATCTTCTAGAAAATTATATGCTCGTCCACGTGAAGAAGTAGAAGCTGAGATAAATAAATGGAGTGGAACATTGCAAACAAGTGAAGGTGAAGCAAAATACAAGGCTGATTGTTCAAACTGCGGAAAGTCTATAATGGTACCTTTTGAGCCAAAAGAGGGAAGGCCAGTTTATTGTAAAGATTGTATGTTTAAAATAAAGAGTGGAGAACTTAAACCACAAACTGGTTTCGTTGCTTCACGCTCTGCTCGTCAAGAAGAAAAAAATTCTACCTCACCCCTAGCAGCTCTTGGAATAGAATTTACTGAAGGTTCAAATAAACCTAAAAATAGTTTTAATAATAATCAAAATGGACAAGGACGATCACCATTCAACAAAAATAACGGAGGAAATAATTTTCAAAAAAATAATATAGAAAAGAAACACTCTGGACCTTCACCGTTACTAAAAGGACTGCTTGAAAAAATCAGTGGTGATAATTCTCAAAAAACACAAATCAACCCTCCTGTTGTTGAATTCAAAAAAGAAACACCTCCACCAGTATCTCTTTCAACCCTAAAGAAAACAGAAAATACTATACCTACTTCTTCTATCCCTACAAAAGAAGCATCTGAAGAGAAAAAAGCATCACTAAAAGATCTTCTTGCCAAAGTAGCTCCACCACAACAAGTAAAACAAAATGAAACCAAAAAAGAAGATAAAGTCATAGAAATTACTAAGGTTGAGTTTAAGCCTGATGAAGTTAAACCTATCATTTTAGATGAAGTAAAAATAGAAAATAAAGAACCTGTTGTTAAAACACAAGAAGTAAAACTACCTGATCCTGTGGTCTTTCAACCTAAACCTATAGAACCAGTTGTAGAAAAAATAAAAGAAGATCTCCTAGTCGTAAAAGAGCTTCCTAAGGTTGAAGAGAAAATTGAGCCAAAAATAGAAGTTCCAACTCCTAGTATTCCAAAAGTTGAAGTACCTATTGCTCCAGTCCGAGATATACCCATGCCAGCAAAGATAGAAATACATAAATTAGAAACTGAAGTTGAAAGTAAATCTCAACAGACGAATCAAGTACAACAATCAATGGATACTCAGAAAGTTTCAAATTCAAGTACGCAAGAAACTCAAAACAATAATTCTTGGCAGAAACCTCAACCCAAAAAAGAAGTACCTGAGGAGGTTCTTAGAAAAATCTTAGAGCAATAATTCATGAAAGCTATTGGTATAAATTTGAAATTAATGTTTTTTGGTTTAATTTTGTTTTTTTCACACTTCTGTATAGCAAATGCTTCTATTGAAATTACAGAAATAATGTATGATCTGGACGGTACAGATACTGGTCGAGAATGGGTGGAAGTTTATAACAATGGTACAGAAAGTATAGATTTTTCTCGGTGGTATTTTTTCTCAGATAATACTAAACATGCTTTAGTACCTCAAGGTAATTCTAATCTACCTCCAGGTGGATACGCTGTGATATCTCAGGATGCATCAAAGTTTAGAGTTGATTGGCCTAGTTACTCTGGACTTATTTTTGATAGTAGCTGGACTGGTTTTAGTAACGACGGAGAAACTATTGCCTTAAAAGATCCCGATTTAAATATTGTAAGTCAAATATCTTTTACTTCGAGCCAAGGTGGGTCTGGCGATGGAAACTCATTGCAAAAAATAAATAACTCTTGGTCTGGAGCAACTCCTACTCCAGGGTTACCCAATCAATCTGGAACTTCTGGTGGCGGTGTGGGAGGAAGTTCTGGAAACACAACCCCTACTTCTGAAAATAAACCTACCTTAAAAATGGAGGTAGAGAATCCTAAAATAGTAACTACAATACTTGCTAAAAATACTACTTTTGTTGATATGCCACTTCGTATTGATTTCAAAACTACTGGCCTAAGAAAAGAACAGATTGTTTCAGGTAGATTTGCTTGGAGTTTTGGTGATGGAACTGGTTTTTCTATGCAAGATTATAAAGAGTTTGAGCATACTTACAAATATCCCGGAGAATATGTTATGAGTTTGTCTTACTATTCAAATATATACGAAAAAAATCCCGAAGCTACCGATAGAATAATCATAAAAGTATTACCAGCTGAAGTTTATATAAGTTCAGTTGGGAATACTCTAGATCCGTTTGTAGAACTTTCCAACAGATCAAATTACGAAATTGATATATCTAGATGGTACTTAAAAAGTTATGCTCACTCTTTTCCTATTCCAGAAGGTACTGTTATATTATCAAATAGTAAAATTAAAATTCCTCCTACTGCTACAGGTTTTACTTATGATGATATAAGTCACCTAACTCTGGAAGATAGTAAGGGAGAACTAGTGACAACTTATCCCAAATACAATAGTTCAGATAATATGAATCTTCCAGATAAAGGTAAAACTACTCCACAAAGCATTAATAAAGATTCAAATATTGTTGATTTAAACAACCTAGGAGCAAGTGCAGCTAATACAAAGGTATCAAACCAGTCGTTAGCTATTTTAGGACTTGTTTTGGTGATAATTGTAGGTATAATGACTGTTATCTTAGTACAAAAGAATAGTAACAAAGAAAGTGATATAGATGACAATTTGAATGCATCTGATATAACAATAATAGAATAAATATGGATAAAAATAATCCCCAAAAACATATTGATACATCTTGGAATAAAGTTGCTTCTTGGTATGACGAGTTGCTAAATAATGACAATGATAGTTATCAATCAAAAGTTATAGCTCCTAACCTACTCAGAATTTTAGACTTAAAGAATAAAGAAGTAGTATATGACCTTGCATGTGGTCAAGGCTATTTTTCAAACCTTTTTTACAATGCTGGAGCAGAAGTTATAGGTTCAGATTTATCTAAAAAACTAATTGAGAAAGCTCAAAAGAATTCTCCTAGAGGAATTAAATTTTATAATACTCGAGCTGATAGTGCTCCATTTTTAAAAAATTTCTCCATTGATACGGTAGTAATAATTCTTGCAATTCAGAATATTCAAAATATCAGTGAAGTTTTAAAGGAGTGCAATAGAATTTTAAAAAAAGGAGGAAGATTGGTAATGGTATTAAATCACCCCAGTTTCAGGATTCCAAAGGGAAGTGATTGGTATTTTGAAAATGGTGTTCAGTACAGAAAAGTTAATCAATACTTGTCTGAATCAAAAGTATCTATTGATATGACGCCAGGAGAAAAAAATCCTCATAAAAAAATTAAAACTATATCATTCCACAGACCATTACAGTACTATGTAAAACTATTTTCAAAAAATAATTTTACGATTACTCGTCTAGAGGAATGGATATCTCACAAGAAAAGCCAAACTGGTCCTCGTCAAAAAGCTGAAGATATTGCTCGAAAAGAAATTCCTATGTTTATGTGTATAGAAATTAAGAAGTTATAAAGAAATTAAAATAGCTCCTTTTGCAGGACACGCGTAAAATCGTGCTCGATTTTCTGCTCTGCTCAGCGCCGTCGCGCTTGCGCAAGTTCCTGCTCAAGGACTATTTTAATTTCTCTAGAGCTTTTAGAATTTTCTTAAAATCTTTTTTTAAGGTATCTCGCATACCACCATTGTAAAGTGCTGCAGCAGGATGATAAAGGGGAAGAAAAGCCTGTTTCTTTCCAAGTTCTGAAATATTTTTAATAAGAAGTTTACCGTGAACTTCTCCAATTTTATTATCAGGGAAAAACCTGAGCATTGAATGCCTACCCAAAAATACTATAAGTTTTGGATCAATTATTCTCAGTTCATTTATTAGCCATTCATTGCAGGCCTCTTTTTCACTAGGTTCTGGATCACGATTATTTGGTGGACGGTATTTTACTATATTTGTTATATAAACATCTTCTCTTTTCATTCCAATATCTTCAAGCATCTCATTTAAAAATTTTCCAGCAGCACCAACAAAAGGAATGCCTTCTAAGTCCTCGTTTTTACCTGGAGCCTCTCCTATAAATACTATGAGAGCGTTTGCATTACCCTCGCCAAATACAGCCTGGGTAGCTGTATGTTTTAGCTTACAATCGCAATGTTCCTTCCAATAATTATTGAGTTCATTTAAACTCTCTTTTTTATTCATTATTTAAGTATTTTAATATCTGCACCTATTTTGTTCAATCTTTCTGCAATTTCTTCATAACCACGATTTATCATATATACATTACGAAGTACCGATACACCTTCTGCACCAAGCATTCCGATAAGTATTATCATCGCTGGGCGAAGTGCTGGAGGGCAGACTACTTGAGCAGCTTTTAATTGTGTACCTCCTTGAATATATACACGATGTGGATCAGCCAGAGTAATATCTGCGCCAATTCTATTTAGTTCTGTAAAATATATTGCACGATTTTCATACACCCAGTCGTGAATCATTGTCTGACCTTTTGCCTTGATTGCAATTGGAACAAAGAAGGGGAGATTGTCCATGTTTATGCCTGGGTATGGGTTTGCATGTATTTTGTCATCTAGTGCTACGAGTTTTGAAGGTAGTATTTTTATATCAACCAAGTTCGTTCTATTATTATAAGATTTATAATTCTTTAGAATTTTGTATTTAAGATTCATCCTCTTCAATTTTTCAAGTTCAAGCGACAAGAAATCAATAGGGCATCTTGTTATAGTGAGCTCTGAATCAGTAGCAACAGCTGCTGATATAAACATCATAGATTCAATAGGATCTTCACTGTTTGAGTATTCAACATCTATATCGATATCTTTTACTCCATGAACTATCATTGTACTTGTGCCTATACCTTCTATTCTCACTCCTAGCTTTTCAAGGAAGAAACAAATTTCTTGAACCATATAATTGCCACTTGCAAATGATATTTTTGATTTTCCTGGAACCTTTGCAACTGCTGTAAGAATATTTTCACAAGCAGTATCACCAGCTTCATACATTACTATATCGGCCGGCTTTAGTTTTTTTGCTTCTATATCATATGTTGAGTTTGTAGTTTTTATTTTTACACCTATGTCTTCCAGGGCATATGTATGAGCTGATATTGTGCGTTTACCTAGTTTGCATCCAGATGCATGCGGAATAGAAAAAGAGGGTAGTAGATGAATCAGTGGACCTATAAGCATTATTATAGATCTGGTTTTGATAGCTGACTCTACGTTTATATTTTCTAATGAGAGCTTTTTAGATGGAATTATTTGAACTGAATTTTTATCTACCCATTTTACATTTACTCCAATACTTTCGAGTATTTCTATAACTCTATATACTTCTTCTATTCGTGCAATTCCATGAAGAGTAGTTTTACCTTTGTTTAAAAGACTTGCACAAAGAAGACCAACAGATCCGTTTTTTGAAAAGTTCGTTGTTATACTACCATGCAATTTTTTACCACCAACTATTTGGAAATCTATAGAATTATTTATAGAAACAATTTGATGATCCAAAATTTCACTTATTTTGGAGAGTAGTTCAGTAGTAAAATTCTGATCACCTTTCTCCATTCTTGCAACAGCACTTTGAGACGTACCCAATTCTTTTGCAAACGCACCTTGAGTAAGACCGCGTTTTTCTCGAAGTTCTTTGATAAAAAATCCTATTTTTTCTTGCTCTTTTTGTTTTTTCATTTCATTATTGAATAAGTCACTATAATACTATTTGCTAACTATATATCATATATGATATAATTGCAATATGATTGAAGTACAGGAACATGTGGATATCAGAGAGCACACTACTTTTAAAGTTGGAGGACAGTTTCGATATTTTATAGAAGTTTCTGCGCCAGAAGAACTTCCAGAAGTTTATAATTTTGCAAAAGAAAAAAATTTACCCGTACATATATTGGGTGGAGGATCAAATATGGTTTTTCCTGATGGAGTATTTGAATGTGTCGTTGTAAAAATCGAATTTTGTAATTTTGAACTTGTAAACGAAACAGAGGAATATGCTGATTTAAAAATTGGAGCAGGTGAGAGTTGGGATTATGCGGTGAATTGCGCAGTTGCTGTAGGACTCGCAGGTATTGAAGCTATGTCTGCTATTCCAGGTACAACTGGAGCAACCCCAGTACAGAATGTAGGAGCTTATGGACAGGAGATAAAAGATACACTAATCTCTGTAGATGTATTTGATACAAAAGATCAAAGTTTAAAAACCCTTTCAAATAAAGAATGTAATTTTTCCTATCGCAATAGCATATTTAAAGGAGAAGAAAAAGGTAGATATGTAATAACTGCTGTAACCCTTAGATTATCAAAATTACCACCAATGATACCAAATTATCCAGGGGTTAAAAAATATTTCTTAGAGAAAAATATAAATAATCCTACATTACTCCAGATTCGTGAAGCCATTATTGATATAAGAAAAAATAAACTTCCAGATCCAAATGAAATATCAAACGCAGGATCATTTTTTAAGAATCCTATGGTTAGTAAAACTGTAGCAAGTGACCTAAAGAAAAAGTACCCTAGTGTAACATTGTTTCCAAGTGGGGATTTGGTAAAAGTACCAGCAGGGTTCCTTATTGAAACTGCAGGACTAAAAGGTAAAGACTTTGGTCCGATCTCTATATATAAAAACAATGCTCTAGTTTTAGTAAACAACGGAGAAGCAACAAGAGCTGATGTTACAAAAGTTAAAGATGAAATAATAAAAATAGTATACGAAAAATTCGGGATCACTCTTGAACCCGAACCCGAGTTTGTCTAAATTTGTGCCGGAGGAGAGAATCGAACTCTCACCCCTTGCGAGACACGATTTTGAGTCGTGCGCGTCTACCAATTCCGCCACTCCGGCATACACTCGGCTAGTATACCAAAATATACTTAAAATGCTAGAATAATCTTTGTAATGAAGAATCTACCCCTTTCTTATGTAGAAATTTCTAAGAAAAATTTGATACACAATATCAAGCAGTTTAGGCGTATAGTTCACAAGGGTACAAAGATTGCAGGGGTAGTTAAAGCAAATGCATATGGCCATGGTGATGTGGAGGTTGTTAAAGTTTTAAATCCATATATAGATTACTTTCAGATAAACAGTATTGAAGAATTAGAAAAAATTCGCTCAGTAACAAAAAAGCCAATTCTTTTACTTGGATATGTACAAAAAGAAGATATAAAAAAGGCAATTATGCTTGGATGTATTTTGACTGTGTTTGATTTACACCATGCTTTACTTATAAATGAATTTGCTAGAAAACTTGGTGTAAAACAAAAAGTACACATTGCTATAGATTCACACTTAGGACGTGAAGGATTAACTCCAATACAAATACCTAAATTTCTAAAAGAAATCAAGCAAATGAAAAATCTAATGATAGATGGTGTTTATGCTCATTTTGCAAATATTGAAGATACCACTGATTTTACTTACGCTTCAAAACAAATAAAAGATTACGAAGATGTAGTTAAATTATTTAAAGAAAATGGTTATAAAAATATCAAGACACATATCTCTGCAACATCCGGGGTTCTTGCTTATGAAAAATGGCGTGGACTACACAATATAGTCCGTGTAGGTGTTGGCCTCTATGGTATGTGGCCAAGCAAAGAACTTGAGAAAATTTGGAAAAGAAAAATTGAATTGAAACCCGTAATGAAGTATGTCACACATGTTGCCCAAGTAAAAAATATACCAATTGGTGAATCCATTGGGTATGGAACTTCATATACAACAAGAAAAAATATAATTACAGCTGTCGTACCACAGGGTTACTCAAATGGCATAGTCAGAGCTTCTTCAAATAATGGTGAGGTATTGATAAATGGTAAGTTTGCCAAGATTATAGGCCGAGTAGCTATGAATATGATGGTAGTAGATGTTACAGATATAAAAGGAGTAAAACCTGGAAGTGAGGTGGTTGTAATAGGAGCTCAAAAGGGGGTTACAATAGATGCTTGCGACATAGCTCTTAAAACCGACACCATAAACTATGAGGTAACTACCCGTATAAGTCCGCTTTTGCCTAGAATTATCTCCTAGCTTGCAATTTAAGACCTTTTATAGTATCCTATACCCACTATGCCACAAGTTCGTCTGTTAAAACTAAAATGTACAGTTTGCAAAAACGGTAATTATATTACAAGCAAGAACAAAAAACTCGTAACTCGAAAAATCGAGCTTATGAAGCTTTGCAAGACTTGTAAAAAAAGAACTAAACACAAAGAAGCTAAACTAACTGGATAAACATAAAAAATACCCCCAACGGGGTATTTTTTATTGAAAATAAAGCTAAAAAGTGTATACTAGCCACATTGGGCGATTAGTATAGTGGTAGTACAACGGTCTCCAAAACCGTTGGCGAGGGTTCGATTCCTTCATCGCCCGCAGATTATGATTGAACAATTAGAGAAACTAGAAGTTGTGGATGAAAGCGATAAAGTTATTGGTTTAGAAACTCGTCAAAAAATACACGAGTTAGGACTTCTTCATCGTGAAATACACATATTTTTTATAACCCCAAACAAAGAAATAATATTTCAGCATAGAGCAAAAGATAAAGATACATATCCAGATAAATTAGATGCAACAGTCGCAGGACATGTTGAACCAAATATGAGTTATGAAGAAACAGCGATTAAAGAAACCAAAGAGGAGACTGGTCTCAATATAAAGTCAGAAGATTTAGTTGTTCTAGAGAAAATGAATATTCGTGAAGTAGATGAGGCTACAGGTCTTATCAATAATACTATACGAGTTCAATATGCTTATTTATACAAAGGATCAATTAGTGATTTGATTATAGAAAAGGGTAAAGCTATAGGTTTTGAGCCTTGGAAAATTGATCTTCTGTCTAACCTTTCTAGTGAAGATAAAAATAAATTTAAACCAATAATTTTATCGGATAAATTTATTTCTTTATTTAATAAAGCTAAATCTTTAGTCTAATACGATTGTTTTTGTTTCTCGGGTCTATCCAAATAGTGTTTTTATCTCTTTTAAACCAAGTTTTTTGACGTTTTGCATAGTGCCAGATTTCAGTGTTGAGTTTCTCTAGCATTTCTTCTTTATTAAGTTTACCTTGCAGGTAAAGTGCTCCATAGCGGTATTCAAGTCCTAGCATTTCCATACGTTTCCAAGATACGCCATTCCTGTGCAGTTTTTGGATTTCTCTTAACATTCCTTTTTTTATGCGAGCAAGTAAGCGAGTTTTTATTTTATCCTTTAGGATTTCGTCTGGTAGGGTAAGACCTATTTTTATTACTTCGTATTTTTTATTTGATTTTACCTTTGGAACTTTTCCAATAGTCTTAGCTATTTCAATCGCACGGATAAGCCGTACTTTATTTTTCGGGTCTATATTTTTTGCACGATTTTTATCAAGTTTCTTTAATATTTCTAAAAGTTTCTCTGGAGATTTTTTTTCTAGCACTAATCTCAGTTTTTTGTTCGGTGGTACTTCTGGAATAATATTTCCATCAACAACTGCGTCTATATAGAATCCTGTGCCACCACATATTATCGGAGTTTTACCACGAGCAATAATATCTTCTATTTTTTTATCAGCGAGTTTTTTAAAATCGCTCACAGAGAAAACTTTTTTCGGGTGTACTACATCAAGCAAATAATGTGGAATCCCCATCATCTCTTTTTGGGTGATTTTTCCAGTACCTAGATTCATACCTTTATATACTTGTCTTGAATCGGCAGAGATTATTTCTCCACCTACCTTCTTAGCCAATTGTACAGCAAAATCACTCTTGCCAGTGGCAGTTTGACCGAGAATAACAATAACCTTGGATTTAATTTTAGTATATGAGCGCATGAAAATTAGTTCTTGAAAAAAGTCTTGCACAGCGCGACGGCGCGAGCAGAGCAAATTTTCACCAGTAAATTATGTGTGCTTTTTGAAAGAAGCTAATTTTCAATAGCTCCCCAATACTCGCATAATAGCACTTTTTATGATATAAAAAAGGAATGTCAATCAAAAGTTTTTTAACTGAAAAATTAATACGTGCAAAGATGAAGAACTTGCCGAAAGCTCAGCAAGATATGTTTATTAAGCTTATTAACGAAAACCCAGAACTTTTTAAGAAAATTGGTGATGAAGTAAAAGCTCTCACAAAGAGTGGCACAAGTGAAATGACAGCTACAATGCAAGTCATGCGCAAATATCAGGCTGAGATTCAAAGAGCAATGCTTGGATAATAAAATCAAAAACCCGACATATGTCGGGTTTTTGATTACTTCTTCTTTTTTCTACCAGCAGCCTTTTTTGCAAGCATTTCCTTCTTGATTGCAAGTCTCTTCTTTGTTTTCTTAGAATGTTTTGATTTCTTGTGTGGATGAAGTGATGTAGCTCTTTTTGCCATTTTGTTTTAACTGTTTATTTATAATGTTTATATTGTACTTTATTTATACTCAATATCAAAGTTCTCATAGGTTTTATTAGTGGTATAATATACATATGACCAAAGACAAGAAAAAAATGCACCGGTTATTCCTTTATGTAGGAGCTCTAATTTTGTTTATAATACTTGCCGTTCTAATATTTACTCAAAACAAGAAAAATCAAGATACAAAAATTGTAGCTTGTACTCAGGAAGCAAAGCTATGCCCAGATGGCAGTTCGGTATATCGTTTTGGTCCACAGTGTAATTTTGCTGACTGTCCTGTTGCTCCAGAACCAAAAATAGAAGAAGAACAAGTAGTAAAAGAGGAGGTTCTAGGTAGTAAATACACAACTCTAAATAAAAAAGTAGTAATAGCCGGAATGACTGTTACACCTCTTGAAGTTGTAGAAGATAGTCGTTGTCCTTCTGGGGTGAATTGTATATGGAAGGGAACTGTTAGATTAAAAGTAAGATTAGAAAGTGAAGGAAACACTACTCAAACTCCAGAATTATCTTTTGGAAACTCTGTAGTTTTTGGTGACAAGAAAATTACCTTGGTGACTGTTAATCCAGCAGCTGTTTCAAATTTGATAATAAATAAGAAAGATTATGTTTTTGAATTTTCTGTTTCAAATAACTCAAAACAATTATTAGTAAGTGGAATTCTCGACGGTACTATGACAATAGGTCCTATTTGTCCTGTGGAGAGAGTCGACAATCCTTGTAAGCCTACACCTGAAATGTTCGCACAGAAAAAAATTGGTGTATATCAAGGTGATGATAAAAAATTAATTAAAACACTTACTCCTGATAAAGACGGTAGATTCAAAACAACTCTTCCGGCTGGAGTGTACTATGTAGAACTAATAAATCCAGTTTTGCGACCAGCAACTGTGCTAGGTGTTCCAGCTACGGTTACTATTCAGAAAAACGCTACATTCCATATGGATATAAATATTGATACAGGAATAAGATAAAAATATATGAATAATTCTTACAATTGGTACTCAACATTAATTAGACCTACATGGTCACCTCCGAGTTGGCTCTTTGGGCCAGTGTGGACTGTTCTTTATATTCTCATTGCTTATAGTTTCGGAACTGTATTTTATAAAGTTATAAAAGGTGATTTACCAGCCATGGTTGCTTTACCGTTTGTACTTAACCTTGTTTTCAACTTTGCATTTACACCACTTCAGTTTGGACTTAAGAATAACTTGCTTGCAATGATAGATATACTACTTGTACTTGGCACCCTAATATGGGCAATGTATGTGATCTGGCCATACATGAGGTCGATAGTTTATATAAATATTCCATATCTAGCTTGGGTATCGTTTGCAACAGTTTTACAAATTACTATTACTTATTTAAATAAATAAAATATATGAAAGGATTTCACACAAATATAGAAAAAGATTCAGTTGAAAATAACAATTTTCGCAAAGTTTTATACACTGGCAAACACAGTCAGTTAGTATTAATGAGTTTAAAACCACTTGAAGATATTGGATCCGAAGTTCACCCTGACAATGATCAATTTTTCCGTTTCGAAAAGGGTACCGGTAAGTGTATTATCAACGATACTGAATACGAATTGAAAGATGGCGATGTCATAGTCGTTCCAGCTGGGGCAGAGCACAATATTATGAATACTTCAGCAAGTGAAGATTTAAAGCTATATACTATATACTCTCCAGCTCATCACAAAGATGCAATAGTTCGCACAACCAAAGAAGAAGCATCTGCAAATGAAGCAGAGTTTGACGGTATAACTACAGAATGATTTCCACATGTTAGTTTGCTCGTATAAAGTGTATAATAATTGGGTATAGGCTTCGGCTTATATCCAATTATTAATTTAAATAAAAAATATATGAAAAAAGAAAAAAAATATATAGTATCGCTTGCAGTTATGGCGCTACTTATAAGTGGTGGTTTTGTCCTTGCTGAAGATGGATCAATGAATCCACCTCCACTAGGAGTTCAAGGTGATATAAAAGCTGACATTAATGTAAGAGGGGAAATGCCACCAAGACCTCGTGATGGAATGGTAAAAGATATTCGTGGTGATATAAGAGATATTAGAAAAGAAAATGCAGATTTACGCGGTGAGAACAAAGAAATGCGTGAAGATTTTCGTGAAGACATGAAAGGTAAGTCTCCTGAAGATCGTAAAGAAGCACGCGATGAGATGAAAGAAAAGATCAAGGATAATCGTGAAGAGATGAAAGACAACCGCGATGAGATAAAAGAGAAAAGAGAAGAACTTAAAAACGAACTTCATCTAAAGATGCAAGTAAGATTTACTGCAATGGTAGAGCGTTTGAGCAAGCTTGCAGATCGTATCCAATCTCGTATCGATGATATGAAAGCTTCAGGTAGTGATACAACAAAAGCACAAGCTGATCTTGATCTTGCAAAGACATCTTTAGCAGAACTAAAAGTTAAAGCTGAAGCTACTGTTGTAGTACAAGGTGATGACCAAGCTACAAAAGATGCGAACAAAGCAAAAATTGATGAAATCAAAAAACTCTCAAAGAAAGTAAAAGATGCTCTTATGTTAGCTACTTACGATCTAAAACCTGCTAAGAACTAATTATTAAAATTTAATTTATATTAAAAATATGGAACAAACAACAAATCAAAACCCAATGTCTATGTCACCTAAAAAGGGTGGTATGTCAAAAATTATCATGTGGGTTGTAATTTTGATCGTAATTATAGCTTTGGCTATGATGTGGATGAAAAAAAGTGAAGTAAAACAGTTAGATCAGCAAATTGAGCAAAAGAAAGCTGAAATAATGGGAGCTGACGCACAAGTAAAAGTTCTACAACAACAAGGTACATCTAACGACCCAGCATCTATCCAAGCTGATCTAAAAGCTACAAATACAGATAATCTAGATGCACAATAATATCTAGAAAAAACAAAACACCCGCAAAAGCGGGTGTTTTGTTTGGTATAATAGTTCAATATGGAAAAACCAAAGTCGTATTGTGAATATGTACTTACTTTAGAAAAAAATAATGTCCATCGCATTTACCATGACAAATATTATGGTTTCCCGATCAAAAATGACAATGAGCTCTTTGAACGTCTAACCCTTGAGATAAATCAAGCAGGATTATCTTGGGATACAATACTGAAAAAACAGAAAAATTTTAGAAAAGCATTTCACAATTTCAATATTAAAAAAGTTGCTTCTTATAAATCACAGGATATCAAAAGGCTTTTATCTGACGCTGGTATTATTCGCAATAGACTAAAAATTGAGGCAACTATTCACAATGCCAACGTGATACTTGGTTTACAAAAAGAATTTGGATCATTTAAAAAGTGGCTAGACTACCATAAAGATAATACTAAAGATAATTGGGTCAAACTTTTCAAGAAAACCTTTAAATTCACTGGTGGGGAAATAGTAGGTGAATTCCTTATGAGCACAGGTTACTTGCCTGGGGCGCATGTAAAGTCTTGCCATATATGTGATATCATTTATAAGTGATATACTTCGAATTATCAATAAAATAAGAATAGATTATATTACTGTTTAATGAGTTAAATCATTGTAAAAGACATGTCAATTCAAGATATAAAAAATCAAATAGTTTCAAATATTAATGCAGCTATTTCAATAGATTTGAGCAAGCTTTACTTCGACGGTCCGGCGGTAATTTCATGGAACAATCTAAGTCCTGATGATGTAAAAAATTTTATTATTGAGATGGTAAATATTCTTTCTAAATTAAGTCAAAATATTAATATATTAAATACTGTTCCATATGATCAACTCAATAATTTAAATAATTACCTAATTAACATTACTAATGATTATAATGGAAATTTAAATAATATTGCAATTAATCAAGTCACTAGTCATCACCATAATATACTTCAATATTTTCATAATATAAATAGTTTGCTTAGATCAAACGATATTTATAGTGAAATAAAACTTATACCTAAATTTGAAGATACAACCAAAAAACTCGAAGATGCAAATTTACAACTAGCTAAGTTTAAAAAGGAAGAATTTGAAAGTGCAATAAGTTTAGTTAATGAACTTTTAGTTCAAAAAGTTGAATTTGAAGATAAGGCTATAAAACAAAGCCTAGGCACGTTTCTAAATAGAGCTAATGAACATAAAGTTTTTAATAAAATAAATAATTTTTGGACATTTAAATTTTCTGGTCAAGTTAGTTGGCTTTACGGTGCCATGTTAATGGCTGCAGTAATTATTAGAATTGTTTTCGGTTTTATGCAGGTCCTTGAAATGAATAATGGAAGTATTTCACTTGGTGCTGTTATACTAAGAATTTCTTGTTTGGTTATACCTTCATACTTTATGATATTTTTCATAAATCAATTTTCTTATCATAAAAGAATGTACGAATTATATAGTTTTAAGAATACAGCTATGAATATGATGACAGATTTAATGAAATCGAATCCTAATAAATCGGAAGATATACTAAGAAGAGGCCTAGATGTACTATTTTCTGAACCAGAAATTAAAGAAGGCTCTAAATATGACAAACAACTAGTTAGTGATTTGCTTGGATTTGTAAAAGATAAAATAAAATAATCATGCAACATTTTATCGGATTATTTATTTTAATCATGGGGTATGTCATTGGACTTGGCGCTGTGACTGTAATCGATATCCATGGATTTCTCGGTAGGAAGTCTAGCTACTGGACAGAGGCGACGACACGTACACACAAGGTCACCAAGCCGATGATCTGGCTAGGTACCATACTTGCGATTATAGGTGGGATTATATATTTCTATGAGGTTCCTTTTATAGGAATACCAGCTTACTTGGCTTGTATTGCATTTCTATTGATACTAAATGGAGCCTTTCTTTCTTTTTCTGTGAGTCCTTTTTTGCTCGCACGTGAACGTGAAGGAAAATCTGCAGAGTTACTACCAAAATCTTGGCAAAATAAAATAATGGTTAGTCTTATTATTTCGGATCTAGGTTGGTGGGGAAGTTTGGTAATGGTTGTTTGGTATATTACTAATAATTAATTTTGTAATTTATATATGGAAATAAACGAAGAAGAATTAAAAAATAAATTGACCGGTGAAGAGTATAAAGTTTTGCGAGAAAAGGGAACTGAGATGCCATTTACTGGAGAGTTGCTAAAAGAAGATCGAGATGGAAACTTTACATGTAAAGTATGTGGAAGTGTTTTATTTAAATCTGATGCGAAATTTGATAGCGGTACAGGATGGCCAAGTTTTGATCAAGCTGTCCCAGGAAGTATTGAAGAGATTGAAGACAATAGCCATGGTATGCACCGTACTGAAGTTGTATGCTCAACTTGCAAGTCGCATTTAGGGCATGTCTTTAATGATGGCCCTACAGAAACAGGCAAGAGGTATTGTATAAATTCTGTTTGTATGGGTTTTGATCCAGAAGCATAAAACTAAAGCTTTTTTGATGGTTTTGTGATATATATAACTGTATGAGTCTATCAATTGGTATGGTCAGGACATAATCCGACCTCCTAATTTAGAGCCTTATACAATAGGCATAGAAAATTTCCCAGATGGTCAGAACACAATATGACATACCGATTTTGAGCCCTATATTCCATTTCAATTTGAGTTAGAACTACCTCCTAAGTATCAGAGAATCCCCAAAGACTACGATAAGATTTACGAAGAGTTCCACAAAAAGGTAGCCTAAATACTTTTAAAATCTCCTGATTTACTCCTGATTTGATTTAGGAGTATAATCATATTTGTATGAATGAAAAGGTAAGTAATAAGGAATCAGGGAATACAGGAGAACAAGAAATTGTTGATCTCGTTCCTTGTCCTAATTGCAATAAAAAATTAATGTTATTACCTCCTAATTATCCACTTTATGATGTCCAGTGTTCTGGATGTTCTTTTCGTGCTCAAGTAAAAACAAATCAAAGTAAACCCAAATCAGTAGTTTTTGGGGCAGGGTGGCAGATAATGAGTAAAGTTTTAAAATCTGGATTTATAACACCACCACTATTTTTAAATTTTAAATGGGAAGAAAAAGGAACTAAGAAACAAGAAGTTAGATTTTATCCATTTGTTCCAAAGAAAAATCTTTCAAATTACAAACTTTCATCAACTGCTCGTCGGGCAAATTATGAAATGTTTACTTATGTAGGTATGGATAAATTGCCATATTTTTTAATGTTGAAAAAATAAAATGACATCAATAATTCAAGAATTACAAATTGAAGCTACAAATACCAATAACTCGGTTTCAGACCTCCTAAGGAAAGCAAAAATTGTAGCTGTAAAACTAGATTTAAAAGAACTTGGTGAATGGATAGAAAAAGAATTAAATGGGTATAAGGCTACTTCAAATTCAGATCTCCCTGAATATCGGATAATTGCAGGCGAGCCGAAAGCATGGAATCCATACCATGGTTGGCAACCTATTCTATTCGGTAATAATGAAGCCGGAGAACTTATGTCAAAAAGAGGACTTACTTCACCGGTGGGTGAACTGGATGATTTAGTAAAGACAAATTCTGATAGCTTTGAAATCAGTTATAGTAATGCCGCGAAGAAAAGTATTATGGAATCTATTGGCTATGAGACAAATATAACATTTATGATTAGCAGAAATGCTGTTACTGGGATATTAGATGCTGTACGTAATCGAATACTTGATTCAGCATTAAAATTAGAAAAGGCTGGTGTAGTTGGGGAAGGTATTTCTTTTTCCTCAGAAGAAAAATCAAAAGCAAAAACATTGGGTGTTACATATAATATTGGCCCTATTGAAAATTTTGCAGGAACAATTGGTAATATTAGTGATCAAGCGAATGTTTCCATTCAACAAGCAAATGGGTTATCTCATGAGAAAGTTATTGACTTAATTAGTCAGATACAAAAGTTTCTCCCTGAAATAAAACTTGAACCAAAAGAAACAGAAGATGTTAATATTCTAGTAAAAGAGATAAAAGAAGAAATAGTTAAGGATTTGCCCGAGGAGTCAAAAATCAAAACTGCATTAATTTCTCTAAAAAATATCTTTGAAGGAGTCGCAGGTAATGTCATAGCTCAAGGAATAATATTTGGGCTAACAAAACTTATTTCGGGCCAATAATTTATTCTATTTAAATAGTAAAATCTCCCTCCCTTACGAATAAGTAAGAGTTTTCTTATTATCTAATTACGACCTGAAAAGTTGCGAAAGGGTCAACAATTTAAGATTTTGAAAAATTGAAAAAATCGGGTAATATCAGCTATATGGTTAGTCTACCCAACTTATCAATCATTTTACAAAATATCCTTACAAAATAAGGATAGAATTTTCAGATTATATGCTATCTATCGGAATCGTAGGTCTGCCAAACGTCGGTAAATCGACGCTTTTTAATGCGCTTACTAAAAAAGGTGTTCCAGCTGAGAACTATCCATTTTGCACTATTGATCCATCTGTAGGTATTGTTCCTGTTCCTGATGAAAGATTGTGGAAACTATCAGAATTCTCAAAGTCAGCTAAAACAGTTCCGGCAGTCATCGAATTCGTAGATATTGCAGGACTTGTCAAAGGAGCATCGAAAGGTGAAGGACTTGGAAATAAATTCCTTGCAAATATTCGTGAGGTTGATGCAATTCTTGAGATGGTAAGAATATTCCCACTAAAGAGCGACAGCGGTGGAGAGATCATACATGTGTATGGTGATATTGACCCACTTCGTGATATTGAAGTTATCAATCTTGAACTGATACTTTCTGATCTTGAAACAGTTTCAAAAAGAAAAAATAATATTCAGAAAGAAATAAAAAAAGGTGATAAAGAAGCAATCATAGAGGAAGGAGCTCTAGTAAAATTAGAAAAAGCTTTTGAAAAAGGTTTTCTTGCAAATACTGTAGAATTTGATGAGAAGGAATTGGAAAAAGTGAAAATGCTAAACCTTCTAACGCTCAAGCCATTCATCTATGGACTAAACAAAAGAGGTGGAACTAAAAACTTGGATGAAATGAACCCGGAAGTATTTAAAGAACTCACAGACTACATAGAAAAGTCTGGTTCAAGGTATGTGATACTTGATGCGAAGATAGAAGAAGAACTCAAAGATTTTGAAGGTGAAGAAAAGGAAACATTCCGAAAGGAACTCGGAGGTGAAGATGATGGTATAAATAGTTTGATTAAAGAAGGATACAAACTACTTGGTCTTGATACGTATTTCACAACAGGAGAAGATGAAACCAGAGCTTGGACTATAAAACACGGATCGACAGCGCCTATTGCAGGTACAGCAATCCATACAGATTTTAAAGATAAATTTATTCGTGCAGAAGTAGTGTATTTTCAGGATTTACTCGATGCAGGGAGTTATGGTGAAGCACGCGCAAAAGGAAAAGTTCGCACAGAAGGAAAAGAATATATAGTCAAAGATGGCGATGTGATAGAGTTTAAGATATAGATTTAATTTAATTGACTTTAGTCATAATATTTGAGAATATATAAACATGAATTTAATAGCGCAAAAATCTTGGTATTATTACAGCCCAAAATCATATAAAGGGTTGTTATTTGCGTTGGTATAATTTCTCCACAAACACAAAAAAGAGCCCTTTATAAGGGCTCTTTTTTGTTCTTTTTACGTTTCAACAATTTCATAACCATAAAATTTAAACAAAATGCTTATTTTATCTTTTCGCGGAAGTTTACAATGGGACACAAACGACCCAGTGAATCACAATGGTATCGTATGTTTTTGCCACGTTGAAGTTGGCGATAACATAAAAATCAATACCATAGCTAACCTACTTTCCAAATTGGAAGTTGTTGAGGGTGGAGAATTGGTCATAGTGCCATTTCCATTTCTTAACGATAAACAAAACAAGATGGACTGCGAATCCGCCAAAAAGTTTCTTGCAAATTTGAAAGAGAAATTACTAACCTTGGTTCCAAAAAGGATTTCCGTTTCACTTGCATCTGGAACAAAGGCAAACGTGATTGAATTATCGGTTAAGGAAGCCACCTTTGGTCTTCCCGATAACCGGATATCGTTCATGGCAATTTAAGTAATTTAAATTTTAAAAAATTAAAATAGCATCTCTATAAGGGATGCTATTTATTATGCTATAATCTACGTATGAATTTACTAGAACAAAAATGTGTTCCATGTGAAGGGGGAGTAGACCCTATGACAAAAGCTGATGCGGAAGCAATGCTTGAATTTCATGTAAAAGATTGGATTCTTAGCAATGATGCAAAAAGTATATCTAAAAAATTTGAGTTTAAAAATTTCTCTGATGCACTTTCATTTGTTAATAAAGTAGGATCTATCGCTGAGAGCGAAGGGCATCATCCAGATATTGAGCTTGGCTGGGGTAAAGTAAATATTACTCTTACTACACATGCTATTGGCGGGCTTTCCCAAAATGACTTTATAGTTGCGGCTAAAATAAACCATATTTAACATTGACTTTTTGTATTATTTGTGGTATAATGTACACAAATAGTTAACAATGAGTCAGCAAAAAAATATAACCTCTGGAACCGGGTTAGCCAATTTGGCAAATATGGTTATCAATAAGTTCTCTGATCTTTTGAAATGGCTTTTCCTAAATTGGATCCCTAAAGCATCAGGATATCTCTGGAGTAAGAGTTCAACGCTGTCTAGCTTCTTAATAGAAGCGATAAACAGTGTAAGAACCAGACCAATCCACCATTTATGGGAAAGATTCTGGCGTGTCATATTTTCGGGAATTATATTTATCTTAATAGTTATTCTTATCGTATTTTTGATAAATAAATTTTGGTAAAGATATAAAGACACTCCTAACTAATTAATAACATCCAAAAGATCACAAGGTCTCGTGGATGTTATTTTTTTTATGATATTATCTATATATGAATTTTGATGTAAATAAGACTATAAAAATATTAAAACAAGGAGGAATAATAGTTGCTCCAACTGACACTATATATGGTGTCCTTGGAAGTGCTTTAAATAAAAAAACTGTTGAAAATATATATAAAGTAAGAGCTCGTGATAAAGGTAAGCCCTGCATAGTTCTCATATCTTCATTTACCCAACTTAAGAATTTTGGTATTGAAATTTCAAAAGAACAAAAGAAATCATTAGAAACTTTCTGGCCTGGAAAGGTGAGTGTGGTGCTTGATTGCAAGGATAAAAAATTCTCTTACTTGCATAGAGGTACCAAAACAATTGCATTTAGAATGATTGGGCCTAAAAATAAAAACCTCCATAATGTTATAGAAAAATTCGGACCCTTATCTGCTCCGAGTGCGAATCCTCAAGGACTAGAACCTGCAAAAAACATATCACAAGCAAAGAAGTATTTTAGTGATAAGGTAGATCTTTATATAAACGGAGGAACAAAAATTTCTAAACCTTCAACCTTAATAAGATTTAAAGGTGGTGAAATAGAAATATTAAGACAAGGCAGTGTAAAAATAAAAACAAGCAGATAATCTCTACTTGTTTCTATCTCCTTGTTGTTTTTTTAGTTCATCTATTTCTCTTATTAGTGTTTGTAGGGTTGTTTCTATTCTGGATAAGACAACATCACCTTCTTTATTATCATTTTCTTCTCCTACATCCTCTTGAATCTCGTCGACATCTTCCTGGATTTCATCCACATCCTCCTGAATCTCATCAATATCTTTCTCAATACCTTCCACATCCTCCTGAATCTCATCAATATCTTTCTCAATACCTTCCACATCCTCCTGAATTTCACCAACATCTTCTGCAACTTCATCCAAATGCTTTGCTTGATTGTTTACACTCATCTGAATAAATATAGATAGGTAGATTGCCTCGAGTGAGACAATGGTTGTGACAACTAAAAGGATTTTATCAAAATCAAAACCCCAGAAATATAGAGAAAAAGAAACGACAAAAAGAAGGGTGTGAACCACTAATGATCTGGTAGAGCCTATCCACCTCGTAGCATTTGCTGCAGCACGTCCGAGTCTTTCTTCGGATTTTTTTCTAAGGCGTTGCATAAGTCCTTATATTATACACCTTTTTCTGATATAATGAAAGAATTATGGATAATATAAATGAAATAAAAATTGAGCCAAAGAAACAAAGCAGTGTATTTAAATGGGCGTTGATTATTGCTATTGTTATTGTTACTAATTTATTTTTCAATTATGCAACCTCTCTAGTGTATGTCGAACCTAATTATGAAAAATACTGTCCAGCTGATGTTTACAACAGAGCTTATGAAAACAAGAATCAGTGCCTAGAAAATGGTGGTATGTGGAGTGAGCAAGTTGTTCCAGTTGATACAAAAATAACAAATGCAAAGAAAACGGAAATAACTGGTTACTGTAATCCAACTTATACATGTCAAAAGAAATATGATGGTGCGAGCAAGCTATACGACAGAAATATTTTCATAGTATTAGTATCTTTAGGTGTTTTAATAATTTTAGCCGGAGCATTTGTTAGCGTACCGTTGCTTTCGATTGCATTTTCATGGAGTGGAGTATTGTCACTTGTGATTGCTTCGATGCGATACTGGGGAAGTGCTGATAGTATAGTAAGAGTTATTATTTTAGGAGCTGCACTTGTTGCACTCATCTGGCTTGCAGTTAAGAAATTTGGAAAGTAAAAATGAAAAACTACGATCACGCAAAAATTGAAAAGAAATGGCAGAATGAATGGGATAAAAAGAAAATATACCAAGCAAAAAGTAATACCAAGGGTAAAAAATTCTATGGTTTAATCGAGTTTCCATACCCATCTGGTGCTGGTATGCACGTAGGGCACATAAGAAGTAATACTGCTATGGATATCATAACCCGTAAGCGTCGTATGGAAGGGTATAACGTACTTTTCCCTATAGGGTGGGATGCATTCGGTCTTCCAACTGAGAACTATGCTATCAAAACTGGAATACAGCCTGAAAAGGTAACAAAACAAAATACTGATACTTTTCGCAAACAACTGAAAGCTTTAGGTTTTGCTTTTGATTGGTCTAGGGAGGTGAACACTACTGATCCTAAATATTTCAAATGGACCCAATGGATCTTTTTACAATTTTACAAAAAGGGCTTGGCTTATAAAGCTCGAAGTATTATAAACTGGTGCCCAAAAGATAAAATAGGTCTTGCAAATGAAGAAGTTATAAATGGTTGCTGTGAGCGCTGTGGTACAGAAGTAATAAAAAAAGAAAAAGAACAATGGATGCTTGCTATTACTAAATACGCCGACAGACTCGATAGTGATCTTAATAAAGTTAACTACCTGGAAAAAATAAAAATTCAACAGAGAAACTGGATAGGGAAAAGTGAAGGAAGTGAAATTGAATTTAAAATAAAAAATACAAACGAAAAGATAAAAGTATTTACAACTCGCGCTGATACTCTTTTTGGTGTTACATATGTTGTACTTGCACCAGAGCACCCACTTGTAGAGAAAACGATTTTAACATTTGATTCCGGTGTGACAAATAAAACAGAAATAGAAAAATATATTTCTGAAATAAAAAATAAATCTGAACTCGACCGTACATCAGAAGACAAAGAGAAAACTGGTATTGAAGTTAATGGTTTGAAAGCTATAAATCCTGCAAATAATGAAGAAGTTCCTATATGGATTGCGGATTATGTACTTGCAAGCTACGGTACAGGAGCAGTGATGGCAGTTCCGGCTCATGATGAAAGGGATTTTGAATTTGCGAAGAAGTATAAGCTAAACATTAATCAAGTAATTGCACCACATCAGATAGACAAAGAAAATCCACCACAATCTGGGAAAGAAAATACGAAGAGAAATATTATCCATGCTATTGTTGAACACCCCACAGAGAAAAAAGTAATCTGTTTAAAATGGAAGGATTTTGCTTGGAAAACATTGATAACAGGAGGGATCGAAGGAGATGAGCATCCAGTAGAAGCGGCAAAGAGAGAAATTATTGAAGAAACTGGATACTCAGATTTGGAATATATAAAAATACTCCCTTATAAAATATTTGCTGAATTTTATGCTCACCATAAAGATGTTAATCGTGCGGTGATGACTTCTGTTGTTTACTTCAAGCTTAAAAGTTTAGATAAAAGTGAAGTTTCTGAAAAAGAAAAATCACTGCATGATGTTGAATGGATAAGTTTGTCAGACATATCTAGTCTTGCCCCAGTATCTGAAATGGACCACATTGTTAAATGGCTTAAAGAGGGTGACATAAATTATACTGGAGAAGGTGTTCTAATAAATTCAGGAAAGTTTAATGGAATTAATTCAAACCAAGCTCGTAAGGAAATTACCAATGCAGTAGGTGGAAAGATTGTTACAAAGTATAAACTTCGCGACTGGGTATTTTCACGACAGCGTTACTGGGGTGAGCCGATTCCAATTGTGCATTGTGAAAAATGTGGTTATGTACCGGTTCCTGAGAAAGAATTACCACTTACACTCCCAAAGGTAAAATCATATGTTCCTACCGATAATGGAGAAAGTCCTCTTGCAATAATAGACAAATGGGTAAATACAAAATGTCCAAAATGTAAGGGTAAGGCTAAAAGAGAAACAGACACTATGCCAAACTGGGCAGGTAGTTCTTGGTATTACTTGAGATATGTAGATCACAAAAATAACAAAGAGTTTGCTTCTAGAAAAAATCTCAAATATTGGACTCCTGTTGATTGGTATAATGGAGGTATGGAGCACACGACCCTCCATTTATTGTATTCTCGTTTCTGGCATAAGTTTTTGTATGATTTAAAACTCGTACCAACTTCTGAGCCATATGCTAAGCGTACAAGCCAAGGAATGATTCTAGCTGATGATGGTACAAAATTTTCTAAATCAAAAGGCAACGGTATAGATCCACTAGATATCGTATCTTTATATGGAGCTGATACCCTAAGACTCTACCAGATGTTTATGGGTCCATTTGATCAAGCTGTAGCTTGGAATTCAAATAACTTGATAGGTCCTAGAAGATTTTTGGAAAAAGTTTGGAGAGTAAGTCAAAATGAATTTTCTAAAATATCAACTAAAGAAGTAGAGACTTTACTACATAAAACAATAAAGAAAATAAACGAAGATGTAGAATCTATGAGTTTCAACACCGCGATCTCTTCTATGATGGTTTTTGTAAATGAAATAGAAAAATCTGAAGGTATATCAAAAAAAGATTACAAACTATTCTTACAGATACTTGCACCGTTTGCTCCACATATAACTGAAGAAATTTGGACAAAGATTGGAGAGAAAAAATCTATACATATATCAAAATGGCCTAAATGGGATAAGAAAAAAGTAGTAGATAGCTTAATCAAAATAGTAGTACAAGTAAACGGAAAAGTTCGCTCGGAAATTATGATAGGTGCTGATATGGATGAAGAATCTGTAAAATCTATGGCTCTAAAAGATAAAGGGGTAATCCCTTGGATAGAGGGTAAAGAGGTTAAAAGAGTTATATATGTAAAGGGTAGACTTGTTAATATTGTTGCCTAGTATTATAAGAGGAAGTTGTGTATAATTATCACATTAATATATAAACCAAAAAGACAAGTATGGAATCAAAAAAAGTTGAGTTTTTTAACAAACTATCGTTCACTACTTTATTAGCAACAGTATTTATATCTATATTCTTCTTCATACCGTATGTTCCTGTAACTCTTGAAGCAAGTAAGGGATTCCTAATTTCAGTTGGAGCAACTCTCGCTCTATTTTTCTGGCTTATTGCTAGACTCGGAGAAGGTAAGTTTTCTTTCCCAAAAGATAAACTATTGATTGCAGGTGCAGCTATCCCAGTTGTATTTTTGCTCTCATCTTTCTTCTCTTCTTCTAAATACGTTTCTTTGTTTGGTAGTGGTTTTGAACTCGGTACTTTTGGTTCAATGCTTGTCTTGTTTATAATATTCTTCTTATCTTCAATATACTTTCAAACTGAAAAAAGAATCTGGTCATTTTTCTTAGCTCTTTTAATCGGGGGAGCAGTTATTGCACTGTTTGAAGTAATAAATATGTTTGTTGGTTTCGGCCGTTTTGCACCTGGAATGTTAAAAGGTATCTCTTCTGGTAACTTAGTAGGATCTTGGACTGATTTTGCAATTCTATCTGGCTTACTTGTACTTGTATCTTTGGCTACAATTGAATTTTTAAGAACTAAAGGTTTTTTATTGGTTGTTCAATACTTCCTAATAGTTACTGGTCTATTCTTTTTGATAGTTATAAATGTTCCTCTAGTTTGGGTTTTGGTTTCTCTATTCTCAATAATAATGTTCGTATACAGTATATCTATACAACAAGCTGGAGTTAAAGTAGTACACACTGATGAAGGTAAAAAGAAATTCCCCTTTGCTTCACTTATAGTTATATTTGTTTGTTTAATTTTTTTAGTTGGTAATAGCTCCATAGGGAATCTAATTTCAAGATATCTAAGTGTGCAAAATATTGATGTTCATCCAATGGCTTCTACTACAGCACAAATTGCTTACAAGGCTATCAAACACAATCCTCTTTTTGGTACAGGACCTAATACTTTCAATATCGATTGGGCTCTATGGCAACCAAAAGAAGTAGTGCAATCTGTGTTTTGGAATGTGGACTTCAGCAATGGATTTAGTTCTCTGATGACATTTGCTGCTACTACAGGTATCCTTGGTATATTAGCTTGGCTCTATTTCTTGTTTAATTTTGTTCTGCGAGTCATTAGGTCACTTAGGAAAGCATTGTCTAATTCAATGTCTAATTACTTCACAATGACAACAATCCTTACTGCAGTGTATTCTTGGATTATTGTTGCTGTATATACTCCAAACTTCCTTATGTTCGCAATAGCATTTATGTCTACCGGAGTACTACTTGGAATTCTAGTCTATAATCAAAGTATTCCATCTAAACATTTTTCATTCTTAGGTGATCCTAGAAATAGTTTCTTCTCAATCCTAGGTTTGATGGTTCTCATGATTGTTACTCTTTCAACAACCTACCTGTACGCTGAAAAGTTTGCTTCAATAATATATTTCTCAAAAGGATCAGTAAGTACAAGCAATTCAATTGAATCTCTGTCTAAATCAGAAAGAATGATGTCAAATGCGCTTCTTTTAGATAAGAATGATATATACTACCGATCATTATCACAGATATATATAGCGGAAATTGGAGCATTGATTAACGACAAAAATATCTCTGAAGATACTCTAAAAACTAATGTTCAAAAACTCGTAAACGCAGCTGAGGGAGCAGCTAATTCTGCTGTTGCTCAAAATCCAAAACAATACCAAAATTACTTGAATCTTGGCAATATATACACAGCTCTGGTCCCATTACAAGTTTCGAATAGTTATGAAAGTGCTGTTACTGCATATGATAAAGCTAAGGCTCTTGCTCCAAATAACCCTTCTATAATTCTTGCTCGTGCAACACTTGAATTTAACAAGAAAAATAATGACGAAGCTAAGAAGTTTATAGATCAAGCTCTAGAATTAAAAGCTGACTACACTGATGCAATATTCTTGCTTGCACAAATTCAAACAAGCGAAGGTAACTTAGCTGGAGCTATTAAACAAGCTGAAAAAGCAAGTAATTTAAGCCCAAATGATTCTAGTGTGTTCTTTAGACTTGGATTGCTAAGATACAATAATTCTGATTATACTGGTGCTATCAGCGCTTTTGAAAGAGCTGTAATACTTGATCCACAGTACCTAAATGCACACTTCTTACTAGGTCAATCTTATCAAAAAGTTGGTCGTATAGAAGATGCACGGGCACAGTTTAATGCTATAGCTAAAGTTCTTCCAGATAATAAAGATGTTAAAGATGCTTTAGAATCTTTAACAAAAGCTCCTACTACAGATAGTAAGAATACAAATAATACAAAGAATGCAAAACCTCCATTACCAGGTCAAAGATAAACGCAAATTAAATGGTAAAGCGTATTTTGACATTCTTAAATAAAGAATTTCATGGAGTAAACGAAGCCGCCCTTATGCTTGGCGGTTTTGCTTTTCTGTCTCAGTTATTAGGACTTGTCCGAGATAGAACACTTGCTCATATTGTAGGGGCTGGACCAGTTTTGGATATTTATTATGCAGCTTTCCGTATCCCAGATTTTCTCTATATATCTATTGCTTCACTTGCATCCGTCACGGTACTTATGCCATTTCTTGCTGACAAAATTAACTCTGATCATGATGGTAAAGAAAAGGCACGTAAATTTATCAATAATATTTTCAGTGCTTATATGTTGTTTATGATAGCAGTAAGTATTATTGTTGCTATTTTTATACCAAACATTGCAAGATATATTGCTCCAGGGTTTAATGAAGAACAGATTAGTTTACTTGTAACAACAAGTAGAATCATGTTATTTTCTCCAATATTTATAGGGTTATCTAATTTAGTTGGTACTATAACCCAACTGTTTAAAAATTTCTTTGTTTTTTCTCTTTCGCCAATTTTTTACAATATCGGTATACTCTTTGGGATAATATTTATATATCCAAGTCTCGGAGTCAAAGGTCTTGCAATAGGTGTAGTTTTAGGTGCAATTATGCATTTAATAATACAATTGCCAGTGGTTATGAGTCATGGATTTTTCCCTAAACTTGTATCTAAAATAAATTGGTTAGAAGTATGGGATGTAGTTAAATTGTCTGCACCCAGGACTTTGACACTTTCTTGTAATAGTTTAGCTTTTATTGCTTTAATAGCAATGGCATCAACCATAAAATCTGGTTCCATATCACTTTTCACTTTTGCTTATAATTTACAATCGGTTCCAGTAGGCATAATTGGGATTTCTTATTCTGTAGCAGCATTTCCTGTGCTTGTTAAATGTTTTTCTACTAAAAATATAAGTGCTTACACTACATATATATTAAATGCAGCACGGCACATTATTTTTTGGTCATTTCCAGTTATTGTACTTATGATTGTTCTTCGTGCACAAATTGTGCGAGTAGTACTAGGTTCTAATTCATTCTCCTGGTCTGACACAAGATTAACAGCTGCATCAGCTGCTTTGTTTGTAATTTCTTTGATTTCCCAATCATTAGTGCTTTTGTTTGTGCGTGGTTACTACGCTGCTTCAAATACAAAAAAACCACTAATAATAAACATTTTCTCTTCTTTCATGATTATTATTTTTGCTTATCTATTTTTATACATTTTAGGCCATAACACTAATATTATTAGTAGTCTAGAGATTCTGCTACGTGTATACAATGTTCCTGGAACTATGATGCTAGCCCTTCCACTTGCATATACTTGTGGATCAATCCTTAACTTTTTCTTAATATGGTTTTTATTTAAAAAAGATTTTCTTAAAGGACACTCGTCTAAATTGTTTAAAACTTTTATACAGAGTTTTATAGGTTCTCTTGTTATGGGATTCGTATCATATTTCTTTTTAGGTATATTTGATGACGTATTTAACATAACAACTGGACGAGGAATATTCTTTCAAGGATTACTATCTGGAATTCTAGGAATTGCTTCTGGCGTCCTAGTTCTTTATTTGATGAAAAACAGGGAGTTAGCTGATCTAATAAAAACTCTAAGTCACAAATTCTGGAAAAACAAAGTACTTGCTCCTGAACAAGGAGAGCTATAATATCTTTTATTCCAAGGCTTTTTCTGGTAGGATAGTTAGGTAATGGATATAAAACATATACGTAATTTCAGCATTATTGCCCATATTGACCATGGTAAATCAACCTTGGCTGACAGAATGCTTGAAGTTACAGGTACTATTGAAAAACGTAAAATGAAAGATCAAGTGCTTGATTCCATGGAATTGGAACGCGAGAGAGGAATAACTATAAAAATGCAGCCAGTAAGAATGGAGCACAAAGTTAGCGGTGAAAGTTATGTTTTAAATCTGATAGACACCCCTGGCCATATTGATTTCTCTTATGAGGTTTCAAGAGCACTAAAAGCTGTAGAAGGCTCAATACTTCTTGTTGATGCTACTCAAGGCGTACAAGCTCAAACTTTGACTACTCTTCAAATGGCAAAAGATTCAGGATTAGTAATCATACCAGTAATATCTAAAATTGATTCACCACTTGCACGTGTTGAAGAGGTAAAGATGGAAGTTGCGCTACTTCTTGATATTGATCCGGACAATATACTACTGGTATCAGGTAGAACTGGTGAAGGGGTAGCTAATCTGCTAGATGAAATAATAAAAAGAGTTCCTCCACCAAAGAATAACGAACAGCTTTCAGGATCAGGAAGAGCTTTAGTTTTTGATTTTAAATACGACAACCACAGAGGTGTAATAGTATATGTTCGTGTTATAGACAGTGAATTTAAAAGAAATGAACCCCTACTTTTTGCTGTATCTTCAGAAAAATTTATAGCTCTTGAGGTAGGTACTTTTTCTCCAGAAGAAACACCTAGAGAAAAGATTTCAGTTGGTGAGATTGGTTATATAGTTACTGGTATAAAAAAGCCTGGCATTGCTTCTGTGGGAGACACAATTACTTACGCAAAAAAACCACAGCAAGCATTACCTGGATATATGAACCCAAGACCTGTTGTATGGGCTTCTGTTTATCCAGAGAGCCAAGATGATTTTCCTGATTTAAAACAAGCTCTAGGAAGGTTAAGATTGTCTGATTCTTCTTTTTCTTATGAAGAAGAGTCCTCAGGTACTCTCGGCAGAGGTTTCAGATGTGGTTTCCTTGGAATGCTCCATCTTGAAATAATAACCGAAAGGCTTAATCGTGAATTCGACTTGCAACTCATTGTAACTATGCCGTCAATAACTTATAAAGTTATGCTTCGCAATGGAAAAGAAGAGATGATCTATTCACCACATCTATTTCCAGATGATGGAAATGTAAACAAAGTATTTGAACCATGGGTTCACGTTAAAATCATTACACCTTCTATATATACAAGTGTATTAATGCCATTTTTTTATGATCATGAGGCAATTGTAAGTACTACTGAAAACTTTGGAGATAATAGGTCTTCTATAACTCTTGATATGCCACTTCGTGAACTCATGCGTAATTTCTTTGATGATATGAAGAGTATTACTTCTGGATATGCTTCAATTTCTTACGAAATAGGAGAGTATAGAGAAGCTGATGTTGTACGTTTAGATATAATTGTTGCTGATGAACCGATGGTTGCTTTTTGTAGGGTTGTTTCTAGGCGTAGAGTTGAGGAAGAAGCTCGAAGTCAAGTAGAGAAACTCCAGAAAATTATACCTCGCCAACAGTTTGCTTTTAAGATACAGGGTAAAGCCCTAGGAAGAATCATTGCTTCAGAAGGAGTATCTGCTTTTCGTAAAGATGTTCTTATGCATGGAAGTAAAGTTGTTGGTGGAGGAGATATAAGTCGTAAAAAGAAACTACTAGAGAAACAGAAAAAGGGTAAAAAGAGAATGCAGGCAAATGCAAAAATAAACATCTCACACGATGTATTCTTAAAAATGATGAGAAGTAAAGATAACTAAACCTATTGGTTTAGTATTGGCATATAAAGGAGAATCATACTTACTATTACTATAATAGAAACTACAGTGAAAGCAGTCTTCATTCTTTTTTGGCTTTTCTTGCTGAAAATCATGTTATAATTATACATATTTTATGGCGCAATTCAAGAAGAAAAGCAAATATAGTTTTTGGCATTCGCCCCTAGTACTATTGTTTTTATTTTTTATTTTAGTCCTTTTTTCTTACAATATGATTGGCTTAGTTCAAAAAGAGAGAGAAACAAACAGAAATAAAGTATCAGAATTGAATAAAATTGATGAGCTTAAAAAAAGAAAAGATACTCTTTCAAAAGAGATAGATAAATTAAACACAGAAGAGGGAATCGAAGAATCTGTCCGAGATAAATTCCAAGTTGTAAAACCTGGTGAGAAGATGGTTATTATTGTTGATGAAAGTGTTAATCAACAGTCTTTACCAGAAGAAAATAAAGACCATAGCTTTTGGGGTTATATAAAGAGGTTGTTTAGTAGATAATATTGCGGGATTGGTATAGTGGTAGAATGTGACCTTCCCAAGGTTAAGACACGGGTTCGATTCCCGTATCCCGCACCAAAATGGAACCAAGCGGTTCTGAATGAACTAAGGAGTGGGCGTGCCAAAGGCACGCCCACGCTGTTTTGCCTGATTTTCCAAACGAATTTGGAGCGTCGCCTGCGGCGACGCGCACTGTTTTTTCGCCAAGAAGCAGGTTCGAGCCAAAGATTTCTTT
>CAZCNB010000005.1:54312-64675 GCA_964500465.1 uncultured Candidatus Saccharibacteria bacterium | reverse complement strand
CATAGCACAAGCTGCCCATGTTGGAGCAACTGGAGTTACAGCAACGTATCCTGCTGGACAGTTTCCTTGTGAAACTGGAGGAGTTGTTGTTGAACAACCGTTAGCAGCAGCAGCCTTTGATTTTGCACCGAAGACTCCGTCAGCTGTTAGGCCCATACTTGCTTGCCATGCCATAACTTTAGCTTTAGTCATAGGACCAAAACTTCCATCAGCAGTAGCACCTACGCAAGTTTGAACTGCTTTAACAGCTTCACCCTTACTTCCTACTCTTAAAGTTGTTGTACCGAAATCCATAGCAGCTGATGCATATGAGAATGCAACTACAGCTAATGTTCCGATCACAAGCTTAAAAGCTTTTGATTTGATATTTAACATAATTTTTATAAATTGTTATGCACTTTTAAATTAATTTCGACTAATCCTTAAACACGACTAATAAATATGTAAGTGTAAAAGGAAAAAATTAATACGCGTGCATATCTTTTATCTCATTGAATAATCTCTATCGAATACTCAACAAGAATTTTAATTTCAAATAATTTACATCTCAATTCTCTTCTCTATCAAAAAAGATTTTTGAAATGAAACCAGTTGAATGCGAACTAAATAAATCTGCCTATCTTCTCCCTTGCGGGATGGACAAGCATATCTGCCTTGTCGACAGGGCCGATACCACACTTTTATTTTTTATTTTTTAATCGAATATTTTTTCAACACTCCTCTATCAAAAGATGTTAGAAAAAATAGATTGAAAATAAAAATCAAAGTGGATCGCGACCAATGAAATCTAAACTATAAATATTAAATACAGGTCTGTGAAAAACTGTAAAAATATTTAGGCTATTATCCTCTTGGTATTAGAGAAATAATAGTATTAAATTTTCAATGATCGCCCCTCATATACTCTGATTTCTCAGGCTATAAAGGATAAATTCATATTAGCATATCAAGTGAAAAAACACCAGTGCTAATATGCCATAGCATTATATACTACTGAAATATAAATAGGCAAGAAATATCTATATAAATGTGGATAACCTTGTTTATATAGCCTGATATTTTGACCAACGTTTTGAACCAATTTTCTTTATAAGATTTTTATCAACTAGTGCGTTTAATTCTCGTTGAATTGTCTTTTCTGAGCAGTCTGTAAATGCAACTGATATATCCTTTATAGAAACCCCATCTTCATATCCTAAGGAAGTTTTTTTGTCTTTTATTAGTGCTAATATTTTATCTGATCTTTCTTTCTTGCTAGCTGAATCAGAGACATAACTTTTTGGCTTTTTTATTAAGGACATATTATTAAAGGACAATCCATATTCTGTCCTTTTGTCCTTTATATTATTTCTTAAAGACAGTAAGTGTTTATTGTTATTATTTTCTTCGATTGGTCTTGGGAGATCGAACATTTCTTGACTCAAAGTAAAACTAAAATGTTTATCTTTTGAGTCGTTAAGATTAAGTTCAGATATTAGGCTAACTAACTCCCTTTTTAGGATTGAAGTATTCATTTCAGATATAAAACCGATCGTGCAAGATATCTCTATGAGAGATAATATTTCATTTATATGGGATAGGGTTATTGAGATCTGTTTTTGCTTATCTATTGGAGAAATGTTATCCATCTTATGCATGTCTGATAGTAGCTCAACCCCGAGAAGTCTTATCTTAGATTTAAGAGCATCGTCTGTATCCATACAGTCAGTCACCATATAAAGAGCAGTAACAAGCTTTTCTGTCTTTTTGTTCATGTACTCATAAATAGTCTTATTAGATAAAGTATTTTGGGCAGAATTAGAATCCTGTCCATATGAATTTATGCCTTTATTTGATATGTCTTTTTGATAATCCATGTGTCTTTTTAGTGTCCCTAAAGTGACTTATATTCAAAAATCTTGTCTTTAATTTGTCCATTATACATCCTGAAAAATAGAATGCAAATGTTTGAAATAACATAATAAATATTGAATAAATATCTTGGCAATTTTAACTGAGAAAAAAGTCCTCGGATCTCCTGTCTACGCTTGTGCTCTAGCAGGCCAGACGTTTTTCTTAGTTAAAATTTTATTAAAAAATAATAATGTTTAAGCAAAATCATATGATATAATATAAGAATATTATGGCAAAAAAAGATGTTGAAGAAGACATAGAAGAAGAATCCCCTGCTAAAAAAAATAGGGGTAAAAAAGGAAAGAAAAATAAAGTTGAACTGAAAGATGAAACAAGGCAAAGTATCTGGGGAATAGTGCTACTTGTACTTGGATTTTTTGTACTTCTTTCTATATTCAAAATGGCGGGGGTTGCAGGAGAATACTTTTTCAATATCTTTAGTAAATTCTTAGGATTTGGATTCTATATACTCCCTATACTTCTTGTATTAGTAGGTATTTCTTTTATGAAAAATGGTAAGCCACAGGTTGCAAGACTTCACGCCATAACTTCTGTTTTAGTGCTACTCTCAACTCTTGGAATAATGGATATAGCTATGAACGGTTCGGGTCCATCAAACAGTATAATCTTGGGTGGATATTTGGGGGCTATATCTTCTTTTTTATTTGTAAAACTTTTTGGAATTTATGCAGGTATTCTTATACTCGGAGCGATATTGATAGCTTCGTTAATAGTTCTATTTGATGAGAAGCCGAACTTGCTATCATTTTGGAAAAAAATAGTTGGATTCTTTAAGCAAGACCTGAGGATACCAAAGATTGCTATAGGTAGCAAAGAGAAAGATTTCGAACCAGAAGAAGAGGTAGAAGAAATTCCAGAAACTACAAAAGAAGAAAAGGATGAGCAAATGGAATACAACGAAAGTGAAGTAAAAGAAGAGGAAGAGAAATTCCCAGTGAAGAAAAAATTCCATACGGCCTATACCCCTCCCCCACTTACACTTCTTGAAAAAGATAAAGGCAAACCAAACGTTGGAGATTTAAAAGGCAACATGAATATAATCCAGCGCACACTTCTCAACTTTGGAATATCAGTTGAAATGGATGAAGTAACAATCGGACCAACAGTTACTCGCTATGCACTAAAACCAGCACAAGGTGTAAAATTATCACGAATAGTAGGACTTCAGAACGACTTGTCACTTGCACTCGCTGCTCATCCTATTCGTATAGAAGCACCTATTCCTGGAAAATCACTTGTTGGAATTGAAATTCCAAACAAGATCAAATCTACAGTTGGTCTTGCGACACTACTGTCTGATGATAAATTCCAAAATTCTCCAAAGCCACTAACTATTGCGCTTGGGCGAGGTCTCTCTGGTAAAGCAATGTTTGGAAACCTTGCAAAGATGCCACATATGCTTGTCGCCGGTACAACTGGGTCTGGTAAGTCAGTGACTATCCACTCAATCATTACTTCCCTTCTATATAGAAATGGGCCAGAGGATCTTCGTCTAATAATGGTTGATCCAAAGCGTGTTGAACTTACACTTTACAACAAAATCCCTCACTTATTAACTCAAGTTATTACTGACCCAAAGAAAACTATACTCGCACTTAAATGGGCAGCAAAAGAGATGGATAGAAGATACGACATACTCCAAGCAGAATCTGTACGTGATATAGAATCATATCATTCTACTGTTTATGGTAAATCAAAAAATGGAGAAGCAGAAAGGATGCCTTATATAGTAATAGTGATAGATGAACTTGCAGACATAATGCAAACTTACCCTAGAGAGCTTGAAAGTGCTATTGTTCGCCTTGCCCAAATGTCTCGTGCTGTGGGTATTCACCTTATTCTTTCAACTCAGAGACCTTCTGTAAATGTTATAACTGGTCTTATTAAAGCAAACGTTCCTACAAGAGTTGCTCTACAAGTATCTTCACAAATAGATTCAAGAACGATCCTTGACCAAGGCGGAGCTGAGAAACTCCTTGGTGCTGGAGATATGCTCTACGCTTCAGGTGAAATGTCTCAACCAGAGCGTCTACAAAGTGCATTCATATCTGAAGAAGAAGTGAAAAAAGTGGTAGAATACTTAAGGAAGGCATATATAGATGAACTTCCAGATACCATAGAACTTTCAGGATCAATTGAAAAAAATGGAGGAGGACTATTTAGCGATAGCATTGAAGGTGGAGATGATGATGACTTGTACGAAGATGCTAGAGCAACAGTAATTGAAGCAGGAAAAGCTTCAACTTCATATTTACAAAGGAAGCTAGGGGTTGGATATGCACGTGCTGCAAAGTTGATAGACATGCTTGAAGAACGTGGAGTTGTAGGACCTGGAAATGGTGCAAAACCTCGTGAGGTTATAGAAAGACCAGTAGACAACACCGTAGGTGTTGAGGAAAATATGTAAACAATATGCATAAAATAAAGAACAAAAGTATAAAATGGTGGATAAGCGTTGGGTCATGCTCTCTCCTTTTTGTGCTTATTGGTATCTTCACTTATATGAAAATGGACTTTATCTGGAGAGGTGTAAAAATAACTGCTTCTGTAGACAAGAGTGAAGTATCGCGTCTCGTAAAAATTTCAGGTAAAGCAAAGAACGCTACTTATATAAGTCTTAATGGCAGAGAAATATTTATAGATAAAGAAGGAAACTTTTCTGAAAATATTGCCCTGCTACCAGGTTTATCTGTAGTCACCATATCAGCAGAAGATAAATTTGGTCACTTTGATGAAAAGAAGTTACAAGTTATGTATCAAGAAAGTACTGGGTCTGTGGCTATTGGAAATACTATTATTAATACTAATTAGTTATTCACAGGTATTTTATTGACTGTGAACGAGCGTTCACTTATAATTAAATATTATGCAAAAGAAAGCAAAAAAAGAATCTAAGGAATTGGGTGGAGCAATTGAAGATACAATTAAATCTATCCAAACAAAATTTGGTGAAGGTGCAATTATGAAGTTTGGTGACTCCCCTAAAGTTGATTTAGATGTAATACCAACAGGGTCAATTGGTCTTGATATGGCTCTTGGTATAGGAGGTGTACCACGCGGACGTATGATAGAAATATTTGGACCAGAGAGTTCTGGTAAGACTACACTTGCACTCCATATAGTAGCTGAAGCACAAAGAAAAGGCGGAGTATGTGCGTACATTGATGCTGAGCATGCTATGGACCCAGAGTATACGAAGAAGCTTGGTGTAAATGTAAAAGAACTTTTAATATCACAACCAGACAATGGTGAACAAGCACTTGAAATAACCGAGAGTCTGATACGATCTGGGAAAATAGATGTGATTGTTGTTGATTCAGTAGCAGCACTCACACCTCGCGATGAAATAGAGGGAGATATGGGACAATCTCATGTAGGTAAACAAGCTCGTTTAATGTCACAAGCACTGAGAAAACTAACAGCAATTGTTTCTCGCTCAAAAACTGTAGTTATATTTATAAACCAAATTCGTATGCAGATAGGAATAATGTTCGGAAATCCTGAGACTACTCCAGGAGGAAAAGCTTTGAAGTTCTACACTTCAATTCGTTTAGATATCCGTCGTATTGCTCAGATTAAGAAAGGCGAAGAAGTTGTAGGGTCACGCACAAGAGTAAAGGTTGTAAAAAATAAAGTTGCAGCCCCATTTAAACAAACAGAATTTGATATTTTATATGGCGAAGGAATTTCACGTGAAGGAGAAATAATGGCTCTCGGTGAAAAGCTTGGAATTATTTCAAAATCAAGCGGTGCAGTATTTACATATCTAGGAAGTAAAAAAGCTCAAGAAAAGGGCCCTGTAGAAGAAATAAAATTAGGCCGCGGATACGACGCAGCAAGAACATTTCTACGTGATAATAAAAAACTTTCTGATGAAATATTAAAAGAAGTGAGATCTAGATTTGATGAGATACAAGTAGCTTCAGCTGGGGAATAAAAAAACGTACCTCTCGGCACGTCTCCTTTTTTGAAAAAGGTAAATTATTTTTTGGTGGTATTACCAGGTTTTCTTTATTCTGTCAGAAATATGAGACAGAAAAAAGCAAACAGCGACCCCGACAAAACCATAAAACACGGAACCAAAAAAAGTTACTATGTAATACACTGGATTGTCTGGTTGTTCCAATATCTGCCAAGCAATCCAGAATGATGGGACATATATTGACACCCCTGCCCACCATAGTCTGTAATTTTGGTTTGGGATCTTTGAATAAACCAACGAGTGAGTAATAAAAACATATATATATGCCGTCATACTTAAGGTTATCCAAAAGATGGGCAGAGTCTTATCAAGAACTGGCCAAGCAATCTTGGCTAAACATAAAACTGCCATAACTACCAGAAATATGTTTATCAAAGTTTTATGAAACTTCATATCGTAAAGTTTATGAGGTTAAAATTGGATGTTCAAAAATTAAACTAATTTTATAACTTTTTTTCATATTGTCAATACCTTGAAAAACCATATTTAATAAGCTAGAATAGCAAAATGTTAGAATACAGCGAAATAAGAGAGAGAAAAATTATTATATTCGAGGATGAGCCATGTGAAGTCATGGAAGCTCATGTTGCACGTACACAGCAACGCAAACCTCAAAATCAGGTTAAATTAAAAAGTTTACTTTCAGGTCGCACATGGAATACAGTTTTTCATGCATCTGATAAAGCAGACGAGGCTGAAATAAATAAGAAGGATGTAAAATTCCTTTACACTAACAAAGGTGAATACTGGTTTTCAGACCCAGAAAATCCAAAAGATAGATTCAAACTTGATGAGAAAGTGCTAGGAGACTCTGCAAAATATTTAAAAGCAAATGAAGTAGCAACGGCACTTGTTTGGGACAATGATGGTGAAGAACAGATCATAAGTGTAAAAGTTCCTGTAAAAATGGAATTCTTAGTAAAAGAAGCTCCCCCATCTATCAAAGGTAACACTGCAAATGGTGGAGGAAAGATAGTAACACTTGAAGGCGGTATAAAATTAAGTGTGCCATTCTTTGTAGAAGCCGGAGATACAATCAGAGTAAACACAGAAACCGGAGAGTACGTAGAAAGAGTTTAAAAAATAAAACCCACAAATTTGTGGGTTTTATTTTTGCATACTTTTTAGAACTTGTAAGTACATATCTTCTACTATTTTCTGTTGGGCTTTACCTGTAGTAACATAGTGATCAAGTCCTGGGGCAGAATTTACTTCTATAACCCAGTATTTCGCTGGTTTATGTTTTATATCACCTTCTACCATTAGATCTACACCGCATATGCGAAGCCCCATATCTTTTGTTAGCTTTATGCCAATATTTTTGAAATCTTTGTGGATAGAATTTGTAACATCTATTGAATCCCCTCCTGAAGAAAGATTCGCATTATCAAGAAGGAAAATTTTTTCTCCTTTACTTGGAATACAATTCATATTTTTACCTAAAAATTTTAACTTAGATCTTATACGAATATCATTTACTTCAATATTTATATCTCTTTTTAATTTATGAAATTCTTCTTTCTTTTTTTCTAAAAGCTTTCTTACAGATAACTTCCCGTCTCCTATTACAGATAAGGGTATTCTTTGGTAAGCAGAGATAATTTTATTGTCGAGCACTACAATCCTATAATCATTCCCTTTTACATATCTTTGAACCAAAGCCATTCTGTCATTTTTAAATACCTTATTCATAGCTTTATAAAACTCAATTTTGTTGCGTACCAAAGCAACGTCTATCCCCTGACTTCCACTGTTTGGCTTTACAATTACAGGAAAACCTAGTTTTTTAGCATATTTATAACCAGCGTTTATGTTGTCTTTTGATTTTATAGTTTTTGCCCATATGTGTGAACAAAATGCCCTTCCTTCTATGGTTGGGTAACCCATATTTTTCATAAAGAAATTTGCGTAGTCTTTATCTTTGGCAACTTCAGAAGATCCTAGTGAATTTAAATCTATACTATTGAATCTAGAATATTTTTTAACTCCATTTTTGAAAGTGACTTGGCAGACAATGCCCCATTTTGGTTCAGATAAAACCTTTGCTCCAATCTTTGGTGCAACTTTTCTCAATATTTTTTCTAAAAAAATTTTATCGGGTTTCTTTGGCATAAATTCATAAAAGAAAATCCCCCATGTAGGGAGATATTCTTTTAAATTATTCAACAACTGTTATTCCTGCAGAACGAGCACTTCCTTCTACTATTTTCATTGCTCCTTCTATATCTTTTGCGTTTAGGTCTGGCATTTTCTTCATTGCTATTTCCTTTACTTGAGCTTTTGTGATTTTACCAGCTTTTGAAGTGTTTGGTTTACCTGAACCTTTCTCTACACCTGCTGCTTTAAATATCAATCCTGCAACTGGAGGGGTTTTTACCTGTATGTCGTAAGTTCGATCTTCATAAACAGATATAACACATCCTACAGTTTCTCCTGCCATAGCCTGTGTCATCGCGTTAAACTTTTGACAGAATTCTGCAATGTTTACCCCAGCCTGACCAAGCGCAGGGCCTAGTGGTGGAGCAGGAGTAGCCTTTGCGGCTGGTATTTGTAATTTTACTTTTTTTGTTATTTTTTTTGCTGCCATATATTTTATGTGATTACTCTCGTGAGAAGCGCAGGCATAAAGCCTACCACGGATTCATCTATTATACTTATAACTTCTTAATCTGCAAGAAATCAAGTTCAACTGGTGTCTCACGACCAAACATTGAGACTAGAACCTTTACTTTTCCTCTCTCACGATCAACATCACTAACTTTACCTTCCAAGTCTTTAAATGGACCGTCAGCGATGCGTACGATTTCTTCAACTTCAACATCGATTTGGTGTTTACTTCCACTACCCTCTGCTTCATCCATTCTGCCAAACAAATCATTCACTTCTTGTTTGTTTAGTGGAACTGGGTTAACACCAGCACCTACGAATCCAGTTACGCGAGGAGTGTTACGAACAACATACCAAGAGTTATCATCTACAATCATATCTACTAACACATAACCAGGGTAAACTTTTTCTTCTACTTCTACACGTTTACCTGCTTTGATTTTTATTTTCTTTTCAGTTGGAACAATAACGTTGAAAATTTTGTCATTCATTCCAAGTGAGTCGATACGCTGTCTCAAGTTACGCATAACTGCATTTTCGTATCCAGCGTATGTGTGAATTGCATACCAATTCCTCTCTCCTCTTAATTCTTGTTTTGCCATATTTAATAGTGTTGCTAAATAGCAAGTAAATTATCTACTAAGTAAAAACTGAAGTCCAAACGCAAATAGCTTGTCAAAAAGACCTAGGTAATAAGCAATAAAAGCAGATACAATCAAAACTGCAAGCGTGAAATAGAAAGTCTGCTTGCGTGTTGGCCAAGTGACATTCTTTGCTTCTGCTCTTACTTCTTTTAAATATTCAACGGTTTTATTCATATAATTTGCCTCTTATTAAAAATCACCCCGAAGGGCTTAATACGTACATATTATCCTCTTTATAAGATAAAGTCAATCCAACAAAAAGCCCCTTTTTCAGGGGCCTTTTTGTTATCTTATCTCGTAAGTTATAGTAACATTTGAAATCACTTTATTTTCTCCTTTTGGAAGCTCTGGAACAGGAGCAGAACTAGCCATAGCAGAATCCATCATTACTCCACCCTTTGCATACATAATAGGATAACCACTTCCATTTTCAGAGAAATTCATTACATCTCCTAATCTTACTCCTAATTGTTTTGCTAGTACTTGTGCTTTTTCCCTAGCATCATCAATAGCTTTTGATCTTGCTTGATCATTTAGAGCATCTTGATTATCAATAGAAAATGTCGGGCCACTTATATTTGTAAGTCCAAGTGTGGCAAGGCCAGTACGAACCTCATTTGCATTATCAACTTCTCGAACTTTAACAGTTATAGATTGAGTTGCAGTATAGCCGACAATCTTCGGATCTTTTTGTGGACAAGGATAAGTAAAACACGCAACTCCCTCATAAGAATATTTTGGATTCAATCCTCCGTATTCTGATTTAATATCTTTATCTTCTATTTTTTGTTTTTTCAAATAATCTACAGTTTTAGTAATTTGTTCATTTAGTAGATTTTGCGCTTCTTTTGCTGTAGCTCCATCTTTTGAAAGATTTACAGAAATTGTTGCTATATCAGATATAGCTGTAACCTCACCTTTGCCAGATACTGTTATAGATGCAACTTGTTGGTTTATAGGACCAATATACTTACTTGATCTAATTTCATTTACAACTAGAACTATAATAAATATTGATAACATACCCACCAAACCGGTCGATGCCTTAATAAATTTTTTGTTTGTTAAAAGTGTTTCCATCCCTCTATTGTATCATATTCAAAAACAGCTTGACAAATATGGTTATAATGATAAAATGGGAGTCATTTTGTAACTTTAAACTTCATTACTTATGTTCCAACAACAAACAGAAGAAGTTCTTAACTTCTTAAAAGAA
>CAZCNB010000005.1:0-54212 GCA_964500465.1 uncultured Candidatus Saccharibacteria bacterium | reverse complement strand
ATCAATGTTATGTGTGTATTCGACTACAGGATGCACTTGTCAACCAACGTTTTTGCTGGCATAAAAACTGGCGAGGGTGAAGAAAGGAGGGGTGGAATACAAATAAGATCACTCCTTAATATCAACCATCTTGCCCAAACAGAACCCATTGTAGAAGAATGGGTACAGGCAAACAAAAATCTTTTTGGTACAGGCAACCGGTACATTCCCAAAAAATAAAAGTTGGGAAAACGTAAGTGGGGAACCCGGCGACAAGTGCGCAGGGTTCTTTTTTATTTATGCTTATTCATTACATCACTCACAATTACCCCGTCAGCCATGGTTATAGTTCTATGAGCAAGTTTTGCATATTCTGGTTCATGAGTAACCATTATTATAGTTTGCCCTTCTTTGTTTAAATCAATAAAAGTTTTTATAACTTGTTCAGAAGTTTCTGAATCAAGGTTAGCTGTTGGTTCATCCGCAAAAATAACCTTTGGTGCATGTGCAATAGCACGAGCAATAGACACACGTTGTTGTTGTCCACCAGAGAGCTGGCTTGGTAGATTATTCATACGATCAAGGAGACCTACTTTATCTAAAGCTGCTTTGGCTTTTTTAGTTGCTTGTTTTGTATCATACCCTTGCATTAGTAATGGTAGCATAGTATTCTCTAGTGCTGAGAGTGAAGGTAGTATTGCGTAATCTTGGAATATATAACCTAGATCGTTTAATCTTGTGTGTGTACGTTCTCTTTCGCTTGCAACTACCAAATCTTTACCGTCAATGATAGCACCTCCTTCGGTTGGTATATCGAGAAGTCCAAGCTGATAAAGAAGTGTTGATTTACCAGAACCAGATTTACCAGTTATAGTTAGAAATTGTCCTTGAGGTACAGTAAAAGAAATCTTATTGAGGGCAACAATTTTTTGATCTCCGCTTTGAAATATTTTTGTAAGATTTTTTGCTTCTATCATATATTATCTTCCAAGTATTGCACTTAGTGTGTTTTGTTTAATAACAATTCGAGCTGGAATATATCCTGCTATTATTGTAGCTGCTAGGAGTATCCCTGCACGCAAAAGAGTTCCACTTAGTGTAGCGACAAGTATTCCATCTGAAAAAGGAAAATCTAATGGATGTGTAGTAAAATACGGTTTAATAACAATAAATATTAGCACCATGCCTAATATAATCCCACCTGAAGCATAGATAAAAGCTTGATACATGTACGAATATAGAATTGCTCTTTTATTTATTCCAATACCTTTTAGTATTCCGATAAAACGTCTGCGGGTTATTGCGTTAACGAAAATAACAATGAATATTGTGATAGAAGCAACAACAAGACCTATCCCTGAAATAACAGATCCTAGTATTGCAAAGGTTGCCTTAATATCTTTTAAGAATTTTGGAAATGCTTCTTCGGCAGTTTGTATACGAGCGTATTCTCCTACTCCTGATGCTGTAAGAAAATTCTTTACTTGTACTGGATCGGTTCCAGGAAGTAATTGAATAGCTATTGTTCCTGCGTTTAAGTCATCTCTACCCATTAACTTACGTACTTCGGAATCCAATGCAACAATAGAAGTATCAAAATCATCAACTTTACTTTTGATAATTCCTTTTACAAAATACTCTTTTGAAGAATCTCCAGCTGTAACTTTTATACGAGATCCAACTGAAACATTTTTGAGTGTCTGAAATCCTGGAGCTTCAATTGGAGTAAATTCATAGAGAAGATTTTTACCAATTAAGACACTATCTTGATCAAGAGAAGTTAAGTATGAACCTCTAATTACAAATTTAGAAATTCCAGAAAATTTCTCCTCCTGCTCTGGATCAATACCAAGAAGTGATCCACCTGCACCATCACGCTTATCACCAGGAGCAACTGTTTCTCTATAATTCGATTCCACTCGAGCAGAACCAGTATATCTAACAGTGTGGTTTTTGTACCCAGGAATAGTTTTTACTATATCAACAACAGCAGGAGTCTGCTCAATAACATCTCTTTTTAAAAATGGTGATATTACAACATCTCCAATAGAATACTTTTTTTGAGCATCTTCAGAGCCTTGTATAAGTCCAACTAATATTCCAGATACAACAATAAGATTTAAAAAAGTTAGAGTCATAACCATAACGATGAGTCCAGTTGTCCAGATATTTGCACGTTCAATATCCCTCTTGGCTAGAAACCACCCAACTTTTACGTTCCTTACGAACGAACCTTCCATTTTTATAATATCTTTCATTATTTAGATACAATAGCTATCGTTTCATCTTCTGATAGGCCTGTTATAACTTCTACTCTATTCCCATCCCCAACTAAACCGATTCTTATTTCCTTTTCTTCATATTCTTGTGAGTCTTTATCTTTTATAAGATTTACATAGGTTTTACCATCACGAGTTAAAATAGCAGCTTTAGGAATTACAATAACGTGGGGTTTTTCTGCAGTTAAAATAGATATGTCCGCGTTCATCCCTGTTCGTATTGCAGAATCAAGATTTGTAATTGACGATTTTATTTTATAATTCACAATTCCATCTGTTGTTGTAGCACCTGGATCTATATGTACTACTGTTCCATTAAATTTTTGAGAAGGACCAAAAGCATCGAAAGTCATAGTAACAGGTTGACCTAGTCTGACATTTGCAATACTAGATTCATTTATTTTTGCTTCTACGTAAAGATTGGAAACATCTTGAAGAGTTATTATTGGTTTTTGAGCTTCAGACAATTCACCGAGCTTTAAATCTACGCTTGTTATAGTTCCATCTGCAGGTGCACGAAGAATTGTATCTTCAAATTTCGCCTGAGCTGATTCTACCTGACCTTGTGCAGAAATTATATCTGCACGAGCAAGATCAGTATCAGAACCTTGAGATCTAGTCTTTTTAAGTTCGAGGTCTTTTGTTGCTTGCTCTATCGCAGACTCAGCTTGTGATAGAGTAGATTGATAGGAATTGTAATTAGAAAGATAATCTGGTGCTTTAGTGTTTGGTACTGTTACTACCCACTCTGGTACATCACCAAAATTTCCAGTTGTTGGGAATTTAATATAGAGTCCAGAGTTACCGAGGGGTTGTGGAGTTAGAGTTGTAACATTACCATTCCCAATTACAAGACCAGAGAGATTAAAACTGTATTTACTATCACTACCAGATGCATAAATTTTAATATTTATAGTACCCTCTTTACCTAGATTGTAAGTACCACTTATAGTCGGAGGGTTGTAATCATTTGTTCCATTTTTTGGTAATGCTTCTGGAGTAGAGTTAAGTAGTTTATTGTAAGCATTTTTAATAAGTATATCTTGGGTCTTTTTTGTCTGATCAAGAACTACTTGTGCAAGAGCAACATCACCACCTTCTATTAACTTTTTATACTTTGCCTGAGCAGCAAGTAATGCTCCTCGTGCTTGGGTAAGAGATGCTAATGCTGTACTTTGGTCAATTGTTGCCAAGATATCACCCTTTTTTACAACATCGCCTACTTTTACCTTTAAAGACTTAACAATACCACTAGTGTTGAAGGATAAATTCAGATCTGTATTTGAAGTAACTTGCCCTGTTGCAAGTACTGTTTGTTTTAGATCTACATACTTAGCAGTTTCTAAACTTATATTTACAAGTGGTTTTGCAGGTTTAAAAGAAAAGAAAGCGAAAAGGACAACAATTATAATTATTGCCCAAAATCTTTTTTTCTTATAATAATTTTTGAAAAAATTTATTATTATCTCTTTCTTTTCTTTCATATATAACTATTTTATTGCAATTAGTTCTACGTCAAACACAAGATCAGCGTTTGCAGGGATTCCACTTCCTGGTGGAGGAGTAGCACCATATGCTTGAGCTGCTGGTATAACCAATCGACGAGTTCCTCCAACTTTCATTCCAGGAATTCCATCAGTCCATCCTTTTATAACTCCAGATAGAGGAAACGTAATTGGGTTTGTGCCAAAATCTTTTGAAGATTGAAACACTTCCCCAGTTGCAGCTACTGCTCCAGTATAATGCACGCTTACTGTTGCACCAGCTTTTACTTCTTCTCCCGTTCCTACAACTGTATCAATTTTCTCTAGAGAAGATACTTTACTAATTGGTTTGAAATTTGGTAATAATCTTTTTGTTTGATCCATATTTTTTGTAGAAGCTTTTGTTTCTTCTTTTACTTCTGTTTTATTAGATGTATTTGTGGTTGTTGTTTCTGTTACTTCCTCATTTTTAGAAGTTTCTGATGATTTGTTTAGTAATCCATAGACAACAAATCCTATAATACAAGCGACTATAATAAAAGTAACAATAATACTCACATTCCCTTTTTGATTTTGCATACTAAAAAATTTAACTTATATTTTGCAATTATAGCATGCTAATCAACATTTAAAAAATGAGAGGTATTGACAAGTATATATATAATCTGTAACATTTATATTAATGTCCTTTCTTCGAAAAGTGGAAACCAACCCCAATACGCCATAGGCCAAGACCAATTCAAAAAGAGTCTTAGTGGGTTCGTTATGACCTAATAGAAGGTTAGGAGATCTTTTAAAATCCAGTGTTCTAATTTACAATCATCAATTAAATCAGAGAATCATGAAAAAAATCCTTTCATTCTGCTGCTTGGCGACGTTCTTGATCGCCATAGCTTATGCTCCTGCCGCTAAAGCCGGTACAAAAGAAAAAGCTGTAAAAATTGAAAGCTGCTACAATGCTTCGGACGATGCCCTGCCCCCGCTGCTGAACGCCGAATATGTTTCCTGCGATGTAACCCAGTGGACCTACGCCACCAAGCCGGCGAATAATAATGACCAGTGGATCGCATCCAGCCAGAACATCACCCAGGCGTGTATCAAAGATGTATCCGGTGTTAATACCAGCAGAAGCGACCAGGCGGCACTTAAAGACAAAGACCGCGGCTCAGCATCAAAAACTACCAGCGGTGTGATCCAGACAGACAACAGCCCCGACCAACAGGACCAGCTTTATAAAGATAAAAGCGATAACCTGATCAATGCTCCCGGCGCCGACAGCGACACTCCCTGGAAAGATGTGGCCATCGTACAACTGAAATAAGAAGAACTGGATTCCGGGCAAGCATCAAACTTGCCCCAACCAAAAAACCCCGACCTTCACTGGCCGGGGCTTTTTTATTGAACTTATTATTTTCTAGATTCAATAATAGCTGTCGCTACGTTTGTAGGAACAATATCATAACGTAGGAATTCCATAGTAAATCCTGCACGTCCTTCGGTCATTGAACGAAGCGATGTCATATATCCGAACATTTCAGATAGAGGCACAACTGCTTTCACAACTTGGTTCATACCACGAGCTTCCATTCCTTCGATAATTCCACGCTTTGAAGATAGACTTCCAGTAACATCTCCCATGAATTTATCTGGAGTAATGACTTCAACTTTCATCATAGGTTCAAGGATAACTGGTTTTGCAACCTTACATGCATCTTGGACTGCCATTGAAGCTGCAATCTTGAAAGCCATTTCGTTTGAGTCAACATCGTGGTAACTTCCGTCGTATAGATCAACTGAGACGTTTTCAAGTTTGAATCCTGCAAGCACTCCACGATCTAAACCTTCTTTGAATCCTTTTTCACAAGCAGGTATGTATTCTTGAGGGATAACACCTCCTTTGATGTTGTTTATCATTTCAAATCCTTTTTCTCGTTTTACGTTCTTTGGAAGATCATCTTCATCAACAGTAAGATCCATTGGTTTAACTTTAATACGTACGTGACCATAGTTTCCACGGCCTCCAGATTGCTTGATGTATTTACCTTCTACATCCGCAGTTCCTGTGATTGTCTCACGGTATGCAACTTGAGGTTTACCAACATTTGTTTCAACAGAAAATTCACGCTTCATGCGATCAACTATGATTTCAAGGTGGAGTTCGCCCATTCCTGCAATAATTGTTTCGTTTGTTTCAGGATCAGTAGAAACTTTAAATGTAGGATCCTCTTGTGCAAGACGGTTGAGTGCCATACCCATTTTCTCTTGGTCAGCTCTTGTTTTTGGTTCAACACGAAGGTTGATAACTGGTTCTGGGAATATGATACGGTTTAGCTCTACTGGGTGCTCTTCGTCGCAGATAGTATCTGAAGTAATAGTATCTTTTAGTCCTACTGCTGCGGCTATTTCTCCAGCGAAAACTTTTTTAACTTCTTCACGATCGTTTGCGTGCATACGAAGTATGCGACCTAGACGTTCTTTGTTGCGAGTGCGAGGATTGTAAATATAACTTCCAGCTGAAACACTTCCAGAATAAACACGGAAGAATATAAGTTGTCCTACGAATGGATCAGTTGCAACTTTAAAAGCAAGAGCTGCAAATGGTTCAGAATCTGAAGCATTGCGAACTACTGGTTCATCTGTATTTGGATCAATTCCTGGAATTGGAGGAATATCTGTAGGAGCAGGTAGGTAATCAACAACAGCATCAAGCACTAATTGCACACCTTTATTTTTTAGAGCACTTCCAGCAAATACTGGGAAGATTTCATTTGCAATAACCCCTTTTCTCATTAATTTCTTTAGAGTATCAAGATCAGGAACTTTTCCTTCAAGATATGCTGTCATAACAGCATCATCTTGTTCAACTATTTTTTCGATAAGTTCTGCATGGTATTTTTCAGCATCAGCTTTTAAGTTTTCAGGAATTTCTTTTTCGATAACTTTGTTACCCATCTCTCCTTCAAAGTAGTAAGCTTTCATTTTTAATAGATCAACTACTCCTTCATGTGAATCTTCAAGCCCGATAGGTATCTGCATTCGTACAGCTTTCTTTGTAAGACGATCTAAGATTGTTTTGTATGAGTGTTCAAATGATGCACCAGTACGATCAAGCTTGTTTATAAAACAGATGCGAGGAACATTTGCTTCATCAGCATAACGCCAGTTGGTCTCAGATTGAGGCTCAACTCCAGCTACTCCATCAAAAACAACTACAGCACCATCAAGTACACGAAGAGAGCGCTTCACTTCTACTGTGAAGTCGATGTGTCCTGGAGTATCGATAATATTGAAACGATGCTTTTTAGTCTTATCAGTTGGAGCATATGTAGGAGTCCAGAAACATGTAACAGCAGCAGATGTGATAGTGATACCACGTTCACGCTCTTGTTCCATCCAGTCTGTTGTAGTCTCACCATCGTGAACTTCACCGATTTTGTGTGATACACCGGTATAGAAAAGAACACGCTCTGTTGTCGTAGTCTTTCCTGCATCGATGTGGGCTATAATTCCAATATTTCTAACTTTCTCTAAAGGATAATCTCTTTCCATATGTATATAATTACTTGATAAAAATAAAAAGACACGAGTGTCTATGTCCCCCAAATATACAATATCCACTGCGTTTTTGCAAATAAAAAAGCCGGTCTCGGGAGACCGGCATATGCCAATATATTTGCAGTAGTATTATTTTGGTGTAAATATAAAATTGTTCTTTTTCATGAAGTATTTCATAAGGAAACGATTAGCTTTTATTATGTTGAGCTGTTCATACAACCAATCAAAGCTTTTCATTCCCAGATTTTCTACTTGAATAACACAAGGCTCCCGGAGTGCTAATACATGGGCTGAACCAGCTACAACCACCGGAGTATATCCGGCAAGCCTCAAAGAGAAGCAAATCTTTTTTATATTTATTTCAAACATAACATTACCAGCTACGGGCAATATATTTCTTAAACAACTGTCCTCAACATTCTTTGGGATTGAATCTTTTTGTGTAAAAGATATTTCTGGAAAACCCCAGAAATCGATAGAGTCTTTGATTTGCTGTATAGAAAAATACTTATTGGCTATGTATGCTAAATATGGTCTGTAAGTATGATAAGCATAACTATCATTCTGACTCCTGGGATCAGCAGCAATCCACTTAGTAAAACCCAACTTCCTTATTTCAGGCGTAATCCAAGCACTGAGTATGGTGTCAGTAGTAACAATATCTTTTGTATATGGTGTTTCTGGATACTCTACTACAAGGACAACATTTTCTGGATTAACTTCTTTTGAAAGAAGTTTGAAATAATGGTTTGCGATCCCTGTGTCAGAATAAGCAGTTTCACCTGGATGAGTAATTCCACTTGTATGGGATACCCCAAAATTTGTTACTCCTTTACCGTTTTTACCTAAAGGTAAGGAAACAAGGATTTGGTTGCTTTGTCCGTTGCTGTTTATATAAGAAAATAAGAAAATCAAGAATCTAAAGATTTTTTTCATGAGCTTTTGTTTTATAAAAATATACATTAAATATCTATTTTGTCAAAAAACAAAAACTCCCTAAAAAGGGAGTTTTTGAGGTATTTATATAAATTTAGATTACCAAGCGAAGTGTGCGAATGCTTTGTTTGACTCTGCCATCTTGTGAGTATCGTCGCGTTTCTTGACTGCAGAACCTTCGTTTTTTGAAGCAAGGATTAATTCTTCAGCAAGTTTTTCATGGATCGGAGCACCTTTTTTCGATCTTGCAGCAAGGATTATCCAACGCATTGCTAAAGCTTGGCGTCTTTCAGGACGAACTTCGCGAGGGACTTGGTAGTTTGCACCACCAATGCGTCTTGAACGAACTTCAACTTGAGGACCAGCATTTTTAATAGCAGTATCAAAAACTTCAAGTGGATTTGGATTGCCAGTTTTTTCTTTGATTAAATCAAATGCCATATATACAGCTTTACGAGCAGTTTCCTTCTTGCCATGAAGCATTATATTGTTTATAAATTTCCCAAGTTTTTGAGAGTTGTAGACAATATCTGGTTCAACTATATTTCTATTTTTTATCTTTCTTCGCATATATTAATTATTTCTTAGCTTCTTTTGGTCTCTTGTTACCGTATAGACTTCTTGATTGGCGACGCTTCTCTACCCCTGTTGCATCGAGTCTTCCACGTACAACGTGATAACGTACTCCGATCAAGTCTTTAACACGACCACCACGGATCATAACAACTGAGTGTTCTTGTAGGCTGTGACCTTCACCTGGGATGTAAGCAGTAACTTCCATTCCGTTTGTAAGACGAACACGGGCAATCTTTCGGAGAGCTGAGTTAGGTTTCTTTGGAGTTGTTGTTGAAACCTTTGTACATACGCCACGTTTAAAAGGCGCAGGATAAAATACTGGCTTATTCTTAATAGAGTTAAAACCGCGAGCGAGGGCTACGGCTTTTGATTTCTTTCTGTTGATTTTTCGGCTCTTTCGAACCAATTGGTTAATTGTAGGCATATTTAAAACAAAAATAGTCGCAATTGGACTAGTCAGAATACTTTACTATATAGGATTTAAAAATGCAAGGCCATAACACATAAGGAGTGTATAGATGGTATATGAGTTAATGCATGCCTGTTATAAATGAAAAGACCAGGAATATAACAGGGGCAACCTTACTCCATAAGAATATTATGAAGAAAAGTAGTAATAGTATCCCCCATTTTTCAAAGAAGTTCTCAAGGTCTCGAAATCTTGCTGGAAGAAGTGAGAAAAGTATTTTAGATCCATCTAGTGGTGGAATTGGTATTAAGTTAAATACAGCAAGTACAAGATTAGTAATGACAATAATACTAGTTATTTTATAAAAAGACCCGAACTCAGATATTGAAAATCCGAGAATTGGTGCAAACCTTATAAGCAAACCAAAAAATAGTGCAAGGATTATGTTTGCAAAAATACCAGCAAAAGCAACAATAAAAGTTCCTTTTCTTAAATTTCGTAAATTATCAGGATTGTATGGCACTGGTCTTGCCCATCCAATTACAAATCCTGCTTGAGACAATATCAGAAGTAGTGGAAGTATAATTGATCCAAATGGATCGAGGTGTTTGAGTGGATTTAAAGTAAGGCGACCGGAAAGACGTGCTGTATTATCTCCTAATAGATATGCACTATAACCATGAGCAAATTCATGGACAACAACAGACATGATTAGCACTATTACATAAAATATTCCGTCTACTGCTTGCATAGGTATGATTTATATGATAGCATGGGGCTCACGTATGGCAAAAGTCTGTGCAATAACTAAAAAGGGTTCATTAGTAGCTGGAGGATACTCTAACGTTGTTCGTGCTACAAAATTCAACCCAACAGGCAAGGTTCGCAAGTATGTAAACCTGCAAAAGAAGCGTGTTTACGTACCTGAACTTAAAAAATACTTCCCTCTCGTACTATCAACCCAAGCAATCAAAACTATCAACAAAAGAGGTGCATACAATGTCCTCAAAAAAGCTGGAGTTATCAAATAAAATCCTCATAAAATAGTGAGGATTTTATTTTAGTAGGATATACTCATCCCATCTGTTTTAAATATTATTGTCCCTTTTTGATACGTGCTTAGATATGGTATGTGTATATCATTTAACTTGTCGATTACTTCCTGATGTGGGTGTCCGTATCTATTTTTGAGTCCAGCAGAGATAATAGCAATGTCTGGATTTACATTTTTTAGCCAAACATCACTAGTAGAATGTTTTGAACCATGGTGACCAAGTTTTAAAACGTTAGAATGTAAAGTCGTTTTGCTTTCATTATCCATGATTAAATTCTCAGTTAGTTTAGTCGCATCACCAGTAAACATAAATGACTCATTCCCATAAATAAGCTTCCCTACTATCGATCCATCGTTTGAATCAAGATTTGAAATATCTCGATCGGGAAACAATACATCAAAATAGATATTTTTATCTTTATCTAAAATTATTTTCATACCCCGTCGGGCAACTAATTTTTTAATATTTTTTTCTTTTATTTTTTGTTCAAGGTTTTTATAAGTCTTTGTAGTATTATCTGCTCCATTTTCAACTATCTGGCCAACTTTGTATTTATCTAATACTGAAGGAAATCCTCCTATATGATCAGCGTCTGTGTGAGTCGTAAGAACAAGATCGAGTGATCTATCTGCAAATGGCATAACTTCTGATAACTTTGATAACACAACTGGTCCAGGACCTGCATCTATAAGCATTTGCTTTCCGTTCGGAGCTTCAATATATATCGAATCTCCTTGCCCAATATCAAGATACGCTACTTTCAATATATTTGTATTATTCTGATGTCCAAATAAAAAATAACATATATAAATAGTAGATATTACTAAAAAAAGTAACAATAGATATGGTAAATATTTGCGAATATTTTTCATGATATACTGTATATATTAGCATTAAGAATAGAATAAATCTTTTCAAGAAAAAATGTCTGGTCTGCCAGCACGCAAGTGCGGACAGGAGATCCGAGGACTTTTTTATTGATAAGATTTATGAAAAAACCTATGGAAAAATTTGAAGAAAAGAAATTTGATATTGGTGAGCTTAAAGGAATCTCAGCAAAAAATATTGAAGAACATTTGAAACTCTACGCAGGATACGTAAAGAATGCTAATTTGATCATGGAAAGAATGGCTGTATTGGATACTGAAAAAGATGCTTATATTGTAGGAGAATTATTCCGTAGATTTAGTTTTGAATATAACGGCATGCGTAACCATGAAGTTTATTTTTCTTCTCTTTCTGGTGGTCCAAAAACATTTAACTCTGAGAGTGAACTAGGGAAAAGATTATTAGAACTTTTTGGTACATACGAAAAATTTGTAAAAGAATTTACCGGACTTGCACTTACTCGTGGTGTAGGATGGGCAATACTTTGGTACGATAAACAAGATGATAAAATCCTAGCTTCTTGGGTTGATGAGCAACATTTAGGGCAACTCAATGGTTGCAAGATGATACTTGCTCTTGATATGTGGGAGCACGCTTATGTATACGACTATTCTACTTCAGAAAAGAAAAAATATATTGAAGCTTATTTTGAGAATTTAAATTGGAGTGTAATAGAGGAAAATTTTAATAGAAACTAGTTTAAAAGCGGTTTTGTGGGTCACACAAAACCGCTTCAATTATTAAAAACTTATTAAGACATTGTTAACCCGTCGATACGGGCCACCTTGTGGTGTTCGAGAGGTAAACTTCATCCTTTTATAATGGATGCTCCTTAATGAAAAGGATACTCTTAAGACCAAGTTTGTCAAGAAATCTAAAAAAGAAGAGCCCGAATCTTTGGAATTCGGGCCCGAATGTTTTGAGTTGTCTTATATAAAAAATATTAAAGAAAGGAACCACTGTGTTGTAAAGATTTTACCAAGCTAAAGCATTACGGTACTAGTAGGGATAAAATCAACCTGGTTCAGGCCAAATATAACAGGGTATGTTATTCGAGAATATTTTTTATTTAAAAGAGCTCTTACTGGCTAGCTGACAGCAAAAGCTTTCAAAAGATCGGTGGTCTCACCAACAAATGGAAGCCTTTAATTGACAACTTTCCAACGAATGCTTTTGGTCGCATAGGCAATCGTTTTTGGGTTAAATACTATATCCCCTTTAAACCCACTGCCTCAGTCGGGATATACTAGGCAGGTACAAATGTAATGTACTAATATATTACTCTTATACATAAAACTGTCAATACTTTTTAAAAACCCACCATGCTATAAATCCATACAACCCTAGGGTTATTATTAACGGGAAGTGAGATATTGTTAAACTTGCAAATGGGAAAGATGCGAAGAAATGAATCATTCCTAAAATATAAGAGAGTGATAATTGAGAAAGATATGCAAATGGAATAGAAAGTATGGTAGAAATTAGTCCAAGCATTCCTGTAATAAAAACGAGGAGCATTGTTAAGGGTATAAAAGGTAAAATCAAAATGTTTGCTGGTATTGATACGATCGATAATACTCCAGTCGAATAGAGTAGAAGTGGTAGAACTGCAATTGTTGCTCCGAGTGTAGTCGCTACAAGTTCTCGAAGCCCAAAACGCATCGGTATAAATTTCACCCAACCAATTACTTTAGGAGTTATAAAAAGAACCCCAAAAGTTGCAATAAAAGAAAGCTGGAAAGATATGTCAGTTACAACTCTCGGGTCATAAGCAATCATGAGTAACCCTGCAACCACAAGCCCCCGCCCAGCATCATATTTACGCCCAGTAATCCTAGCAAAGAGTGCGATTGATGCCATAATTCCAGCTCTTATTGCAGTTGAAGATGCACCAGCAAGAAGTATGAATAAAATTATTACAATAATCCCAAATATTATAGACAAAGTTGGAGATAGAAATAGACCTAATACTTTGATAACTCCCTCAGCGACGATCGTCACATTGTACCCAGATAGTGCAATTATATGGATAGTTCCAGTATTGATAAACTCATTTCTCATGTTGTGATCAAATCCTCCGCGAGAACCTAATACTAATCCATTTGCCAAATCACTTTTAGGTGAATTTATAACATCAGCAATATTTCTCATAAAAGAGTCTCGAAACTGATAAAGTAGCGAGATCATTTTTGAACCGTTACCACTTGAGATTATATTAATCTCACCGTTTTTGATAATAAAATATATATCTTTATTTGCTAAGTATTTTATATAGTTAAATTCTTTACCTGACTGAGTCTCAAAATTCTCTGGTGTATCTAAAATGCCTTTTACTTCTATTTTATCTCCATAAGAAATATTTGTGCTAAGGGGTGTAATGACTAAAATATTTGACTCCTGATTGCTTGGTTTTATTGTTACCCTCTTATTATTTAATCTCACATCCGGTGCGTCTACAACCACACCTTGCACACTAACCTTCTTCCCTACCACATTTTCATAAGAAGGAGACTTTGGTAAGAAAAACAAAAACCGCGCTAGCGCAATCAAAACTAAAACTAGTATTACAAAAATTTCTCTTTTAGAAATCATACATATTGATATTAACTACAACAAAAGAATGTTTTAGAGAGCCTTTCGCAGCGCGTCGGCGCGAGAAGAGCAAAAATTCAAGAGAATTTTATGTGTGCTTTATAAAATATTCTTTTGTTGTAGTGACGAATGTTGTGTCGCTATTTCATCTGCACGTTCGTTGTGAACATGTCCATCATGTCCTTTTACTTTGCCCCATTTTAGATCGCCTTCAAACACTCTAACCAGGGTTATTAGTGCTTGCCAAAGGTCTTGATTGAGAACTGACTTCTTGTTTGCAGTTTTCCAACCATTCTTCTCCCATCCATGTATCCAAGTCGTTACTCCTCCTAGAACATAAGCTGAATCTGTATATATAGTAATATCGTCGCCTTTATGATTTTTATTTATATATTCTAAAGCCTCTATTGCACCAGTAAGTTCCATTCTGTTGTTAGTAGTATCTTTCTCATACCCGCCAAATTCTCTAATAACTTTTGAGTTTTCTACTACGACAACACCGTACCCACCAGGGCCAGGATTACCTAGTGATGAACCGTCTGTATATATTTCTATCTTTTTACTCATGAGTTATATTATATCAACAATTCGCAGACGGAGCTCGGTGCGACCTAAAAAAGTACTTTTTTCAAAAGTCGCATAAAGATTTATGCGCTCACCTTCGGTCAAAGAGCGACCAAAATCATTTCTTGTTTTAAAAAATGATATAGCCTTTACAGGATGAGCTTTTTCATCCAAAAATATAATTTCCAAATGATTTTTATCTTTCCCAAATTCTTTTATGGACGATATAGTAATATCTTCCAATAAAAATATGGGTTTTGGGTTACCTTCCCCATACGGAGCAAGTTTTTCAATAACATTATAGTTACCAATATTTACATCATCGAGGTTTATCTTTGCATCAATTGGTATATCTACACTTTCTAATTTTTTATCTGTTATCCCATCAAAGACTTTTAGTAGTCGTTCTTCCAAGAAATGTATCTCTGTATGTTCCACTGAAAATCCGCCTGCTCCTTTGTGTCCCCCAAAATCAATCAGACTGTTTGTAGGGAGAGCGCTCATAGCTTCAACTAAATTTATATCCCCATATCCCCTGCAAGATCCTCTTATTATTTCACTACCTTCACTTCCCCAGACAAAAGTAGTTCTTTTATATTGATCGACTATTTTTGAAGCGACAAGGCCTAGGATCCCTACCCTCCAATTTGGATTTCCTATGACGATTACTGACTTATCTTCTCTTTTTTCTAGAGTTTTATTTACATCTTTCATTATTCGAGCAACAGATTGCTTCCTCTCATCATTTATCTTTGAGAGATGATCTGCAAAAGCTTTTGCCTCTACTGGATTCTCTGAAGACAAAGCTCGAAATGCATCCATAGGGTCGCCCATGCGCGATGCCGCATTTATCCTCGGAGCAAGAGTAAATGTTATGTCCTCTTCGGAAATATTATTCATATTAACTCCAGCTTTATTAAAAATTTCAATCAATCCTGGCCTTCTAGTCTTCTTTAAGACTTTCAATCCATAGTATGCTAATATTCTATTTTCCCCGACAAGCGGTACTTGGTCAGCCAAAGTCGCGACAGATGCCATATCTAGCAACCATTTTTCCCAGCCATCTGGAATCTTAAAATATTCACCATATTTTTTAATAATTGCGCATACAAGTTTAAATGCAATTCCTGCACCACAAAGATTTTTGTCTGGATAATTGCAATCTTTTTGTTTTGGATTAATTATTGCAAAAGCATCGGGCAATCTATCTTGAGGCAAGTGGTGATCAGTAACAATAGTATCAATCCCTGCTGATTTTGCTTTAGTTATCTCTTCTATAGCTGTGATCCCGAGGTCAAAGGTTATTATGAGATTTACTCCAGTATCTATAAATTCATCTATCGCTTTCAAGTTTAAGCCATATCCTTCATCGTGCCTGTCTGGAATATAGACTGAAAAGTTCTCGTAGCCGATTTTCTTAAAAAAATCATGCATTATGACTGCAGCTGGGATTCCATCACAATCATAATCGCTGTAAATAATTATTTTTTCTTTTGCTTCTATCGCTTCAAAAATTCTAACAACAGCTTTTTCCATATCTTTCATTAGGTACGGATTATGTATCCCCTTATCATAAGAAGGGTTCAAAAATTTATCTCGATCTTCATCTCCTATATTACGATTAGCGAGCAATAATTCTAGCAGTTCATCTGGCTTGGGCATAAAGAGATTATATCAAGTATTTATTTCAAAGCTTTTATGCCAGGAAGTGTCCCTTTTGAAAGAAAATCGAGTGTTGCTCCACCGCCAGTTGATACAAATCCGAGCTTTTTCTCAAGCTTTAGTTTAGAGATATAGGCAATAGTATCACCTCCGCCTATGACTGATTTTACTTTCTTGGATTTTGCTATTAATTTCAAAAGTTCTTCTGTTGGTTTCCCGCTCCCTACTCCATATTTCCCTAGAGGGCCATTCCAAAGCACAAATTTAGAATTTAAAACTAAATCCTTTAAATTACTCAATGTCTCAGGTCCTATATCCACAATATTTTCATCGGCTAAAACAGATTCTGATTTAGTGAATCTCCTTGAGTTACCTTTTACAACCTCGACATCTCTCGGTAGTATCAACTTTTTATTTTTGAGTAGTGACTTTATCTCAAAATTACCCTCCTCGACAAGCGAATAACCAATCTCATATCCTTTTGCTTTCAAGAAATCATTGGCAAGCGCTCCGCCGATAAACACATTGTCTGCATCGTGTAAGAACTTCTTGATTAGCGGTATCTTAGTAGAAAATTTTGCCCCACCTAATATAAATAAAAATGGATGTTTTGCAGAAAATGCAGTTGATAGGTTTTTAACTTCCTCTTCAAACTGAAATCCAGCATATCCTGGTAAATATTTAGTAATCCCGACGATTGATGCGTGGGCACGATGAGATACTGGAAAATCATCATTTATATATATATCACCATATCGTGACAAAGCTCTTGCAAAAGAAGGAGAATTGTCTTTTTCCCCTTTTTCTTTACGCAAGTTTTCAAGCAAAACAATATCGCCCTTTTTTAAATTTTTGATAGCATCTTCGGTTTCATCCGAAAATATAGGTTTGTCTAAAAATACAAGTTTTGGTATGTATTTCTTAAACTTTGAAATTATTGGCTTGAAACTTTCCTTTTCATCCTCACCTAAATGAGAAATTAGTATTATTTTTGCATTCTTGCTCTGTAAATATTTTATTGTTTTAAGAGATTTTTTAATCCTAAAATCGTCGATAACTTTTCCATCTTTAACAGGGACATTGAATGCCACACGTACCAAGACTCTCTTCCCTGACAAATTTTTTATTTCTTTAATTGATTTCATTATTTTATTTTACTTGCAATCTCAACAATTTTTGAAAAATCTTTTGGTGCTAGGCTTGCTTTACCTGGCAACAATCCATCTGCTCCGATTTTTAAGAAAGATTCTGCGTTATCTTTGTTTGCAGAACCACCATATATTATTCGCGTTGATCCAATCATACTTTGACCAAACATATCAGATAATATTTTTTTTATATATATTTTCATTTCTTCAAAATCATGAGGTGTTGCATCGTGGCGATTTTCCGTAGAAGAAAGTGCCCAGACTGGCTCATAGGCAATAACTATATTTTTTAATTGAGCCTTTGGTATGCCCGAAAGACACATTGTTAACTGCTCTTTGATTTTTGCTAGATAAAAAGCATCGTGACCTCGGACTGATTCGCCTATACATAAAACAGGGGTGATTCCGTTTTTCAAGGCAAGTATAATCTTTTTATTTATCATTTCGTTTGTCTCACCTAGAGATCTACGCTCAGAATGACCGACAATTACGTATTTTATACCAATGCTTCCAAGCATTGAGGCAGAAACTTCTCCAGTAAATGGACCGACAGGCTCACTTGAGACATTCTGCGCGCCTAATGTTATTTTTTTATTATTTATTTTCTTTATATTAGAGATAAATACTTGAGGTAGGCATAGAACTATTTCAACGCCTTTAATATTTTTAACCTCGTTACTTATCTTTTTAAAAAGAATTTCCGCCTCCTTTAATGATTGCGGATTCATCTTCCAATTACCGATTATGAGTTTCTTCATAATCGTATTATATCACAAAACTCCTTATTATTCGGACTCTTTCCAGGTTCCTATATTCCAAGTCCCTGATGGTCCACTTGAAAAGTTATTATTAGTAAGTCCAGATTCATAGGTGATACTTGAGCCACCATCAACGGTTATTCTATATCCTGTCGCCTCCTTAAGTGAAGCACCTCCCGATACTGCCACTGTCCCGTTTTGTGCATACGCAATAACAGCTCCAGCTCCGCCCGATACAGATATAGCACTAGTCGAGGAACTAGTTGAAAGCATCATTATATAACTTCCAGATGTTCCAGACCCTGTAGCATGTCCTCCTCCAGAAATAGTTATTGTGCCGTCTGCTACAATAACACCATCATTTGTACTATAACTCGATGAAAGCTGTATAAGAGCGCCACCATTAAGCGTAATATTACCGGTTACCCAAAGTGTACCCGTAAGAGTGAGGGTCCCCCCTCCATTTACAGTTAGATCGCCCACTATTTTCTTTGGTCCTAGGGTCGCTCCAGCCCACCCAACTGAATAATTGCCATTATATGTACCACCGGCTTCGGCATCAGTTTTCCATTGAGTTACGTTTGCATCAGATACTGGGAACGATTGATATACTGGATCAGTTTGGCTCGTACATGATTTATTGTTGCCTGTGCCAGTCTGACAATATATAAGGCCAGTAGAATTTGTATAATTTACAGTATGAGCCTGAGCAGTGCCTGAGACTGTACCGACATGAAGCTGATTCCATTGGCTTCCTGAACTACCAGCAATTAATCCATTAACCCCGCCTAGATATATCCCAAAATAATAATCGAGTCCCGATGGTGTTGTATTATTCCACGTACCTCCTTGCTGACCTATCTTTCCTAGCCCATTAGCGTATGTCGCACTACTTGCTCCTATTATATAGTACTTTGTACTTGAAGTTCCGGCATCTACCACAAGCCAATATGTCGTTCCAACTGTAAGTAATGGATTTGTAGTGAATGATACATCAACCCATCCATAGGATGCTGTGACCGTTGATGCATCAAGAGTCCCAGATGCATAAACAGTTGTACCAGGGCTTCCGCTAGAATCATTTACTATTTTTACAGTAGCATTACTTGGAGTACTAACTTTTTTTATATAAAATTGAACTTTATTTAAAGGGCTTGATGTTGCTGTAACAAAACTCTGAGCAATATCTTGAGTGCCGCTAGCATTTGCAAATGAGATATTATATGCAGGTGTTCCACTACCGTTTGACTGGTCTGTAGTTATTGCTGGACTATTAGCTGATATTGCAGTTCCGGTTATTATAGCTGAACTATCTCCTGTTATTGGACCATTAGCATATACATTTCCATTTATGGTTCCACTTCCATTTAATTCTACCCCCCCCTGCCCAGCAAGAACTCCATAACTAAATGAAACCCCAACTCCAGTAGTAACGGATACGCTTACTTTTCTTTCGCTTGTAGACGCATCTCCCAAAGATATGATTTGTTTCTGACTAGTTGAAGTATCTGTAACTGTTGTTGTAGCTGAGGAATTACCAATAGTTAAGGTTTCACTTGCATTGTATTGTTTATTATTTCTTATACGGTAAAGCAAATCTTCTACACCAGATTCTGCTAAGAAATAAGCGTTTTTAGAACTATAAGTAACTCCAGCAATCTTAAACTCTCTAACAACAGGACTTATAATTCCAACAAGAATAGTTAAACTAATAGCCATGAAGAATATTAACACAACCATTATTGCTGCTCCTTTATTTTTTATTGAATTTTTAAGAAAGTTATTCATATATAGATTAGTACCCCCCTCTTAATATCACTGTGTCATAAAAATTCGCTGTTTTAGTTGTTTTACTACTATTATCCTGAAGTGTTAGTTCAATTTTTACTGCCTCGCTATTGGTCGTAGAAATTCTTCTAAACACCAAGCTGTTAACTGTTATATTTTGTCCCAAAAGATTATCTTTAAGTGTTCCACCGGTATACATATTTAGAGCACCACTTGAAACCGAGAATTTTACAAGAAGCGCATTACCACTACTATCAGTACTATTTAATTGCAACACTCCAGGACTAGAGCCTAAGGTGCTATTTGTAGTATCTACAGTTTTCGCTTGTCTGATCTCTCTAGAAATTCTCTCTATTGCTGTTGAACCAGATTCAAGCAAATCTCTGTTGGTTCTTGTGGTTGCAAAAGAGGTCATGACAGTAATAAGAGAATTTATAACTAAAATAGAAAGCATAGTAAAAATAGCTAAATATATAAGCATTTCCATTAAACTATATCCGCCTTTTTTTGTATTTTTCATAAAAAATTAGTTAAAAATATCAGATATATAAAAAGGTAAATCTTTTGATAGAGTTGTTCCATCAGAATCTACCCATGAAACTGTTATAGTGACTTTTTTTGTTCTTGAATCAAGATTACCAATAGAAGAAATATCATCCGTTGTAGCATCTCTCAAAACTTGTGAGATCAATATTTTTCTAGTAAATATCGAGTCAATTGTTGCAGATGGTGTTGTGCTAAGAGACCATACATTAGTACTTGTATTGTAAGACAAGTAATAATCAGTGTTTAGAGTAAGATTTGATATAGTAGTCCAACTCGCATCCCTTATAGATCGAACAGCTTCCGCCCCTTCTTCAAGAAGCATATTTGCTTGTGTTTGTTTTAAAGCCTTATCTGATAGATTAATACCTTTTTGAGCAGAAACCATTAATGCAAATATCATGGTAGTTATAATTGCACATCCAATTAATATTTCTACCAGTGTAAAACCGTTTTTTTTATTTTCAAAATAGATTTTTTTCATTTAATTTGAACTAACAATACCAGTTTTATTTATAGTTATAGTTTTCTGACGTGTTGCATCAGAAACTAACCTAACTATAATTGTACCATAATTTGTTGTGTCACCAGAGATTCGAGTGAACACAACATCACTTCCTCCACCATTTAAATTTATTCCTCCGCTTGAAGGTATTGATACTGCAGAATTGATATCAACTTGTTTATTGGAAGAATTTGGTTCGGTAAAAGAAGACCCGGCGAATAGCACAGCGCGGCTAGTCTCAAAGTGAACTCCATATGTCGTTGAATCTATAGAAGAAATGGTTTTGGTGCGTGCTTCATTAACTAAAGAGATAATGTCACTCGTAGTGTTTTGAAGCGCTTGTTCGTTTCTAAATTTGGTTAAATTTAAAATAATAAAAGAAACAATAATAGCAAGTATAGCAAGCACTATTAGAAGTTCTAGTATGCTTATGCCTTTGTTTTTAATAATTTTCATGTTTATTTTATATTACTCATTACAGAATACATCGGTGTAATCATAGAAACTGCAAAGAACCCAACCGCTCCTCCAATAAATACCATTAATATTGGTTCTATAATCACAGATAGATCTTTTGTTTTATTATCAACTTCGTTTTCGTAAAAATTAGCAATATCTATAAGCATTTTTGACAAGTTACCTGTTTCTTCCCCCACTTCAATCATTTCTCCCATCATAACTGGATACAAATTAGTAGCGTTTTTAAAAGATGCAGAGAGTACACTCCCTTTTTCGATAGAAGTAATTGCATCTTTAATTAACTGTTTATAATGAACATTCTGAAGAACTTCTTCAGTGATAGCAAGAGCTCGAGACATATCAACCCCAGAAGTTAAGAGTGAGGATAAGGTTCTTGCAGTACGAGCTGTATTTACTTCTTTAGCGATATTCCCTATAACTGGAAGTTTTAAGACAAAAGAGTCAAAATATTTTTGAGTAACTTTCAATCTTGCAAACATAACAAATGAACCAACAACGAGGAAAGTTATACCTAAAAACATGAAAGTGTGTTGACTAAGGGTGTCTGAAAGCCAGATTACAAATTTTGTAGATCCAGGCAACTCTCCTCCTAGTTCTTTAAATGTTTTAGTTAAAGTAGGAACAACGAAAACCATCATAAGCACTCCAATTATAAATATGGCACAGAGAATTATAGTAGGATACATTAAAGCTCCTTTAATTTTTTTGTTTAAATCAAAAGACTTTTTTAGATTCATTCCTATTTCGGCGAGAGATTTTGGTAGTCCGCCAGATTCTTCTCCAGAGTGAACCATCGAAATGAAAAGTGGAGAGAATACTTTGGGAAATTTTTTCATTGAATCAGACATAGTACTACCGCTATTTATTCCTTCTATAATACTACCTAATATTTTTTTCATCAGGTTATTTTTTGTTTGTTTTTCTAATATGGTCAAGGCTCTAGTTAAAGAAAGACCTGCAGAGAGCATTCCACCTAGATTATTAGTAAATATTATTTTTTCTGATAGAGATACATTGTTGAATAATTCAAACTGAAGAAAGTTCTTCTTCCCTCCTTTATCTTTATATTCTTCAATAGACAGGGGTATGCTTCCTCCTTCACGCAACTCGCGAGCAAGGGTAAATTTATCTGGAGCATCTTTTACTCCTTCAATAACTCCACCAACTTTATTTTGTACCTTGTAACTAAATTTCATTATTTTATTCAGAAACCACGCGCAAGACTTCTTCAGTAGAAGTTCTACCTTGAGCGGCAAGGAAAATTCCATCTTCAAGCATTGTCATCATTCCCTCTTCTTTTGCCCTTTTTTCTATCTCGTCAGTTGAAGCGCCTTTTAATATCATTTCTTTTATACCAGGTGTCACCTTGAGAACCTCATGAATACCTAGGCGACCTTTAAAACCACTACTTGATTCATCAGATGGTTTTGGTTTATAGAAAGGTATTGTAGTCCAAGTAGCATCTTCTGGAACAACTTTTTCTTTTTTTAATATTTCGAGCATCCTATCAGTATTTATAATCTTATCAAGCGATGCTTTCTCTGCATCAGTTAAGAAATATTTTTCTTTGTTTTCATCAAGCACACGAACTAAACGCTGAGCAATAATAGTGCGCATTGTTGAAACAATTAGGAATGGTTCAACTCCCATGTCTATCATACGAGGAATAGCACCAGCTGCTGAGTTAGTGTGGATTGTTGAAAGAACTAAGTGTCCAGTAAGTGAAGCATTAACTGCAAGTGAAGCAGTTTCCCCGTCACGAATCTCTCCCACCATTATTATATCCGGGTCCTGACGAAGAAGGGTTCTGAGACCGTTTGCAAAAGTAAGGCCTATTTCGGCTTTTGTTTGAGTTTGATTTATACGAGGCATTTGATATTCTATTGGATCTTCAACTGTTGATATATTAACCTCTGGAGTGTTTAGAATATCTAACATTGTATAGAGTGTAGTTGTTTTACCAGATCCAGTAGGACCAGCACAAACAAGCATCCCATTTCTCTGCTTCATACCTTCGTGGATTCTCTCAAGTGCTTCTCCATGAAAACCAAGAGTTTCTAAAGAGAATCCTTTTGCATTTTCACGCAAAATACGAATAACAGTTTTCTCTCCAAAGTATGTAGGTAGTGTTGAAACACGAAAAGAAACATTGCCTTCATCTCCCACTATTTTAAATCTTCCGTCTTGAGGAAGACGTTTTTCATCCAATTTCAAATTAGATAGAACTTTAATACGAGCAACTATTCCTGGTGCTGTGTCTTTAGGCAAAACCATGGCATCGTGAAGTATCCCATCGATACGATATCTAACTACAAGTGAAGTTTCACCTGGTTCAATATGGATATCAGAAGCACCTTGGATAATTGCGTGAGATATAAGAGTGTCCACAATTTTAACTATTGGCAGATCTTCAGCAAGCTCTTTTAGCTCTTTTTCTGATTTCTCTTCTCCAGGTTTTCCACTCTCCGATACTGCTTTTATAGAAGAGCTTTCCTTTTTAATTATATCTTCAAAATCAGCTTGTAGTGTCTTTTTGTATTGAGTCAAAACTTCCTTAATAGAATCTGAACTCGTCATACGAGGTAAAATTTTTAATCCCACCTTTTTCTTTATGAAATCAATAACAGAAAGATTGTCCACATCAAGCATGGCGACTTCAAGACCAGCTTTGGTCTTTTTGTAAGCAATTATGTTATTGGTGCGTGCAATAGGCTCAGGGATTAGGCTAAGTACCTCAGGATCAATTTTCTCTCCTTTCAGACTTACAAATGGAATTCCTAATGAAACAGCTTGCATGCTATTCCAGTCTTTTTCTGTCAATTTTCCTTCGCTCATCAAAATGTCACCGATTGATTGATCAGTTTCTTTTGATTTTTTAAGGGCGACAGCTACATCGGTCTTGCTAACAAGACCTGAGCTATTTAATAAGTCTACGATTGATTTTTCATCAACATGCATATAAGTTTATTATATCATAACACCTCTTGCTGGTAGCATTTTTCACAGTATATTATCTCAGGTCGCTCTGGTGCATAGCTTGTTTCAAACTCAACCAAACATCTCCCTTCATGTACATGCCCTTCTTTTTCACACATACAAGATCTGTGCCAGAGTTTTAATGGATTTCTTGTCAAAAAACGCTCTTTATGTCTGCATTGATAACATCGTCGGGGTAAAGGTATATTAAAACGTTTATAAAAAATTAGTTCATCTGGTCTAATTTTAAATGCTACAGTACATCTATCTGAACCCGGTAAAGTGTCACAACTAATTATTTCATTCACAATATTTTCATCTATTTGCAAGATATTATCTGGAAGATCAGACCAACTAATGGTTGGTTTGTAATCTCTTCCTTCTTTCTCTCTGTATTTATAACCCATTTTATTTATTTCCTCTTTTGTTAAAGGGAAGAAATCATTTGCTACAGTTTCATTGTAAGAAAACGGTGAGAGCTCAATTGGAAAAAATTCTCCGTATCTATACGATCTACCTTTTTGATCTATGTAAGGAACTTCCATCATTTGATTTTTTATTTTAGGTAACAAATCTAAATACTCTTCTTTTGTATATTGTTTATTTAAAATACAATAAGATTTACTTTGAAGTCCAATGCATCCAAATATATCGTGGCAATTATAACAATTAAAAGAATAATCAACCTCTGTAGAAGAGTAGACCACACTTGAAAACCTACACAATAAACCACCAACACCGGCGTCATTCATCTCAAAACTATTCTCTATAGCTCCAACCGCATTAGAGTAGTAACAATCAAAAATATTATTCACAGACCAAAATAAATATTTGGAATTTTTAACATTATCAGAAACATCGAAGACTGATTTGGAGTTATATGTGTTATATATATGATCACCAGTTACATCTTGGCTATTGTTAATGGTTGCAAATTTTCTAATGGAGTTATTTTTTAATTTTGTAAATTCTTTTTTTAAGCTTTGTATTACTAAAAAACTACCAAGATCATATTGTTTTAACTTTTCAAGATATTCTTCTTTAGACAATTGAATATTGTTAAATACATAACTTTTATTTCTTAGTCCAGAAGACATAAAACAATCTACGCAACCTCTGCAATCATAGAGAAAATAAGATTCTGTACAAGAATTACATTCTTGGCTATAAAATAACCTGTAGGATTCCTTACAATATACATCTTCATAGCAAAATTCACTTTCTTCTACAATATAGAGATCCATTGAATCTTTTACTTTCACCAATGAATCTGCATACATTACGCGCTCATTCTTCCAACAAGCTGAAATAAGGTAACAATCATAACTTTCTTCGGCTACATTGCAATACTCGCTATTAATAGCTTTAGAATTGGAGAGGGCTTGAAATGGTACGTTGTCACGCAATTCTCTCCACTGAGAGAAAAAATCCTTTGAAAAATCAAACTCTTTTCCATATTCATATGCGTCCCATTTATCACTCCACCAATACTTCTGATCTACAATATTCATTTTTGTATCGGGATGATATATAGAAATAATATCATTGCCAGTTACTGAATCTGGTCTATGATATAAAGCATGTGTATTTCTCCAAGCAAACCTGCGTTGATGTGAACAATCTGGGCAAAACGTTGGTGGAGGAACTTTTATTTTTTCGTAAAAAGAAAAATCTTCAGCTTGTATGGTGAAATTATTTTTACAGTTCTGGCATACTCGAGTCTCCATTTTATTTTAACTTGCCATAATGATAACCATTCCCTTCATCACTTCTGTCTTGAGATTTTTTATCGTGTTCTGAAATATAATCACCTTTACTGTTTAATACATTATCAACCCAGAATTTATAATTAGAATTCATAAAATTAGTATCTAGTTTGGCAACCATAGGAACATTGTAAGAATGCAATCCTTCCACAAATTTAACAAGTTTATCTGCAGTCTCCTTTTCGGTAGTAAGCATTACCATATATTGGAAAACATCTTGTATAACTCCTTGCCAAGGATAGACAGAATTTATCTCCCAAAAATCTCCACATACAGCAAATTTTTCTTTTATCGAAGAAAGTATAATAGAACGAGCCTCTTCTGTACTAGGACATGTCGTATATACAAATACTATATCTTTTCCTCCTTTTTCTATGGTTTCTGTAAGCATATTAATATGCTACACCCTAAATATTATATTAACAATAGCAAGAAAAATTATATTTTATTACGAGTCATATACTTATAATTCAAAAGAAGTATAAATATAAAAACGGATGCGGTTAGTGCCATTACAGGGATTGTTACGTAGGAGAATTCTTCAACATACAAGAATGCACAAGACACGGCTGCTTTTCCACCTGCTGCGCAAGAAAGAGAAGAGGCTCCTCCACGCTCTACATACATATGAAACAATGAGACAATCATACCAAAAGTTGCCATAACCATACTGTAATCAACAATAGCCCGGTCCCGCTTATATAACTCCATGCCGAAAAGTATCACTTGTGGATATATAAATATCCTTTGAATCCAGCAGAGCTCACATGGTGGAAATCCAATTATCTCAGAGTAAAATAGTGAGAGTGCAACACCAGCAAGAGCTGTCGCAAAACCAAAATAGAATCCATAGTCTTTAAAGAAAACTAAGATTTTATTTTTATGTGATTTGAGAAAAATTAAATTAACGGCAATCAACAACACTACTAATTGTAAAATAATGGTACCAAAAGAAAGTAGTTTATTGAAAGTCTCTATGTAATCTGGCATATTATTTAGGTAGATTAAATCCTATTTGTGAAGCTAAAAATTCAAGTGGCGTCTCACCTGTGACTTCTGCTTCTGGTACAAATTTCCAAACTCCATCTTTACTAACTGGATCAGTTGGACTTTTTATAGAAAACTTGTATTCTGGAAAGATCCAAGTTTTGTAAAATTGAGATCCAGTTTGATTACAAATTTCATCTTCATACGGTTTTTCTGACCTTATTGGACAAACAAGAGGTTTACCTTGTGAAGCTAACGTTATACCATTTTTAAATTTCCAGGTTGGATAACTTTCTATTTTATTATCAACACAAATTTGAGTTACTGTCTGATCTGGATTAGAACATTCAACATATGGTAAATATTTTTTAGCGTTTCCAAACAAATCTTTAACAGCTTTACAGTGAGGACACCAAAATGCACCATAGAACTGGGCTCCTTCTGTCTTTAACGCTTTCGCAAAATCATCATACTTACTAGGAGCTGATGATACTTTATTCATAAAAACACCTAAACCAATTACAAATAATATAATTACTATTACAAGGCCGACAAATTTTAGTTTCATAAGTAGATTATATCAAAATCCAAGCTTCCAGAAAAGCCATATAAATGGGGCCTTGATAGCGTTTACTATTTTTCTAAATACAGATGGTGATGGACTTTCACTAGCTAAAGCATCAGCCACAGAAGCTGTTAGGCTATTATTTTGATTTGAATTACTAACATTTTTAGTATCTATGAAAACTTTTTTATTCTTTTTCTTTTTAAGAATTGGTTTTACATCGTCTGTGATTTTTTTGACAACATCATCATTTTTTATAGGATTAACTACTGGAAGAACTGGCAGTGTTGGAGTATTGTTTACATCTCCATTTGTAACTGTTTGTTTTGAAAAAAATTGCATTATGCTTGTCCAGGGAACATGTAGTGCGGCAGGGATTGCATAAGAAGTAGACCAAATTCTATTCTCTATTGAACTTGATACATCTAAACCTCCATCTTTATCTTGAAGTGACGCTAAGTATTTGTCTCCGTTTGTAACTTTTGAGCTAAATGCACCATTCGTAGACATTGCTTGCATGGCCCAACTAGTAGACGAAGAGTTTCCAAAACTTCCACTGTTATCTTGAGAATTAGATAAATAATTTTCAGCAAGTGTTATAGATTGAGAGACACCTGTAACATCTGAAAATTGTCTTAGTGCCTGAATACCCGCAGAAGTCATATCAACACTTCCCCATGAACCATCTCCTTGTTGTTTGGAAATTATAAAACTTATAGATTTTTTTATTATGTCATCGTTTGATACAAAACCTGCCTTATACAAAACCAAAACAGCAAATATATCGTCGTTGTATAGTGAACTATCACCAAACTGAGTTCCATCAAAAGCATCGGTTATTTTCTTTATATAATTTATTCCGGTATCAGAGTACGGATTAATCCCAAGAGACATTAGAGCCATAGCGTGTCTTTCGTTATCAGTTAGTGTATTTGATTGGTATGAATTATTTTTTAGATAATCATATATAAGGGTTTTCAAGCTCTGTGCCTGACTTCCAGCAGAAGCTATAGAAATAGCTGCCCAATCTGTGTACAACATATCACCAAAAGAACCATTGGGTTTTTGGTTTGCTGACAAAAATGCAAGTGCTTGAGGTATAGATATAGCGCTAGGATTAGATCCTCCACCTCCGCCTGAAGACTTAGTTACTGTTACATTATAAGATGGAAAATAAAAATCTTCAGAAACTCCTACTATATAAGTACCTTCACCAGGGAAAGTTAAGACAGCCTGACCATTTGAATCTACAAGATGAGTTGAAATAACAGTTGGATTCCATGGGTCATTTGGGTTAGTAACAGTTACTCCTATAGTTACTCCTGTTCTATTTGCCCAAGTATTATCTGTATAGTTATATGATTCAGCTTTTGCTGTAACTGAGTCTGATATTGTTACGCTTGTACTACTTAAACTTACTCTATATGGACTTCCAAAATAAAGCCCAATATTTTCTCCTCCAGTAAGCAAAGTACTATCCACACTAGTCCATGGACTTGTACCTCCCACTACATATTGCCAGCTATCACAAAGTTCTGGTGATCCACTAGGAGTAATGCATTTAATATAAAAAGAAGAAAATGAATCAAAGTATTGTAAATTAGATAGCGAGAAAGAATCAGTTACTTGATCAAGTGTATATAAGACACCGAGAACACTTCTATTATTTACTTGGTGAACAGTACCTAAATTATCAGTGATGTCTGTAGTACCGTCTGCTGGTAAATCTATCTGACCGCTATATATAACAATATCTCCACTTCTTATAAAGACATTTTCTTTAAGAGTTTGTTGCAGTGGAGACACAATGACTATTCTTGTGACAGTTGGAGCATGGTTACCTGCAATATCGGACACATCGTAGCTTATATTATAAGTCCCAGCTAAGTTTGTATCTACTGATCCAGTTTTTATGATATTCGCGGTTATGTCACCATCCACATCATCAGTAGCTGTTGCTCCTTCATCAGTGTATGAGTCCCCTACTTGTAAATTTACAGTAGAACTGCCAACTAAACTTATAACTGGTGGATTCATATCTACAACATCAAGAGCGTAAGTGATATTAGAAAATGGTAGGAAGGTTGATAGTAAAACTAGGATTGATAAAATTTTGTTTTTGTTCATAAAATAAAATTAACTATTAAATTCCCTCTTGTTTCCAGGTTACTGTATCACCTGACTTTAGAATATATTTAGATGCTCCGACTGAAGCTTTTTTGTTATTAACATAATAAATCCAATATTTGCCAGGTGTACCTTTTACACCATTTATTTCATCAATAAAGTTCCCTAAACCTGGATAATTTTTTGAATTGAAAGAAAATTTATTTTCTTTTTTATTTGAAAAACCTTTCATTGCGTCATATAATGACTCCCCTTCTTTATACGAAATTTTGTACTCATTGCTTGCAACTTGGAGAGTTATAAAATTTTCTTTTGATTTAATTTTTTTATTATTAGTAACTTTTTTAGTTGGAGCTTTATCCGTATACGCAAAAGAAACACTAAAATTTCCAAAAATATTTACAATCAATGCTATTCCTACTATTTTTAATATTGTTTTTTTCATAAAATAAAAACTCCCCCGAGTAGAAATCAGAGGAGTTTTTATAAAAGTCTATAAAAATCTGTTCCTGCTCGGGACGAACAACTATATTGTTAAGATCGGACTTGACCATTTTATGGTATTACCGTTGCGGCACAGTGGAGGAATCTAACCTCACTTCCAAACAAAATAGATTAAATTTTAAAAGGTTCTAACTATTCAAAACTACCTTACTACTACTTACTATGACTTTCTTCGATTCTTTCTGTAACCACATTTCAATAATAGGTGAAAGTACTATAGCAAATGATACATTGCCAAGCAAGTGTATTGCGGTAAAAGGTATTTGACCGAGTAATGCAGATATAAATGACTGTCCGAAGACTATAGGTCCTACTGTAAGCCCAGTTAAGCAATCGTAAAGTATTGTAGCCATAACAGCATATAGTGCGTAATTTCTCCATCCTGACCTATTTTTAAAGAAGTATGATGCCCATAGTCCAAGTAAACCATAGCAAACAGCTGTAACAATAGTCCAAACGCCTAGTCCAGAAGTAAATAAATCATATACAGTAATACTTAAGAATCCAAACAAAAATGAAGCAATTTTGCTGTATTTTTTAGAAAATGGCATCTGTACAGCGAGTACTGGTTCAAGGTTAGGGGCTCTAAAAGGTATGAGTCTGACAATTAGCACACCTGTGAAGGCTATTATGTATTTTAGTAAATTTATATTCATAATTTTGATATTAAACTATATCACAAACTCCAGCAACACAAGCAAGTTCCTTTTTAACTTCTGTCTCGTCACGAAGTTCATAAGTAACGATTTTTGAGAAATCAAAATCTGGCATTTTGCTTGTTAATGCTTTATATGTTTTTTCATCAATGGCCTCATATGGAGCAAGTTGATAAACGTGATTTGAACGAGGTAAGAATGATAACCCTCCTACTATTTCCCAGTTCTGATAAAGCCAATGTGCAACTTGAATCCATTCATTTTCTCCAACTGAAACTGTTACAGACGGATTGTGTTCTGTGTAATTTACTTTTACTACCTTCCAGTGTTCAAGTTGATCAATTGCTGATATATCATCTTTACATATTGCACCATCTGGTGCTTTCATTGGAAATTCTAATACGAAAGTATTTGCACTATCGATTGACTGACCAACTTCTGGATAATAAGGAACACCTTGATCTTTCATCATTTTAAATAGCGAATCTGTTGCAGATATTCTAATACGACGGATATAGTATGGAGCATGTCTTGGATGCATGCCTGAAGCACAATCTACTGTTTGAGAAACTGTTCCGGATGGTTTAACACAAGTGATGCATGTAGATTCGTTTATACCGAAACGTTTTGCATAGATTTTATTAACACGAATTGCTTCGTTTCTTAATTTTTTCAACATATCGCCATTTCGAGCAACAGTTGAATCCCATTGACCTGTTACAGAAACTCCTAGCAATCTTTCTGCTTCACAATTGTCTTTCCATTCCTTTGAAAGGTATCCAAACTTTGTGAGAGTAGATTGGTAAGTTCCAAGTATTGTTGCGATACGAATTTTTTTCATGAGTGTTGCTTCTGTATCTTCGGAACGTGCAACAACTTCTGATAAATTACAGAACTGTCGTGAGCGCAAGATTATTTCTCCACAAGGATTTGTTCCCATTTCGCCGATATAATTTTTTGAGACTTCTAGTCGGCGTTTTGGAAGTGAGGTATATAATGAACCTCGATTAAATATTCCTCTTTCACCAGAGCCTGATTCCATAAGAGCAATCCATTCTTTTAAGAACTCTGTTTCTGTTGGTTTTGTATTATAAACTGCGGAGTTATTAGCAAGCATTCTTTGGCCCTCGTTGAGCCAAAATTGACCATTTTTAGCGTCACGCATGTCTTGGTCATCTAAATCTGATAGCGAAATAAGGGCGCTACGGCGAACACCTCCTGAAACTACACACTCACCTATCTTACATATTATGTCGTGTGCATCTATATTTCTAAGATGACGGCCTTGGCGCTTTAGGATTCTTTCACGAGTAAATCCTAGTAGATCAATAAGCGGCTTAGGACCAGAGCTCTTACCTCCCATTATTTTAAGACGAGCTCCAGCTGGACGAAGTTGTGAAAAATCAAAATCTATATCTTCCCCGTTAAACCATGTCTTCATTCCAAGCACAAAAGCATCAGCCCATCCTTCTTTAGTATCTGGAACAACGAAAGTTGGCAACTTTTTACCTGTTTGATTTTTTATTTGTGGAAGTGCTTGAATATTTTTACTCTCAACAGAAAATCCTACTCCAGTTCCACACATTGATATGTAAATTATTTCTCCAAAGTCTTCGAAGCGTGATGGTGCAATAAATGAACAGTTGTATGCACAAACATTTGTTTTCTCTGCAGCAGGTCCGGCGAACTGAAGTAGTCGCATTGATGGCATTGCTTCTTGTTTTAAAATTGCTTCACGAATTTCTTTGTATTCACTTTCTTTTAATTTATTACCAAGATTTTTTTTCATGAAAGCAACGTAGCGGTCGATTGTTTCAATCCAAGTTTCTCTTCTTCCCTCTTCTTCTATCCACTTTGCATAACTTCTATAGTAAACAAATTCAGAAAGTGGATTGCGGAAATATTTTTTACTTTCATCAGCAAGTTTCTTAACGCGCTCTGGCACTACTATGCTATGTGCGCGTAGTCGTGCACGTTCTTCACGGTAAAGAATATAATTTTTAGAAGTCTTTACATAGTCAGCGAGCATCAATTCTTGCTCAACAGTGTTCTGAACACCTTCAACTGTGGGTATAAAATTCTTGTGGCGCTTAGTTATTTTAACTAATTCCATTACAACCCTATTAGCAACCATCTCAGCCTCCTTCATTGAGCCTTCATTAGAAGCAAGCATAGCTTTATTAATAGCATTAACTATCTTTTCGATATCAAAAGGGACGATAACACCATCTCTTTTTTGAACACTTTTAATAAAATTATTCTTACTAATTATTTTTTCTGGAACAGAAGATACTTTAACACTTGCGACCTTTTTTGTACTTTTAGCACTTTTTTTTGAAGGCATGTTTTATAAATTTTAGCTAATAATGTTATCCCAAAAGTTTTGGAATTACATTATACTCTCGAGCCGAGCCCATCCACAAGTGAATAACTAAAAAATACAGAACTATGTCGTAATGTTTCATTTGCGTCAATAACTGGTTGACTCTGCGCTTAAAAATCGTTCAAACTTAAGTCTATTTTCAGACAAAATTTGATAAAAATTCACAGTTTAAAAATTACAAAAATATTCTAAAATTTTTGTGTAGTTTTAGAGAAAATATTTCCCTTTTAGAGAACCTCAGCCTGATAACACTGCTCACAATAGACTCTCTCAGGCCTGTCTGGAGAATAAGTAGTCTCAAATTCTCTCCCACAACCATTACTACAAGACCTTTTATACAATTTCATAGGGTTTCTATATTTTAGACGCTCATAATGACGACAGTTTGGGCAATATCTTGGTATAGGTAAATTATTTTGCTTGTAAAAAAGAAGTTCTTCTTTTGTGATTCTAAATGCAGATGTACACTGATATAAGTAATTGCCTTGATTTGGGCATTTTATTATATCGTTAAGCACAGAATCATCAGTATTTCCTATACTATCCTCAAGACTACTCTCATCTTTAGTTATCTGGTAGTCCCTAGCTTCTGGTTCCTTCCAATTAAAACCTGAGTTAATTATTTCTTCTTTTGATTTAGGGAAATAGTCGTGAGCTAGTGTTTCATTGTATCCAAAAGGAGACATTTCATATGGGAAAAATTCTCCATATCTATATACACGACCATTGGAATCTACAAAAGGAAGGTCCATCATTTGCTGTCTGATTTTTGGAACGAGTTCTTCATATTCTTCTTTTTTATATTGTTTGTTTAAAATACAATACTTTGCATTTTTTAATCCAACACATCCGAAACAATCGGAGCATCCTCTACAGAAAAGAGAATATTCCATCCTTGTAGATGTGAAACACACTGCGCATCCAATCTCATTACTAGAATTGTCAGTTCCAGATATTGTTTCATATTCAGATTCACCTCTTAACACCCAACAGCAATCTTTCAAATCTTTTGTTTCAATTACTCTAAACGTATCGGAAATATTCTCAGATTTTCCAATATCGAAAGATTTTTTGATATCTTTTGAATTGGCTATATGATCTCCTGTTGCATTTACTGAATTTATATTTTTTGCAAACTTAATTATAGAATTTAATTTAATTGAGTTAAATTCTTTTTCTGCCATCTTAAATCCAGAATAAGTATTTAATTTTAAATCATGAACTGCTTTTTCATAATCTTGTTTTGATAGTTGTATATTTTTAAATACGTATGATTTATTTCTTAAATTAGAAGATAAACAACAATTTGAACAATTAGTACAATCATATAAGAAACAAGAATCTATATTCTTGTGTGAATCAACCATAAAGTGGCAGTTATAATTACCGGTGCAGTCTATGTTCCAAGAACATCTATCTATTTCCGTACAATAAAGGCAGTCTATGGAGTTTTTTGAGTTATCAACATTCTCTGAGAAGGAAATATCTTCTGAGTTTACAAGAGAAAATGATAAGTATATATTTTTTGAGTTAAATACAGAGTTTGCATAATCACAATTAACAATAGAACCACCTCTGTATTGAAATGTCCTTGGTTGAAGTTTAAATATTTCATTTATTTGGCTTAAGAAAGGGATATTGAAATCTATATCTCTTTGGTTCATATGGGGGTCCCATTTATCACCCATCCAACATTCAGTGCACATAACTGGAGCTTGTTCGTCTTTATATACAGATAAAAGTGTTTTACTGCATAATAAACATATTCTGCGGTAAAAAGATCTATGATTCCGCCATATCATCCTTCTTATCATTCTACATTCCGGACAAAACGTCGGTGTTGGAACCTTCATCTTCTCATAGAAAGAAAAATCATCCGGTTCGATTGTGAAGTTATTTTTGCAATTCTGGCAGTTTCGGGTTTCCATAATTAAAGAATTTCTTTCTGATAACATTGCTCGCAGTAAATTATCTCAGGTCGATCTGGAGAATAAGGGGTTTTAAATTCATTGGAGCATTTATTTTCATGGTCGTGATTTGGTTTATCACACATACAAAAACGAGACCAAAGTTTCATTGGATTTTTTAATCTTACTCTATTGAAGTGGCGACAGCTCGGACAAAGACGAGGTAGAGGGAGATTTAAGTTTTTATAAAATTGTAGTTCTTCCTTTGTAATTTTAAACGCAGTGGCACAAAGATCAGAGCATTTTCCTTGATGCAAACATCCAATAACTTCACCCAGTATCGACTCATCTATATCTGATATATTGTTAGGAATATTTTCAGTAGCCATGGTTATGTTATAACTTTTAGTTTCTGGTTTTTTAAATCTATAACCCTTTTGATTTATCTCTTGTTCTGTCATTGGAAAATAATCTTGAGCAATTGTTTCGTTGTATGCAAAAGGCGACATGCTACTTGGAAGGAATTCTCCATATTCTTTACTATTCAACATGTCTTCTTTGATTTTTTTAACTAAATCTATATATTCCTCTTTTGTATATTGCTTATTAAAAACACAATATGATTTATTTCTCAATCCAACACAGCCGAATATATCATTGCAGTCAAAACAATTGTATGAATACTCAATATCGTGACCACCCCATACATAGAGAGAAAATAATATGCGTTGACCAATTATACTATGTGCCTCATAGAAAAGTTCTGAACCTTTCCAAGCACAATAAGTATCCCAACCGTCTTTTGTATTTTCCCATATTCTATAACAGTACTTGCAGTTTTCTACATTTTCTTTCGCAACATAGCATTCATGACAATTTCGAGCATTGGCAATATTATCACCTGACACATTTTGAGAGTTAAGTATATTAGCAAATTTGTGAGGAATTTGTAATTTTAACTCATTAAAAGCTTCTATTGCTTCATGCGCTGCATAATAACTACCATCCCATAATTTCTTAATAGCTTCTTTATACCCTTCTTTGTCATATTGTTGGTTAAAAATACAATATTGTTTATTTCGCAAACCAACACAACCAAAGCAATCTGTACAATTTCTGCAATCGTACAGTAAAGTAGAATTTACGCATGACTCACAATTCTGAGCGTAAGCCACTCTATTACATTTTTTTGAATCAATAAGTTCGTAAGAGTATTCTGATTCAGAGGATACATGTAAATCCAAGCAGTTTTTTATTCTAGTATTATTTGTAAAACAATATGAACTATCCTCTACTTCGTCAAAACTAGCGCAATAATAGCAATTTTTCCCGTTAAGAGTGTAATTGGAGTATCCGCAATTTACATTATTTTTTTGAGTTAGGTTTGGATGAGGAACCGTTTTGAAAAGTTCATCTAACTGTTCAAAAAATCTACGATTTGGGTCATACTCCTTTCCGTAATCCATTGGATCCCAAGCATCACTTTTCCAATATTTTTCTTCATATACAATATAGGGTGAATCAGGTGAGAACATTGAAAGTATTGGCTGGTTGGTTGCATTACAATTTCTCCTATACCAAACCCTTTCGTTTCGAAAAGTTAATCTTCTAATAGCCCTACATTCCGGACAAAAAGTCGGCGCTGGCACTTTCATCTTTTCATAAAAAGAAAAGTCATCTGGCTCGATATTGAAATCATTTTTGCAGTTTTGACAGTTTCTAGTTTCCATAATTAATCTACTTCTTGCTGGTAACAACTCTCACAATATACTAAATCCCCGTTTTCTGGTTTAAATCCGGTTTTAAATTTATTCTCGCAAGGGGTATCCCCATGCGGGTGTGTAACCTGGTTCTTATAAATACTATCTTTTGATTGTGCCCCATTACACATACACGATTCATCATATAGTTGAATTCCTAGTCTTAACTTTAACCTTTCAATTGTACGACATGCTGGGCATAATATTGGTAATGGAAGTCCTACTTTTTTATAGAAAGCGAGTTCATCTGGAATTATACGGAAGGCTTTTGTGCATCCTTGATTGCACTCTCCTTTGTGAGCACATTCAATTATTTCTTTTGTTATAGATTCATTAACTTCATTAATATCGTTTGGAATTTTTTCTGATAGTATTGTAGGTTTATAATCTTTTGTATCAGGTTCTCGCCATCTATAACCTTTTGCAAGTGCTTCCTCTTTTGTTAATGGAAAATATTCTTGAGCAATTGTTTCATTATATGCCCAAGGACTAAATTCTACTGGTAGAAACTCTCCATACTTATAAATCCGTTCCATCTTATCGATGTATGGTATATCATCCATATGTTTTTTAATTTTTTCAACCAATTCATTGTATTTTTCTTTGGTGTATTGTTTATTTAAAATACAATATTCTTTCTTGCGTAAACCGACACAGCCAAATAGATTTGCTGAGCCATTAGTGCAACCTATTGTATATTCCGTGTCGTGGACACTTTCTTGAGTAAACATTCCAAACTTTACATTCTGTATCCCCGAACCTGATGATATAGCTTCATATACCATTTCTGCGCCATATCCCCAATTTGAATAATCATAACAATCTTTAGAACCTGGAGTCTCTTGTAAATACTGACAATAACGCAAATTTTCGCACTCTCTTATTAGAAACGAGTCTTTAACATTTTTTGAGTTACTGACATAGGAACCTGTACAATCTACGTTTTTGATTCCTTGATGGTTTTTGTTAGGAAATTTTTTCCAAAATTCATGAGTCTCTTTAAAAGCTTTTTCGACTCCTCTATGAGTATGTAAATTATATTCTTTTAGTCTTTTTTCATAATCTTCTTTTGATAGTTGTTCATTGAAGAAATAATAATTTTTGTTTCTAAGATTTACTGAGCCGAAGCAGTTCATACACCCCTGGCAATCACGACAAAACCATAAATCACTTGAATCCACACATTGTGAACAGAAGTGAGATCGATAGCATTGTCCAAGCCAAAAGCTTTGATAACAACTCTCTGATTTCGAAACATGGGATACATCAACACAGTCTCTTGAATAATTTAGTCCATTTGAATACATACAATCCTCTGGGCATGTTGTATTGAAAACTAGATAACAATTTTTTGGGTCAGTTGCATTATTAGAGTAATCACTATTTACTCCTTGGACAATATTATTAGATTTAAAAGGCACATCAAGCATTAGTTCATAAAGTTGAGCAAGAAACGGCCGTGACCAATCTATGTCTCGTCCATACTCCATCGGATCCCATGAATCAGAAAGCCAGATATCTCGCTCATATACTTTGACAGGTGAATCAGGAGCATACATTGAAAAAATCTCTTTCCCTGAAAAATCACATTTTCTTTTGTACAATCCTCGCTCATTACGAAAAGCCCATCTTCTTTGAGTACGACACATTGGACAAAATGTAGGCGCTGGAACCTTCATCTTCTCATAGAAAGAAAAATCATCTGGTTCAACGGTAAAGGAGTTCTGACAATTTTGGCATATTCTGGTCTCTGAATTCATACTATATATAGTATATTTATTATCCACTTTTGTAAAACAATACTAAAATATGTATACTGTATGGCATGGAAATTGGATCAATGATTTTGATAATACTAGGATTATGCGTTTTTGAAGTAATCGTCAGTATAGACAATGCTGTCATAAATGCCGAGGTCTTAGGTACAATGAGTAAAAAAGCTAGACGCTGGTTCCTAATATGGGGCCTACTTATTGCTGTATTTTTGATTAGAGGTTTACTACCTTGGATTATAGTATGGGCCACAATTCCAGGACTTGGGCCTATTGAAGCACTAACGGCAACTTTTTCTAGTGATCCATCTGTACATACGGCTATCGATAAAGCAACGCCTATCCTATTTATGGGTGGTGGAATATTTCTTATTTTTATATTTTTTCATTGGTTGTTTTTGGAACCAAAAAATTTTGGATTGCGTCCTGAAAAATTTTTCCATAAAAATGGAGTTTGGTTTTTTGCCGTAGTATCAGTTCTTCTTGCTATAACTGTTTGGTATTCAATGAAGATAGATTCTATGCTTGCATTTTCCGCGGTGGTTGGTTCTACTGCATTTTTTATAACTCACGGATTCAAAGAAAATGCTGAAAAGAGTGAGAAAGAGTTACTTTCCGGAGCTTCAAATAAAAGTGATCTATCTAAAATACTTTACTTAGAAGTAATCGATGCAACATTTTCTATAGATGGAGTATTGGGAGCATTTGCTTTTACTTTATCAGTACCACTGATTCTAATAGGTAATGGTATTGGAGCATTTGTTTTAAGAAAGCTAACAATGGGGAATATAGATAGGATAAAGAAATACAAATATTTGAAAAATGGAGCTATGTATTCAATACTTGCTCTTGGCGTCATTATGCTCATCGATGCATTCGGAGGTCATGTCCCCCACTACATATCCCCTGTTATTACATTTATAGTTATAGGTTACTTCTTATATAAATCAATAAAAGAAAATAAATTACATTTAGCCTAGGCTTGGTTTAAAACCACCAGCTTGAAGGTCCCAAAGTTTCTTGTATTCTCCTTCCTCTTTTTTTATAAGCTCTTCGTGAGTACCTTCTTCCACGATCTGTCCGTTTGCAATAACAACAATACGGTCCATTTCACGAATAGTAGATAATCTATGAGCAATGACGATTGTGGTTTTGCCTTTGATCAAGTTATGGAGCGCATCCTGGATCAAAACCTCTGATTGAGAATCGAGGGACGAAGTTGCCTCATCTAGTACTAATATTGGAGCATCTTTGAGTATTGCACGTGCGATAGCTACACGCTGGCGCTCACCACCTGATAATTTTACGCCTCTCTCACCCACATAAGTATCATATTTGTATGGAAGATTTTCGATAAACTCAGTACAGTGCGCGAGCTCTGCAGCTCTTTTGACTTCTTCATCGGTGGCATCTCTTCTGCCGTATCTGATATTTTCCATAAGGGTTCTATGGAAAAGAATTGGTTCTTGAGGAACAAAGGATATATTTTCTCTAAGATTTTCTTGAGATATATTTCTAATATCAACTCCATCAATGGAAATATTACCACTAGTTACATCAAAAAGTCGCATGATTAATTTAACAAAAGTTGACTTACCTGCTCCTGAAGAACCTATTATTGCTACTTTTTGACCAGCTGGAATAGTAAGAGAAAAGTTATCAAATACTTTGGTATTATTTCGATCGTAGATATAAGTAACACCTTTAAATTCTAAAGCTCCTTTTACAGATATAAGTTCTTCTTTTGGTGTGTCTAAAACACTATAAGGCTTATCTAAAATCACAGCCATTTCTTGTGCATCTGCAAATCCGTCATAAAATGTACGAACGATTCCGGCAAAGTTCCATAGATTCTCAACAAGTCTTATAACATAACTCTGTAGTAAAACTATAAGGGGTAAAGAGATTAAACCAACCTTCCAGTCACCAATAGCAATCCACATTATTAAAAACTCAATAACAACTGCATAAAAAGACTGGATTGCGTTTAAGCCATCCCAGAGATACCAGTTAAATACAACGGCTTTTTTTTGATCATCAATAACGCCCCCTACTCTTTCTTCTTCATATTTGTGTCCAGTAAACAATTGTACTGATGAGTGATTACCAATAGAATCAGCAAGGGCCCCGGTAGTTTTGGTATCAGCGTGAGCCGCAATAATATCGTATTTCAACTTATACCTAGTAACAATAAAAGCAGTCATAACGAAAATAAAGCAGAAAATAAATAGTATGTATGAATATTTTGGAAGTAGTACATATATAGCAACGATTGTACCAAGTCCACGTACTATTAGTGGCAACCCGTCAGATACTAATTTCTCCATCAATTTTTCAAAAGCACGAGCATACTTATTGATCTTCTGAACCAGTGAACCTCCAAACTTTGAAGCGAAAAATTCGTGTGAGTGTCCTATCATGTAAGAAAATGCTTGCTTTCGTAAACCAGCCATAACTTCTGCTTGAAAATAGTCGTTAAGAAATGAAGAGGCACGCCTCGCAATAAACCTAAAAGATATTATGCCAAGTATTAGTAATATCAAATTCCTTGCTTCTATGTATGAATTATCGCTATTAGTGCTTAAGACTTCCCACAATTTTAAATACTTAATTGGGATATATATGTCAATGAAAGATGTAAGTACTACTAATCCAAGTAGTACGAAAAAAGACACTTTGTAATTTTTTATTACCTGCCAAAAGTATTTTGTAACTAATTTTCTATGAATACTCGAATAATCTTTAGCCATAAAATGAAAAGGGTAACCCCTATATTTAATATAGCAGTTAAAGTTAAATTAGCAATTTAACTATTTATTTAGAACCGTGGTTAAATAGTTGCCCTGGTTGCCAGTACGTTCCAAGAAGTGGCAATAGGTAACGATCAAGCCCAATGTAACCTGCTGTCTTCCAGGCAAGAATCAAGAAAATGCTTATAGTAAAAAGTATTGGGTTCACACTAACAGTTCCTGCAAGCATAAAATTCAAATTCATAAATAGGCCAAAAAACGCAGCTATACCAGTAAACGCTCCAATTATGAGTGCAATTCCAACTAATATTTCTCCATAGACAACTAAATGTGACCAAAAAGATGCGTGAGGGATAACTACATTTTCAAGAAAAGTAGCATACCAACCTTGTACGTCTGGATGAGCACCAGCAGTTTTTGCAAGTGCACCTTTCATAAAACCAGAAAGTGCATTACCAGCACCATCACCAACCCAGCCAGTACCAGTAAATTTACCCCACCCTGCTATTAACCACTCCCAACCTACATAGACACGAACAACCAACCAAAACCAAGAAAACTTTGTATTACCAAATAAAAATTTGGCGACAGGAGACTCTTCATATTGAATATGATTCATAATATAAAAAATGTTAGGCTACTAATGACTATATTATAGCATAAAAAAAGCCAAGGTTTGAACCTTGAAACTTTTACAGAAATTATAAAGGATGGCGAAGTAAATTGAGTCAGTCTATTTCTCCTTTTTCATTCATGATTCTGGTTTGAATAGACCCTCCATCAGTTCTTTCTATTATCCTCTTGCCTTTTATTTTAGAATTTTTTTCTTCTTGTTCATCGGCAATTTTTTTTCTTTTGTTTAAAAAATCAGTTAGCGATCCGTTTGTATTTCTCGAAAGATATCTATGAAACAATGCCCTAACATCCGCAGTCAAAGCCATGTAACGAGCATCATCTTTATAAGGATCTTCTTTTAATTTCTGCTTATCTTCTTTAACCTTATTGCAAGCCATAAAAAGGAGTTTAGGTAAGTTAATATGTTGAAATTTTATTAAATGTATAATAACATTTAATATTAAAAAGTCAAATCACACTCTTTTTTTCCAAGCTGTATAAATTACATAAAGGAAAAAGAAACAAGGTAGGACAAATATAAGAGCTTCATTAAAATGAATCGGGTGTGTCAGAGTTTGCCAGGTATTTCCAAAAAATGAAGGGTCAGTAAAAACATCCCAACTATTGAAACGAAGATATCTACCTATGTATATACCTACACTAACCAAAAGAATTATTGATGGTACTTTTATATTGGCAATAGTATTTCCATATTTTATTCTGATAATATTTTCAATATCTCTGAGCGAATACATAAACAAAATTAATCCAAGCCAAGCAGAACTAAATAATAAAAATGCATCATATAAAACCGGTGCTCCGTGTCCCTTACCTAAATGTATAAAATCTGTAACTATATATGGAGCATTTGGTAATAGTAGTATCCAGATTATACTTCCAAATATAAAAACGGGTTTAGATAGTTTGCCAATATTTTCTTGGAAAGACAGTAGTGAGCTAACAACAAAAGGAAGTATTGCAAGGAATATATTCCATAAAATGTAAACAAAATACATGGAATCAAAAACCACAATTCTTGCGATATTAAGTCCAATAGCCAAAATAAAAATCATCCAAATATCTTTGGGCAAATAAGTAATAAATTTTATTTTATTTTCACTAACATTCTCCATAATGGGTATTATACTATGAATACTCGCCCAACAATAAAACGACCCTTTCCTAGAGTCGTTTTATTGTTAGGCTACTATTGAGGTACAATGAGCACACTTTTTTGCTGCAATTGGAATCTCGCTTAGACATTCTGGACATTTCTTGCTTGTAGGATCAACAGGTGCTTCTTTTTTGGATTTTGCAATGAGAGTATTTACAGGAAGAACTACAAAGAAGTAGACTGCGGCTGCAACTAGTACAAACGCTATCAAAGCATTTAGGAATTTACCATACATAAAACTACTGCCGTTTATAGTAAATAGAAGTCCTGAAAAATCTGGAGATTTTACTATTGCTGCAATAAGAGGAGTTATTAAATTTTCAACTAGAGAAGTAACTACTGTACCAAAAGACGCACCGATAACCACACCCACTGCCAAATCTACAACATTACCACGTAAGACAAATTGTTTAAAACCCTTCATATATATAAATAATTAAGTACTAATACTAGGATTATATAATATCACTAAAATTTTGTATATATTTTAGAAACCAATTAGAAGTTTAATGCCTAAGATTGTACCTATAGCGATGAACATGATCTTTATAAATGCATTACCTTTGTACTTTGCATAACGTGAACCAATATAACCACCTATTATTGATCCTATAACACAGGGTATCATGATATGCCAACTAAAATAACCTTTGTATATATATAAAGCTGCAGCAAATATTTCCCACGGAAATGCAACCGAATAGTAATAACCAAGAGCATTAATAAAATCAAATCCTCTTGTTTTCAGAGTAACAATTGCAAACATTATTCCATTACCTGATCCAAAAACTGCTTCATAGAAACCTAAAACTGGACCGAATACATAAGATATAAATCTTTTTTTCTTAGATGGAACAGTTTCTTCTTTGATTCCTATATTTCTGCGTAGCGCTGTATATATAACAAGAAGAATGATGAGTATACCAACACAAATTTCTAAAACTCTCTTATCAATGGCAACTACGGTTATCACACCTATATATACACCCAAAAGTCCAAGTAGGCTAAAAAGAATTAAAAATTTCCAATTTACTTTTCTTCCTTTCAAATAATTACTGGAAGCTGGCAGTACCCAGAATATTGAACTAAATTTTTGTACTGACATTGCAAGTGGAAATGATATCCCCATCCACATCATAACAGGAACAGCTATAACTGACGCACCTCCACCAGACATAGAACTCAACCCTGTAGCTATCACTGAGGTGACAAATAAAATTATTGTTTGCGTCATAAAAAATATTTTGGGGTGCCTACTGGGATTTGAACCCAGACTGAGAGTTCCACAAACTCTAGTGCTAACCATTACACTATAGGCACCATATTATTGTCCTAGGTTAAAATAGGACGATTACACTGTTATACCAGAAAATTGCTGATAAATCCAGGCTTATTTAATTAGTTTATTTAATATAAAGTTATATTTAAATAAGATAGAATGAATATGATAAGAGATATACCAGCTGAACAAAGACACCATGTACACCAGTGCTTTATTACAAAAGCTTGTAGAGAAACCAAATAAACTGAAAAAAGTAATGCGGACCCACTAATACCAACAAGAACTATCGAAACAGGAAAAGACCAGAGTCCTAAAAGCGAGATAAAAACATAAGAAAGTCCTATAAGTGCATAATAAACCATGCCTAATAGTTCAACAGGGACACCAAGTATCTTGGATTGATCTGAGTGTATTACACTGTCGCAATTTGACCTCATCGGACAAATCATTTTCTTTTTTTTCTTTTTCTTAAAGTAAATATAAGAAGAGAGTACTAATCCAGAAATTCCAAGTAAACTAATTAGATTTATAAGAATTAGGTGCATTTTATTTACAAATTGGTCCAGTTATTTGTTTTTCTAAAATTGACTCTCCTCCTCTATTATCAGTACATACATACGAGTTAGGATCACTCAACAATGGAGCAGAAATAGCCCAGGCATTAGAAGATGAATAACAAGCGAGAGATCCGTTAGTTATATTCAAAATATCATTTATAACTTCGGACATCGTGCCGACGGAATTGTTTGCTCCCTTTGGATGACCAACTGGAGAAAAAAGTGATCCTGGATTAGGGTTCACGCAACTTCCGTTTGGGTTTGTTTTTTTACCATATGACCCCGTAGCATTTTTAAATATATTAGAAATCTCTTTGAAAGAAAGGATTGAGTCTTTTAATTTCATATCTTCTACTTTTTTCATAAAATCAATCATACTGATAGAAGTGGCTGGAAGAGCTATATCATTAGCTACATCAAAATCGTAATATGTAGTTTTCCAACTAAAAGAGACAAGACTGCCTGCAATTCCTTTATCTTCGAGTCCTATTATTTTAGACAGAGGAGTAGTTAAATTGAATTTATATTGGTGTATATTTCCATCATTTTTACCTATCCATATCTCGAGGGAATCAAGATTTGTAGACCCAATACCTTCATTGAGATTTTGTTTTTCTTCTTCTGTTAATTCGTTCAAGAAAAAGGTAACAAAACTAGATAAAAACTTTTTAGTAGACTGTTTGTCCGAGCTCAAAATATAATGATAACTATCTACGTTGTGTACCACCTCGGAATCTTTCTCAATAACACTAGCATTCTTTAAAAAATCTTGGAAAATAGAATTAGTTTCTCCAGTAATATATGAAGGCAATCCTACTGAAAAAATTTTATCAAAATTTATTTTTGTTATTTTTGACTCAAAAGTTTTTGGAAGCAGATTGGTTAGTAATCCAAACTGTCCATTATCAACCAAAACAGTACTAGGAGTCGGAGCATTTCTACCAAATATTTTAGTAAGATCAGGAGTTACTATAAAAGTTCCATTGCTTCCTGATTTTATACTTGAAGTTATATCTTCTCTAAACAAGGAACTCTTGATGATCATGGAGTAATCAAAAACTGGTTTTGGTTTAGTATTGTTAACAGTACCTTTAGCAAAAAGTGATATTGAATCTTTGTTGTTAGAATTTATTACTTCTCCATTAACTAAACCATTAGTTATATCGGCAAAAGAAGGAGTGAGAATTGTAGCTTCAGTATCTATTTTATAAGAATTGAGAGATCCTAATACTTCTGGCGCTTTAACTAAAAGAATTTTTGGGTCCTGTTTAATAATAGAAATGTTTGGTTTATTACTGTAAATAAATGCAAAAATCCCTCCAGTAATAAAACCAATAGTGAGCACAATCGCAATCAATTTTAAAGTACTACTTTTCTTTACTGGAGCATTATTAACTTCGCTTGGTTTTGAAGAAAAAACATCTTGCGGGTACGAATAAAGTAGTGCATTGTTTGGTATATCTGTTGAACTTACAGGTTTTTTGTAGTCGGGCTTAATTTCAGGTTTAGGTATAAGTTTTGGTATAAATTCCTCCGTATTGGTTTTTTTAGTTTCTTCTGTTTTTGTATTTGAAACTGTGTTATTCTCAACAACTTCAACAATTTTAGGTTTAATTACACTAAAGTTAGTTGTTGTAGGTTCAACTTTTTTATCAGTTGGAATGAAGGTTGGTCTGGCTGCGTTTGTAGGAATATAATAAGAGACTCCATCGTCTTTTGGGTTAGCTTCACTAAAACTTTTAGCAAATATTGGCTTGGGAACTGGAGAAGGTTCGGATGGTATTGGATTAGCTTCTAATTTAGGTCCAATATCTTCTTTTTTATCAAGACTTGGTAGTTCTCTATAAGGATCTGGTTTATTAGATTGAATTGGTTCAATTTTTACTTCTTTTTTTATTTCAGGTGGAGTAAGTTTGCGAAACGCTTCTTCTACATCTTCTGTATGCCATCCAACATTTGCTAGTTTGGATTTTATTACACTTTCAGATATGTTTTTTCTTAACTGTGCTTGTATATAGGATATTATCTCCTCATTTATCATTCAACTATTATATCATTTTGAACTAAAATTCATAAACATATATAGTTCTAGCTAATTGGTATTTCTTTCTACCTAGATCTATTTCTTTAATTGGTTGCTTGGTTGTAAATTTAAATGTAACTGAAACAAGTTTGGTTCCTTTTTTTACTTCCTTTTCTAATTTCGGCAGTAGATCATCCATTACATTTGGGTATAAATACGTAAATATATGTGTGGCATTAGATAAATCATGCGTAAAAAAGTCTTGATTAACGATTTCTATTTTGGTTTTATTTATTTTTCTATGCCACCATGCACGTGCACGAGCAAGTATAAGTGGGAACTGACTATTTTCTATGCCTATGTACTTTGCGGTTGGTATTAGTTTTGATATATAAAACAATACCCTACCCTCACCACAACCAAGGTCATATACTACGCTATCTTTTTTAACATCTAATGCTTTATATATATCGTTAAGTATTGAATTAGGCACTGGGACAAAAGGGACTTTCGAACGGTATCCAGATACCATCCATATCACAAGTAGTATAAAAGCAACAAATAAGACAAGTACCAAAAAACATTCGAAAATAAAAAGTAGTGTTAACATAAATTATTCTAATCTTTCCAATTAATGTGCTTATATTCTCTTATGGCACAAGTGCGGTTAATAAAATCCTCACGACCAGAACCCTTTCTATATAAAGAATAGTGAACCTTATTTTTTTCAGCATAATTTTGATGATATTCTTCAGCTTTATAGAAATTTTTTGCTTCTAATACTTCAACTGAATTGGGTTTATCATATACACGACTTTCATCTAACTCTTTCAACAAACTAAGAGCAATATTTTTTTCCTCTTCGTTATTATAGAATATTGCAGTCTTATAACTTGACCCTCTGTCGCCAAATTGACCACCAGAATCAGTAGGATCTATATGATCTAAAAAGAATTGTGCTAATTTTTTAAAATTGGTTTTTGAAGAATCGTATTCTACTAATACAACTTCTCTATGGCCTTTGTGGTTTTCATATGTTGGATTATTTGTATCTCCTCCAGAGTAACCAGACGTAACACTAATAACACCATTTGCTTCTCGCAAATCATGTTCTACACACCAAAAACATCCTCCTGCAAAAATAACTTTATTCATAGTGCGCAGGGGGAGATTTGAACTCCCACAAGATTGCTCCCGCTACCACCTCAAGGTAGTGCGTCTACCAGTTTCGCCACCTGCGCATGAACTTAACAATACAGAAAAAAGCAATTTTTTTCAATATAAAACCCGCATTTCCGCGGGATTATATTTACTCAGATTTAGTTGATGCTTCTTCAGATTCTTCTTTTGAGAGAGTAACACTCTTTAATCTCTTCTTTACTTCCTTAACTGCTTTTGTTCTTATGTAGTAGAGTTTACTTCTGCGAGTTTTTGAATGACGAAGCACTTCTACTTTATCTATGTTTGGAGAATACAATGGAAATATACGCTCTACTCCTACCCCTGATGCAACTTTACGAACAGTAAATGTTGCACCTGGTTCAGTACCATGTTTTCTAGAAAGTACCAACCCTTCAAAAGCCTGAAGACGAGTTTTTCCTTTTTCTTGAATCTTACTCCATACACGAATAGTGTCTCCAGCCTTAAAATCTAAAGCTTTTCGGCTTGCTTGATCTACCGAAGTAAATTGTTTTTTAGTTAATTCTGCTGTTACCATAGGGCCTACTTTATCATATATAGTCATTTTAAGCAAGAAACCTTATTATTTTAGATATTTATCTATAACATTATTAAAATCTACTGGTATAGGAGCTTCTACTGTCTTTGTTTCTCCATTTGGAAGTTTGAAAGTTATAGAACATGCATGTAGTGCAAGCCTTTCCATGCCCAATGTTTTATCTTTTATTCCTCTATATAATGGGTCAGAAACTATTGGATGGTTTATATATCTCATATGAACCCTAATCTGATGGGTTCTACCAGTTTTTGGATAAACTTCGAGATAAGAGAATTGGTGATCAACTTCATTTTTCTTTTTTGCATTATCTGAAAACCTATTAAGCACTATGTATTCTGTGACTGCATCGCGAAGTGGTTCTCGTGCACCACGTCCAGCCGTCCACATACGAATATCGCGAGGAGAACGACCAATCGGTACGTTTATTATTCCTCTTTTTCCAGTTGCAAGCGATGCTTTCGGATCAGAAACAAAACCATAAACAAAAGCTCGATAAACTTTTTTAATAGTATGTTTTTGAAATTGTTCTTTTAAATTTTCAAAAGTTTTCTGATTTTTTGCAATTATTAAAACCCCTGAAGTTTCTCTGTCTAATCTATGTACTATTCCAGGCCGTAAAATTTTAACTTTTTTACCTCCATTGGCTTCTACTTCCATAGGTTCACCAACATTTTTAATTTTTGGGAAATTTTCAATAAGAAAACTTGCAACTGTTTTTTCTTTGAGATTTTTTTGATCACCATGCACAGCAAGTCCAGCCGGTTTACTTAAAACAAGTATATTTTGGTCTTCGTATAGAATCTTTGGCTTCATAACGACATCTTATCATACGGTTGAAATATATAGAAAATATGATACTATTTGCTTTATGCGCGGTTAGCTCAGTTGGTAGAGCAACCCGTTTACACCGGGAAGGTCGGGGGTTCAAGTCCCTCACCGCGCACACAAAATAAAAAGCCTGCATCTTTCGACACAGGCCTTTGTGGATAAAACCCGGGCTTGAAAATTTACATACTATCCCTGACTGGCTTGGCAGGAAGAATGATTTTAGAGTTGGGATTTGGTGATGTTATTGGAATCACTGTATTACCAACAGGATTTCCTTTTGCCGTTGAACTAATACTGGATGAGCCTTGTTTACCTTTCCCAACAAACAACAGTTTGCACTGGTCAGTACTGGTAGCGGTTGTATTTACTTCGTATCTGTACCCTTCACGGATTGCAATCCTGTCATCAGACATTACAAGAACCAGGTTCCCGGCAACATCGTTTGGATTATAGAACTTTAAAGTAAGCGATTTGTCATCCTTATCGAATGAAACCGCCAGTTCAATCGAAGCACTTCCTGGGTTTTTGATCAAGATGATTTGCCCTTTAGTAAGTGCATCAATTGATTTCGTAACAAGTCGGCTGGTATCAATCCAGTAAAGAACCCCGTTTTTGATTTCTTTCGCTTTGTAAGCCTCGGTCCGGCTCATGGTAACCGGATGACTGATATATACCTGGAGACCTTTTATTTGCTCGGGAGTCAAACCTTCCAGGTCTTTCAGAGTCAGTGCTGAGTACAGGGTGTCGTTATTTTTTACTTCAGCTATAGGTGCATGCTGAGTCGGGGCTTTTACACTCTTCTTGGAAGGTGCACAAGCTGACATGAAAGTAATTAATACAATTACGATCATGGTTGCGATTTTTTTGGTTTTCTTTTTCAAGCGTTTAAATTTTATTTAGTTTATGATGATTGTTTCTCAGAAAAATCAAATCAAATTACTCTGAGAAACAATCATTTTAAATAAAAATTGGGGTTTCAAAGAACAATACACGCCCAAACCCTATCATATTTAGAACATTTTGTCAATATATAGTAGTGCTCTACCCCTTTGAAAAATAGAGGTTAAATGCTATCTTAAATGTGTTAGATATGCCCCTGTAGTTAAATGGATATAACTGCGGACTTCTAAGCCGTTATTCCAGGTTCGATTCCTGGCGGGGGCACACTGAATAGACTATAAACTAGGGTCTTTAAATACTGGTGCTTTATTTTTTATTTCATTTGTTTTTTCAATCTTCTTTTCAAAACTTTCAGAAACTTGTTTTATTAAATTTTCTTTTAAATTGCTAGAATTAGTGTTGGTGCTAGGTGTGGATTGAAATATTTGCTCGTTTTTAATTTTGTATAGAATATACAAACTAAAAATAATAAGTAAACCACCTATTACTAGGAAGGAAATTAACATCATGATCCAATGTTTATGTGGGTTGGTTATATTTGGGTCTTGACTCTTCTTTTGTGTAAAACTATTTTTTATTTTTTCTATAAAATTTTTCATACTTTATGAGGTTAAAACACTAAATGAAATTTCTGAACGCCAGAAAGAGGTTGTTGTTTGCTTTTGTGGGTCTTTAGTATCAGGGTTTGATGATTCAGTGCTTTGATCTAAGAATGTTCTTGTTATGTTTATCTTATAAGGAGCGTTTTCAATTAAAATGAGGGTCTTCATTGTATTAGAGAAACTACCTTTGGTTGAAATAGTAACATTTAATATATTTTTTGAATTTGGGGATACATCAAAATTCTGAACTTCCAATTCCACACCAGCGCTTGTACCGAGATTTTCTAGATAATTTATAAATGAATCTACTTCTTTAGAGTCAACAAAGTAGCTATTTATAGTTGCTGACATTTCAGAAACTTTGTTTAGTTTTTCAACCAAAGATTTCATATTTTCTTTCTGTTTTACTTTTTCAGCAAGTGTAGTCAAAACTGCTGAAGTATGTTTGTTTTTATTTTCTATAGTTTTAAAAAAGAAAATAAGTACAGCTAAAGCAATTAGAGTAACGGTTATAGATAATCCTAATATTAAAATGTCATTTTTTGATTTCATACTATTTCAAGGTTACCAATATAGTAAATGAGATATTTGTCTTTTCTATAAAATTCGATATCGGGAGGTCTGTCAAAGCAACATTTGGGTTGTTATCAAGTGAAGATTTAAAATTTCTAAGCGCGGCTCTGTCACTTGCTTTACCTATTATATTTATAGTTCTAATATTGTTACTCGCTTCTTCTGAATAATTTATTTGATTGAGTTTTATACCATCAGGAAGATTGCGAAATATGTTATTGAAAAGTATTTCACTTGGTATATATTGGGAGTCTTTAGTTGATAGGATAGTTAGTTTTGAATTTATATCGGCTATAGTTTTATCTAGGTTATTTGTAGAAATTTCAGGATTTGCTTTGTTAAAAGCTTCTAACCTACTGATAGCAAGATTGGATTTGGAAATTGAAAAGAAATAGGATGGTAAAAATAGTAGTGATGCTGACACTAAAAGAACAGAAAAGAATGAGAATGCAACTGTGGAGAATCTAATCCAGTACAATTTTTTTAGGAATTTTTTTTCTTCTTCAGGCAAAACATTTATTATGGTTTGTGGCTTCTGAATATAATCAGCGAGAGCAAGTCCGAGCACTGTAGCATAGCCAAAGGACTCCTCATAGGACATGGAGGGTACTGATTTTTTCATATCAGAGATATTAACCCAAGCATTTGTGTTTTCAACTTTAATCCCCATACTTGATGAAAGGTAATTTGAAAGTCCAGTTAAATTTGAATCTCCTCCACAGAGTATAATTCTATCTAATTTTTCGTGTTTAAATCCATCATCTTCATGGGTTTTCCAGTATACATAGTGTCTGTTTAATTCATCACGAAGAACAGACATTCCATTTAGAATAGCTGGGAAAATATCATCAGCATTTGAAGTGCTTGATAGACCGTATGATAGTTTCATTTTTTCAGCTTCTTCGTATGATATGTTGAAGTTTTTAGCAATCATATTCGTAATTGCAACTCCACCTATATCAAGGGTTGTAGTAAAAAATACTTTTCCATTGTGAGCGATAGATGCTCCTGTGCGAGATGATCCAAAGTCGATAATCATTACTGGGCTCATATCTCCTCTTGGGATAACCGCACGAGCAATAGCTTGAGCTTCAAGTTCAAATGATAGTGGAACAAGTCCTGCTCTTTTGAAGACAGAAAGATAGCTTTCTATTGTAACCATTGCGATTGCTAGAACTTGTACGAAAATTGTATCAGTATTTTCAGTTACAACTTCAAAATCAAATATAGTATCAATCGCTTTCAGTGGTATGTGCTCTTCTAGTTGTAGAGAAATAGCTTCACGTATATCTACTGATGTTGCTTTTGGTAGTGCAATTGTAAATAGGTACATCTGCTCTTCGGGAAGTGATGTCCTAACAAATTTTAATTTTTCACGTTTAGCTAAATTGCTTAGTATTTTTATAAGCTCATTTTCGTTTTCTATCTTGCCTGAGTTTATTACCCCAGGAGGGATTTTTTCATGTCCGAACCTTCCTAAACGTAAACCCATGGGGGTAGCTAAAAGTTCTCCATATTTAATCGATTGATCAGAAATATCTAGTGCGCAAGAAGTCATCGCCAGAAAAGATGGCGTGGGAAAATGTCGACTGTATACTTCTTTCATATACTTTTATTATACGATACTTATTATTGTTATAAAAGGATTATCTTTATTTTTTAAGGAAGTGTCTTATGAGTTTAATCATAAAAGGGAGAAACGAGAAACCTATTACTAAAAATATTATAGGCATAATGTATCTATCTATATTTGGAATTAATCCTCCAAAATAATACCCGAGCAATGGTACGGATGATGCCCATAAAATACCTCCAATGGTATTGTATTTTACAAAAGTTTTATAATGCATCTTTGCTACTCCAGCTACAATTGGTGCAAATGTTCTGATTATAGGTATAAATCGAGCGAGTATTATAGTTGCTGAACCGTGTTTTTTATAAAAATGTTCAGCTTGATATATCCTTTTCTTACTAAAAAACAAAGATGTCTCTTTTTCAAAAAAGGCCTTACCTGCTTTTTTCCCACTCCAATACCCTACTGTATCACCTAAAATAGCAGAAGCTGCACAAACTATAATTAGAGCCTCTATAGTGAAAAGTCCTTGTGAAGCAAAAATTCCAGCAGCAAAGAGAAGAGTGTCTCCTGGAAGAAAAAATCCAAAAAATAACCCAGACTCAGCAAAAACTACCAAAGATATCCCAATCAAACCAGCAGCTTTGATTATTATATTTGGGTCAAACATACTATCTGACGCGAGCGCCTGCACTCACTTCTACTTCAGGGGTTAAAAATACAGGTTTACCATCTATTCCATCCACTGCCATGAGCATGCCTTGACTCTCAATTCCTTTTATCATGCGCGGTTCAAGATTTACTATATATAGCACTTGCTTACCGATAAGTTTTTCATATTCAGGATAAAATTCATGAATCCCAGAAACTATCTGACGAAGTTCTGGATCACCAAAATCAATCATGAACTTTAAAAGTTTATCCGTATCTGGAACTGGCTCAACTTCCTTTATAGTTCCGACTCTCATATCCATCTTCTTAAATTCTTCGTAT
>CAZCNB010000004.1:0-68800 GCA_964500465.1 uncultured Candidatus Saccharibacteria bacterium | reverse complement strand
ATTCATTCATTGATTCAAAATAAGTTCGCGCAAAGGACAGCAATTCACCACATAATAAAAAACGGCTCCGGTTGGAGCCTTTTTGGTTGGCGGAAGCCAAATTATTTTTTTGCCATCTCAATAAGTTTTATTTCAATGGCATCCTCTATGGGTATTTTTACCCTTTCGCTAAGAGTACCAGGATCTACAGGCAAGAGAAACAATGTATCACCATGAGAAGACACGAGGTTCGCGCCTCGTATTGAATCATTTGTTTCTATTGCATCTCCATATTTTCCATGCATCACATGTACTATATCTGGAATTTTGTAAAATTCCCTCACGTCATTCGCAATAGAATCGGCCAGTAAATCAAGATCTGCTGGCAAATCTGATTCAATAGATGTAAAAAAGGTTTTTGAGTTTTCGTTCTCTTTTTCATTAGTCAGATCCATCTGACCAATAATATTACAAGTGATTAAGCAAAAGAGTAAGCTTATCACAGTTACAAAGTTTCTCATGCTGATGTTTTTCTCAACATTAGCATTTATCTAAAATATGTCAAAATAGTGATTTAATTTTTTCCCATGGTATTGACACAAGTAGAGTTCCAAGAAAAACCATAGAGAGCCCAATAATGGCTTGAATTGTAATCCCTTCTGATAGTACAACGGTTGCGAAAATTGCAGTTAAAACTACAGATAATTTATCAATAACAGTCACAGCAACTGTTGGACCACCAGCAAGTGCTTGGTAGAAAAATATCCAAGAAAGTGCCCCGCCTAAACCAGATAAAATTACAAAAATCCACTGCTTTTGAGAGAGAGATTGTATTGCTGTCATAGAAAGTTTTCCAAAAGAAAGAGCAGCAATACAAACAACTATAGCCATAACAATTCCCCTTATCGCTGTCAGTAAATTAGCATCAACACCTTTGAGGCCAAGCTTTGCAAATATAGTACCCATGCTTGCCATTACAGCACCCAATAGAGCATAAATTATATACATGGTTATATTATAACAAAAATAAACCCCATCTGGGGTTTATTTTTGTTTAAAGACTATTTATTTAAAACTGCGCGAGTAAGTGGTCCTACAATTCCATCAACGTCGTCAGTAGCTGTTGCACCTGCATCTGTGTATGTAGATCCTCCCTCTATTGTAACAGGGCTACTACCTAAGCGAGTTATAATTGGAGCTGTTGTGCCAGCTACTGTTCCTTCCAAGCTGACATCATCTATTCTTGCTTCTTCATCATTATTATTAGAGTCTCCTAAAAATCTTATATCTATGAATTAAAATATTAGAAAAACTTACCCATAAATAATGATCCATTCATATAAATAAAAGAAGTCATAATTATTATGAGTAAGACTCCGTAAGCGATATTTTTTGGATGTTGAATTCTTATCTCAACTATAGACATGATAAGTAAAGAAATAAATACAATTAAAATTAGTATATGGTAAATAGTATCAGTATATGATGGAATCAAAAATATCAATCTATCTTTCCAAGTTGAGTGTTGGCTTTTTTCTGATATCAATGCTTTATCAGCATTTGTATCTACTCCATTATTTTTTACAGATACAAAACTCTTTGTATTCGTAATGGTTTCTAAATCTTCTAATCTAGCTACAGATTCTCCTTTAACTTTTTGGGAAATATTTACATCGGCCGCAAGTAGAGTTACATCATTTTCATTGTTAGCTTTAGAATTTGATGCAGTTTTTAGATCCTTAAATACTGGCTCCTTTTTAGGGTAAGCCGGAGTACCAAAAGACTGGACCACAAAAGTCGTTGGAATACCCTGATAAATAGCGTCTATTGTAGCTATACCTATCTCAGTAAAATGACTATTTAAGATATTTGCCCTATGGGTTGGTGAGTCTAGCCATGCCTTTTCAACATCTGTAGATTCAGTGAAATTTATGGCCAGATTCTCCCCTGCATACTTAAATACATACCCAACTTTATCAAACCAATGCCAAGGAGTAACTCCAGTAGGACTATTGTGTGCAAAATATCCAAGCCGAGCCATGTCTTCCGCTTTTAGTTTTGCAACTTCATCTAGAACTGGATTTCTGGTTAAAACTTTTTGATTATTAGATGTACGAGCATCGTTTGTAAGATCTAAAATAACAGCAGGTAATACAGTTGCAGTAAGATTATTATTTTTTATATAAGAAACTGTACCTGCAGAAATTGATAGTAATACTATTGCAAAAACAGATATAACTATAACCGACACTTCACGTAAAATATGCGGCTTATAGTCGTTGTGTTCGTGAGGTATAAAAAGGTGCTTTAGAGCTTTTAAAACCTTATTCATATCCCTTAATTATACCATATAATTACTAATTGCACAAATAAATACAAAATAAGCACTGATTTAGTGCTTATTTTTGTATTACCGATTTAGTTATCTATCTCCACCACGACCTCTTCCACGACCTTCACCTTTATCGTGATCATCACCAAATATATCTTTCATCAAACCTTTGAAACTATCATCCATTTTACCATTGTCTTTCCAGTCATCTTCGCGATTTTTTCGATCACCCATATTTCTAATGTTTGAATTACTTATTTTCTTTGCATTTATAGTTGGAGAACTAGCACTAGAATCCATATATCCTTTTACATCAACATAATCACCAACCTTATATAATGTTACATTTTGAGCAAGTGAACCAAACTTTGCATTTGTAGTATTTACATTAAATGTAAGTCCCCAAACTTTTACAACTAGATTATTGCCATTAACTCCATCAATAACGCCTTGTAGATTAACTTGACCTCTTGGGTTTATCTCAAGCTTCATCTTTGTGTTGTTATTTACAACAGGAAGTGGATTTTGATTCATATTAACCGTTATAGAAGTTGTTGCTTCGGCTGAAAATGCTGTAGGAGTAGCATTGTCAGTAGCCATAAACTTAAAGTTGTATATGCCAGGAGATGTTAACCCAGAAACAGTTGTAGTAGCAGAACTAGGGGTAGAAATAGTTGGAGTAACTGGTCCACCTATAAAAGTCCAAGCATAGGTTGATATAGCTGTTGCTGGAGCATTAAATGAAGCTGTGCCAGATAGAGTGGCTGTGCTCGTTGGTAAAGTTATAGTTTGAGCTACACCAGCATTTATTGTAGGAGCTGCTGCTTGTGCAACTACTACGATTCCTAATACGGCTAAAACCATTGAACCAAATAATAATATTTTTTTCATGATTAAATTTTTTATTTAAAATTAATAAAGAATGCTATCGATTTAGCATTCTTTATATAATAACGTATTAACCCTCGAGACGTGACAACAAAAATGTGGTCTAATTTTTGTGTCTATTCATAGCCATTGATAGAAGATGGTCAATAAACTCTGGCATTGATGCTCCAACTACATTTAACGCTTTTGGTGTGAGTGATGCATCAGAAAGACCTGGAAGAGTGTTTACTTCAAGTGCATATATTCCCTTTCTAGGGTGAACAATAAAATCACTTCTTGAATAATGATCAAGATTAAGTCCGGTATGTATAAGTGAAGCCAAACGAATCAACTCTTCTTTTTCTTCTTTACTAAAATTTCCAGGACAGATCTCCGATTCTGTAGAACTTTCTCCATACTTCACTTCGTAGTCAAAAAAATCTTTTCCTTTTGGAACTCTTATTTCGATTGGTGGTAATGCGTAAATAGGCTGATTTCTAAATTTCTCAATAATCGGCACTGTTGCTTCTTTACCTTCAATCATCTCTTCAACTAATATATCAACCCCGTCGTTTATACAACTATGAATTGCTTGTTCTAGCTCTGGAAAAATCTTACAAATTTTTACACCAACAGAAGAACCTGAAGAGATTGGTTTTACTACCCAAGGGGGAGATATCTTACTCCACACAAATTGTGCTTGTTCTTTTGCAATGGTTCGATCATCCTTTGTTTTATCAATACTATCCATAGTTATAATAACTGACTGAGGGGTTTTTATACCTAGTGCTTTAAATCTTTCTTTTGCAAGGGCTTTATTGTATCCAAGAGCAGAAGAAAAGGCTCCAGAACCTGTATAAGGTATCTTCCACTGATCAAGCATTTGTTGAACCTTACCATCTTCGCCATAATCACCATGGAGAGCGTTAAAAATAACATCTACATGATTTGAAATATGCTCAAGTGTAGTGGGTTTACCTCCTACATGCCAAGCACCATTTTTATCTATCAATATATCTATTGGTTTATACTTCTCACTTAATTTATCTCCTCTTAAATGAGAAAGTACATTGCCACCGGTATTGAGTGACACTTCGTATTCAGAACTTGGACCACCTCTTATAACTCCAACGCGAATCATATTTATATTATATACTATTTTATAAAATTTTTAGATCTCTTATTTTTATGAAAAGCTATAGCAAAACGATGGGCTTCATTATTTGAAAGTAGTATCGATTTTTTATATTTTTTTATTATCTCATCATTACCCATTAAAGCTTTTGCTTTGTGTCTATCATCTTTAACAACTGCGATTATCGGGATATCCAGTTGATATCTATCCAATATTCTTTTAGCAACATTTATCTGTGCAGTACTACCATCAACTACTACAATATTTGGAAGGCCCCACTCAGTATGACGAAATCTTCTAGACAATACTTCTTCAAGAGCTCCTGTATCATTTGAACCAGTCTGGCTTTTTATTATAAATTTCTTATATTCATTTTTTGCTACCTCAGCGTCTTGAACCACAGTCATAACTCCCACCATATTTTTACCCCCCATATGAGCAATATCATAAGCTTCAATTCTCGTACTTATACTCCTTGGCATATTGTCTTCTTTTATAAGAGCAACATCATTTATATGTTCTAGGGCAAATATCTTTTTCTTTATTTCACCGGCTCTTTCAAATTCTTTATTCTTAGCAAAGAGCATCATATCTTTCTTGAGATTCAAAATAATCTTTTTCTTTTTACCTTGGAAGAATAAAATTAAATTCTTAATATTATTCTGATAATCCCCCTCTGGTATTAAAGCCAGCTGCTTATAAAACTGATAGTTTTGTTTTTTATCTGAATTATTATCAAAATAAGGAAAAATCTTGCGAATAATCCTCATACCTTCACGGAGTTGTAATCCATTTGGGAAAGGACCAAATACTTTTTTGTAATCAGATTTCTTTAATTTTCTTCCTCGAAGAACTAGTACTTTGGATATTTTATCTTTAGTTATACATACATAATTGAAACTCTTATTGTCTTTTTCTTTTGTATTATATTTAGGTTGGTGTTTCTTGATAAGCTCAGCCTCAAGTATTAATGCTTCAAGTACACTATCTGTTTCTTGCCACTTGAGCTTATCCGCTTGAACAGTCATATCTAAAATAAGTGGACCTCGAGTTACAATAAGATCTTTACCAAAATAACTCTTTACCCGAGAACGAAGTGAAGTAGCTTTGCCAATATATAACAAACTATTCCCTTTATAGAAAAAATAAACCCCTGGTTTTTCAGGTATATTTATTTTTTTTAAATAAGATAATTTCATATATTACTTTTTCTTTAAAACCTTCTTTAGGTATTTTCCAGTATGGCTTCCTGGTGTATTTGCAACTTCCTCAGGAGTACCACGAGCAACAATTTTACCGCCACCTACTCCCCCTTCAGGACCAATATCTATAAGATAATCTGAACATTTTATTATATCCATATTATGTTCTATAAGAACTACCGTATTACCTTTATCGACAAGCTTATTTAAAACTTCGAGAAGTTTTGCAACATCGTCGTAATGAAGTCCAACTGTTGGCTCATCAAGAAGATATATAGTTTTTTCTAGATGTGGACGATAAAGCTCAGAAGAAATTTTTACGCGTTGTGCTTCTCCTCCTGATAGAGTTGTTGCAGACTGACCTAATTTTACGTATCCAAGTCCTACATCCATAAGAGTTTTTAATCTATCATAAACATTTGGAATATCTTCAAAGAAAACAATCGCTTCTTCAATAGACATTTCTAAAACTTCGTGAATATTTTTCTTTTTATATTTAACAGTTAGAGTTTCTTTGTCAAATCTTTTGCCTCTACATACGTCACAGGTAACGTATACTGTTGGAAGAAAGTGCATTTCAACCGCTATCTCACCATTACCTTCACAAGCTTCACACCTACCTCCTTTAACATTAAAAGAGAAGCGGTTTGGTTTCCACCCACGAAGTCGAGCTTCCTCACTCGTGGCAAATAAATCACGGATGTGAGTAAAAGCTCCTGTATAAGTTGCAATATTTGAACGTGGAGTACGACCGATCGGAGATTGATCTATAAGAATTGCGCGTGAAAGATATTCGGTTCCGGTAAATGACGCACAATTAAAAACTTGAGCGCTTCGATATTTTCTTTCATAACGAGCTTGAAGATTTTTATATAAAATCTCATACATGAAAGAACTTTTACCAGAGCCCGAGACACCTGTTATTGTAACCATCTTGCCCAGAGGAACTTCTGCGTTCATATTATTTATATTGAAAACTTTTCCACCAATTATCTTAAGTGTACCTTTATCACTTGTGCGTCTTTTTTCTGGGATTTCAATTCGTGCTTCATTTCTAAGATAAGAAAGAGTTCTTGATTTTGAAGAATTTGTTTTAGCATCAAGAAGTGGCGTTAAATAGTCAGCGACTATAACTTGCCCTCCGTGAACACCAGCTTTGGGGCCAATATCAATAATAAAATCCGAAGCAAAAATTGTATCTTCATCATGTTCAACAACCAAGATTGTATTCCCCAAATCTCGAAGGTCTTCAAGGGTTTTTATTAGACGTTCATTATCTCTTTGATGTAGTCCTATTGTAGGCTCATCTAATACATAGAGAGCTCCAACTAGGCGAGAACCTAGTTGTGACGCAAGTCTTATACGCTGAGCTTCTCCACCAGATAGAGTATTTGCTTTTCTATCAAGAGATAAATATTCAAGACCAACATTTAACAAAAATTGTAAACGAGCTTCTATCTCTTTTATAACTACCTTGGAAATTTCTTGCTCTTGATCATTGAGTTCAAGTTCTATAAAAAAATCTGTGACTTCCTGAATTGATAATTTAGTAATATTTACAATATTTATCTTCTTACCTAAGAAAACATTGAGTGCTTCCCTGCGTAATCTTGCACCTCCACAATCATCACATGGTTCACTTGCTCCAAAATACTTTGTACCTAAACCATTACATGTTGGACATGCTCCATATGGAGAATTAAAAGAAAAAAGACGAGGCTCAACTTCAGGAAAAGAAAATCCATCTCGAGGACATGCAAATTTAGATGACATCAAAAACTCTTCTTCTGCAATAGATATAGTCACTAAACCTTCAGATTCTAGAAGCGCTCTCTCAATTGCTTCAGAAAGTCGCATACGAGAATCATCTGGAGTATCCTTGAATTCATGAATTTGGAAAGAATCAACAAGAACATCTATATCATGCTTTTTTGTCTTTGATATATCTATACGTTCACGAAGATTTCTCATCTCGCCATCCATACGAACCTTAGAAAAACCCTTGTTTAATAAATCATATAGGAGTTGGTAGTATTCACCTTTCCTACCACGAATTACTGGAGAAAATATTGTTATAGGAGTCTCATCCCATTCTACACCTAAAACTTTTTTTGCATCTTTACCTGTAGGTTTTTTATGATTTTTAATTTTCTTCAAGACGAAGTTCATTATTTCTTCGTTTGATAATTTTTTTATTTCATCTCCACATTCCGGACAATGAGGTCTACCGATACGCGCATAAAGAACACGGAGGTAATCATAAATTTCAGTAATAGTTGCAACTGTTGAACGTGGATTATTTGATCGAGATTTTTGATCAATAGAAATAGCTGGAGAAAGACCTGAGATCTCATCCACATCAGGTTTCGGCATTTGATTTAAAAATTGGCGAGCATAGGCAGATAAACTCTCTACATATCTACGCTGACCTTCGGCAAAAATAGTATCAAACGCAAGTGAACTCTTTCCTGATCCTGACATACCTGTAATAACAACCATCTTGTTGCGTGGCATTTCAAGAGAAATATTCTTTAGATTATGTGTTCGAGCACCCTTTATAATAATTTTATCGTGTGTATCTTTTTTCATAACGTGTACGACACCCGCCAAATAAGTATATGGGGGTGTATCAATATTTAACTGACTAAATAATAGCATAAAATTCAGTTTGACAAAATATGAGTTTAGTAGTAATTTTAATTTAATTAAAACTTGTCAACAATGAAAGTTATGTTTGGTACTACTAGGTACGTAGTTATTTTAAAAAACTGGGTTATAAAAATACCTAGGATTCCAGTGATTTTATTTTTTGTAAGGTTTATTAAGTGTTGTATTAATAAAAGTATAAAAAATAAAATTAAGAAACATGAAAATAATCTTTGGCATATACTATCACGATATTTTTTGGGGGGATTCATAGCTAATTATATTGAATACAAATACTCAAGGAAAAACCCAAATAGTGAAAGTATAATACCTATTTATTTTTTAATCTTTGGAATAATTGCTATACAACCCCGAGGATATAAATTTAATACATGCGACAAAAGATGGAAGAAAATATTGAGAAAAAACTATAAAAAAAACATAGGCGACTCTGATATGTTTACTTCTATAAATTACTCCTTATGGAATGGGAAGATACGTCTACACGACTATGGCAGCATGTTAACGACGAAAGCATTGGCTAAATAACTGACTATAATTAATACAAGTCGGTTATTTTTTTATCTTTTCTTTTAGTACTAAAATCTCATCACGGAGTATTGCAGCTGTTTCAAAATCTAGTTCTTTGACAGCAGAATTCATTTCTTTCTCTTTTATTTTAATTATTTTTTCATAGACTGTTTTATTGCGCTCTTCATCTGAAATAAGTAAATTCTTTACTGAATCTTTCTCAGTTTTTCCTTTTTTATTTTTGTCTTTTATAAATGTTTTCTTAAATAGCTCTATATCTAGATCGAGTTCTGCATTTACAGCTTTTTTATGTTTATCTTCCAATTCTTCAGTAATATCTTTAATTTTTTTTAAAATAGTCTTAGGAGTAATGCCATGCTTTTTATTGTAATCAATTTGGATAGATCTACGACGATTTGTTTCTCCTATTGCACGCTCGAGTGAACCTGTAATTATGTCAGCATAGAGAATTACTCTACCCTCTACATTTCTGGCAGCACGACCAATAGTTTGAATCAATGAAGTTTCAGAACGAAGGAAACCTTCTTTGTCTGCATCAAGAATTCCAATCAATGCCACTTCTGGCAAATCTAAACCCTCTCGAAGCAAATTTACCCCAACAAGTATATCCATATCGCCTTTTCGAAAAGCTGTAAGAATTTGAATACGTTCAATTGTTTTTATTTCACTGTGAAGATATTCCGATTTTATTCCCTGCTCTTTCAAGTAAATAGACAAATCTTCAGCCATGCGTTTTGTGAGAGTTGTTGCAAGAACTCTGAAACCTTTTTTAATAGTTTTTTCAGCTTCAGCAATAAAGTCTTGTATTTGGCCAGGATAGTCTTTACCTGCGCTAACTGGCCGAACAATAACTTCGGGGTCTATAAGCCCGGTTGGGCGAATTATTTGCTCAACTATCTGGGCACTTGATTCACGTTCTAAATTACCAGGAGTTGCAGATACGTATACCACTTGTCCAATTCTTTCCTCAAATTCTGGATACTTTAGTGGTCGATTATCTTTTGCTGAAGGCAAACGAAAACCGAATTCAACAAGAGTATTCTTGCGTGAAGCATCACCTGCATACATTCCATTTAACTGCGGGAGGGTTACGTGTGATTCATCTATAATGGTTAAAAAATCAATCTCCCCATCTTCGTTTCTAGGGAAATATGAAAGTAGTGTTTCTGGGGCCTCACCTTCTTTCTTACCAGATAAATGCCTTGAATAGTTCTCAATACCATTACAATACCCAACTTCTCTTATCATTGCTAGGTCATAATTTGTACGTCTCTTTATGCGCTCCGCTTCAAGGAGCTTTCCTTCTTTTTCGAATTTCTTTAACTGTATCTCGAGTTCAGTTTTGATGTTCTTAATTGCCTTCTCAATCTGCTCTTTCTCAGTGATGAAATGTTTTGTTGGAAATAGAAAAATATTATTTTCTTCTTTTAATATATGTGATGACACAGGATCAACTTTTGCAATTCTAGCAATTTTTCCATCCGTAAACTCAATTTGATAAACAAATGTTTCTGAAACTGGCATCACTTCAACTTTTGCACCGATAGACCTGAACTGACCAGAATTTATATCAGCATTCGTACGTTCAAAGTGAACTTCAATGAGCTTTTTCATGAGGTTTGTTCTATCCATCTTCATGCCAACTGCAAGCTTTAGATTAACTTTCTCATATTCTTCTGGAGAACCTAAACCATATATACAAGAAACAGAAGCAACAATAATAACATCTCTGCGAGTAAGAAGTGCTTGGGTTGATGCGTGGCGCAATCTATCAATCTCTTTGTTTATCTGAGCATCTTTTTCAATATAAGTATCTGTTATTGGCATGTATGCCTCAGGTTGATAATAGTCGTAATATGATACGAAGTAGTGCACTGCTGCATCCGGGAAAAATTCACGGAACTCTTGAGCAAGCTGTGCAGCGAGAGTTTTATTGTGGGCAATAACAAGGGTTGGTTTACCCCATTTCTCTATTACATTTGCCATTGTAAAAGTTTTACCAGTTCCTGTAGCACCTAAAAGAGTTTGCTTTTGCATTCCCTTCTCTAACCCTTTCATCAATTCCGAAATAGCCTTAGGTTGATCCCCGTCTGGTTTATATTCGCTTTTTATTTTAAATACTTTTCCACTCATTAATACTTCAAGATTAACTTATTTTTGAAAATAAAAAAAGTGTAGCTAAGTAAAATTTTTGCTACAATTGTTAAATGGAAATAGATTGGATAAAGCATTATAAAAACAAACTGGGTAAAATTTCATTTAACAGAGAAGATTTTGATAGGTTTTACTTAGAAACCAAGCCATTTATAGATATAATAATTTCTTACAAACCAAAGCGAATTATAGAGATAGGTAGCGGTCTTGCTCGTGATTCACTTTTACTCGCACAAAGAGGGGTTGATAGTACTGCGTTTGAAATAAACAAAAAACTACTTGAAGCAAGTCTAGAAACTGCTAATAACTTGGGTGTACATCTAAATACAATTGAGGGAGATTTTTTTAACCTTACAAAATATATAGAAAAGGATTTTTATGATATTGGGATACACCTTGGTGTATTAGAACATTTCGAAAATGAAGAGATAGAAAGAATATTGGAAGAACAGATAAAACTAATGCCTAAGATTATATTTGCCGTGCCTTTGAAAAGCGATTACAATAATAATTTTTTTAATGATTTGATATATCGAAGACTTTTATACAAGCAAGATTGGGCTATAATACTAAAAAAATTTAATGTAACTAATATGCAAGAAGTTAGGACGAGATTTGATACACTTGTTGTTACAATTGATCGTTGATGTATTTATTCAAAAAATCTTTTTTAAATTGAAAAAATGTATCTTTCAAAATTGCTTCGCGCATTTGTTCTACAAGATTAGTTATAAAATAAATATTGTGAATTGAAGCGAGTGTTGCCGCTTCCATTTCTTTTGCGCGAAAAAGATGGGATAGGTAAGCAAGAGTATAATTAGAGCAAGCATAGCATTTGCAATGTTGTTCTATTGGTTCAAATTGATTAACAAATTTTGCGTTAAACAAATTTATTTTTCCATTTTGTGTAAAAACAGTCCCATTGCGAGCAATTCTTGTGGGTCCAACACAATCAAACAGGTCCACACCATTTTCTACGCCCATAAATAAATCTTCTGGCTCACCTATTCCAAGTAAGTGACGTGGTTTATTTTCAGGCAAGATTTCATTCACCCATTTCACTGCTGTAGACATATCTTCCTTAGCAAAACTTCCACCAATACCGAAGCCGTCAAAATCCATAGATCCTATAACTTCCGCAGATTGTTTCCTGAGTTTTTCTGACCTACCTCCTTGAACAATACCAAAAAGGGCTTGGTTTGTATTTTTTGATTTATGGTACTCTAAACTTCTTTTTGCCCAAGCATGAGTTCGAGATAAAGCTTCATCTTGATACTTTTCATTTTCGTTTGGAGAAGTACATTCATCAAAAGCAAAAATAATATCTGCTCCAAGATTATGCTGAATTTCGATTGATTTTTCAGGAGTAATATAGTGAAGTGATCCATCTAAATGAGACTTAAAAGAAACACCATCATTACTAATCTTTGCAAGTGGAACAACGCTATCGATTGACCTCTCTGGAATTAAAAAATTAGGATCTGTTATTGTTGTAACCTTGGATATCTCCTTACCGTAAGCAACTCCAAGAGAGAAAACTTGGAAACCACCAGAATCAGTCATAATTGGGCCATGCCAATTCATGAATCTATGTAAACCTCCTGCATCACGAACAATTTCGTCACCTGGTTGTAAATAAAGATGATAAGTATTGGCAAGAATTACTTGTGATTTACTATCTAGCACTTGTTCTGGGGTTAATGATTTTACACTTCCCTTTGTCCCTACTGTTACAAAAGCAGGGGTTTTAATTTGTCCATGTGGAGTATCTAAAACACCTGCACGACCAAGTGAACCTTCTATTCTTTTATTGATTTTAAAATCAAAATGACCCATAGAATTTTAATTCCTTTTGAGCTGTACCCATTTTAAGCTTTGAATATTTACAGGGGAATGTAGAATTACCTTTTTTATAGGATCGGTTGGACGAGAAATAATTCCATCAATTACTGCTAGTATCTCAGAATTAGAACTAGGCAGGATTACCATCATCCCATTGTCAGTTGCTAATTCATTCGGAACAGTCATTTCAAAGTTACTACCTCCACGACCAATGAGTTCCACGCTTGCATTTGAACCATCTATCATCGCTTCAGTAGTTTGTCCAGGACTAGAGTACAGAACAACAAGTGAATCTGTGGCATAAACTTTATCCACCTCCCCTATAGGAATACTACCGTTAGCAAAAACCTTTTCTCCTTCTACAACACCTGATTCTCTACCTACATCAATAACTAAAGTATCATAAGGGGAACGATTTGGTTTAGATAAAATATTAGCAAGTATAAAATCTTGTTTTTGAGGTAATCTACCCAATAATTCTTTTAGCGAATCGTTCTCCTTTTTTAGCGATTCATAATCAGTCATTGATAGCTTAAGATCAGTATTTTCTTTTTTAAGAGATTCATTTTCTTTAAATACTGAAGACTTTGTTCTAGCCAAATAAGTCATGTTATTAATACCACTAACAACAGTATTTTCAGCTCTCCATAAAGGATTGCCTAAAAATATAAAAATTTTTCCAATAAAACCCGTAATACCTGATATAAATATTACAAACAAAAAACCAACAATAATTATATTGCGAATTATTATTTTTTTCTTGTGAATTCTTTTTTTATCGCGGAGTGGATGTATCATCTGTGTTTACTAAAACTTCTTGGAAATTCTCAAAATCATCTAGAATTATACCTGTTCCTCTTGCAACAGCAGTTAATGGATCTTCAGCAATATAAATTGGTATTTTAAGAGCATTCTTTAAAAGAATATCTAGTCCTTTAAGTAGTGCACCTCCCCCCGATAGAACTAACCCCCGGTGCATAATATCAGATAGTAATTCAGGTGGAGTTGTTTCTAATACTTCTTTTATTCCATCTACCAGGCTCAAAATAGAAGGCATTATAGCCTCACGGACATCAGCATCTGTGATAATAACTTGTCTTGGCAAACCAGTAACTAAATCCCTGCCTCTAACTTCTGCTTCCATAGATTCAGTTTCAATTGCTGTACCAATTGCAATTTTTACATTTTCTGCAGTTTTCTCTCCTATTAAAAGCTTGAATTCATCCTTCATATAGTTAACAATATTGGAATTCAACAGATCTCCTGCTATTTTCAAATTTTTTGATCTAACTACACCAGAGAGAGATATTACAGCAATATCAGTAGTTCCTCCTCCTATATCAACGATAACAGATCCAACAGCGTCTTTTACAGGGAGGCGAATACCTACAGCAGCAGCCATAGGTTCTTCTACAATATAAACTTCTCGAGCTCCCGCAGAACGAGCAGCATCTTCAACAGCCCTAATTTCTACGTTAGTAATTCCAGTTGGAACTCCTACTAAAACACGGGGTCTGATAAACTTTTTAGACATTTTCTCAGCTTTACTTATCAAATAAGAAAGCATCTCTTCAGTAACTTCAAAGTCAGAAATCACGCCATCAACTACAGGCCTGACAGCTTTTATGTGTCCTGGAGTTCTACCTAGCATCTGTTTTGCTTCCGCACCTACCGCAACAATCTGACCAGTTTTTTGGTTAACAACAACAACAGAAGGTTCATTTATAACAATACCGTGACCTTTCAAATATACTAGGGTATTTGCAGTACCCAGATCAATCCCAATATCATTAGAAAACATTTTGTATAAATTTTTAAACATTTTTTAATTCATTTAAGAGTTGTTCTTTAGAAACAATTTTTCCATTCTCTTCTGTTCTCTTTTTTACCTCAACACCTCCTTCAGATATACTACGTTTGGAAACTACAATACGGTAAGGTATACCAATCAAATCTGAATCAGCAAATTTTTCTCCAGCACTTATATCAATACGATCATCAAACAAAACTTCGATATTGTTGTCTAATAAATACTTATATATATCATTTGCTTCTTTTATAATACTTTCCTCGTTACCTAATACTAATAAATGAGTATTAAAAGGAGCTATAGAAGCAGGCCAAACTATGCCTTTACCATCAGAAAGTACTTCAACAACTGTCCCCATTAAGCGACCAAGACCTATACCATAAGAACCCATTACTGCTAATTTACGCTCCCCTTTTTCATCTGTATAAGATAAATCAAACGGGGATGAAAACTTAGTACCTAAAGAAAAAATGTTACCAACTTCAACTGCTTTGTGTTCAACAAATTGATCTTTTGAAACACCTAATGACTCTAATACTTCATCTGTATAAACTTCTTTATTGATAGAAATACCTTTATTCTCATCAATGTATATTGTATCTTCTCCTGCACCTGTAATAGTTTGAAATTCATGAGAAAATTTAGAGAAAGTACCTCCTGAGGCAAAAGTCATATAAGTCAAATGGCTAATACCAACTCTCTTGAAAATATTTTTATAAGCTTCTTTTGCTTTTTCATAAAACTCATTGTGCTCAGTTTCGTCCTTTGAAAAAGAATATAGTGCTTTCCAATAAAATTCCCTACCCCGCATTATTCCACTTTTAGCACGGATTTCGTTTCTAAAAATATTTTTAAAATCGTATGGATAGATAGGTAAATCTTTGTATGAATTTATATACTGCTTTAGTAAATTCGAGTAAGCTTCTTCATTAGTAAAAGATAATCCTACTTCACCACCACTTTTAAGGGTAGTCTTAAACCAGTTGTCTACCGCATCATCACTCCAACGATTAGATTTTTCCCAGACTTCTTTGTTTTGTATAACAGAAGTTCTCATTTCAATACCTCCTATTCTATCCATTTCTTCCCGTATAATTTGCTCTATTTTTTTAAGTACACGCAAACCTAGTGGTAGATAGTCATAAACACCAGCCATTTCCTTGTTTATAAAGCCTGCCTTTATTAAAAGTTCAGCATTTAAAGATACTTCATCACTTGGAGATTCTTTCTTGGTTTTTGTAAATAGTTGTGTTTGCTTCATACAGACAATACTACCTTAAAATAGCGTTGTGGTCAAAAAGAGGGGTTGCTAAATAATGGTTTTTCTGATATTATGAACCAACGTTCCGTGAGGAGCTTTTTTATATGAAGCCACCTTGTAAACAAGCTGAGATGCTTAAAAACGGACGTTTATAAATTAATTAACCCTAAATTTTAGGGATACAAATATGAGTACACAAAATACATTAGTGGAAAAAATGTTTCAAGCAGGTGCCCACTACGGCTATTCAAAGAGTCGTCGTCACCCATCAACAAGTGCATACATTTTTGCAACAAAAAATGGCGTTGATATTATAAATATTGAAAAGTCATACGAACTTCTTGAAAATGCATTGGAAGAAGTTAAAAAAATGGCTGCTAGTGGAAAAACAATCCTGTTTGTCGGAACAAAACCTGAAGCTCGTCAACAAATTACAGAACTAGCACTATCATTAGGAATGCCTTATGTGAGCGAAAGATGGGTTGGTGGTTCTCTTACTAATTTCCCTGAAATAAAGAAAAGGATAGCAAAATTACTAGATCTACGTGCTGAAAAAGAAAAAGGTGGTTTTGATAAATATACAAAAAAAGAAAGACTTTTAATTGATAGAGAGATGGAAGATATGACTAAAAACTTCCAAGGTTTAACTGGTGTAAATAAAACTCCAGATGCAGTATTCGTAATAGATCCTAAAAAAGAGCACATTGCTTGTACAGAAGCTCGTAAAATGGACTTGCCTATAATTGGGGTATTAAATACAGATTGTAATCTGAAAAAGGTTAACTTCCCTATTGTTGCGAATGATGCTTCAGTATCTAGTATTAGTTTTATATTGGGCGAAGTAAAAAATGCTTACATAAGTGGAGGAAAAGGAGAAACTCAAAAAAAATAATTATCATATAACTAGACTTAGGCTATTTCCTAAGTAAAAAATTTAATTATGTCTACAAAAATAACTGCGGAATTAGTAAAAGAATTAAGAGAAGGTACTGGCGTATCTGTTATGCAATGCCGAGCTGCTCTAGAAGAAGCAGACGGTGACATGGAAAAAGCATTGATAATCTTAAAGAAGAAATCAAGTACGATAGCAATGAAAAAAGCTGACCGCGAAACCCATGACGGGGTTGTAGTAGTACGCGAAGGAAATGGTAAAGTTCTTGTTCTAACTCTTCATTCTGAAACAGATTTTGTAGCCAAAAACGAAGACTTCACAAAGCTAGCAAATAATCTAGCTGACATAGCAATAAATGAAGGAACTGAAGCTATGAAAACTAAATCTGGAGACATGATAAATGAGGTTATACAAAAAGTCGGAGAAAAAATAGAACTTGGGCAAGTTGAAGAAATTGAAGGGGCTGTCCTTGGAAACTATATACATGCAGGTAAAAGTGCAACAGTAGTATCACTTTCAGGTGGCACACCTCTACTTGCAAAAGATATAGCTATGCACATAGCAGCTATGAAACCAGCATTTACCAAAGCAGATGATGTTACAGAGGAAGATAGACAAAAAGTAGTTGAAGTTTTTGAAAAAGAAGTAGCAGAATCTGATAAGCCAGAAGAAATAAAGAAAAAGATGCTTGAAGGAAAGATATCTACATACTTCAAAGAACAAACTCTCATGGATCAATCTTTCATAAAAAATCCTGATTTGACTGTTGGTAAATTACTTGCAGACAATGGGGCAAGTTTGGTACGCTTTATACGAGTATCTATTGGATAAAATGTCTATCATAATTATTATATTCTTCATATCAATTATCCTTGCATTTGGAATGCTTACCTTTAGAGCTTGGGAAATAAGAACAGCAAGGGTAAGCATGCCAAACAACAAGGATGGAGTTTTACCCAACATATCTTTTAGACATGTTGAAAAAAGTATGCTATATTTGACCAAGCATGTTATACAAGGACTTATCCTTACATGTGTAAAATACTGGTATATTTTCATAACGAAAACAAAAAAATGGGTATCTGAAAAATGGCCAAAGATACATAGTTATTTTGAAAAGAAAGAATCGGTATTACTTGAACCTTCCAAACCTTCATTCTTAGAAAAAGCTATCTTGGAATCAAAAGCCAAGATCAAGAGGATAAAGGAGAAGGTCAAAAGAGAACACGAATAAAATACGCCGCTTTAGCTCAGTTGGTAGAGCAACGCTTTTGTAAAGCGAAGGTCCTCAGTTCGAGTCTGAGAAGCGGCTCAATAGAAAGAAAAATTCCTAACTTTATTGCGTTAGGGATTTTTCTTTAGAATTTAAATCAGTAGTACTATTTGTAGTGTCTTTAATAGAAGAATCTTTTTTATTCGCATCAAGCTTCTTCTTAAAAATCTTATCAAATATTGAAGTCATACTTTCAAGGGACTGAAATCCTGGATACTCCTTTTCGTTTATAACTATCATAGGGAAAGATTTAACACTAAACATTGACTGGAGTGCTTTTAATGCAGGCGTATCACTACTATTATCAAACCAGTATATTCTCAAATCTGGGTAACGATCATGTATTTCATCTAAAACAATAGATTGTTCCTTACAATCTTTGCAGTCAGTATCATGGAAATAAAGTAGCATGGCAGTTTTAGTACCACATCTTGAAGCCAATTCTTTTCTTAAAATATAATCTTTTATTTGTAATAACACGTACTGATTTTTTATCATAGTAACCTGGGCGTCATCTGAGCCAAGCTGATTTTCCATGAATTTAACTCTGCGAGCCATATCGGAGAGTTCATTATTTAAATCAAACTCGAAGCTTTCATTAGCTTCAAAGTGCTTACAGGAAGAAGATCCTAGCAACATAAAACGAGTCTCAGTAGATAATATATCAGTAGATATCTTATCTTGTATAACTCTTACCTCATCTATCTTTTTTTGAGCAAGCTTACTACTGAGATAAAAGGCTATCATAAATAGCGCAATTGTGATTATTAAAGTAAATACATATCTTTTCCAGAATTTCATATATTTTAGCGCCAAGCTGGACGTGCTTGGTTTATAGCATTCCATACTGATTTAATAACCCAGAATGGAACAATTAGACTGTATAAAACAAAGAAATAAACAACGTTTACTATACCCTTTCTTTTTACATTAGATATCATTCTTCCAAGAAGAATATTGGCAATAAAGAATATGAAGGTTATGAGTGTTAAAAATACTATGGCTTTAGTATTAGTATAAAACCAACTATAGGTTGAAAAATTAAATCCTTCGAAACCTACTAAACTTAATACTAAAAACTTGTCATAAAGAAACAATATAATATGATACCAACTAACAGCAAAAACCGACATTATGATAACATAAGACATTAAACTCATAGGTAAAGTAAATATACCGAAGTTGCCGAACTTTTTATTTAAAAAAGCAAATCGATAGTCGAAAGTATTGTTTAAAAATCCATAACCCCATCGAAGTCTTTGTTTAAACAACTTCTTTATTGTTTTAGGTCCAGTAGTGAAAGCAATAGCACTATGACAATGTTCTACTTTGTAGCCCTTTACTTGCAATCTATAAGTAAGCTCAAGATCTTCTAGATTATGCCCCATATGCCATCCACCAACTTCCATCAAAGATTTAGGTTTAAATACAGAAAAAGCTCCAGGAACAACTAGAACTCCTCCTAGTAGTCCTAAGACCTTTTTAGTAAATGAAAACATTTGATATTCAATACTTTGAGCTCTTTGTGCTATTGTTTTTGGAGATTTTATTAGTACACTACCTCCAACAGCAGATAAATCTTGGTTTTTTATAAAGTAAGGAATAATCTTATATAAAGCATCTTGATTTATAGTTGTATCAGCATCAAATGATGCAACCAAATCAGTAGTAACACTCGGTAATGCAAAATTAAGAGCTGTATGCTTACCGCCGTTTTCTTTTTTAAATATTTTAACCATAGGATCATTTTCATACCTTTTCATAACGTTCCAAGTATTATCTTTCGAACCATCGTCTATCAAATAGATAAAAAATTTATCTTTTGGATAAGATAGATCTTTTAGAGACTTAACTGTATTATCAATAGTAGATTCTTCATTCCAACAAGGAACAAGAAACGTTATAGATGGCAAATTCTCCTCATCGCCTTTAAGTGGTTTATAAGCACCGAGTAAACTTTTTTTCTCAAAAAATGACATCAAAAAAAAGACCTGTACGTAAACAGATACAAATACAGCACAATACAATATTATGTCACTTATTGGCATTCTAAACCTAATTCTACCATATAAATACATTAAAATAAAGCCTATGAAGATATGCAAGTGGCTCTGGCTTGTGATATAATTCCCATATTATGGAAACAAATAAACAAGAAAATTTAGATGAAAATAAAGATTTATCTAACCCTAAACAACAAATAAATACTCCCACAGCTATCATAGTTGCCGGATTACTAATAATGATAGGTATTTTGGTTACAAAATCAGGTGGTGTAACCAAATCAAAGACATTATCTGAGCAAGTTGGTGTACAAAAGTCAAAATTGGAAGCTTGTATTGAAGGTGTAGATATAAATAAAGTAAGAAACGATATAACTACAAGCGTAAATAAGGCAATGAGTAATTATAGTAACCAAGATCGCGGCACACCGTTTAGTGTTGTTATTGGAGCAAATGGTGTAAAAACAGATATAAGAGGAGCAGAATCATATGATGTGGTAAAGAAAATTGTTGATGATGCAATGAATGGAAAAGTTGAAAGACCTTACATTGGAAATGTAGAAATATCAGAACCTACTGATCACATAAAAGGAGCTGTTGATGCAAAAGTAAAGATAATAGAATATTCAGACTTTGAATGTCCATTTTGTAAGCAATTTCATCCAGTATTAGAAAAAATAGTAAAAGAAAGTAATGGTAATGTATCTTGGGTATACAGACACTACCCTCTTCACCAACACTCTTTTGAAAAGCTTATTGCTGCGAATTGTGTAGCTGAAATAAAGGGAGATGATGCATTTTGGAAGTATAGCGATCTTTTATTTGGTCTTCTAAAAACATCAAATGATTCTGTATCTGACCAACTTTAACAAATGAAAAGAATAATTGATTTAACTCACACACTTACAACTACCATCCCTACTTGGGATGGTAGTTGTGGTTTTAATATTGAAATAGACACTGATTATAAGGATTGCAAAGAGCCAGATCTTTTCCGTACACAAAAAGTAAATATGAACGTTGGGATAGGAACTCATATGGATGCACCCGCACATTGTTTTGAAGGAAAGCGTACCATAGAGTCTCTAACTATGGATGAACTAATAATAGATTGTATTGTAATAGATGTAAGCAACGAAGCTAACGAAAATTATATTGTGATGCCTGAAGTTATAGAAAAATTTGAAAAAGAATATGGGAAGATTAAAGAAAAAGATTTTGTTATATTTTATACGGGTTGGGATAAATTTTGGAAAACGCCAGAAAAATATAGGAATGATTACAAGTTTCCTAGTATACACATTTCTACTGCAGAACTTCTTTTAAAAAGAAATATAGTAGGACTAGGCATAGACACACTTTCAGCTGACACAGGAAAGAATGGCTTCCCCGTTCACAGAGCAATCTTAGGAACAAATAAATACCTTGTAGAGAATATAACTAATTTGAGAGAAATACCTAAAACGGGTGGAAAAATTGCAGTACTTCCAATAAAAATAGATGGCGCAACCGAAGCACCAATTCGACTTATTGCTCTTATAGATTAACTAAAAACCCCTCGAATGAGGGGTTTTTAGTTAATCGAAATAATTTTTCAATCTTGCAATTTTTTCGTTATTACGAAGTTTTTCATGAACTTTAGCCTCAATCTGGCGAATACGTTCACGAGTAACATTAAATTCAGCCCCTACTTCTTCAAGAGTGTGTTGAATTCCATCCATAAGACCGTAACGAAGTTCTAATATTTTTCTTTCCTTTGGAGTAAGTGTATCTAGGACTTCTTTAATTTGATCAGATAAAATGCGACGAGAGGCATCTTGATCTGGGCGAAGAATTTTATCATCTGGAATAAACTCACCACGTGTAGATTTTTCGTCATCATCTCCAATTGGTTGTTCCAATGATACAGTTTCTTGATTTATCTGTTCAATTACGTGAATCTTTTCAACTTCTAGTCCCATTTCTGTTGCTATTTCTTCAACCAAAGGTTCACGCCCTAAGTCCTGTGAAAGCCTTCTAACAACTTGTTTGTATTTTGAAATTGTTTCAACCATGTGAACAGGAATACGTATAGTTCGAGATTGATCTGCGAGAGCTCGAGTTATAGACTGGCGAATCCACCAAGTTGCGTAGGTTGAGAACTTGTATCCTTTGGTCCAATCGAATTTCTCAACTGCTTTAAACAAGCCCAAATTACCCTCTTGAATAAGATCGAGAAGAGTGAGATCAGAACTGCGACCAACATACTTTTTAGCAATAGAAACAACAAGGCGTAAGTTTGCACGAGCAAGCAAATTCTTAGCTTCCATATCACCCTTTTCTATTCTTCTTGCTAAGTCTTTTTCATCAAAAGCACTTATAAGTGGATACTGTCCTATTTCTTTTAAATATATTTGTATAGAATCATATGCTTGAGCATCTTTACTATATTTCAAAGCTTGTTTTTCAGTATCTCCATCTACATCAAGCAAATTACCACCTTCAAGAACATCAATACCAGCTACTGATAGTTTTTCATAAAGCTCGTCTAAAAATAAAATATTGTTCTCAATATCTGGAAAAACTTTAATTATTTCATCATAAGTCACGAAACCACGTTTTTTACCTTTCTCAATCATTAATTGAGATTTTTGCTCTAAGTCTAGAGCTTTTTTTTCACTTATAGTCGCTTTATTTGACTTCCCAGGTTTTGAAACTTTTACTTTAGGTTTTTGTTTTTTAGTACTATTAGGCTTTAAAACTTTCTTCTTGGTTTTTTGTTTAGATTTTGAAGATTGTTTAATTATTTTTTTTGTTACTTTTTTCTTAAGCTTTTTAGTACTTTTTTTTATAATTTTCTTAGAAACTTTCTTATTCTTAGAAACTGTTTTTGTTTTTTTCTTTTTTGGCATAAATTGTTTTTATTATGATGAACGACTTTGTTTAATTTCTTCTATACGTTTTGATATATTATTAAATTTTTTAAGTTTTTCTTCAGAATTTAGAGGTTGTAATTTAACCTTTTCTTCATTTAAAATTTCTTCTTCAAGATTAAGAGTTATTTCTTTTATATCACGCGCAAGCGTGTTAGTCTCTGTACCATACCACATTTCAGCTTCAAAAGCTAGATTTTCCCTAAAAGGTTCGTGAACAGCCTTTATATTTTGAAATACATCTTCTTCTATCTTCTTTTTAAAATCCTCAATATGTTCTAAAAAGTCTTTATTATCTTTTAGCTCTAACCAGAAAAGTATTCCGAAAAATTTCCTCTCAAGGCTATCTCTTCTGGAAATCCTATTAGTGTTTTGATTAGATTCTATTTTTTCATTTTTAGCACCAGGATTAGCTTTTTCGTAAGCTTCAAAATCTTCTATTATTGATTTTTCTGGAATATTGGTTTTATTATGAATCTCCGATATATAAGCTGAGCGTTCTATAGAGCTACGAACCATTGCAATAAAAGGAAAGATTACTTCCCGAACTTTTTTACCTCTAATACGAATATCATTGGTATTTTTACAAATTCTATCTACATGGAAACTAACAATATTTACTGAATTTTTAATAATCTCTTTCCATTTTTCTGAGTTTTCAGAAATTATATCCGCGGGGTCTTTTTTCTCAGGTAACACCGCAACTTTAACCTGCATATCAAGAGAGAGTGCTATGGCAGCACTACGACTAGCTGCCCTTATACCGGCTTCATCACCATCAAATGCAAATATAACATTCGGAGAAAGTCTTCTTATTAATCCTAGATTGTTTATTTTAGACTGATTATCCTTAAAATCATCAGATAGAGCTGTACCAGAAACAGCAACAGTATTTGTAAAAAGAGCTTGGTGAGAAAGAATTAGATCCATTTGTCCTTCAACAATAATAGTGTACCCTCTTTTTCTTATATCTATTTTTGCTTTATCAATACCAAATAAAACATTTGATTTGTTAAATAATGGAGTGTCTGGGCTGTTTAAATATTTAGCTTCCTCGATCTCGGATTTTTTATTAGAGTCAGGGGTCAAATTAAATATACGTCCTGAAAAAGCTATTACCCTACCACTAGAATCATTTATTGGAAAAATTATGCGACTTCTGAACCTATCATAGAAACCACTTTCACTTTTTTTAGTTAAACCTACTGTTTCAATGTCTTCTTTATTGTATCCTTTTGATATTAGATGATCCGAAACTGATCGCCATGATGATGGAGCATATCCAACCCTAAATAACTCTATAGATGAATCGTTTAAGCCTCTTTCAAGTAAGTAGCTTCTAGCTTCTGGGGTTTTTGCAAAATTAGATTCAAAAAAACTTGTAGCTTCCTCCATTATTTCATAGTAAATTTCTCTTTTATCATCAGTCTTTTTGTAACTATTTTTATCCAATGCAACTCCGGCACGTTCAGCCAATAACTTCAAAGAACCTAAGAAATCTGTTCCTTCAAAGTGTTCAACAAATGAAAATATATCCCCTTTGGCTCCACAACCGAAACAATAATAATTGCCCCGGTCGGGAGAAATAAAAAATGATGGGGTTTTTTCGTTGTGAAAAGGGCAACGAGCTTTATAATTTTTACCAGAAGGAATTACTGTTAGATATGAAGATATCACATCAACAATTGATAACCTTTCTTTAATTTTTTCAACAGGTGAGTTCATATTTATTCCCCCTCCCATTAATTTATAATGATTCAGCTGTATCCCCTTTTGATCTTGTACTTTTAGCACCAAATCCAGTACCAGCAGGTATTAGATTACCAATAATAACGTTTTCCTTTAAGCCACGTAGATTATCAACTCCTCCACGAACAGCATTGTTTATAAGCACGCGATTAGTATTTTGGAACGAAGCAGCAGACAGCCAACTCTTTGTTGTAAGAGATACTTCAGTAATACCAAGAACTATTGTGGTTGATTCAGCTTTTTTACCTCCTTCTTTTTCAACACGGTTATTTTCTTCTATAAGTTCAATAGCTTCAACTATTTCACCAGGAGAAAATGTTGTATCACCAGCATCTTTGATTTTCTTTCTTGAGAACATTTGGCGAATTATTATTTCAATATGTTTTCTTGAAATTGAAGCACTTTGCAAGTCGTAAACTTTATTAATTTCATCTACTATATATTCTTCAGCAACTTCTTTACCTCCGTACTTTACTATTTCATTAATATCTGCAGACCCATCAGTAAGTAGATCACCTTTCTTAACTTGGCTACCAACTTTTACTAATGGTTGGCGTCTAAATGCAACAACATATTCAACTTCATTTGATTTTGCGTCACCTTTGGTATCAGAAAGAACTTTGATTATTTTTTCTTTACCATTGTCTTTGATTTCAATAACCTCTCCATCTGTATGAGATACTACAGCTGGATTCTTTGGAATACGTCTCTCAAAAATTTCTTCAACACGAGGAAGACCAGTAGTAATATCAACAGTTGCCACACCTCCGGCATGGAATGTTCTAAGTGTAAGCTGAGTACCTGGTTCACCGATTGCTTGAGCTGCAATAATACCTACAGCTTGACCTACTTCAATCATACAATTACGTCCTAAATCAAGACCATAACACATGCGGCAGATTCCATGAGTTGTCTCACATGAAAGTGGAGTACGAGCATACGCCTCAGTTATACCAACTTTTTCGAGCATTCTTGCATCTTCTTTCATTATAAGAGAACCTTTTTTGAATAATACTTTTCCTTCTTTATCTTTTATATCAGAAAGTAAAACTCGTCCGTTTATGTATTTTGCAAAGGCACCATCAACTGCGTATATGTACTTACCTTGTTTGGTTCCACAATCCTCTTCTGTAACAACAACATCTTGAGCAACATCAACTAGACGACGTGTTAGATAACCAGCCTTTGCAGTGTTAAGAGCAGTGTCGGCAGCACCTTTACGTGAACCGTGAGTAGTAATAAAGTATTCAAGTGGAGAAAGGCCTTCAATATAAGAAGGAATGATTGGGAAATCCAAAGTTTCTCCAGATGTATTAACAATCAAACCTTTCATACCGCACATCTGTACAAGAGAACCCATGTTTCCACGAGCACCAGAAGTTATAAGGTCGTATGTTGATCCTTTTTTATCTAATGTATCTGGTATTATCTTTTCAATTTCTTTTTTAGCATGTTCCCAAATTTCTATGACTTTCTGATACTGTTCATCATCTGAGAGAAGACCATCATTGAATTGTTCCCGAACTTTTTCTTCTTCTTTTCGTGCACCTGCAACAATTGTTGCTTTTCCAGCAGGAACACTGACATTGTCTATCCCCCAAGTTACTCCTGAATAAGTAGCGTATTGATAACCAAAGCCCTTTATTTTATCCAATACTTTTGGAGTTGCATCTATACCATAGTGCATTATAAGTTCGTCAACAAGTAGTGACATTCTTTTAATAGTTATTTCTTCATTCATGAATGGGAAATCATCTGGGAAGATACTATTAAAGAATAACCTGCCAACTGTTGTTTCAAAAGGTTTACCTTCGAATTTTTGATAGCGAGCTTTATCGCTACCTAGAACTTTAATTTTTGCACGAAATGTAATTGCACCGAGGTCAAAAGCAGTGATTGCTTGATTTGGACTTGAGAATGCCATGCCTTCCCCTTTTTCACCATCAACTGATTTTGTCATCCAATAACATCCAAGAACCATGTCCATTTTTGGCATTACGATTGGAGCACCATCTTGTGGCTTAAGAAGATTTTTGTTTGCAGCCATGTATTCACGAGCTTCACTTTGAGCCATATCAGATAGAGGTACATACACAGCCATTTGGTCTCCATCGAAGTCAGCGTTAAATCCAGTACAGACAAGTGGGTGAACTTGAATAGCATTACCTTCGATAAGTATTGGATTAAAAGCTTGAATACCTAAACGGTGAAGTGTTGGAGCACGGTTTAAAAGAACATACTTACCTTTAATAACTTCTTCAAGGATTGCCCAAACTTCGGGAATACCCTCTTCAATTAGACGATTAGCGCCACGAATATTGAAAGCGAGTTCAGTTTCAAGAATTTTTGAAATCACGAAAGGTCGGAATAATTCAAGAGCCATGTGTTTAGGAAGACCACATTGATTTAGTTTAAGATTTGGACCAACGACAATAACTGAACGTCCAGAATAATCAACTCGTTTACCTAAAAGATTTTGACGAAATAGTCCTTGTTTCGACTTTAAGTTATCAGAAAGAGATTTAAGTGCTCTTTTTTGTGAAGCAGAAACAGCCTGAGAATCATTTTGTTTTGCAATTGAATTATCGATAAGGGCATCAACTGCTTCTTGTAAGATACGTTTTTCGTTACGAAGAATAACATCTGGTGCACCAATTTCTTTTAGTTTTTTTAGACGATTGTTTCTATTTATAACACGACGATACAAGTCATTTAAATCAGATGTAGCGTGTCTTCCACCATCAAGTGCAACCATCGGGCGTAGTGCAGGAGGAATAACTGGAATCATTGTTAAGAACATCCATTCTGGGCGTATACCAGAGTGCATCATTGAACGAATCAAAGACATGCGCTTTTCTAATTTTTCTTTATCTATAGTTGAAGCTTTTGGAATAAGAGCTTGAGTCTCAGATTTTATCTTTTCTAGATCAAGATTTTTGAAGATACTAAATATGGCTTCAGCTCCAATACTTGCTTCAAAACATGAACCGTACTTTAGTCCAAAGTGATGATACGCAATCTCATTTAAAACTTTGCCTGGAACTATATCATTTATTTCTCGTTTTGTATTAGTTAGAAGCTCTTTGAGTTTTTCTTTTTCCTCTTCAGAAGCAGCACTTTTTACTTTGGTTTTGAATTCACTTTCAAGATTTTTGATAATTGAATCTTTTTCTTCTTCGTGAACTTTAGTAATAATATATCCAGCAAAGTAAATTACTTTTTCTAAATCATTAACTGGAATATTAAGAAGTATAGACATTCGAGATGGTACACCTCGCAAGAACCATATATGAGCAACTGGACTAGCTAGTTCAATATGACCCATACGATCACGACGAACTATAGAGCGTGTTACTTCAACTCCACATTTTTCACAAACTATATCTTTATAACGAATACGTCTGTACTTACCACAGTAACATTCGTAATCTTTTTCTGGTCCGAAAATACGCTCATCAAAGAGTCCGCTTCGCTCTGACCTACCTGTACGGTAGTTTATAGTTTCTGGTTTAGTTACTTCTCCATATGACCATTCAAGTATTCTTTCGGGACTGGCTAACTTGAGTGTGATTGAATCAAAATCTGTTGTATCAATTGTTTTCATAATATTTGATATTTATTTGATAATTATTATTCTTGTGACTTTTTTAAATCAACATCAAGCGATAGTCCTCTTAAGTAATTTAGCAACACATTAAATGAAGCTGGTACGTTTGGATCACCGATAGGCTGACCTTTTATAATAGCGTCGAATGTCTGTGAACGACCCATGATGTCATCAGACTTTATTGTAAGCATTTCTCGAAGTGCATGAGCAGCACCGTGACCTTCAAGCGCCCACACCTCCATTTCTCCGAATCTTTGTCCTCCGCCTTGAGCTTTTCCTCCGAGAGGTTGTTGAGTAATAAGTGAGTATGGTCCAATAGAGCGCATGTGGAGCTTATCTTCAACCATGTGGTGAAGTTTCAACATATACATGTAACCAATAGCAATGTCTTGATCAAATGCATCTCCTGTTCGTCCGTCATATAATGTGACCTTACCTGTTTCAGGAAGACCTGCTTTTGTAAGTTCTTCTTTAATTTCTGGAACTGTAGCTGAAGAAAATGATGGAACTATAGCTTGATATCCTAGAGAATTTGCAGCATATCCTAAATGCATTTCCAAAATCTGTCCGAGGTTCATACGAGAAGGAACTCCGAGTGGTGTAAGAATTATATCTATTGGTGTACCATCAGCCATGAATGGCATTTCTTCTTCAGGAAGAATTACTGAAATAACTCCTTTGTTTCCGTGTCGTCCAGCCAATTTATCTCCGACAGATATGTTTCTTATTTGAGCAATTTCAACAACAATTCTCTTTATGATTCCCGATTCCAGATTGTGACCTTGATCACGTGAGAATATTTTTACACCAACGACACGTCCACGTTTTCCATGTTCAAGTCGAAGTGATGTATCTTTAACATCGCGAGCCTTTTCTGTAAAAATTGATCGGAGTAGACGCTCCTCTGGAGTAAGTTCTGTTTCGCCTTTCGGTGTAATCTTACCAACCAAAATATCGTTTTCGCGAACTTCAGCACCAACAACAATTATTCCGTCTTCGTCCAAATCTTTTAATTTATTTTCTCCAACATTTGGAATATCACGAGTTGTTATTTCAGGACCAAGTTTAGTATCGCGAACATTACAAATAAATTCAGTAACATAGATACTGGTAAATTTACTTTCTTTAACTAGGCGCTCAGATAAAATTATCGCGTCTTCGTAGTTTGCACCTCCCCATGACATGAAAGCAACTAGAGCATTTTGGCCAAGAGCAATTTGCCCTCTATCAGTAGTACTAGTATCAGCAAGAACCTGGTTCTTCTTTACATGATCTCCTATAGATACACTTGGTCTTTGGTGAAATACTGAGAAGTTATTTGTACGTGAGAAAGTTATAAGTGGGTATGTATGTTCTTTTCCTTTTTCATCTTTAACTATTATTTTCTTCGCATCTACATAAGATACGGTTCCAGAAACTTCAGATATTATAAGACGTCCAGAGTCACGACTTGCAAGCTCTTCCATACCAGTAGCTACAAGTGGAGCTTCAGGAACAACACAAGGAAGGGCTTGTTTCTGCATGTTACTTCCCATGAGCGTTCTGTGTGCATCATCGTGTTCTAGGAATGGAATCATGCTTGTTGCTACAGAGAAAGCTTGGTTAGTAGCCACATCAATATAATCAACTTCTTCACGTGCAATCATCCCAGGTTTAGTTTTAACACGAGCCTCTACACGCTTTTCCAGTATGTTTCCTTTTTCATCGTAGTCTATACCTGCGTGAGCAATATTGTATTTTTCTTCTTCAAGAGCGTTTAAATAAACAACTTCACCAGTTATTTTTCCATTCTTAACTTTTACGTATGGAGTTTCAATAATTCCGAATTCATTTATTTTTGCGTAAGTTGAGAGGTGCAATATAAGACCGATGTTTGGACCTTCAGGAGTGTGAATAGGACAAACACGTCCATAGTGAGATGTATGTACGTCACGAACTTCAAGACCAGCACGCTCACGAGTAAGGCCTCCAGGACCAAGTGCAGATAGTGTGCGTAAGTGTTCAACTTCGGCCATAACATTTTCTTGGTTCATGAACTGTGAAAGCTGGTTTGCAGTGAAGAATTCTTTAATACGAGCTTGAAGCGGGCGTTGGTTAATTATTGCAATCGGCATTGATGTACTAACATCAATTGTAGACATCCTATCTTGGATATTTCTCTTTATTTGAGCCATACCCATACGGAATTTTTGTTGCAGCATTTCACCAACATAACGAACACGACGCTGACCTAAGTGGTCGATATCGTCTGCTTTTGCATGAGGTGTGTTATTTAGTTCAACTATATGCTTGAATATTGTAACAACATCATCTGAAGAAATAGTTCTGCGTTCCATTTCTTTGTCATCCATATTTTTATCGAAACGCTTATTGAATCTAAATCGTCCAACTGGAGAAAGATCATATCTCTCAGCAGAAAGAAGTATGTTTATAAATTCACGAGCATTATCTGGGGTTGCTAGGTCACCATCACGTAGACGCTTATATATCTCTATATAAGAATCAGATAGATTTTTAGATGGGTCTTTTTCTAGACAGATTTTAAGAGTTTTTATTAATTCTTCATCTTTACCAAAGGCTTTGGTCATAGCCTCGTCTGTTGCAAGTCCGAGTACACGAAGAAGAGACGCAACTGAGAATTTGCGCTTTTTATCTATACGTACGTATATTGCTCCATCTGGGTCAGATTCTATTTCAATCCAAACTCCACGAGCAGGTATTATTTTTGCTCCAAAATAATGTTTGCCTTTTAACTCTTGTTCAGTAAAGAAAACTCCGAATGATCGAGTAAGCTGAGGAACGATCACACGTTCAACACCGTTTATAATAAAAGTACCATGTTTTGTCATAAGAGGAACATCAGCCATAAATATTTCTTGTTCCTTTGAGGTACCAATACTCTTGTTTAAAAGTTTAACTCGAGCTTTTAATCCTCCTTCATAAGTAAGCTTGTTAATTTTTGTATATTCTTCATCAAATTTTGGTTCGCCTAAAGAGAAAGATGAAAATTCTAATTGGAACTTTTTCTCTGAATAATCATTTATTGGAGAAAACTCTTTAAAGACCTCCTTGAGCCCAGTCTCAACCAACCAGTTGAATGATACTAATTGATTCTCAATCAAATTAGGAAACTCGACCAGCGGTTTTTTATAACGCGCGAAATACTTCTTCTCTCGTACAGCTTTTTTCTTCATATATTGAAATTTTTAACAAAAGAAAAACACTAAGGTGACCAAACCTTATTGTTGTAAGTTATTGATTTTGGCAGTTATTTTGTTTTAACACAATTAGTGCCTAAAGGCTTATAAATATGATTGATTCTGCCATAACTCAATCTAATTCAATCTGGATGGTATACTATACTTTTTATAGCTATTTGTCAAACTTTCTAGACTTCCAAGTTTCTATGCTTTGATGATTTCCTGAAAGTAGGACTTTGGGTACCTTATATATCTTACCTTTATATTTTAGTATTTCCGGTCTTGTATAAACTTCACTACTAGAAACCCTCTCCTCTTCACGAGAATCAAAATTACCAAGAACTCCCTTTATCTGACGAGAGATAGAATCAATCAAAACCATAGCAGGAATTTCTCCTCCTGTTAGAACATAATCTCCTATAGAAAATTTTTTTGTCTTTAGTATTTTATCTACCCTAGCATCTATCCCCTCATATCTGCCACATATCATTATGACATCTGTATATTTTTTAGAAATATTTTTCGCGTTTTTGGTTGTAAATTTTGATGCAGAAGGAATGAAGTTTACTATTAGAATTTTTGAGTTTTTTTTCTTAGACAATTTTTTAGTAACTGACTCAACAGCTTTTATTATAGGTTCTGCCATCATAACCATGCCAGGCCCTCCTCCATATGGTCGTTCGTCAATTTGTCTTGATACATTTCCATCTGGCCAAACTTTTTTGTATTTACCACCGACATACATGCGTGGATTTATAAACGATATTTTTATCTTTTTTTGCTTTATTGCTCGTCCTAAAATAGACTCTTTTAAATATGAGTCAAACATTTCTGGGAATAAAGTAATTAGGTGGAAATTCATAGGGTAAATATAACATAAAATCGACAGATTGACAGTTTTTGGTGTAGATGTATAGTTATGAAAATACTCTAGGATATGGTAAAAAATCTAAAAAAAATGGATGTTGTTTCTCTGATAGAGGAACTCCATAAGCAATTTATATACGGAAACCAAAATATCTATGAAAATTCTATCTTTGCAAACGAGTTGTTAAAAAGGGACACGCAGACTTTAATAAACTACATAGGTAATTATTTAAAAGGAGTTTACGAAAAAGTAAGGATACTCCCATACCAAGACCAGATGGAAGTGCAGCAGGGATGGATTAAATTCTTTTGCAAAATAGTCAAAGAGAAAAAAATAAATATGACATCTGTAGTTGTTAACTTTGATCAGTGGATGGAGTGGGCAATAAACTACGGATGAGAATACATCAAAAAAAAACCGCCGGGGTAACCGGCGGGTCTTTTTATTTTTAATTAAATTCCCTTCAAATCTTCCAACGCTGAATCAACGGACTTTGAAGCTTCACTTGCTGATTGTTGCACAGGTGCTTGGTGAGTACTACCTTCTGGTTCGTTAATTTTTAGGTTTACGCGAGCGTTATTCTTCATTCCAATCACTCGGAGTAGTGTTCGTATTGCCTTTGCAGTATTACCCTGACGACCTATGATTTTACCCATATCTGCACTATTAACTGTCATTGTAATTAGAACTCCCATTTCATCGACTGTTCTATCAATCACAACATCTTGTGGGTGATCAACCAATGCTTTTACAATATATTCAAGAAACGCTTTATCATCTGCCATATAAATAGTCTTATCGTATTATTCTTAAAATCTTGCAGTGTATCGACTACAACCTGCTTAGGAACAATTATAACATAGCATAGTTTTTACTTGCAATATTAAATAAAATCACCCAGTTTTGGGTGATTTTATTAGGCTTTCTTTAGTTCTTTACGAGCTTTTGTTGGAGCTTTTTTAGATAGTACGTTTTTCTTCTTTCCTTCAATTATTTTCTTTTGAACGAGGAAATTATAAACAGTATCTGAAGTCTGGGCACCATTTTTCATCCAATAAGAGATGCGGTCATTTTTAAACAATACTTCCCCTGTCTTAAGGTTATATGATCCGAGAATTTCTTTAAATTTTCCACTCTTAGCTGAGTTCTTAGAATCAGTCAAAACAACGCGAAAAGATGCATCATTCTTACGTCCAACTCTTTGTAATCTTATTTTTAGCATGAGCGTATCCTACCATAAAGGATTATATGAATCAAGCCCGAATCTCTATGATATACTATCTATATGAAAAAGGACCGAAAATGGAAGAAATTCTCAAAATCTACAAAGAAAAAAGTAGTAAGAAATGGTCACGTAAACGGGCCTATTGAAGGGATAATGCATATATCACATAAAGGTGTAGGTACAGTTAGAATACCTCATACTAATGACACAATAGAAATAGACCACAATTTTCTAAGAACAGCATGCCAAGGCGACACTGTACAAGTAATACTACATCCTAAAAAAAGAGATGGTGATCAAACAGGAGAAGTAGTCAAAGTCATAAGAAGATCTAAAATTGGTTTTTCAGGAATACTTGAGCGTGAACACGATACCTATTTTTTAATACCAAGTGATCTGAAAATGTATGCTGATATTGTAATTCCAGAAAACAAATTAAATGGAGCAAAATTAGGCCAGAAAGTTTTCGTAGTTATTACAGACTGGAAAGATGCTAAGAGAGCACCTATTGGTGAAGTGAGCAAAGTTTTAGGTGAACCAATGGAACACAATGCTGAAATGGAAGCAATTGCACTAGAGAAAGGATTTGATGCAATATTTCCGAAAAGCGTGGATTTGGAAGCAAAAAAAATCGCAAATGATGGCATAACAGAGAAAGATCTAAAGGGTAGAAAAGATATGAGAACAACCACTACTTTTACTATTGACCCAGAAGATGCAAAAGATTTTGATGATGCTTTATCTTTTAAAAAATTGAAAAATGGAAACTTTGAAATTGGAATACATATAGCTGATGTTTCATATTATGTTAGAAATAATTCTGCTTTAGATAAAGAAGCGCGTAGACGAGGGACGTCTGTATATTTAGTTGATAGGACTATTCCAATGCTTCCAGAAGAACTTTCTAATGAACTTTGTAGTCTCAACCCTAATGTTGACAGGCTTACATTTTCAGCTATTTTCGAAATAGACATCCATGGAAAAATTCATAGTGAATGGTTTGGTAGAACAGTAATACATTCAGATAAGCGTTTTACCTATGAAAATGCTCAAAGAGTATTAGATGATGGTCACGGTCAGTTTTTTCAAGAATTATCAATATTAAACAATATAGGTAAAAAATTACTTAAAAAAAGATTTAAAGAAGGTGCTATATCGTTAGAACAAGAAGAAGTAAAATTTAAACTAGATAAAAATGGAGTACCGCTATCTGTATATACAAAAGTGCGTGGTGATACACATAAAATGATTGAAGAATTTATGTTATTGGCAAATCGACGAGTAGCTGAATATATGTCTTTAAAAAATAAAAATAAGGGTGGAGTATTTTTATATAGAATTCATGACAAACCAAATAAAGAAAAGATGAAGGACCTAGTGACTTTCTTAAAGAGATTAGGATATAACGTAAAACTAAAAGACGGAATAATACCATCAGAAGAGATAAATGCACTTATTGGAAAGCTTGAACACAATCCCCTTCGTGATACGGTTCACAGTATAATAATACGGACAATGGCAAAAGCTATTTATTCGACAAAAAATATCGGTCATTATGGTCTTGGGTTTAAATTTTATACTCACTTCACTTCCCCTATTCGTCGTTATCCAGATATAATAGTCCATCGTCTCTTAAACTCTTTCTTAAAAAATGAAACTATACCTAAAGAACGTTGGTTTGAATATGAAGAGATGAGTACTGAAGCATCTCACCGTGAAAAGGAAGCAGCGGAAGCAGAACGTGCTTCTATAAAGTACAAGCAGGTAGAATATATGTCTACCAGAATAGGAGAATCATTCACCGGTATTATAACTGGTGTTACAGAATGGGGGCTTTACATTGAGGAAGAAAATACTAAATGTGAAGGTATGGTTCGTATGAGAGATTTGAAGGACGACTATTATGAATTTGATAATAAATACATGAGTATTAGGGGTAGGAAAACTCATAGAAAATACACCTTGGGTGATAAACTAAAATTCAAAGTAAGAGGAGTTGATAGGAATAAAAAAACAATAGACTATGAAATATCTTAATGCTACAAAAATAATATTACTATTAGTTATATTTTCTAATTCGTTTACTGGTTTTGTTTATGCAGAAAATAATAAAAAGACTGGATATTATATAGATAAAAATTTTGATTTAATTCCTAACGACAAAAGTCTAAATAAAAAGGTTGTACTAATTACTATAGATGACGGACCTGGTAAGACAGACAAGGATTTGATTGATACTCTTGATAAACATAAAGCTAAGGCTATTTTCTTTATAAATGGAGTACATAATAAAAATTTTAAAGACAATATAAAAATGATACATGATAAGGGTTTTACTATAGGAAACCACACATGGAGTCACTTAAATTTAAAACATATAAAAGATGATAAGATAAAAAAAGAAATTCTTGATAATAATAGGTTAATATATGAAATAACAGGAGAGAAACCTAAATTTTTTCGACCACCTTATGGAGTTATAAATACTTATGCTAAAAATTTAGTAAATAAGGAAGGTATGGTGTTTATGAATTGGTCTGGTTCTGCACTAGATTGGGAAAAAAATTCGAGGCAAGAGAAAATATTCATAAAAAATATAACTGATAAATTACATGATGGAGAAATAATTTTGTTGCATGGACATCAATGGACTGTAAAATTCCTTGACCATTTGCTTAGCACTATAGAAGAAATGGGTTATTCTTTTGCAAATCCTGTTGATATAATACATTAAACATGAAATTTAAATCTATAATATTATTTATAATATTGGCACTAATAGGATTTGTTGGAGGGTTTTCCATATTCACATATTACATAAAACCTGTATTACTTAGCTTGAATAATATAAATATAGAAAACCAACAAGCATCAGTAGCTACTGCAGATAAAGAATCCATTGCTCAGAAATCTCATTTAGAACAAAAAGTACCAGAAACGACAGAGAACAAAAATATAGCAATAAAAAAGAAAATTACAGACTGCCCTACTCCAAAAAAAGAATACGAAGATTATACATACCTAAATGTTGGACAAAAAATAAGTATTCCAGACAAAACCTACGTACCATCAGATTTAATACTGCTTGATAAAAACATAACTACAAGTAACATATGCCTAAAAAAAGACGCAGCTGAAGCATTATTAAAAATGATAAATAAAGCAAAGGAGGATGGTTATGAAATAAAGGTTACATCTGGATTTAGAAGCTATTCAATGCAAAAACTAATTCTAGAAAATAGTATAAAATTAGGTAATAAAAATGCTCGCAGACTAATAGCTAAACCTGGGCATTCAGAACACCAATTAGGAGTTGCAATAGATTTAACTGGGGCTTCAATAAAAAACGTGTCTGCAACCACAAAGTTTAAAGATAGTGTAGAAGACAAGTGGTTAGAAGAAAATGCAAAAGATTATGGTTTTGTTAAGAGTTACCCGGAAAACAAGGAAGATATAACAGGATATATGAACGAAGATTGGCATTATAGATATGTTGGTATAGATAATGCAAAAGAAATAATCAATAAAAAACAAACAATAAACGAGTTCTTGAAAGAAAAATTAGAGGAGGAATCTCTCCAAAATAAAATTACCCAGACTACTGAGTAATTTTATTTTGCATATGCACTTGCATCTTCTAGGTGGATTGAAAGAAGTTTAGAAGCACCTGATGAGTCCATTGTTACTCCAAACAAGACTTGAGCTCTGGACATTGTCTCACGGTTATGTGTAACAACTACTAGTTGAGAGTATTTAGAAAGATTCTCTAACATATTTCCGTATTTTCTAGAGTTTGCTTCATCAAGAGCTGCATCTGTTTCATCTAAAACCAAAAATGGAGGTGGGTTAACTTGAGAAATAGCGAAAAGGAGTGCAATAGATGTAAGTGATCTTTCCCCACCAGATAGCATGTGCAAATCTTTAACTTTTTTGTGAGGTAGAGTTACATTTATTTCTATCCCTCTTTCAAAACCTAATTCTTCTTCATCATCATTTTCTTCCTCTTCCTCATCACGAACTTTTGATTTTTTATGTTCCATAACCACAGAAAGAAAGGCTGATCCTCCGCCAAACATTAAAGCAAAGAAATCTTGGAATTGTTTATTTATTTTCTCAACTCCATGTTTAAATTCAGTATCTAAAGTTTCTTTTAATTCAGCGATAAGCAACCTGCAGTCCTCTACTCCTTTAGTTAAATCTACAATTTCTCTAGCCAAGAATTGATCTCTCTCTTCAGTTTCTTGATATTCTTTCATTACGTCAACACCACTACCTGAACCAATATCTTCTAGTTTTATCTTTATACGCTCTATTTTTCTTCTAAGTTCTTCTTGGGTGGAACGACCTACTTCAATCTCAACTTCAATATTTAGATAATCAGAAACTTCATGACCAATGAGAACTTTTGCTTCATCAAATTCCATGTGGAAAGCACTTTGAACCATAGCAAGTTTCTCCTCTTCAAAAGTCAAAGAATGAATTTGTGAATTAATTTCATTTTTGTGACCAAGTAATTCATAAAATACTCTTTCGTTTTCACGAAGTGAAAGCTCAATTTCTTTCTCTTTTTCACGTAAATCAGAAATAACAGATAGTACAGATTTTTCCTGGTTTGTTATTTTTTCCAGATCCGAAAGAATAGAATCTTTAATTGTTTTCATTTCTAGGTATTCTTTTTCTATTTTCTCGTCAATTTTATTCTCTTTACCTATACTATTTATACTTTTTATCTTACTTTTTAGATCTTTCAGAATATCTGTTATTTGAGATAAATCTTCTAATTGTAATGCTTGATCAATGCGATCACTAATATGATCAACTATTGATTGCCATTCTTTTATATCAACTACCCGCTCTTCCTTTTCTTCTACTCTCTTTATCTCCCTTTCAATTCCTTCAATAACACCTTCTATTCTCCCAAGTTTTCTAGTTAATTCATCTTTACTACTACGCAAATTAACTAACTTAGATTCTTCTTCTCTTATCTGTTTTGAATGTTCATTTTCGACACTATTTTCATTTTTATCTTTTTTAAGATTTGAGATACTTAATTCAATAGATTGAATTTCTTTTTCAAGAAAGTGTCTTAAATCTTTCAATCTCTTTGACTCTAATTTTATATAAGAATTTTCAACAGAAAAATAGTTTTTGTAGAGGTGTTTTAAGTCTTCACGCATCTCACGAGCTTTTTCTATAACTTGAACTTGTTTTTTTAAGAATGCTAAATGAGGTGCAAGTTCACGTCTTGAAGCTTGAACTTCTTTCATATTTATAATTGTTTTTTCAAGTTTTCTTTCCGATTCGCGAATTCTGTATTGATAAACTTTAAGACCTAGAGCATCTTCTATCATTGCTCGACGATCTTTATTTGATGCATTAAGCACTCTATCAGCTTCACCTTGAGAAATTATATGGTGTCCTGAGCTTCCAATATTAACTGAAGCAAGTAAGTCTATTATATCTTTGAGTCTAACCTCAGTATCATTAATGCTATATTTATTTACCCCGTCAGTAAATACCTCTCGAGAAATAGATACTTCATCGTAATCTAATGGAACACCTAATCCACTATTAGAAAAAGAAAATATCTTTTTACTATTATCGAAAATTATTGTAACTTTGGCATGGTTCCCCGAAGATAAACCCTTAGAACCTTTAAATATCAAATCAGCTCCTCCTTTACCACGAAGAGACTTCATAGATTGCTCACCCAGTACAAATCTTATAGATTCTACTATATTAGATTTACCAGACCCGTTGGGACCAACCACAGCGGTTATGGGTGTAGTAAACGACACAGCGCTTTTACGTCCAAATGATTTAAAACCTATAAGCTCTATAGATTTAAGTGTCATATAACTAATCAAGCCATTCCTTAGCTTCTAATGCAGCACGCGCTGCAGCCTGCTCAGCTTCTTGTTTTGATTTACCCTTACCTTGAGCAATATTTTCTTCTCCTAAATATATTCCAACTGTAAAATGTTTGTCATGATCTGGTCCTGACTCACTTATTACACGATATGATGGAGTAATACTTAGATATTCCTGGGCCTTTTCTTGGACTAAGCTTTTTGCATCTCGCCAAAGTTTTTTAGAAACTATTATATCTATTTTCCCAAATAGTGTTTTCGAAATAAATTCAAGTGCTTTTTCATAACCCTGATCAATATAAACTGCTCCAACATATGCTTCATAAGTATTTGCAAGTATATAACTTCGAGCTCTTCCAACATCTTTTGCTTCACCTTTAGAAAGAAGTAAGTAATCATTCATACCAAGATCTTGTGCAACCTCTCCTATAATAACTGCATTTACCAACGCTGACCTATAAGCCGTAAGTTCACCTTCATCACGATCAGGATACTTGTTGTACAAGTGATCAGTTACAATAAGTTCAAGTACAGCATCTCCTAAAAATTCCAAACGTTCATTGTGTGAAAGTTTAAGTCCTGTATTTTCATTTATATATGAACGGTGAATAAACGCTTGTTCTAGAAGCTTTTTGTCTTTAAAAATTATCTTGGTCTTCTCTTCAAATTTTGATAAATCAACCATAATGTTATTCTGCCTTAGTTAGTATTTCAATTGCCTTTGTAAGAAGCGGGATCATATTGTCATACATTTTAAGACTTGTAATCTCTTCAATCGGAAACCATTTAGCGTTATCAAGTCCACCTGATGTATTTTTTAATTCAATATCTCCATAATCTGCTTCAGCTAAGAAAAAAGTTACTTGTTTTCTAATCTTTCCTTTTTCAGGATGAGTAGCAACATATTCGTTTTGACCAAGCATTTCTTTTATCTTAATATCAATTCCCAACTCTTCTTTTATCTCTCTGATTGCTCCTGCTTCAACATCTTCATTATCTTCCACTCCGCCTTTAGATAATGTCCAATATCCAAACACATCATGAACAAAAGCAAAGTATATCTGTCCATTATTTTTTGAAAATATTACTGCGCCAGCTTTTTTTTCTATTGGGAATTTACTAGGATCTGTTTCTTGATTTTTTATTTTAATTTTTGGTTTACCAACATCGTCTTTACCTGGTTCTCCAAGTTCTTTATAAACACCACCTAGAACTCCATTTATAAATTTACTAGAATTCTCTCCACCAAAACTCTTAGCAAGCTCAATAGATTCATTTATAGCCACTTTTGGTGGAACTTGAGTCCGATCACCAAAAAGTAATTCATACAATCCCAATCTAAGGATATTTCTATCGACAACGGAGATTTTTTCTATTGGCCAATCTGGAGCAGCCTTTTCGATTATCTCATCAATAATATTTTTCTTCTTTACAACACCTAGGAAAACTTCGCTCATAAAAGAAGAATCATCAAGTCCTGGACCGAATTCTTCTATATTGTGACTTAACATTTCCTCTGGAGTTACATCTTTTTGTGCACCAAAATCCCACTCAAAGAGTGTTTGTAGAACGATTGAACGTGAAAGGTGCCTGTTTGCCATTGTTTAATAAAGATCTACGCTTTAGTTGCAAGGGTCTAGTATTAAATACTAGAGCTTAGCAACTAACGCCTAAAATTATTTAGCGCGAGCTTTCTTCTTTGCTTGTTTCTTTTCTACCTTCTTAACCACATCTATAACCTTACGACCCCTATAAAATCCACAATTTTTGCAGACTACATGGGTCTCTTTTGGTGCTTTACAATGCGCACAAACAGCAAAAGTCTTTGCCTTAAGCGCATGATGGCTTCGGCGGTTACCAGTATGGGCACGAGTATGTCTCATTCGTATTACCATATAGACAGTATAGCTATTTTCCGGAAATATGCAAATATGCTATTATTGCTAAATATGGAAAATACTGAAAAATTACCACACATCAGGCATACGCTCGCCCACTTGCTTGCTCAAGCCGTTTTGGAACACTATCCTAACGCCCTGCCAACTCTTGGTCCTGCCATAGACAACGGATTTTACTATGATATTGATTTTGGAGGAGATAAATTCACAGATGAAGATCTAAATAAGGTTCAATCATCAATGTTAAAGAATTTGAACAAATGGGTGGAATTTACTCATAAAGAAATAAATAAGGAGGAGGCTTTAGATTATTTCAAAGGAAATATATATAAAAAAGAATTAATAAATGAGATTGCTGATCGAGGGGAACAAATAACCCTATACACTTGTGGTGGTTTTACAGATCTTTGTCGTGGAGGGCATGCAGAGAATCCAAATAAGGAAATAAATCCAGATTCATTTAAACTTGATCGTGTTGCTGGTGCATATTGGCGGGGAGACGAGAAAAACAAAATGCTTACTCGTATATACGGACTTGCTTTTAATTCAAAGGAAGAACTTGAAGCTTATGAAAAACAACAAGAAGAAGCGAGGAAACGAGATCATAAAAAACTTGGGGTTGAACTTGATCTATTTACTTTCTCAGATTTAGTAGGACCAGGTCTTCCTCTTTGGACACCTAAAGGTACACTTTTAAGGAACCTATTAGACTCTTATGTTTGGCAACTTCGTCAAGAAAAAGGATACGATAGAGTGGAGATACCACATATAACAAAGAAGGATCTTTATGAGAAAAGTGGCCACTGGGATAAATACAAAGATGATTTATTCCGTATAACTACTCGTGAAGGACATGAATTTGCAATGAAGCCAATGAATTGTCCTCACCATACTCAGATTTATGCTCGAAAAATGTGGAGTTACCGAGAGCTTCCTCAAAGATACGCAAATACTACAACTTGCTATAGAGACGAACAATCCGGAGAACTTTCAGGATTGTCTCGTGTTAGAGCGTTTGCTCAAGATGACGCTCACGTATTTTGTAGAATGTCACAAGCGCGTGATGAATTCTTAAAAATTTGGGACATTGTTGAAACTTTTTACAAAACATTTGGGTTCAAATTACGTGTACGTGTCTCTAAACATGACCCAGAACATCCAGAAAAGTATCTAGGTGATAAAGAAAGATGGGCATTTGCAGAAAATATGCTAACTGAGATTGCAGATGAACGTGGAGTAGAGACTTTTGAAGGAATAGGCGAAGCTGCATTTTATGGACCAAAACTTGATTTTATGGCAAACGACGCAATCGGTCGTGAATGGCAAGTCGCAACAATACAGCTTGATATGAATATGCCAGAGAGATTTGATCTTACTTGCACAAATGAAAAGGGAGAAAAAGAAAGAATTGTAATGATACACGCTGCTATAATGGGTTCTATAGAAAGATTCTTATCAATTATGATTGAGCACACCGCAGGAATATTCCCTACTTGGCTTTCTCCAATACAAGTTGCTGTTATTCCTGTAAAAGAAAATCATTTAGAAGAGACAGATAAAATTACAAAATCTCTTTCTGGAAATGATATCAGGGTTGAACATATAGACTATAATGATAGTCTTGGTAAAAAAATTCACGCTGCAAAGAAAGTAAATACTCCTTATGTAGTAGTAGTTGGAGATAAAGAAAAAGAGTCAGGACTTCTAACAATAGAAAAACGTGATGGATCAAAAGTTCAAATGTCACTACCTGATTTTATGGCTCACATAAAAGAAGAAACTAGAAACCGCTCTTAATAACGGTTTCTAGTTTATCTCAATATCTACATACAAAACTTCTGGGAACTGGCTTGTGATCTTTTTCTCTATATCATCTATATGAGTTCCTAGCACTCTAGGAACTCTATCTGTTGTTTTTAGCATTAGTTTCGTAAACTCTTGGAAATCATCTTTCACAGATTCGAATTCTTCTTTTAACTCCCCTGCATCATATATCTCATGGTATAGTGGAGTACCATTCCATTCAACAGATACATATATTCTGTATTTTCCAATGTTTACAGCAACGGATTTAAACTCTAATATTTTCTCAATACAAGGATCTTTCAAAAGAAGTTCGATGATTTCTTCTTTTACTTCTTCTTTTATAGACTTACCTATTAAATAGTGATGATTTTTTCTAATTAAAATTACTGCCAAAACACCTAAAATTATACCTACTACTATTCCACCAACACTATCGTAAAGATTATTGTTTGTAATAACTGTCAAAAACTGAGCAATGAGAGCAACAATTACACCTATGACAGCAACCCCATCTTCATAAACTACTGCCAAAACTACTGGATCTGCTTCATCTAACATTTTTCTAGAAAATTTTTTATTACCTTTTAACTCTTTGATAGCTATGTATAAAGTAATACTCTCTATAACAAGTGCTATTAATAAAACAACTATGTTATATAAATGGAAATTTGAAGATCCTCCATTGTTAATCAAAGAATGTATTGAGTGATATATGGTTACACCGGCTCCAACAAATAAAATCCCGCAAGCAGATATAAGTGACCAAAAAAATCTTTCAATTCCATATCCATACCCTCTTATATCATCTGCAGGCTTTTTTGAACGATTTAGTCCTATAAGAAGAAGGGATTGATTTAGTGTGTCAGCAAAACTATGTACACTTTCAGCAAACATACTTGTAGAACCAGAAAAAACCGCAACTATTCCTTTGGTTATTGTTACAAACACATTACCTATTAATGCAAAAGTGACTGATTTATTTCCAGACGTATGCGACATATAAATATACTAGATGTCGAGATTAGCCATTTTTGCGTGAGATTGAATAAATGCTTTACGAGGAGGAACTTCTGATCCCATTAACATGTCAAAAATTTTATTTGCTTCTTCAGCGTCATTTATGGTGACTTGTTTAAGTATACGTCTTGCTGGATCCATAGTAGTTTCCCATAATTCTTCGGCATTCATTTCCCCAAGACCTTTATAACGTTGGACATGGATTTTGGTAGATTTTTTAGCTTTTGTTTTTTCATCTTCCTCTTCTACCTCAAGTTCAACTTCATTTTCTCCTTCATTTGCAGAATCTTGAAGCAACTCTTCTAGTGAAGGAGCATCTTTACCTAGTAATTTATCTCGCTCTTCATCTGAATAAGCATAAGATATTTCTTTACCCTTTTTTATTTTAAATAGTGGTGGTTGAGCAATATATACATATCCTGCATCGAGCACTGGTCGGAAGTATCTATACATAAGTGTAAGTATTAATGTCCTAATATGAGCACCGTCAACGTCAGCATCAGTTGCAATAATAAGCTTATGATATCTAATCTTTTCAAGATCAAAAGTATCACCAATTGAAGTACCCATGGCAATAACTAAGTTTTTAATCTGTTCACTACCAAGCATGCGATCAAGTCTTGCACGTTCAACATTTAAAATTTTACCTCGAAGTGGCAATATTGCTTGCGTTTTTCTATCACGTCCCATCTTAGCAGTACCTCCCGCAGAATCTCCCTCTACAATAAATATTTCAGATTCTTCGGCACTCTTACTCTGACAGTCTGCAAGTTTACCAGGAAGGGTCATGCCTTCAAGTGCACCTTTTCGAAGAACTGAATCTTTTGCAGCCTTTGCAGCTTTACGAGCACGCAATGCAAGAATAGATTTGTTTATTATTGATTTTGCTTCATCTGGATTCTCTTCTAAAAATCCAGTAAATGCATCTCCAAAAACAGAGGCTACTGCACCTTGTGCTTCAGTTGATCCTAATTTTGCTTTAGTTTGACCTTCAAATTGTATTTCACGAAGTTTTACTGAAACTACTGCCATTAGACCTTCTAACACATCATCTCCAGTAAAAGCACCATCAGACTCTTTTATTAGATTATTTTTTTTACTATATGTATTCAATACTCTCGTAAGAGCAGTTTTAAAACCTGTAACATGCGTACCTCCTTCTGGGTTGTAAATATTGTTAGCAAATGGAACTATGTGAGAATTAACATCGTCAACATATTGTAGGGCAACTTCTACTCCTACCCCATCAACTTCTTTCTCTACATAAAATACACTTGGGTTTATTGTTTTCTCAAGTTTATTGTAAAATTTTACGAGTGAAACCAATCCACCTTCAAAATAAAATGTTGTACTAGGAACTTCAAGAGAAAGTTCTCTGAACCAAAAAACCTTGTCATCGTTTAAAGAATCTTTGCCTTTAGTTAATATTGATTGTGCGAAAGATTCATCACGAGCATCGATTATATCTATTCTCAAACCTTTTACTAAGTAAGCTTGCTGGCGCAAATGGTTTATTATTGTATTCCAATCAAATTTAACTTGTTTAAATATCTCTTCATCTGGTCTAAATGTAATAATAGTTCCGTGGTCTTTAGAAGTAGAGATTTTTTTAACAGCAGCTTTCCTTTTTCCTTGTGAATATTCTTGAACGTATTTTCCACCATCACGGTGAACTATGGCTTGAGTATAGATAGATAGTGCATTTACAACAGAAGCTCCCACACCGTGAAGGCCTCCGGAAACTTTATAGCCACTATCATCACCTCCGAATTTTCCTCCAGCGTGAAGTGTAGTCATTACAGTTTCAAGCGCAGATACTTTTGTCTTTGGATGAATATCAACTGGAATACCACGTCCATTATCAGCAACTCGTACAGAATTATTTGGAAGTAGAGTAACTTCAATATGATCAGCAAATCCACCCATAGCTTCATCGCGTGAGTTATCAAAAATTTCCCATATCAAGTGATGAAGTCCATCTATACCAGTTGAACCAATATACATACCAGGACGTCGACGTACAGGCTCAAGACCCTCTAAAACTGAGATCTGATCAGCACCATATTTAGCATTTTTTTCCTCCTTTTTAGCCATAAATACCAAGTAATTATAGCATTTTAGGCTAAAATTAGCTACTATATTTTTAGTATATTTTAAGGGTTATTATAACAACCTTTTTGGGTCTGACTTCCATTACCTACAGAGGTGCCATCGTAAGTCCCACTACTTCCAACACAATAATCATGCCCTGTGGGATTTCCAGATAAGTAAACTGGTGTGTTCAAGTTTGTTGAAATAGAATACTTTTGAGAACTAGGATTATTAGCTCCTACATAAAATGCTCCGTTATTTAAATTTTTAACTATCTCTTTACATATAGCTCGGGCTTCAGAAACATATACACTTGAAGTAAATCCTGATTCGCAATCTTCTTTAGTATAAAAATAAGTTGCTGGAAGTTGAAGATTTGCATAAGTACCATTATCAACATATTCTTGCAAAAGCAGTTTAGTAAATTCTGCAAACTGCCTTCTGATAGCTGCATCTTTGGCATTATTCCTTGCATTAGAAGACATAGTCATTATTACACTGGCTAATATTGCGATTATAGCTACCGCGACAAGTAGTTCAATTAATGTGAAACCTTTTTGATTACTCATAAAAATATGATAATTAATTTTTAAATTAATGATGGATAGATTCTCCTTGTCTAATTTTATTTTTAATATCTTGTTCTAAGTTTTTTACCTCCTTAAGTTCATCTATCAAACTGGCACTAGTAGATTCAAGTTCGGATATTTCTTTTTCTAATTCAATTAATTTACTATTTTTATGTTCGTGATTATAGTTAAAATAATGATTTCTTTTTCTAAAGAATAAAAACATTGATACTAATATTACTAAAAACAATAGTGTAATAAGTATAATAACAAAATTATCGTTAATGTAAGTAATCAGAGTATTCTTATTGTCTTTCTCGTTGGGTAATGAAATCCATTTATCAATTATCTGCTGGTGCTCTTTGGCGCTAACTTGTTTTAATCCTTTAGTCAAAATAGAACTTAAAACTAATTTGTCTTTCGGAACAACAAATGACATTTTTGAATCAAGAGGAATACTTCCTACAACTTTTATGCTACGCATAGATTGTTTAGAAAGTAGATAAGTTAGAGATGCGGAATTTATGACCGTAGCATCAACTTCGTTTAGAGCTACTTTTTGTAAAGCAAGCTCGTTATCGACTACTTCTTGTATAACTATCCTTGGGTAATTTTTCTTTATATAAGAATTTATAGGAGAATCTTGCATTACAGCAACACTCCTATTATTAAAATCATCTAGTGTCATCCCCTCTCTTGCGTCATAATCTTTACGAACCGCAATAACAACTGGGAAAGTAGAATAAGGACTTGTGGAAGCTAGATTGGTGTTTTCAATTTTATCAATCTCAAGAGTAGAAACAAAATCAGCTTTATCTTCATATATTCCTGCAATAATATCAGATCTAGTACGAGAAGTTAAAAAATCTACTTTAATATTTAATTTTTCAGAAACAAGCTTTATATAATCTATAAATATACCTTGGGATATATAGGATGAATCATTAAAAGAAAAGGGCGGATTGTTTCTTTCTGGAACCACTGAGATAGTATTATTCCTTGAAGAAATCCATATATTTTCCTCACTATTAAGTAAGTTTGATTGTGCTTTAGTGCTAGATGTTGGGGTTATTAGTACAGCGATCAGGAATATATAGATTAATAATGATTTCATATATTATGAGTATAAAATTTGTTTTTAAAACGCGATTATAAATTTATTGAGTTTCAATACTTTTAACTTTTTCTTTTATATTTTCTTCAAGAATTTTAACTTCATTTAATTCTTCCATGAGACCTTTACTAGTATCTTCTAGTTCAATAATCTCCTGTTTTAACTCATTAACTTTATCCATCTTGGTGCGATTTCTAAAAGAAAAATATCTTGTTCCATTTGTTCTTCTAATAAGTAACATTAATATTATTGCACAAAGTAAGACATAAAGTACTATTGTGCTAATATTCTGTTTGAGATAAGAAATAAAAGGATTAGTGGAGCTTGATTTATTAGGTATCACTACCCATTTATCGGTAATAATTTTCCTATCATTTGTACTTATTTGCTGTAAACCTTTATCTATTATTGATTGGAGTATTTCTTTATCTTTAGGTACAGCAAAAGAAAGCTTATATTCAAACCCTGTACTACCTACAATTCTAACACTATTTAGTACTTGCTTTGAAAGATAATAAGATAAAGAAGTAACGTCAATAATTGCTGCATCAACCTCTCCTAAAACTAACTTTTGTAGGCCCAACTCATCGTCAGTTACTGAATCTATAACAACCCTAGGATTATTAACCCGAACAAAGTCTTCAACTGCATATTGATCACCAATAGCCACTTTCTTGCCAGTTAAGTCAGATAGTGTCATATCACTTCTCTTATCTAAATCTTTACGCACTACTATAACTGCAGGACTAGTAATATAGGTATCAGAAAAATATAAAAAATCATCTCTTTCTTTATTTTCAGATAATGAGGTGACTACATCACCTTTACCATCTTGTTTTATATCATCTAATATCTGATAAAGTGGGCGAGCTTGTAAATACTCGACTTTTGCTCCTACTTTTTTAGCAACAAGCTCTATATAATCTATCGATAAACCTTGGGGTGTTCTAGAAGCATTTTGATAAGAATATGGAGGAAAATTCTTTTCTGGATAAACAATAATAGTATTGTTGCGAGACTTAAGCCACAAGTTTTCTTGGGGTGTTAAAATATCACTATCTGCATTAATTATATTTGGGAAGCCAGATATTAATACAAAAATAACGAGAATTACCGAGATATTAAATCTTCTCATAAGGTATATAATACCACATTTATTCCCTTTTTTCAGTAGATATGGGCGGTATGGGTGCTTGGGAAAGCATCTTATCTTGGCGCTCTAACTCATGCTCAGTAAGTTGAATTTTCTCTTCTTCGAGGCCCATTTTACGCTTGAGTATACGCATTCTTCGAGATGAATACCAAGGGATAAAATATATTAGCATTATTAGTCCAACTATTGGTATTAACAGTATTAGTATATTTATAAAAACAATAAGTGCTTTTATTATCTTACTATCATTCACAAATAGTCTAACACCAAGACCTGGTTTTGTAGTATTTGTATTGTCATCAACTAAGAAAGGTGTGGCATTGTAAACTCCTGCGATCAAATTATTAGGAGTAATATATTCAAACAAACCTTTATCATTATTTTTTACTAATACATCAGTTAAGCGTTTCTTTTTAGACTGAATAAAATCTAAAAACTGTTCACCGAAGGACTTATTAGATACTTTTTCAAAAGAAAGTTTTGTAACAGCATTTGGTTCCCCCTTTCCTCTTAGGTAAACACTATCCTTAGAATACACTGACTCGGAATATTCAGTTATAACTGGCAGAGCCATTAATCTACCATTATTATTTGTTGCAATTGGCCTTACTAGATCAAGTGCACCAGATGCAATAATATTGAAACTAGTAGAACTCAACCCATTTATGATATTTGTTCCAAGTCCATCGTTTGCAAGTATTGAACCTTCATTAAAATATATGGTAGCTGTTCCTATTTTCTTTGCCTGAAAGGTAATATGGAAAATGCTTCCACCTTGACCAATATAACCAGGATTTAGTATCACTCCTTCAAAAGAAATCTTATTTCTGCTGATATTTGGATCATGGGTCCAGATATTCAAAATACTATCATCTCTTGAAATAGAAACAATTTGCAATAAATCACTAGGAAAAGAAAGTGATCCGGATACTGCGTTAATAGGTTCATCTGGTGATTTTACTTTTACATCAATAGTTATGTTGCTTCCCTCACCAACTGTTGATTGAGATTTTCCTAAGAAAAGTGAAGAGTTTCCAGCATATACAGGCGTAGTAAGAAATACTACTAAAGTTAAAATACTATATATTATAGTCTTTACGTAGTATTTCATCTTCTTCTTTTTACCACAAAAAACATGAAGTAGCAAACAGTGAAAAGTATAAAAACTGCCACCAATTGTATCGCAGAAAGTATGCCTGGTATATCTATACTAGATTCACGCACATTCCCTGAGAAATCTATAGCTCGTACGGTTATAGTTCTTTTAACTATCCCTTTTGGAGTAACTAGTGGACTTGTAGCATCCTTCCATATACTACTCCCATCTTTTACTTGATATTTTGCTACTCCAGATAAATTATCCACTGCAAAAAAAGATATCATGGAGGGTGTTTCTGAAAATAAACCTGATGGTATGAATTCAATCTTAAATGGTTCAGGTAATTCTTTGTCTAAAATAGATTGTTTGTTTTCTTCTAGAGATTCGTTCGAGATACTGACTAGGATTTTTTGATTAGAAATTGTGTGAAGTAATTCACTTCCAATTCCATCATTTTGTAAAATCTTGGAATTAAGTATTGATAGATCACCAGAACCATTCGCTCTTGGAGAAAAAAGTAAAGTAGTAAGTGGCACAGGTTGTAATCCGATCTTATCTGGATCATAAATACCATTTACACCACCAGGAATAATACCAGAAAAACGAATAGTGCCATTCTGTTCTTTTGGAGTTTGAATCCAAATTTTCTTGACTCCACCATCTTCTTTATATCCCTGAAAGATCATAATGTCATCTGGGTAAGATAATGTAATATCGATAGAATTTATTGATACCCCTTCGGTATTTAGATACACAGAAACATTAAACTGATTTGTGGTTTCAACTGTTGTAGGTGCAACAATAGAAACACTTGCTGCGTGTGTAGTAAGTGTGTGAACAAAAAATATTACTATTATAAATAAAATTTTTTTCATATTCTAGTTATCCAGTCCAGTAAAATGCCAATATAGAAAAATCGATAAGATTGATAGTATTGTCGTTATTAGTATCTATACAACGTGGTGGATTTGGTTTACCATACCAAAAAGCTGCAACAGAAAAATCTACTATATTTATAATTTGGTCAGCATTACAATCGCCTGGTAAGTTATTAACCAAATCTACACTTAAAATATTAGCGTCACCTATTGTAAATTGAATAACCTTACTTATTTTTTTATCCAAATTATAATTTACGTGTAAGTTGTAATTATTTTTTCTAAATCCAAAAAGTGATATGGGTAACTCATAAGTTCCATCTGGATTACTAGTTACATAAAAAGTTTTTCCGCTAATACCCTGTATTACAACATCAAGAAGTTTATTTGGTAAAGCATAACCTCGTACAATTATTGAATCTCCTGCTTTTACTTCATTTTTATCAGTAGATATGGTTGGTGGGAAACGGATACCAGAGATTTGAGTAAAATAACCTATTTTCACTACAATTGGATAGTTTAGTAATATAGATCGTCTATTATCTTTATCTATAGCGTATAAAGTATATAAAACATTTGATTTATATAATTCGCTAAGAGTAACACTAAAATAACCTTCACTATTTGCTAAAGTAGTTGTCTTAGGAATACCGTCTTTCATTATATGCACTGTGGCTCCTGGATAAGCCCAACCTGAAAATATAAGACCATATAACATTCCACCACCTCCACCACCATCATCTATAGGACCAATAATTGGTCCAGTAACAACAGCAGAAACTGATACATTTTCAGGAGGCAGAGAGTAATCTATAGCAAAAACATAAATAGGTATAGCTGAAGCCACTAAAAAAATAAGGGCAAAAGATAATATTGATTTTATATTACTCATGACCGGCATCGTTTGGTGTTTTAATACCAAGACGAGCCTTTTGTATTATGTATCTATTGTAACGTCTAAGTAGTTTCCTTCCTCCCCAAAATACAATAAACAAGATGACCGCTAGGCATATTAATAATTGCCAAGGAAATACAAAGAAGAAAACTGTTTTAGAAACACGGGTTGCATTTGTACCATAAAGAAGATCCAATTTTGCAAAATATGGTCCAAAAGCATAGTTTTTCCATTGGTAAAGTGCCTTATCAAAAAATTTCCCTATAGGTCCATTAGGTTCTACGTAATCTTTAGCTCTTGGATTTTTAACCCAATCAACCTCAAAACGTCGAGTACTATTAGGGAGGATATTACCACTTGTAGGATTCGCATTTATTTTATCCTCAGGTATATAGAATAAATCATGCATAGTAATTTTACCTACTGGTTTTATACGATCACCTCCATCATTTCTAAATCTATATACAAGAGATACTGGTAGTGTGTTATAAAATACTTTTTTATCTTTCAAAACAAAATCAACTAGTCCTCCACCCTCTTTTACATCTCCATTTACAGAAAGAAGGACTAGGACTCCAGTTTTTGCACCGATAGAAACACCTGAGCCTGGATTGTTTGGACTAGTACCCCAAAACACTGCACCGAAGTGACCTCCTGGTTCAGCATCTTTTGGAATTTCAATTTTTAAGTTTATCTTTTTAGACTCTTTAGGTTTTAGGCTAATTGAAGCAGGAACAAACATCCATGTTGCTATGTCATGATTACCTTCTACAAAAGAAGGATTACCCGTATCTCCAGATGCTTCAAAGTTGGCATATGAAGAATAGTATATTACTTCTGAAGCATCACTATCATTTATTAGGGTTGTCTCTTTTTCTATAGTCTCACCAGGATTACCACTTACCTCAACTCTTACTGGAGAAATGCTTAGTGCTGAAACATTTTGTGCATAAGAAAAGCACACTATAGCAACCAGTATTAGTAGAGTATTTGCGACTCTTTTGTTAGAGAAAGTGGGCATTTAATTAAAGAGTTAATTTTTAGAATGTACCTGTAGCAATAAAGGTAAGTGTGTCGGCGTAGTCATTGTGAGCAACAGTTGAAGTACTTATAGCAGCACTTACTACAACTTCAGCATGGCCTCCAGTAAATGGTCCTGTGGTGCTGATTATATTAGCATCTGTTGTACTTAGAGCCTTCACATCACTGAGAGTGTTTAGCGCACATGTACCTGAGTTATATGATCCAGCTCTTGAAAATCCAGTAAGTCCAGCTGTTGCAACACATAGTCCATAGTTTTCTGTACCGTTTGCCATTGTTGCTGTTGCACTGTTTATGTTATCTGCAGGAGTTGATGTAGATACTAAACCGTTTGTACCGTTTGCATTTCGAACTGTTACTACCATGCCACCGGCACCAGTAGTGTCACCTTCTAGTATTATCATGTTCACACTGTCAGTACTTCCTGAAATGCGTGTATCAGCGGTTGTAACAGTACCGAGAGCAACAGTATAAGGTGTGTTTGTTTCAGCATCTGCAACAGAAGTATCTATATCGAAGTTTATTGATGAACCTACAATCGCAGAGACGTTAACTTGATCATCATCAGCTATCGCATATGCAATCTGACTTGAATGTGAGTTTGTGTATGAAGAAGTACATGAAGCTGTTTCGTCACACATACCAAAGTCTATATTAGTTGCAGCAACAGATGAAGGATTAGTTAAGGTTCCAGTACCTGTAGTTGTTGTACCAAATATTGTGAATGTCACAGTAGCTGCAGAACCTGAAGCTGTGAATGATGCTCCACAAGGTTTAACTGTAAATACTAAGTTAGTCGTATCGATAGCAACACCAACGTTGTTGGCAGCATCTGTACAAGTAACATCTATAGTACCAGCTCCTGCTGAAACAGCATTCACTGTTCTTGCTGTACCGTCGTTAAATGTAAAATCAGCTGTTTGCCAAGTACCACCCTGAGTAAAGGAAGAAGGAAAATCAACGCGTAGGACGTCAGTGTTACCAGATACATCAAAAGTAACTCCAGTTGGTAATGTGAAGTTAATTATATGGTCCGCAGTAGTAGATAACTTTAGACGCGTAGTAGTGTCCTTTGATGTTGTAAAGGACGCAGCTGTTGCCAACTGTGGTCCAAATGTACTTACAACAACCAAAGCTACGATAAGAAAACTGGTAGCAAACTTAGAAGAAACAGATTTTATAATTTTAATAATATTCATAACAAACTTCTTGTAAATTAATAATAATAATGCCACTTTTTATACGTATATTTTATCATAAAAATATCCAAATAACCAAAAAAACGTCTATATATGTGGATAACTTTACTTAAAATGTCCCTGTAGCAATGAATGTTAGAGTGTCCGCGTAGTCGTTGTGAGACGCAGTTGTTGCACTAACTGCTCCATTTACAACAACCTCAGCATGACCCCCGGTAATTGGAGCTCCAGCAGAATTGATAATACTTGTTGGAGTTGTACTTAGAGCTTGGACACCATTAGTGCCTGAAGCAAGCGAACACGAATCAGAACTATAGCCAGTTGACCTAGAAAATCCAGTAAGTCCAGCTGTTGCAACACATAGTCCATAGTTTTCTGTACCGTTTGCCATTGTTGCTGTTGCACTGTTTATGTTATCTGCTGGAGTTGATGTAGACACTAGACCGTTTGTACCATTTGCATTTCGAACTGTTACTACCATGCCACCGGCTGCATTTGTATCTCCTTCTAATACAATCATGCGCACTGTTGAACTGTCTGAATGTTTAACAGTAGATGTAGTTATTGTCCCCAAATCAACAGAATATGGAGCACTTGACTCTCCATTACTAAAGTCAGATGCAGTATCTATATCAAAAGAAATAGTTTGAGGTATGACAGTTGCACAAACTTTTCTAGTATAAGCGCTGCCGTCTCCTATATGAGCATTATCTGAAGAAGAAATTGAAGCAAGAGTAGTGTCGTATCCAGTACAATTTGAATTCTGATATCCTACAGTAATAGTATCGTTCCCTACTGCATCAGAAAGACATGCATCAGTTCCATAAGTATTAACACTTGTTTCTTGAACAGTGCCATTGGTTACACCGGATAGTTTTAAAAACACTTGTTTATTAAACGCACTGCATGAATTTCCAATAGATGAAGAACTTGAACAACATATAACATAGTTGTCATAGTTTGTATTTGATTGACTTGGAAGTTCAGCGTGAGCGTTTGTAGAACCAGACATGCGCAAGAGTATTACACTTCCGCCAGTACAAGCTGCCTGAGTAGTAACATTACAAGATAGTGCTGCAAAAATTTGTGAGAATGGATAAAGAAGAGACAGGAAGAAAACAAATGATGCAATTAGACTAAAATGTCTTATCTTTAGTTGGTTCTGTTGTTTTTTCAGGTACTTTAGCATCTTTCTTAGAATTATTTATTGGAGCAACTTCTATAATCTTATCTATACTTGGTCTATATAGCACAGCTTTTCCTGCTTCAGAAAAAATAAGAACTTTGTCACCTTTTTGAGAACTAGAAAAAAAAGATTGATCTTTTAATTTAACTGGATCTGAAACTGTAGCTATAGTTGGTTCTTCACCAGTTGGTATTAAATATAACCGTGCAACCTTACTAAGTAAATCTTTTGATTCTTTATCGACATTTTCTTTAGTATTTTTTTGTAGATTGTTGAGCTTATAATACAAATATCCACTAAAAGAAAGTGCTATTAATAAAGCTATCAGCATGATGGTATTTGTAAACTTTCGTTTGGTCATAAATGGTCTTTTTTTTACAATCCTTGTTGTAAAAACACGGTCTTGGGATTCATATTGATCAGATGTGCTTGATTCATCAATCCTGAAGTTAGTAGACATACTTGATATTATAAGTTAAATGGAAAATTTGAGCAACGATAGAAATAGCGGGGGCAAGAATAAATTAATCGTTTGGTTATTTAAAGTAATTAAACTTACTTGTGAAAATTTTAGAGAAGTAACTTTTAATATTTATAAGTCCAGACTGATCAAGCAGTGCAAACATTCTCTTTTTATCGTACAAGAAACCTATATCTCCACCTCCACCTCCACCTCCACCAGTTGTAGGACAATTACTATTGAATACTACACTAGGTACACTCGTGTAATTAGAACCTCCGTTATCAACAGTAACACTTGAAACAGAATCCCCTGTCAAAACTGCTGTACCTAGAGCTCCGGATCCACCGCCGCCACAGAATTTAACTGTTGGAGTAGATGTGTAACCACTACCACCAAAATCTATAGTTACACTCTGAACAACATTTGAAGACACTACTGCAGTTGCGCGTGCACTACTACTACCTCCAGTTCCTCCGCCGCCCCCGCCAGTTGTAGGACAATTGCTGCCAAATACAACTGTAACTGAAGAACTGTAGCCGGAGCCACCGTTATCGATAGTAACACTTGAAACAGATCCACTACTTAAAACTGCTGTCCCTAGAGCTCCGGATCCACCGCCGCCACAGAATTTAACCGTTGGTGGAGTAGAATATCCACCTCCGCCATTGGTAATAATAACTCCAGTAACTACATTTCCAGTAAGAACTACAGTACCAAGTGCACCTGATCCTTCTATATAACCACCACCTCCTCCTCCGTGAGTAGGAGTAACAAAAGACCAGCAAGGACCGTTATTGCCGTAATTGTATATATTACTACTTGCTCCAACACTATTACCTCCGCTACATCCAGAATCTTTAACTTTCAAGTAAGAAATTGAACTTGAACCTGATAGTGTCATTAGCCATTGTGAATCAGGGGTATCAGAATTTATTGAAATAGGATTACCATCAACTCCGGTTAGATTTAGGACGTTTGCAAACGTATATGTATTACCAGCTTTAAGTTTGACTGTTGAACCTGGAGTTGTATTGATTAAATTATAAAATGTTGTATTGGAACTACCTAAAATATTTGTTGTAAGTGTTGAGTTGGTTGGAGTTAGAGTCAAACTACCGTTATTGTGTGTAAATGTACCACTATTACTAAAATCTCCGTTTACAGTCATGGTAGTTGGTGCAACAAATGTACCAGACGCAATAGTGAGATTACCACCGATAGTAGTTGTCCCAGTGAGAGTGAGAGTACCTGCACCATTTACTGTAAGACCCCCTGTTGAACCAACGGTACCAGCAATACTTATGCTATTTCCGTTTGTATCAATGATAGCATTTGTAGCAAGACTAAATGCACGAGTTGAAGCTGAAGTTATAGTGCCAGTAGCTTGAAGTGTCCCGCCTCTGAATATGAAAGTATTGTTTGCATTACTTCCATCACCTATAGAAGAAGTACTATTGGCTACGATAGTACCCGCTATTGCAGTTGTGCTTCCTGTGTAAGTATTTACCCCTGATAAAGTAAGACTTCCAGCTCCATCTTTAGTTAGACTACCTGTTGTAGTACTAATAGCACCACTTACAGTTGTATTGCCTGCTCCACCAAAAATAAGATTGAAAGTATTTCCAGATATAGTAGGTATAGTTAGTGTCCCCGAATCAGAATTTATTCTTACATTAGTAGTACCTAGGGTAACATTTGCACCGATTGAATTAGTACCGCTCACACTTCTTATCGCGCCACTTCTACTCATACCAGTTCCATTTGCTGTAATTGCTTTTACACTAGGTATCGTTACGCTATTTTCAAGTTCAAGCGTTGCCCCACCAGATATTGTTGTAGTATTAGCACTCGCAGCTGCACCAAGTGCATTACTATGTTGTAGGTTAAGATAACCAGCATTCACTGCTATAGTAGCTGAGGTACCACTAAATGTATTGTCACCAGATAAGATAACTTTACCTGCTGTATTTTTTGCTATTACTGCAACGACGGTTCCTCCAAGCACAGCACTCACTGTCCCTTTTTCTAGTGTATAAGTAGCAGTAGAAGTTAGGGTTGCTGCAGCCCCAGTATTAACAACAGATCCATCAATAAGAGTAAGGGCTCCGAGATTTGTTTCATTAAATCCATTTAAGTTGAGAGTTCCGCCTGCAACAGTAACTGGTGGAGTAGAAAGTGCATCAGCAACACCATAAGCAAGAGTTCCAGCATTGATACGAACAAGTGAAGTGTTAATATTTGTAGCACTACTTAATGTTAGAGTTCCTGCACCATATTTAGTTAGAAGTAAACCTGCAGTATTTAGTGCTCCTGAAATTGTAGTGTTACCTGATCCCCCAACCCAAAATGTAGAACCTCCAGTTACAGCACCAGTAATAACTAAAGCGCCTGAACCATTATTTACAACACGAGCATTAGTTTGAGCAACAGTTGCAAAACTACTACCTGTTGTAGAATTACTAATAAGTGCACCTCCATTTAATAGTCCGCTACCGTTAAGAGTTAATGGTTCCCAAGTAGACGCGCCACCGGCAGTAAATGTAGAAAGGTCAAGTACCGCCCCAGCAGACACCGTTACTCCCCCTGCAATAGTACCTAATGGTGTATTTGTAACTCCTCCATTAGCACCTAACTGTAGAGTACCAGTACTTACAGTCATTGCTCCTGTCATAGTGTTTTGCCCAGATAGTATAAGAGTTCCAGAACCTTCTTTAACAAGAGAACCAGTACCTGACCAAATACTATTTGTAGCTTGTGTGAAATTACCAACGGCTACAACTGTAAGAGCAAAGTTACCTGAAATGTTCCCAGATATAGTCATAACACCTGTCCCGTAATTAACGATACGTGAAGCTGCTCCCATAGTAATAGCTCCTGTATATGAGATTGTATTGTTTGTACTATTAATAAAAGCACCGTAGTTTGCAATACCAGTACCGTTTATTGTTACAGCTTCAGAAGTACCTAGAGTAAATCCATTAAGATCCAATATCGCACCACTTGTTATAGATGTAGCGCCACCAGTAGTACCAAGAGGAGTATTAGTTGCACCACCGGCTGCACCAAGTTTAAGAGTACCAGCACTTATAGTAGTCAAGCCTGTATAAGTACTTGATCCAGATAAAGTCCAAACACCTAAACCATTTTTAGTTAAAGTTCCAGAAGTTGTACCTAAAATACTTGAAAGTGTACCGTTGCCTGCACCACCGATAGTAAGACCAAATGTTGCTCCAGTAATAGTTCCAGTGTTACTTATATTTACATCTCCATAGTTTGAAATTATTGTACTTGCAGCACCAAGGGTTATTAAACCGCTGTATGCAACAGCAGTACTTGAAGTATTTTGAAGTGCTCCAGTTGCAAGCGCACCACTTAATGTCAAAGCTTCAGAAGTACCTAGAGTAAATCCATTAAGATCGAGAGCAGAACTTGCACCAGATACAGTTGTGCTTCCAGCCGTAGTACCAAGAGGTGTATTAGTTGCATCTCCCGCTGCGCCTAATCGAAGTATTCCTGCACTGATTGTTGTTGTACCAGTATATGTATTACTACCAGATAATTCAAGAACACCAGCTCCAGCTTTTGCAAAAGTAAATGCACCACTTATTACAGCAGATATAAAAGCGTCATTATCCATTAACCCATCATTGATAGTAAAAGTTGCATTAGCACCAAGTCCTAAGTTTCCAGTTATTGTTGAAGCGACATTATTATTTGCAACAGTTGAAAAAGTTCCATTCCCTGTAAGAGTTCCTGCACCAGTAGTAATTCTACCTGCATTTATAGATATAGTACCAACAGTATCAGAGTTACCATTTAAGTTTACTAAGCCTCCAACTATAGTTAAACCTCCAGTTGAAATAGCGTTACTTACGCCATAAGTAAGAGTAGCGTTATTTATAGTTGTAGTTCCAGTGTATGCATTAGCTGCGCTTAGAGTAACATTACCTGAACCACTCAAAGTCATAGGGCCAGATGCTGCAGTATTAAGTACTGCAGATATTGTCGATGTGTTATTTGCAAGAACAGAAAGCTCAACTGTAGAAAAAGCAACTGTTGTGTTTGCTCCAGCAATATCAGTTGAAGAATTCATTAATATATTTGCGGCAAGTGACGCAGACCCTATAGTAAGAGTTGCAGCACTTCCTGGATTTGTTATACCGAAGCCGTTTAAAATAAGTGAATTTATACTTGCAGTACTTGCTACAGTATTTGCAGATAGTTTTACATTAGTATTTGTGGTTAACGCAGTCGCATACTCTCCAGCAAAACCGGCACCGTTCAAAAGTCTAAGACCATTTGTATTTCCTACGTTGTAAGTAACCATATCAGACCCTGTACCAGATAGCGAGCTATCTCCAAAAGCACCTTTGATAACACTTATAGTCGTTGAATTAGCTGCACCTGCTGCACCAGTAAGTGTTGGTGCAGTACTAAAGATTAGTGTTGAGACGTTTGCAGCAGGAGTAGCTCCAAAACTAGTACCACGGAAAAGCACTGTTGCACCGGCTGTTCTGTTAAAGCCAGGGTTGTTACCAAAAGTAAGAGTTGTAGAACCTCCTGCACCAGGAGTTACAGTTACAACATTATGACCTGAAGCAAGAGCAAGTTTACCTAAAGTTTCAGAAGCTGCAGCTGCACTATTACCAATAAAGTTGAGGTTACCACCGTTCATGGTAATTACAATGTTGTTTGTTGTACCACTTAATCGATCACCACTATTTGTTGTTGAGTTATCAAGAGTTAATGTTCCTCCTAGGTTTACCGTTACGCCAGTAACCGCTGTAGCAGTACCCGCCCCACTTAAACTAAGAGTTCCAGCGTTTATAGTGATAGTGCTACTTATAGTATTTACTCCCGTAAGGTTTACAGTGTTATTTGTATTTTTTGTCACTGCAACTGCACCAGCAAGAATTCCACTAATAGTTCCACTCTCAAAAGTATATGCAGTACCAGTAAGAGCAGCGGAGTTTGTAATCGTTCCACCAACAAGGGTAACAGTACCAATAGTATCGGCATTAGCGCCACTATTAAATGTTCCTCCTTTCATTAAAAGATTGGTTGCAGCAAGTGTAGTTGTTGCTCCATATGCAAATGTTCCCTCATCTATTCTTGTTTCACCAGTATAAGTGTGTGTTCCAGTTGCAGTTACTGTGCCTGATCCTTGTTTTGTAAGTGTTCCCGTACCCATACCTAAGACAGCAGTTGTAATGTTATTAGTACCACCTATATATAGTGCAAACACACCACTAATAGCTCCACTTAGAGTAAGGAGTCCAGATCCAGAATTTGTGATACGAGAATCAGTTGCTTGAGTAATAGCTCCAGCAAAAGTAGCAGCACCTCCGGAGTTAATCAACGCTCCACCATCATTAATTCCCCTTCCGTTTATAGTTAATGCTTCAGCAGTACCTAGGGTAAATCCAGCCAAATCTAGTACACCACCAGATAAAATAGAAGTACCTCCTCCAGTTGTACCAAGAGGTGTGTTTGTAGCACCCCCTGCAACGCCAAGTTTTAGTGTCCCTCTATTTATTGTTGTGGCACCAGTATATGTACTTGCTGCAGCAGATAGAGTCCAAGTACCCGTATCAATTTTTGTAACAGTACCAGTTGTTGTTCCTATAATACTAGAGAGTGTTCCGATGCCAGTACCTCCTAAAGTAAGTGCAAATGTTGCCCCTGATATAGTTCCTGTGTTTGTTAAATTTATTGTTCCAGAGTCAGCTTTAATGAGCACGCCACTCGAACCAAGAGTAATAAGACCACTGTATGAGACGGTAGATCCAGAACTATTTATAAGGGCACCGCTTGCAAAATCTCCAAGACCATATCCTACACCGTTTAATGTCAAAGGTTCAGCGGCACCAAGAGTAAATCCATTTAAATCGAATCGAGCTCCAGTTGAAACTGTAGTAATGCCTGCAGTTGTACCAAGTGGGGTATTAGTTGCACCGCCCGCTGCACCAAGTTTAAGAGTACCAGCACTTATAGTAGTAGATCCTGTGTATGTATTACTATTTGAAAGAGTAAGAACTCCAATACCATCTTTTGTTATAGTTCCAGTACCTATACCAATAACACCAGATAATGTACTATTGCTAAATCCTCCTATAGTGAGACCGAACGCACCTGAAAAGGCACTACTTATTGTTAAATTTCCAGAGTCAGCATTTATGCGTGCCGCAGCCGTGAGTGTAATAGCACCACTGTAAGAAACAGCAGATGCAGAACTATTCATTATGGCTCCCAGGTTACTGTTTCCATTTGCGACAGTTGAACCAAGTCCATAGCCAAGTCCAGCTATTGAAATAGCTTCAGCAGTACCAAGTGTAAATCCATTTAAGTCTAGAGCAGCAATGTTGGCAACAGTAGTACTACCTGCAGTTGTACCAAGTGGTGTATTGGTTGCATCTCCCGCACCTCCAAGACGTAAAATACCACTAGTTATTGTAGTAGCTCCAGTATAAGTATTGTTACGTGTCATAGTAACAACGCTATCTGCAGCAGTGTTAGTAGCAATACGGGTCACAGCAACAGCACCTGCAATGATGGCACTTACTGTACCTTCACGAAAACTATAAGAAGCGGTACTTGTAAGTACACCTGATCCTCCTGTAATTGTTCCATTTTGTAAAATTACAGCACCTAAACTTTCACTAAAGTTACCAATATTATAAGTTCCACCAATAACAGTCAACCCACCAGTTGAAAGAATGTTGTTCGCACCTGCAGTAAGAGTCGCATTATTTATCGAAGTTGTCCCAGTATAAGCACTTGCACCACTAAGTGTGACATTTCCTGTACCACTTAAAGTAAGTGACCCGGCAACAGCTGTACCGATAACTGCAGAAATTGTAGAGTTTGATGAAGCTAAAATATTTAGCTCAAATGTTGTAATTCCTAAAGTAGTATTTGCACCATCTATATTTGTGGCAGAATCAATAAGTATATTACCCGCAAGAGATGCTGAGGCAATAGGTAGAGTTGTTGCACCTCCTGGATTTGTAATGTTGAAACCGTCTAAAATTATTGAGTTAGTATTTGTAGTTGTTGCTGCTCGATCAAGAGTGAGTTTGACATTAGCATTAGGAGTATTAAGATCGCCTGAATACTCTCCAGTAAAGCCTACGCTATTAAGTAATCTGATACCATATGTATTTCCAATATTGTAAGTAACCATATCAGATCCAGTTCCAGAGAGAGAGGTGTCACCAAATACACCTTTAATAATACTAATAGTGGGAGAATTGGCTGCACCTCCTCCACCAATAAGAGTAGGAGCTGAGGTGAACATTAAAGTTGAAACGTTACTCCCCGGCTTAGACCCAAAATTTGTTCCTCTAAAAAGTGCGGTTGCTCCTGCTGTACGCGATAAGCTAGAAAATGTCATCGTAGTCGACCCCCCACTACCAGGAGAAATATCAATAATATTATGTCCAGAAGCCAGAGTCAGAGCGCCAGTTGATTCAGCTACATCTCCACTGCTACTACCTATAAATTTGAATGTTCCTCCATTCATTGTGAGGGCTGCTGTTTCACTTAATCTATTTAGCGCAGATGTTGTAGAATTATCTATAGTAAGAGTACCACCGCTACCAATAGTGATAGCAGAGTTTGGTATAGCACCTGAACCACTCAAGACAATTTCCCCTCTACTTAAGTTAGTAGAACCAGTAAAATTATTAAACCCTTGTAGAGTTAGAGTGCCAGTATCATTTTTTGTTAAAGTAGCACCAGAACCATAAATAGGAGCATTTGAAGTAAATGTCACATTCCCAGCACCACCTATAACTAAACCAATATTTGCAGCTGAAAGACCCTTACCATCAATAGTTAGAGTAGTTCCAGAATCTGATTCAATTAACCCAGCCGTACCTAGAGTTAGTAATCCAGTTAGTGTATTATTCCCTGTTTTATTTCTAATTGCACCTGTATATAAATGACCTGTTCCAGAAAAAGTTATGTATTCAGGAATAGAGAGACCACTACCATTGATTTGTAAAGTTGCACCAGCTGTAACTGTAGTAATACCATCAATAAGACCTAAGGCATTACTATCCTGAACTTCTAAAATACCAGTACTAATAGTAACAGCACCAGTAAATTGATTTGGTCTTGTAAGAACAACAGTCCCGGGTGTACTTTTTGTTATAGTTCCACCGTCTCCTGCAATAATTGCACTAATAGTACCGTTATATAGTGTCCAAGTTGCGCTACTCAACATTCCAGTAGTTCCAGTAATTGTTCCACTTGCAAGATCAAGTGTGCCAAGTGTAACTGTTCCAACCATATCAGAATAAGTTGCAATATCAAGTGTTCCTCCTGTAACTGTTATACCTCCTGTAAGAATTGCATTGTCTACCCCATACAAAAGTGTCCCGGCATTAATTGTTGTTAATCCAGTATAAGTATTCGGAAAGTTGTATTTAAGTGTACCAGCACCATTTTTTGTGACTGTTGCACCGGCAATGATTGGAGTCTTGTCGAAAGTAATATTTCCTGAGCCATCTATAGTTAAAGGGAAACCTCCAGAGCTACCGCCTAGTAGTGTTAGTGTTCCTGAATCAGATGATATCTCGGCACCACCAGCAACCATTGTAATCAAACCAGAAAAATTATTATTACCGCTAATATTTCTTAGAGCACCACCACTTGAAGGACCATAACCTCTAAGCGCTAGAGCTTCATAACTAATATTTATATTTCCTTGAAGCTCAAGTGCAGCATTGCCAACCACTTCAGTACCACCAGCAATTGTTCCGAGTGCAGTATTATTTTGTGCGTTCACTACCCCAACATTTATTTTTAAAATTCCACCAAAAGTATTGGCACCAGACAAAATAAGTTTTCCAGTTCCCTCTTTGTTGATTCCCCCAACACCAGAAATTCTTCCACTTATTGTTAATGTCTCAGTTGTATTAGTAACAACTATATCTCGAGTAACATCAAGACGTATATCAAGTGCAATAGTATTACCACCTGAAGACACGCTGTCCGTTATTCCAGCAAGACCAGCTCCTAAAATAATTGGATTCCCAGATATAGTATATCCGCTACCAGAAAAAGTTATAGAATTGAAAATTGTATTTTCGATAAAGTCATTAGTATTTGAAAGGTTTGATGCCCCACTTGGAAAAACTAGATCATCTCCAGTAACAGGAGCAGTCCCTCCCCAGTTGGAAGCTACAGACCATGAACCACTTGTAGTTCCAGTCCAAGTTCTTGTTGCTGCTTCTGTAAATTTTGTATTAAAAGAAAATAAAAATACCGCAACGAAAAATATTGCAAAAATTCTTATTGAATTTGTAAAATTTTTTTTCACAGACTTTTACTTTTACTGGTTTGATAGATGACCAGTTAGAGTATTTAAGTTATTGATAGAGATACTTCGTAATTATAACCTATATTTAGAATAATATATATAGTATAGCCTGTGAATAAATACCTATGGTTAAGTTAAGTTGAAATATTTTAAGTTTTGAACAGTAATTTGGTGTTATTTACTTGTGTTATAAGCCATTTCTGATATCTTTTTCATTAAATCAACCACCCATTTTCTCGTCTCTGGGCTAGAATCTTTGCCTTTAATAATGACTGATATCATATATGGTTTCCCAGGAATGTAAACAATGCCTGAGTCAGCAAAAATATCATAGTCCTTATTTTCTCCGTATTTGTGTGCAAATTTAATATCTTTTGGTATACCTTGAGAAAGATAATCTTTGAAAATAGAATTGGACATATACTCTAAAATCTTCTGTGAATTCTCTGGTTTCAAAAAGTTTGAAGTATATAGAACACGAAGTATTCTAGTATATTCTTTAGAAGATATAAAACCATTACTATTGTACAAATCTTGAAGACCAGTAGCATTCTGAAATTTTTCATAATCAGAAAAATCTAAGTAGTGCTTAAAAATGTTTTGAGCAGTATTATCAGAATTTATAATTAACTCTTTCAACAAATTATCAATTGTTATTGATTCGTTACCTATAGTCTCATAAAGTGTTCCTGAACCTGAAGATAGGTCTTCTGGTTTTGCTTTTAACTCTTGATCAAACGATAAGATTCCGTTCTCAACCTTTTTTACAATAAGTATCGCTTGAACCAACTTTGAAAGTGACGCAGGGAATAATCTGAGATCTTTGTTGATAGATATATTAGAGCCTGAATTTATATTTTCGTAATAGATTGTAATTGAATCTGGATATTTATCTCCCAATTCTCTAAGATATTGTCGAAGTGGTTCTATATTTGTAATATAATTTTCCGCTGGAATAAACTTACGAAGTGGATCAAGCATAGGAAACTCTGAATCATTATATGGATCATTAAAAAAATATTTAACAGAAAAAAAACCAGCAAAAATTAAAAATATAGAAAGTATCCAAATGATTGATTTCTGGTTTCTGATTTTTTTATTTAAATTTTTTTCTATACTACTCATAACGAAAAATAATTATTAGGCTTGTGTTGGATCTGGTTGTGGTGTTGGATCTGGTTGTGGTGTTGGATCTGGGTTTGTATTTTGATCTGGTGATCCACCATCTGTATTACCAGAACCGTCCCCAGATGAAGTTGTAGGATCAACACATGTATTAGTGTTGGTATCTAACACTTGGGGCAATGTACAAGATATAGGCGTAGTAGAATTATCATTTGGTGTAGGAGGTGGTGTTGGAGTTGGTTCAATTGTTAAACCTTCAAATACACTCTCAAATACAGTTGGGTCTTTCACAGAAAGAGCATTCCAAGAGAACCTTATATCACGTGGTGCTGGTTTATTTAACAATATAGTAAAACCAGTGTTATCTTTACCTACGATTATAAATCTTACATCTTCACTAAATAAAGTGTTTGCTGAAGCATCATCAATATTGTCTTCTGCTTCAAAAGTAACAGATGTATTTACAACAGGTGTAGCTATATATTCCTTAGTAAACACAACCTTTACTCTCCTATCACCTTGTTTAACCAGAGCATACCCAGCGCTATCTTTGTTGTATAGAGGTGGTAGAGCAAATTCTGTTTGATCAGCAAATGTAACAGCTCCATTAAATGAAGTTGTATTTGAGAAGAATGATAAACCATCAAATTGTGCCTTACCAGAGAATGCGCTATCACCTGTGACAGTAAGCATATTGATTGAAACTCCATTTACATTACCATCAGCGTCTCTTGTTAGGAAATTTTCAATAACTTTTAATCTATTATCTAGGTTAGAGATACTAACATTTAGTCCGTTTATTGTATTACTTGCTATTGTTAAATCGCCCTGTAATTTTAAGATGTCAGATTGTGCAAGAGTAAGGGCTTGAGTGAGAGTATTCATGGCTTGCGCAGTCAAAGTAAATGCTTGTTGCCCTTCAGCAAGATTGTTTATTTGCTCAGTAATTTCTTGTATACCAGCTAAGTTATCTATATTGATTTCCTTTGCAGTTACAGTACCTGCAAACGTAGCATTTCCGAGTGAATCGAAAGTTATAGTCGGACTTTGTGAAGTTTGATTTGTTCCAATTGTGAATTTACCATTTGATCCAATAATCAAACTAATATCATTATCTCCTTCAGAAGTTATAGTATTGAGCTCGACTTTATCAGCAACAACCTTAGGTGTTATAAGTTCTACTCCAACCGCAATTCTGTCTACCAAAAGATCAGAGGATGAATCAGTATTTTGTACATCGGTTAAGAATTTATGTAATACTTGTCTAGCAAATACTCCACTCTCTGTTGATATTCCAGCAAATTCAGCAATACCTTGTCCGTCATAAAATCCTTGTTCCACATAAACCATAACAGTTTGTGCACTACTATTTGGTGTCCAAGCTTCAAGGGCTTTACCAATAACAAATCCTGCTTTTATAGCTTTTGTTCCTTTTCCTAATTCAGCTGAAGTTGTAATATAATCACCTGGTATTATCGGATCAGAATTGCTTGCAATTTTTACAGGAACACGTCCATTTAGTGCTATAGGCATAGGATTATCTACTTCTTTTATATTATGTCCTGCTGAAGTAAAATCTCCATAGTTATCTACAACTATACCAACTATGTTAGTTTGGTAAGCTTTATTTGATTTTACTAATCTGGTAATCTTTCCTTTTATTTTATTCCAATCAATATTTCCATCAGTACTATCATATGTATTTACAATTTCTGTTCCAGTAGCAACTATATCTCCATACTCAATTCCAGTTTCAACTGGGTACATTTCAGCATAGTCAGCAGCAGGCGCAGCATTACAATCACGTATTTCATATGCGGTACCTGCAGTAGGAGCAGTTGCATTTGCAAGACTTGAACAAACAGCATTTGTAGAAGCAGTTCCAGATAGACCCATGCTTACTACACCAGCACTTGTGACTTTAAACTTTTGAACACCAGCATTTTTAAAATCAACGAAATTACCCGAGAATGTTCCGGATCCAACCGCCATATCCATAAGAAGTCCAGCTCCTGTAAATGTAGAAGTATCGTGATAGACACTTAGCATTGATGGAGCAGATGTCATTGAGCCAGTATAAAATCGAGCAACATCTCCTTGTGTTGTTCCAGTATTTTCTGCATAGAGACCAGCAGGAATTGCTACCCCGCCCGCAAGACCAGTTGTAATTGCTTGCACTCCAAATGTATTACCAGTTGCACGTACACCTGTATTTGTACCAGCAGTATTACTACCAACACTTGCGACAACTTCAAGTCCTCTAACAAGATTAGCTGGTGTACCAGAACTTGGAGTATCATCCATACGAATAATTTGTCCTATTGCTGTTGTCGCTACAGTACCAGTATTAGAAACTACTAAACGATTACCTACTTGAACAGGTGTGCCTGTGGTTGGATTGAAAGTAAAGTTTTGATGTATACCGGCAACACCTCCACCTGTTGAACCACTCTCTGTCGTGAGAGTTCTTGTCATGAATATGTTAGATATAGATGAAGTATCTGTAGCAGTACCAATCAAGACTCTACCACTCTCAAATACTCCAGCATAGTTATTTGTACC
>CAZCNB010000003.1:0-81452 GCA_964500465.1 uncultured Candidatus Saccharibacteria bacterium | reverse complement strand
GCTGCCGACCAGGGACTCGAACCCCAATACCATCCTCCAGAGGGATGTGTCCTACCATTAGACGAGTCGGCAATATACTAACTTCGATATATTAGCATAAAAAACCCAAAAATCTACACATGATTGGTTATCTGTTATAATAAAAGTATATGGGTATCGAAGGGGGTTTAAATCCATCAAATAAACAAAACAAACTGCTTGAGCTAAGAGCTAAAATTAAACGCGCAGAAGATAATGAAAATGAGCAAGAAGTATTAATACTCGAAGCAGAGTTAAGAGCATTAGAAAAAGGTGAGGTTTTTAGTCGTGAAGATTTTATTTCCGAACAAATAATAAAAGAAAAGAATCAAGAAAAACTTCTAAATCGAAAACATAATATACTAAGAAATATGCAACAAATACCTAGTCATCGTATATGGAGCCATGACGGTATTGCTGGAATAGAAGATTTTAGATATTCATACGAAAAAACTTTCTATCATTTGCTAGATAAACTTAAAGTTAATGATTTTCAAGAACTTGTCAATAAAAAATCCGACCAATTGCATAGAAAAGTTAAAGTTCTCGATTTGTTTGGTGGAGCTTATTTTATTGGAGATTTAAGTAAAGTTTCTAAAATAACTGGTGTTAGACTTCACGATGTCGATGATGAACTTTTACAAGATCCTAAAAATTACCAATTTGATGAATACTTAAGAGGTATAATTAATAGTAGTAATCGAAATATTATTACAGGAAACTTGTATGAGGGTAAAACATGGAAGGCTATCAAGGAACAAAACAACACCTCTATTAATAAGGGTTTTGACTTGATAGTATGTAGACCTGAAGGGCCTTTTCGTAATGCCCGCAGAGACACTCACAGTATAAAAGGAGTTTCTGATACCGGGACATCAAGAGAAGAAATATTTGTTTCTTTACTTGAGAGAACCTTAAATTTACTATCTGATGAAGGTGGCACGCTTTTTGTTCAAACACCTGACTTAAAAACAAATCCCCAAATAGCGCAAAAATTTTGGGAAGATTACATAAAAAGTAAAAAGACAAAAGGTTACAAATTTATATTCGACACAAATAGAAAAACCCCGGATGAATCTTTTGTTGTTATAAGAAATAAAATTTAAATTTATGAAAAAATCCACAATCGTAATGATTTGTATTGTTATTGTAGTAACCGGCATTTATCTTATTGCAAAACCAAAAATTGTGAAACTAGAAGTAGTAAAAGAAGGCATAAAAACCAATGTTTCAAATGCCAAAACTAAAGACGGGGAGTATTGTTTTAGAAAAGTTGAAAATAAAGATGTAACTGATGTTACTTTATCTATAAATGGTAATACTGTTACAGGAAAGATGGATTGGGTACCATTTGAGAAAGATAGTGCAAGAGGAACACTTTCAGGTTCGCTTATGCAAAATGGCGAGATGAATTTAATTTATAATTATATGATAGAGGGTAGCAATCAAACTGAAACAAAGATTATGAAAATAGAAAATGGGAAGCTTTATATAAAACATGGAGAGCTTGTTGACCCAAAATATAATGGAAATCTTTCATATAAAGATGTATCAAAAGCAGTATATAATGAGATTATAGAAGCCTGTGCATTATAAATAATTTTTAAAATACTATGGAAAAAATAACTTTAAGCAATGGTGTAAAAATCCCACAAATAGGATTTGGAGTATTTAGAGTAGAAGATGGAGAAGAAGTGGTTCAAGCTGTTAAATGGGCTCTAGAGGCAGGATATAGACATATAGATACTGCTATGATTTATAAGAACGAAGAGGGGGTAGGAAGAGCCATAAAAGAATCTGGTATCCCAAGGGAAGAACTTTTTATTACTACAAAACTATGGAATATTGATCAGGGTTATGAAAACGCACTAAAGGCAATAGATTTGTCGCTTGAAAAATTAGGCTTATCTTATGTAGATCTTTATCTGGTTCATTGGCCTACTGCCAGTGGAGATTCAGATGAATCTGGAACTAGTTATCTTAGTATAGATAAAAGAAAGGATACATGGAGAGCTATGGAAGAGATATATAAATCTGGTAAGGCCAAAGCTATCGGTGTTTCTAATTATACAATCAAGCATTTAGAAGAAATGAAAACTTATGAGACTATTCCTACAATGGTAAATCAGATCGAATTCCACCCGTTTTTGTATCAAAAGGAATTACTTGAGTACTGTAAAGAAAACAACATTGTCGTGGAAGCTCATTCACCCCTTGCGCCTATTGCTGATCCAAAAAGTAAAGGGAATGAAAATCCTAAAATACAAGAGATTGCAAAGAAGCACAGTAAAACTGAAACGCAAGTCTTGCTACGATGGAATATAGAGCACGGAATTATACCACTCCCGAAATCTATTCACAAGGAGAGAATTGTAGAGAATATTGGTATATTTGATTTCAAACTAGATGATGAGGATATGAATTTCTTAGATAATATGAATATAAACTTACGCGTTCGTCGTGATCCGACAAATCTTGAATAAATTTTTATGAAATTTAACCAAGAAAAACCAGATTTAAATGATCCTCAATATAAAAAGAGTGATACAGCTATTCGTAAAGCAATTGAAGATAAAAAATTTTCTCTATCTACTATATTTGATTTGATTGCTGGGATGGATGGTCCACGAGCCTATTTTAGGATAGAAGAAGTAATCAATGATGAAAATAATAGCTTTGCAGATTTAAGAGCAGTATTTGAAACAAAAGGAAAGTTATGGAAAGAACATTATAAAGAGTTAAGAAGAAGAACAATCCTTGCTCTTATTAGAAGAAAAGATTGTCAAAAAACTTTTATAAAACAGTATGCTAAAGAAGCGTTTCCAGATTTAAAAAATTAAACTAATAAAACACCCTGTTTTAGGGTGTTTTATTTTTTGTTACTGAGTTTTTGTTGGTGCTGGAGACTCTTTTACTGGAATTTTATTGTATCCTCCCATCATTCCATATTCATAATTTCCATCTTTATCCCATCTCATCATACTGCCATGAATTCCATACGAACTACGTAGTTGACCCTTTAATTCACCAATCTCCATACCTAGTGAGAAAGCCATTATGATTATTACTATCATAAGTATTTTAACCATCATATGCTTTTTAAAACCATGATCATCACCACACATACCGCATCCATGAGAATTGCATGGACAAACACCACTTTTCATTTCTTCTGACATATTTTTATGATTTGTTATAAATAAAAATAAACGACTACGTACATTATATTATATTTTGGATTAAATAGTTTAGTTAGTTAATGTTTATAAATAATTTGCCCAAGAACCATCCTATGCCGCCTAGATAAGTTGCCCTTATAAATATACCTATCATTGTTGATATAAAGTAATTTTTAAAAGATATTCTTAATATTCCTGCTAATGCTGTAATTACTGCATTAGGAAATATTGGCAAGAATCTTAAGATTGTTATTGCTCTAACAGTATTTTTATTACTAACTATTTTTTCTCGTGCTTGCTCTATTTTTTTACTAGAAACAAAAAAATATTTTCCATAAGTTTTGAGGCCAATAAGTCCTCCGTAATAAGCAATAAAGTAAATCCAGAGGGAACCTATTGTTACACCAAGTGCAGAAGGAAGTGCTACTACTAGCAGTAACTTTACAACCCCTTCCAGATTTAAAGCATGTCCTCCTAATATAATTGCGCCTGCACCAATGTGTACTAATACAGATGGTATAAAAACAAAAACCTCTTCAATTATAAAAGCAAGGAATACCCCTAGCGCTCCAAAAACCAATATAATGTTGTTTATATCTTCTAACATTTTAGTAAGGGTATTGCCTTAATTTTAATTTGAAAGCAATAAAGCATGCAACTGGATGAAATACATAAGTAAAAGCTAGACCTGCTAAAGCAAGTTTAAATGATATGTACCCTAAAGAAGTAAGTATAATACCAGTAGTTATCATGTAGTCTCCATGGTCTATGAATGGCATAAATTTTCCATCCTCTAATCCAAATCTTCGTTTTATAAAACTACCAAGAGTGTGTCCTAAGTAAACAAGCAAAGGAATTATTGTAAGTGATATAGAGGTGAATATTGTGTATACAAGTAGTGAAGCAAGTATTGCTATTATAAATCCAAATAGGGTAGTAGATTCACCTATTAGTCTGTTTCCATAGAACATTATATTACCATCTATAGCTTTGTCTTTTGCCACATATGCAGGTTTATATTTTTTGATTACGTAAAGTAAATTAAAAAGTATATTGGTTCCCCAAGTTATTCCAATATATACAATGAAATTATAGAACGTTAGTTTGATCATAAAAAGTTGGATTTATTATAAAGTATTTATTTATATCTGATTTTCTAATCATACCATCTATTACAGAGAGGGGTTCTGGTAAACACGGATTCATATAAATATGTAAATTGGTTTTCCAATACCCACCAAGCTCTACAGATTTTTCATTTTTAATTGAAATAAAGTTTTTTTGAGTATCAATTTCTCTATTTATAGGTTTATCTGTAAGTAGCTCCATAGATACTTCTTGTGGATAGCTTTTTTCCATACAAGTTATACCAGCAACTGTTATTGGCAAATAACTTTCATTCTTATCCATATCTGTTGCTATTTTGTGAATCTTAATATTTCCTTGTGCTTTATTTTTTACTACTTCTTTAATACTTTTATTATAAGTATAAAAATTCTGTCCAGTTTCTATCATATTTTCTCCATAATTATATATATCTAGATCACGTGCTCCTGCTTGCCACCATGACCCAAAAAATATTAATACTATTGGAACTAAAAATTGAAGTCGGATCTTTTCCTTACCCAAATAAAGTAATATTTCATAAAGCAATATCATCGCTGATATACCGCCTAGAAGAAGAGACAAACTAGGATCTATGTCTATTAGAAATAAGTTTATAATTAATAGTAATAAAGCAAAAAATGTAAATAAGTAATAATATTTATTAATCAATTCGTTTTTTTGTTGTTTGTAAAATGCCCATATAAATATAATACTTACATAAAATCCATAATTAAATAGACCCCCGTCTATTGCAGTTTTTATTATTGAAAAAGATAATATTCCGTATCCTATTATTAAGAACAATTTTTGCCTGATATTTAGATAATTAATTTTTGAATAGTATGATGATGCAAAATAGTATAAAGCTTGTACAAGAACCAAAATAAGTAATACAGATCCTATATAAAATAGAATATTTGGGATAAGTCCTATATAGGCACCACCAGCATCAACTTTTGAAAGGTCAGCGTAGCCCAATTTTGAAAGTATGACCCCTATAAATCCTTTGGCTACATGGGTGTGCGATAATGTAGAACTAGATAATTCACCATTATTACCAGTTATTATAAAATCTGTAACTTTTACCCCAAGTATTTTTGTATACGCTATTTGTAAAAATAATCCATATAAGTATAAACTAAGCAAGCCAAAACCAAACCATTTCCAATCCAGATTCTTTAAAGGTTTTTTATTTGTAATAATTTTATAAATTACAAAAAGTGTCACTAGGTAAATTAAGAATAAAAAAACCTTAGCCTCACTTCTTCCACCAGCGAAAATATTAACAAAAGAATGTATTAAAGGCATGTATTAGAATGATCCAGGACCATAACCAAAATATTTAGGATTACCTTTTTCAAGGTTACTAGCGAATATTCTATATGTATTAACTGTCGTTGTTCCTGGCGCCAATGATTCATTCAGATAAGACAAAGTCCCTGGTGCTTGATATACATACTCAAAATAACCCCTCTCGTTATAATTACCGGACGGATCATAGCAGGCAATTCCACAAGGATCTTTTGGAACGTTCTTCATATAAGGATTAATTGCTGTGGTTAAAGTGGACCAGGGTTTACCTGAACCACCATCCCAATCATTTGCATAACATGTATTATCATAAGCATCAGGGTTGCCACAATTCGGGTCTCCTAAATCTGGTGCAGCGTTGTTGGTTGCTATGTATAACTCAATTGCTTTTTGAATTTCTTGTACATTTCTTACTCTCTTTGCATCTCTACCTTTCTGTCGTGCTGAATTAAGAGAAACTATAATTATCGTAGAAAGTATCCCTATTATTGCTATAGCTATTGTTAGTTCAATAAGTGTAAATCCGCCTATTAGATTTCTCTTACCCAGTGTCTTTTTCATATGCTAATTATAACAACTAAAGTTCTTATTTCAAATTATAAAATATTCATTTGATTGCTTTGTTTTAGAATGACCCCGGACCAAACCCGAAAGATTTAGGATTACCTTTTTCTAGATTTTGAGCATAAATCCTATAAGATGAAGATGTTATTGTAGTCGTCGGAGGATTATTTATCGGAGCAAGAGTCCCAGGTGCTTGGTATGTGTATGTGAAGTATCCTCTGTATTTATAGTTTCCAGATGGGTCATAACAAGCAAGACCACAAGGATCTTTTGGAACTGTTTTCATATATGGTTGAATTTGAGATTCAAAGTCACTCCATGGGTGTGATGTTCCATTGAAATCATTTGTATGACATGACGAGTAGTAAATATATGGATCATTATTGTCGACAACAGAACAATTTGAGTCTCCCAAATCTGGAGCATTACCATGCCCTGCTATGTATAATTCTATAGCAGTTCTGATTTCTTCTATATTTCTTACCCTCTTTGCATCTCTACTTTTCTGTCTTGCTGAATTAAGAGAAACTATAATTATTGTAGATAGTATACCTATTATTGCAATTGATATTGTTAGTTCAATAAGTGTAAATCCGCCTAGAAAACTTTTCTTTTTGGATAATTTCTTCATATAGATAATTATATCAGCTATGGTTTATGTTTCCAATCTGTTAATATAAATACATGTTAATGAAAATCTTCTTCATAGGTAAGGCAATAAAAGAGGCCAAAGAAAACCCGTCAGGGTTTGCGTCTTCTCAAACAAAAGAAGCAATATGGGGTATTTTTATATTGCCCATTATCATTCTTTTATTAGGGCTTGTATTTTTGTTTGTACTTTCTTTTACAAATTTGCTTGGAGGCCCGTATCTTTTCTTTAAAATTATTTTCTTTATAGGTTTATTCTTCTCGTCAATATTTTTCTTTATTGTTTATAAACTAATAAGTAAGATAGGGAATAATACAAAAAGAGTTGTTTCAAAGACAATAGAAAACGTTAGTAATAAAATGCAATAAAAATAGGCGCACTTCTCTTCAGAAGTACGCCCGTTCTTGTGGCACAGTTTATGAAACTTATTTCGGAGGGTTTGCGAAATCAATCTGCAAACCAATACTCAAAACAGTCTTACCGGTTTTGGCCTCAAAGAAATTTGTGGCCCTTGCTCCACTGTTGTCTGCAATTTTGTATCTTTCCCGGGGAATTATCACTCCGCTCATGAAAGTAATTGACCGGAACTTTGCGCAAAGGCCGAGACTAATTTCTGACCTTGTTTGAGTTATAGCTGTGCCGTGATAAGGCCTGCCTTGTACCTGGCGTTCACTTGTAGAGTAGAAAAGCATTCTCCATCCGGCGGATATGCCGAATATTCCACCGAAAAATTTTTTTACCTGTATTTCAGGCGAGAATACATTTTCACTCCATACTGTGTCGTTGTTAGCGGGGAGAAAAACATACATTAGCTTGGCATCTGCTTCCACTCCGGATTGTTCACCTATAATATCGGCGAATATTGTGGCTCCCAGGAACATGTCATTATTGTTTTTTTTCTTCACACTGTCAGGTTTCGGGGTAAGCATAAGGGTAGGTCCAATGCCGGCAGCCAGGTGGTAGGATTTGTCGTCCAGAACTCTTTGACCGTAGGAAATTTTTTTGTTTATCCCGTAACCCAGAGTTACGGTTTTCATTTGGCGCAGGCCCCAGTTCCTTTTGTTATCAAAAGGTTGGGTAATAGTAAGGTCGTAGGCGAATCCGCCGTAAACACCGTTTGCAGAGAGTTCAGCGTTTTTTCCGGGATTGAGGCTGTCTTTCTTCTCCCAGTTGGTCATAAGGCGGATTTTACCGTAATAGGTGGGAATATCTTTTTCCACCTTTTCTTTTTTCTGTGCGAAGGTAGTGGCATATACCAGAACCAATGTCGCTAAAATCATCATTTTTTTCATAAACTGTGTAATTGATTTGTTTTATTGGTTAAAATAATTGAATATCTTTCGTTTTTCCAACGAATTATCGCAGGGAAGACGAAAGACACTCTACAAATCAATGTTTGTAAGGTACTTTAATTGACCTCTTATTAACATATTTAGCACTAAAAGTCAATATAAGTATCAATTCTTAAAAAATCCCCTTACTAGGGGATTTTTTAAGAATCTTTATTTTTTAACAGCTACATCATTAGAACCCAAATTCTCTCCTTTCACTAATTCTTCTGGAGAATACTGATACGTTGTATTACCTTTTTTATAAGATTTTGTAAATTCTTCAGCTTCATTCATCAACTTGTTAAACGCTTCAGTTGATTTGGCAGTAGTAGTAGTACCAAAAAATTCTTGAACTCTAGAAGCTTCTAACATTAGCAATTTACCAGTAGCTTTTCCGGTATTACCATCAATGAACCTGAGTAAAACGTATTGATCTGGGTTACCAGTGTTTAGTAATCCAGCATCTTTAATGTCCTTACTATCTCTTGTTGCAGTGTACATATCAGCAATTGCATGTCGATCAGGTCCAAATAATCTTTCACCCATTTTAGAGAAAGCAGCAAAAGGATCTACTTCTTTTGATTCATCTTTTTCTGTGTAAACTACATCCACTTCAGGTTCCTTATAATATTGTTGATACTCAGGAATTGCTTCTGGGGATATATATTTCATATTTGCTAATTCCTGAGGGGAAGTACCACTTTGTAGCATATCTATCAACCATTTTTTATACGCGGGACTTTCTTTTCCATCACCAGGTTTAGCGAGTTTTAATTTACCACCATCGATAGTTTTTTTATAGAATGTTTTATTTCCTTCAACACGATCCTTAACGTATCCTTGGGGTACTTCTTTTACTTTTCTCTCGCCACCATTATTAACACCACCTATCTTGTATACAACAGTATTTTTATTATTAGCGAATTCCCTTTCCGCACTCTTCTCAACGTTCGGTCCTTGACCTATTGCTGGCGCAGCAGCAGTTAATAGTCCAATGGTAGTTAGTATTTTTTTTCTTCCTCCTTCAAAACTAAATTTCATAATATTTTATTCGATTAAGTCTTATAATTTTACTCACTACTTATAGTATAACAATATTAAGACATTATCGCGAGTTATTTATATGATATACTCAAAATATGAAAAAAGGCCCAAAAAAACATTTGAAAAGAGAGAAAAATATACTCTATACTGGTTTTGGAGATAAGGGTACAACTACACTCTTTAACTGTAAACAACATCGTGTATCTAAAAGCGCTAACGTTATTGAAGCGCTTGGATCAGTAGATGAACTTAACGCTTATCTAGGATTAGTTAAGGTTTATACAAGCAAAGAAGAATTTAAGATAAAAATAAAATCAAAATCGATAACTTATAGTGAAACTATAGACCATATTCAGCAAGTACTTTTTATTATTCAGGCGGAACTCGCAGGGTCTGATATGACAGTTCCCAAAAATGAAGTTACCAAAATTGAGAATTTAATAAACAGCATTGGAGATATTCTCCCACCGATTACATCGTTTACTATTTCTGGTGGCACAGTTGCAAGTGCAAGTCTTGATGTATCAAGAACTCTAGCTCGTCGATCTGAGAGAAGTATAGTATCTGTGCTTGATGAAGGTATTAGAAAAATTGGACCAAATACAATCTCTTATATGAATAGATTATCTAGTGTATTATTTGCTCTTTCAAGATACGCCAATCATATTGCACAAGTTGCAGAAGAACACCCAACTTACCTAAATCGAAAAAAGTAAATGAAAAATATAAATGGACCTATACTTATAATAGTTGCAGCGGTACTATGGGCTCTCGATGGAGTTATTCGCAGAAATTTATATAGTTTACCACCGATAACAATAATATTCTTCGAACATTTAATAGGTTTAGTCATATTAATACCTTTCGTTCTAAAAAGTCTAAAAAAAGAAAAAATAACTAAAAGAGAAATTTTATTATTATTGCTCGTAGCTTTTTTGAGTGGTCTTCTTGGAACACTCTGGTTTACAACTGCATTACTCAAAGTACATTTCATATCTTTTTCTGTTGTGTTCCTCATTCAGAAACTTCAACCTATATTTGCCATAACTACTGCTTCTATTTTTTTGAAAGAAAAATTCAATCAAAAATATATAAAATGGGCCATTATTGCTCTCATTTCTGCATATTTTGTTACCTTTCCAAACGGCCACGTAAGTTTTTCTACTGGAGAAGGTACAATTATAGCTGCTCTATACGCGCTTGGCGCAGCTCTGGCCTGGGGAAGTTCAACTACATTTTCAAAATTGATTTTAAATAAAATATCTTTTAAGGTTAGTACTTTTTATAGATTTTTATTTACTAGTTTTTTAGCTCTTATTGTTATTTTATTTATGGGTTACAGTGAATCTCTCTCAACACCAACTGGAGTGCAGTTTGGTTTGTTTGCTTTAATTGCAGTGTCTACCGGAATGGTTGCGCTTCTGATATATTATAAAGGTCTATCAAAGACACCAGTGCACATATCTACAATTCTTGAATTAACTTTTCCATTTATAGCTATATTGATAGACGCAATTCTTTACAAGACCACTTTATCGTTTTCTCAATGGATAGCTGTTATATTATTAGTATTTTCAATTTATAGAATAGGTCGCTTACAGTCTTATGATTTATCGAACAAAACAAATTAAAGGAGTTGGAAGGGGAAGAAAAATAGGTTTTCCTACTGTGAACCTTATAATTCCAGGAGATTTCCATTTTGATAATGGAGTTTACGCTACATGGGTAGTAGTAGATGACCAAACTTTCAAAGGTGCATTACATTATGGTCCTATACCAACCTTTGATTTGAGCGAAAAATCTCTAGAAGTTCACCTAATAGATGTTACAGATGGAAATGTTCCTGTTACATATGGTAAAGATATAGAAATAGATATTGTAGAGAAAATTAGAGACGTTAAGATGTTTGATAATGCACTTGAACTCGCTACACAGATAAGTGACGATGTTCAAAAAGTTAAATTACTATTGAAATAATTAGCATATTTCTTAATGATAAGTTAATATAGAAAACTATGGCTCACGGAGAGGTAGTAATAAGATTCGAAAAAGTTTCATTTGAATATGGCCACAACAAACCGATACTAGATACGGTTGATTTTTCTATTAGAAAAGGAATGAAGGTGACTATAATGGGCCAAAACGGGGCGGGTAAGAGTACTTTGTTTGGGTTAATCACTGGAATACATCATCCAGAAAATGGCCAGATACATATTGCACAAAGAACAACCATTGCATTATCTCGCCAGGTAATACCTAGAGATGAACTGGATCTGACGGTTCGTGAATTTTTCCAGAAATGTTTCAAAAATAAAGTTTATGATATTGATCCTCGCATAGATGATGTTCTTGAAGTCGTAAATTTAAAAGGCCATACACATGTTCACGATAGGATTATTAGATCTTTTTCAGGAGGACAACAGGCAAGGCTTCTTTTAGCATCTGCTCTTATTCAAGAGCCAGATGTCCTATTGCTTGATGAGCCTACAAATAATCTTGATAAGAGTGGAATAGCGCACTTAACTGAATTTCTAGTAAATTATAAAAAGACTGTTATTGTCATCTCGCATGATGCTACGTTTCTAAATGCTTTTACTGATGCTGTTCTATATTTAGATGTTTATACTAAAAAAATTGAACAATATGTGGGTAATTATACAGATGTTAGGAATCAAATAGAGGTTCGCATGGAGAAGGAGAATAGAAAAAATGCACTTTTGTCAAAAGAAATTCAAGCAAAAAAAGATCAAGCAAATGCTTTTGCTATGAAAGGAGGAAATCTTCGTGCAGTTGCAAAAAGAATGCGTGACTTAGCAGAGGAGTTAGAAGAAGAAAAAGTAGATGTTCGAAAAGAAGATAAAACAATCAAAAATTTCACAATTCCGTTCCAAGGAGATTTAATAGGAGACATACTTTCATTCTCATCTATTTCTGTGCTAAAAAAGGGTAAACCCGTAAAAAGAAAAATAAATTTATCGCTTCGTAAAAATAAGCACTTACTGCTCTCTGGACCGAATGGCATAGGAAAAAGTACGTTACTTGAGTCAATAGCGAAAGGTACAGCAGAGGGTGCATTAGTTACTAAAGGGGTAAGAGTTGGCTACTACAGACAGGATTTTTCTACGCTTGATTTTGAACAGACCGTTTTAGAGTCATTATCAGATATAAGTAGGCAAGTTACAGGAAGAGTCGATGAAGAAAAAATTCGTTCTATCGCTTCTTCATTTTTAATAACAAGCGATGTTATAAAAACTCGCATCGGTAGTCTATCAGAAGGGCAGAAAGGTTTAGTTGCTTTTGCTAGTTTAGTTTTACTTAAGCCAGGACTACTCATTCTAGACGAACCAACTAATCATATAAATTTCAGACACCTACCTGTAATAGCCAAAGCATTAGATGAGTATGAGGGAGCTATGATATTAGTTTCTCATGTACCTGAATTTGTAGAACAAATTCGCATAGATGATATTTTAGATTTAGAGAAGTAATTACTAATTAATTAGTTTTACATATATATCATCAGTATCTACTAGATTGCATGCTCCACCAGAGCTTGCGTTATCTGTAGGATAATCTTGAGTACCGTTTCTTCCGTAAGTTACAACAACAGGATAGCTAGTATCGATTGAATTTTCACATATATGGTAGTCAGGATCAAACACGTAAGCATTATTCCATTGGTCAGTTGCGGATTGTGTATATGGACCTTTCCATTTTGCTATGTCTCCTGCATTCCAACTGCAAGATCCTGATGAAAATACACTTGGAACAGACAACAATCCAGCATTTGCGTTTGTAAGATCAACTTCAGGGTTTGACACTTGATCAATTGGGCAACCATTTGGCCATTTGCCAGTGTCATTTTCTAGCATTGTCATAGCGTTTCGCAATCCTTTTATTTCAAGGACAGCTTTTACATTTTCAGCTTTTACTTTTGCATTATTGAGTGAGACCATGATAACACTAGTAAGTATGCCTATTATTGCAATAACAACTAGGAGTTCTAAAACTGTAAAACCACTATTTTTAGCTTTTAACATTACAAATATATTTTAACTCACTATATATAATAAATCTACTTATTACATTCAGAATCAACTTTCATCCCTACGAAATTAAACAATTCAGCGCAGAGATTTTTTATAGTTTTCTTTTGTTTATATACATGGCCTTCTCCTTTGTATGAAATGAGCTTTACGTTTTTATTAGCAGTTTTTAACTTTTCGTATAAGTCAGTTGCTTGCCAATAGGGAACAGTACGATCTGCTACTCCAGCAATTATATAAATTTTTTGGTTACCAATCTTATCTAAGTTATTAAATATAGAAGCTTGATCATACAATATACGATTATTGAAGTCGGGAAGTCCGTCAAATTCAGCATTAAATATTGAATTTTGCATTTTGACTATCAAACTTTCCCAATCTGTAACTCCGTTTATGGACACTACACCATTAAATACATCAGGACGTTCAACTAGAGATTTTAGAGATAAATACCCACCATAGCTATTGCCCATAAGATATACTTCATTTGTTTTAAACTTACTTTTTATATAGTCTACTCCATTTAACACATCTAAAACGTCTCCTTTACCAACAGAACCTTTTATTGCTTCAGAATATTTTCTACCAAAACCAATGCTACCTCTATAATCTAGTTTTAATATTATAAAATTATTTTTTTGTAATAATTTTAGTATTGAATCATAAACTCCGTAACTATTATATGGATGATACCCAAGGCTTGCTTGTCTAACTGGTCCACCATGAAGCCAGACAATAAGTGGATATGCTCTGTCTTTTTTTACTTGTTTTGGCGGCATAAGAATACCTGTCATATCGCCAATTTTTACAACCTCTTCATTATTTAGAGATTTTTTTGGATTTACACTTGGAATTCTAAAAGAATAAACTTTTTTACTTTTAGGGTTGTAAACTTTTGGACCATAACCAATACTTTGTAGACCGTTAAATACAATTACAGATCCCACTTTTCTTAACCTATCTACATAAGATACATCTTTTTCGACAATCTTGTCTTTCCCAGTTTTTAAATCAAGCTCATATAAAGACCATTGATATGGATTATGCTTATCATTCCCAACATAATATATTGTATCTTCGTTGTAGAAAACAAAATCATTTATAGTGTAAGCGCTTGTTTGTATTTTTGTGCTGGTTATCTTAGAGTCCCTTAGACCTTTTATATCCACTTTGTATAGTGACATATATCCATCTATATCATCCAAATATATTAGAGAACTACTATCTGGTGAAAATTCAAATATTTTATTTAAATCAACCACCAAATCCCAATAAGTTCTTGATTCACTTAATTCATAATCTTGATTTAGATTTATATCCTTAATAATAAAAGCGCTAATATTTCTTTCATTAGTAGAAGGTAAATAGTATGATAGAAAATTTCTAGAAGGAGATATAGTAACGTGATGAGCTTTCTTATTACTTAGCTCTTTTTTTAAGTCACTATTTATAATAGATGTTTTTTCACCATCTAAGACAAATTTATTAGTTTTTTCACAACTTAGCTTAACTATATTACATATATAATTTGTTTTCTTTCCTATACTCGATTGCTGTACCATAACACTGTTTTTATTCGTGGATATAACTGTACCGTATTCTACGTTAAATCCATAAGCGCTATAAAATAAAGAAAGATATATAAGTAAAATTAGTATATATTTTGGCCTCAACATATCTATATAGTATAGTAGAGTGATGGATACTCCAAGGATTCGAGAAAAAGAGTTAGTAATAGTGCAAATACTATATCTATATATAGTCCCTATTCTGCTTCTTTTTTATGGTGTTGTACCCGGAGAGTTTAGAGTCACAATGCTTTTTTTTGTTTCGTTACTTCTTTATGGAATCATAAAGAGATCTGGATGGACTTATGCCGATATGGGATTACAAAAAAAATTTCTAAAAGATTTCTTCCCATATTTTATATTTACTGTTGTTGGTGTTATAAGTCTTTTCTTGTTATCTGAAGCGTTTCCCCAGATAGAAACTCGGCAAGTTTACGAATGGTGGGAAGATGTAAGATTCTTGCTTTTGTTCATCCCAATAAGTGTTTTACAAGAAATAGTGTTTAGGGGAATACTAATGCGTATGTTAATAAAAGCCTTTAATAATGTACCTTTTATTATTTTATTAAATGCTTCACTTTTTGCTCTGATACACATTATATATATAAATACCGACATTATTTTACCACTTACATTTATTGGGGGATTAGGATTTGCGCTCATGTATTATAAGTATCCAAATCTAATTATGATTTCTATATCACATACAATTATGAATTTTACTGCTATGATACTTGGTTTTTTCGTAGTTAGATAAATATTGACAATTAATGTGGTTTTTTTAATATTTATTATATAGGTAATTATAAAAACATATGCAAAACTCAAATCTAAACAAAGAAAAGATTAATAAAATGTTTAAAGATCCTGTTGTTAGAGCAGTTGTTGTAAGTTTTATAACTATAATAATAACCTTAGCATTAATAGCCTTAATTGCTTGGCATTATCGAGATCAGATTTTTAAAGTTTTAGCAAAAAATTATTCGGCCCAATTTTCTCCTACTAACAATTTAGTATTTGATCCAAAGCCAAATGAAACCGCAAGCCCTACAAGAGAAGAAGTAGTGGTTCACACTGAGGATACAGTTGTTAGCTCAGTAAAAAAGGCAAAACCAGCAGTCGTGTCTATTATTGTAAGCAAAGATGTTCCTAAATATGATGTTACATACGATCAAAGTAGCGATCCATTCGGCGGACTATTCCCAGGATTTTTCCAAACACCAATATATAAGCAAAATGGTACTGAAAGGAAACAAATAGGAAGTGGTTCTGGATTTTTGATTTCACCAGACGGAATGATTGTTACAAATAAACACGTTGTAGCTGATACTAATGCTATATATGAAGTACAACTTAACAATGGTAAAAAATACACTGCAAAAGTTCTAGCTCGTGACGGAGTACTTGATGTAGCATTAGTAAAAATTAACGCTAGCGACTTACCATATTTAAACCTAGCAGATTCTGATACTTTAGATGTTGGTGAGACGGTAATTGCTATTGGTAATGCACTTGGAGAATTTAAAAACACTGTTTCTGTTGGTGTTGTCTCAGGGCTTTCTCGTTCAGTGGTAGCTGGTAATGGCATGGGTCAATCTGAGAGGCTTGATAAAGTTATACAGACCGATGCTGCTATTAATCCAGGTAATTCTGGAGGACCATTACTCAATATTCATGGAGATGTTATTGGCATAAATGTTGCAGTGGTTCAAGGTTCGTCTAATGTTGGATTTGCTTTGCCGATAAATAGTGTAAAAAGTGCAATAAACTCAGTTAAAAGTACCGGTAAAATTGTAAGACCATATGTGGGTGTTCGATATATACCTGTTAATGCTGATATTAAAGCAAAAAATAATCTTAGCGTAGATTATGGAGTTTTGGTTCAACGAGGAACGAATCAAGCAGATTTGGCTGTAGTACCTGGTTCTCCAGCTGATAAAGCAGGTATAGTTGAGAATGACATAATCCTCGAGATAGATGGAACAAAAATTGACCAAGATCAAAGTTTCGCCAATTTGATTAGAGATAAGAAGGTTGGAGATTATGTAACATTTAGAGTCCTTTCAAAAGGGATAGAGAAAAATGTAACTCTAAGACTGGAAGCTGCACCTGATAATCTATAATAGTTGTATTTAGTATTTATTGGGAGTATATTTAGCCTATGAAGAAATCAGTCAAAAAGGTTACTCCTAGAAAAGCAACATCTTGGGATGAGACATTTATGCGCATGGCTCATGTCATATCAGGCAGATCTAAAGATCCTTCTACTCAAGTAGGTTCTGTAATTGTGGATCAAAATAATATTGTTGTTGGTTTAGGATATAATGGCTTTCCTAGAGGAATAAAAAATACAGATTTACCCTGGGGAAAAGAAGGAAGCCTAGAAGATACAAAATACGCTTATATTTGTCATGCCGAAGAAAATGCAATATATAATGCAAACAACTCTACTAAAAACTGTAAATTATACTCTACTTTATTTCCTTGCAATGAGTGTGCTAAAACAATAATTCAAAATGGTATTAAAGAAGTTATATATGAAGACAATAAATACGCAAATACACCATCTGACAAAGCTTCTGTCAGGATGTTCAAATTAGCAAAAGTAAATTTACGAAAATATAAGAGTAATATGAAATAAATATATGGTTGACCTAAAAGAATTACAAAAAGAAGTGATGCGTAATAAACTTGAAAAAGGGTTCAATACTACTGACGTTGCCCTTGAATTTTGCCGTGCTCATGAAGAGCTTTCTGAAGCATTTTCAAAATTCAATAAAAATCAAGATGGTGTTGCTGAAGAGTTTGCAGATGTAGCAGTTTTTTTACTTGGTATGTGCGAAATACTTGGATATGATCTTGAAAAAGAACTTGTCCGCAAAATAGAAGTAAATAAAAATCGTAGATATAAAAAGATTAAATCTCCAGATGGAAAAGATATATTTATAAGAGAAAAAACTGATATTGATCCATAAAAAATCCGCTTAGTGCTAAGCGGATTTTTTATATTCTACGAACGAATAGGGAATTGGTGCATCTAGATAATCTTTTCGAAATGTTTCTCTCCATTTGCTTTTATCTATATTGGGAAATCTTGTGTCACCTTCAAAATCTTGATGAACTTCTGTAATATATAATTTATTGGCTCTGTCTATTCCTTGCCTATATATTTCTCCTCCGCCAATGATAAATACTTCAACTTCATCTTGGTTTTCTTCAAACCCACGCCCTTGTTCAAGTGATGCTATCCTTAAAGCTTCATCGAGTGAGCTAACAATGTCTATTCCTGGTTGAAAATAATTTAAATCTCGCGTAATAACTATATTTTTTCTGTTTGGAAGTGGGCGACCAATACTTTCAAATGTTTTTCTTCCCATTATAACTGTGTGACCTGAAGTTTTTTCTTTGAAGTGTTTTAGATCTTCAGTTATATTCCAAAGAAGGGTATTACTACCTCCGATTACACCATTTTTTGCAACTGCAGCAATTAAAGAAAGAATCATATTTTATACAGCAATAGGTGCTTTGATAGCATCATGAGGGTTATAATCCACTAGTTCAAAATCTTCGAACTTGAAATCAAATATATTTTTAACATTAGGATTTATTTTCATAGTTGGGGAAGGGCGAATATCATTTTCTCTAGAAATCTGTAATTTAGCTTGATCAAGATGATTTAGATATAAGTGTACATCTGCTCCAGTCCATACAAATTCACCAACTTCATATCCAGTAACTTGCGCTACCATCATAAGTAGAAGAGAGTAAGAAGCAATATTAAACGGTACTCCTAAAAAGTAGTCAGCACTTCTTTGGTAAAGTTGAAGTGATAATTTGCCATTTAATACATGGAATTGAAATAGAGAGTGGCATGGAGGTGGAGCATGATTATGATCGTGTATTAAGTCATATATTTCTCCAACATTCCAACCACTTACAATTATCCTACGAGATGAAGGATCATTTTTTAACATATCAATAATATTCTGGATCTGATCGATGTGCCCTCCTTTTGGGGTTTCCCAATCCCTCCACTGTTTACCATATATCGGACCGAGTTCGCCCCAAGCACTTGCGAACTCATCACTCTCTTTTATTTGTTGTACAAACCATTCTAGTTTTTCTGTCCACTCTGGTGAATAGCGTGGTAATGTTTTAGTAAGGTCATTTTTTTCTAAGTAAACTTGAAAGGCCCACTCGTTCCAAATTTTTACATCGTTACGTACAAGGTATTTTATATTTGTATCTCCAGTTAAGAACCAAAGAAGCTCATGAATTATTCCACGCATAAAAACTTTTTTAGTTGTTAAAAGAGGGAATCCTTTAGATAAATCAAATCTTACTTGGTGTCCAAACACACTACGAGTTCCTACACCAGTACGTTCTTCACGATCTACACCATTCTCTAATATATGCTTCATTAAAGATAGGTATTCTTTGTCTGGATTTTTATCATATTCGTAGGTTTTCATAACCCCATTATACAGTTTTTGCTTTCTTGTTCAACATGCTAAAATCAATGAATTAAGGAGTCTGCTCTATTATTTGATTTCTTGAAAACTAGAAATGTTTTATACAGAAATATTTATTTTTATCTCAGGTCTTGTTGCTTCCTTTATTGGCAGTGTTGCTGCTGGGTCAGGATTAGTAGGGGTTTCTGCGCTTCTATTTATAGGTATACCCCCACACATTGCTCTAGGTACATTAAATTTTGGAGATGTTGGGGCTAAGATTGGTAATATTATACGTTTCGCAAAAAGTAACAATATGGGTGTTTTAAAAAGAGATGTAATTATTCTTACACTTATAAGTGTACCAGCATCAGTAATAGGAAGTCGTATTGTTGTGTCAATTAAACCTGATGTCCTTGAAAAATTAATTGGATTTATTTTGTTAATTATACTTCCATTGTTTTTTATTCAAAAGGATTTAGGTTTAAAAGCTAATAGGGCTACAGGTAAACGTAGAATACTTTCTCATGTTGCATACTTTATTTCTCAAGCTTGGTCTGGCTTCTTTAGTCCTGGATCAGGTTTTATTGATATCTACGTACGTACCCGAGGTTATGGATTTACTCTTCTTCAAGGTAAGGCAGTTACTCGTATTCCTCTTTTATTAAGCATAATAAGTTCAGTTGTTGTATTTGCAATCTCTGGATTAATTAATTATAAGTATGCAATTATAATGTTTTTTGGAATGATGGTAGGAGGCTATCTTGGAACTGCTTTTTCTATCAAAAAAGGAAACGCTTGGTTGAAGCCAATCATAGGAATTCTTATACTTGGAACAGCTTTTAAGCTAATTTTCTTATAAAATTCAAACGTGCTAAAATAAGTTCATTAAAAAGCTTTAAAATATATGATCTAACTCCAAAATCCTAAATTTACCAAACTAATGCGCAACGCGCTATTTAAACTATGAAAGACAAACAAGTAGAAAAATTAATAAAAGCAGAAGAAAAAAGACAGAAAAGTGTTATCAATCTTATTGCCTCTGAAAACTATGTTTCCGATGATGTATTAAAAGCTCTCGGCTCCAAACTTACAAACAAATACGCAGAAGGTTACCCGGGTCGTAGATACTATGGCGGGAATGAAGTTATCGATAAAGTTGAACAACTTTGTATTGATCGTGCACTAAAACTTTTCAAACTTAAAAAAGAAAATTGGCATGTAAATGCGCAACTTCTTTCGGGTAGTCCTGCAAACTTTGCACTTTACTCAGCACTAGTTCCACTAGGTGGAAAAATAATGGGCATGAAGTTAACTTCTGGCGGGCACCTTACTCACGGCCACCCTCTTTCTATGACAGGTAAACTTTGGAAACCACTTCAATTTGAACTTGATCCTAAATCAGAAATTATTGATTACAAAGCACTCGAGTCACTTGCTCAAGTTGAACGTCCAGATATTATTGTTGCAGGATTTACTGCATATCCAAGAACTGTAGATTTTAAAAAGTTTCGTGCGATTGCAGATAAATGTGGTGCACTTCTTCACGTAGATATGTCACACTTCGCAGGTTTGGTTGCGGGAGGAGTATATCCATCACCATTTCCATATGCAGATTCTGTAATGACAACAACTCACAAATCTCTTCGTGGTCCGAGGCAAGCACTTCTATTTGTAAAAAAAGATTCTCGAGAATTTGATAAAAAGTTAGATAAGATGGTAATACCAGGGCTATTTGGTGGTCCGCATGAGAACAATATCGCAGCTGTTGCAATTGCACTGAAGGAAGCAGATACTCCGGCTTTCAAAAAGTATGCAAAACAAGTTGTTAAAAATGCTCAAACTCTTGCAAACGAACTTCAAAAACTTGGATGGCATATTATCTCTGGAGGTACAGATTCCCATCTAATCCTTATGGATACATGGATGAACGGCAAAGGTGTTTCTGGTAGTGAAGCAAGTAAAAGACTAGAGAAAGCTGGGATTATAGTAAATATGAATACAATTCCAGGAGACCCTCGTTCTGTAATGGATCCATCGGGAATTCGTCTTGGTACTTGTGCAGAAACCACAATTGGCAAGAAAGAAAAGGATATGAAAAAGATCGCTCACAAGATCGATAAAATTTTAAAAGGAAAGAAATAGCATGGATCTCCAAGTTGGTGTAAAAATTTTGCTGAAGAATAAAGAAGGAAAATATCTCCTTGTTAGACGTTCGGCAGAAAAGTATCCAGAGGTTGGAGCAAAATGGGATATAGTCGGCGGACGGATTGATCCGGGAAGCACTCTGGTAGACAATCTAAAAAGGGAGGTAATGGAAGAAACTGGTCTTGAAATAAATGGAAAACCAAAATTGATCGAAGCTCAAGATATACTACGTGTAGAAGGTAGACATGTTTTAAGACTTACTTATATAGGTGAAGCAGATGGAGAAGTAGTTATCAGCGATGAACACGATCAATATGGATGGTTTTCAATAGAAGAAATCGAAAAATTAGAACCGATGGATATATATTTTAAAGAAGTTATTAAGCTAATTAAATAACATGCCCCACATTCACGAAAAAATAGATTTTACAGTAGAAGTATTTATCGTCTACAAAGACAAAGTCCTTCTTCGTATGCATGACAAATACAATGTCTGGTGTTCAGTAGGTGGTCATATTGAACTTGATGAAGATCCGATAGAAGCAGCAATTCGTGAAGTTAAAGAAGAAGTTGGGCTTGATATAGAGCTTATAGGTAAACCTGTTCCTGATTTAGGAGAGAAAGATTTCAAGATAATCATGCCCCCGCAATATCTAGGTCGCCATAGAGTGAATGATACTCATGAGCACCTGGTGCATGTGTATTTTGCTAAATCAAATACCGATGTTATATCAGATTCTATTCTTGAACACGAAAAAGGATCAGAAATAAAATGGGCAACAATGGAAGATTTACAAATTATGGATTTGGTTCCAAATATTAAATTTTACGCAGAAGAAGCCTTAAAAGAACTAAGTGATAAATAATTTATGAAAATATATTTTTCAGGGTCAATCAAAGGAGGTAGAGAACATCAAGAATGGTATGAATATATCGTAGGACTTTTGCAAGGATACGGTGAAGTTCTCACAGAGTTTGTTTCAGATAAAAATCTGACAAGCTATGGGACTGTTGGTATGACAGATAAAGAGATATATGATCGAGATGTTGCACTAATAAAAGATTCAGAAATAATAATAGCCGATATTACTACACCTTCGCTTGGTGTTGGGTATGAGATATCATATGCTGAGAATTTAAATAAAAGGATTTGTTGTTTATATCATAATACTCCGGGCAAAAGGGTATCATCTATGATAGTTGGCAGTCCACACTGCGAAATATTTCCTTATGAAACTAGAGAAGATATAAAAAAAATTTTAGAAAGTATTTTTAAAGAGTAAAATGAGTAATAACGATCTTGGAAAAATTAGAGTAGGTGTTGGGATAATGATCTTCAAAGATGGAAAAGTTCTTATGGGAAGACGTAAGGGTTCACATGGGGCGGGTGAATATGCATTCCCAGGAGGGCATCTAGATTTCGGAGAATCATTTGAAGATTGTGCAAAGCGTGAGACTTTAGAAGAAGCCGGGGGTAACTATTAAAAATGTTAGATTTTTAGCAGTTGAAAATGTAACTGCCTATGAACCACATCATTATGTTAATATAGAACTTACTGCAGATTGGGAGAGTGGTGAACCAAAAGTTATGGAACCAGAAAAACGTGAGAATTGGGAATGGTGCGATATAGATAATATTCCTCCACCGGTATTTAGTTTCTGTACTCATGCGATAGATGCATATAAAACAGGTAAAAATTACTACGATAAGAAATAAAAATACCACGCGTTGATTTATTTAGAATCATTGCGTGGATTTGTAGGCTACGTGGCCAACTGTTGACCAAAATAATATTTCCATAAAGGCACCGAATAAAACAATCTTGCGCGCACCTTCATTTTTTATTTTGGATATGTATTTAATCCTCTGGCATTTTATCTGTAGTTTTTCAGAGAACTTTTTTGTGCTATATCCTTGGATTTTATCTGCAAGGTAAGCGTGTTGGTTTTTGAAATAACTATAGAATTTGTCAGCTATATCTGAGTAGTTACTTATTGCTTCTTCTGCAGGCATAGGTTTTTCCCCTGGCTGTAACTCTTCAAACCTATTTTGTATCATTCCAATTACAGCATAGTTTATAAGTCCTATGAACTCACTTTCTATGTCATTACCAGGACCAGTAACTTTTTGTATACCAGTTGATATTTCGCCAATACGTTTAGCTTTTATGAAAAGCTGATCAGCCAATGATATCATTCTGAGAATTCGCCAAGATATAGTTCCATAGTCCTGAGTCTTTTTTTGAAAAAGGCTTTGTGCTTGGTTGAGTATCAGACAGACACCCAACTCTAGTTGTTTGTCTATCATATACTTTAGTTTTGATTTATCGACATATTACCACTATTTCAAATAAAGTAAATAAAGATATTTTGGCTTATTTAAACTACTCCTATATAATGGCTTTATGGTAAAAAAGGGGAAATTTATAGTTATAGATGGTACAGATGGAAGTGGTAAAGCTACACAGGTTGCTCTACTTTCTGAAAGACTAAAGAAGGAAGGATATAAAATAAAGAATGTAGATTTTCCAGAATATTATAAAAACTTTTTCGGTAAGTTTATTGGCCACTGCCTTTCTGAGCAATATTATAATTTTGTAAAAGTTCATCCAAAGATTGCATCGGTACTCTACGCCGCTGACAGATGGGAATCATCAAAAGAGATCGAAGGTTGGCTTGCGAAAGGGTATCTGGTAATTGCAAATAGATATGTTTCTGCAAATCAAATTCACCAAGGAGGAAAAATAAAAAATGCAAAAAAGAGAGCTGAATTTATAAAGTGGCTCGATATTATGGAGCATAAAGTTTTTAAAATCCCTAGACCAGATGTAGTTTTATATTTATCCGTCCCACTTGAAGTCTCTATTAAAATGATGAAGGAAAGAAATGCAACCTCTAAGAGAAACTATACTGGGGGTAGAAGTGATGTGCATGAAGTTGACAAAGAATTTCAAAAGAATTCTCGTGAAAGCGCCCTATGGCTTTCAAAAACTTTAAAATATTTTAAAAAAATAGATTGTGCGGACGGTAAAAATGTTCGTACTAGGGAAGATATACACGAAGAAATTTATAAAAAAGTGAAAATATTACTTAAAAAATAAAAGGCATTACCTTACGGCTAGCCTCTATTGTTGTCATCTCTTGCCCTTTCTGTGCCTTATTTTTTTTGGATACGGAGTGTATCCATTACGACGGCGAGAGCCATCTTGGTCGGCATCTAAACGGGCTTTTGTTTTTACTCTTCCCATAACAGATTCTTTATTTTTTACCGAAAAAGACAGATTTCTATCTTCTTTGGAAAACAATAAAAAATTTCTTTACATTATATCATTTAAAACCTACTGTGTCAAATAAACTCACAGCTCTATTCATGATATATTTATTTAATGAAGATTCCGATAGTAAATGATCAAGATGAAGTAATAGAATATAAAGATAGAAATGATGTAATAGCTGGCGAAATTGTTCGCATTACTGCTATTTGGATTACAGATGGAAACGACAATATATTGATGGCTCAAAGATCATTTAAGAAGAAACATAGTCCTGGTTTGTGGGGCCCTGGGGTTGCAGGTACTGTAGAAGAAGGGGAAACTTATGAAAGCAATGCATATAAAGAATTAGAAGAAGAATTAGGTATTACAGGTGTTACGCTCAAACCAATTAAAAAAATTTTATACACCTCACGAACTGGTAGCAAATTTTGTTATTTTTACAATCTGCAAATATCCAAGGATACAAAATTTAAGATTCAAGAAAATGAACTCGAGCAAGTAAAGTGGTTTTCAAAAGAAGAATTAAAAAACTTACTTAACACAAAACCAGAGGATTTCGTTCATGCGCTAGAATTATTAAAAGAATTCTTTTTAGAAATAAAATGAAAGTAAATATTAAAAGAATCGATAATACATTACCACTACCTGAATATCAGACATCTGGTGCTGTTGCTTTTGATTTATACTCACGTGTTGATGCTGTAATCAAGCCAAGAGGATTAGAGAGATTGCCTACTAATGTAATAATTGAAATTCCAAAAGGTTATATGCTTGAGATAAAAGATCGCTCTAGTACTCTAAAGAAAAAGGGTTTACTTGTGACTACTGGATATATAGACAACGATTACCATGGTGAGCAAGATGAGATTTTGTTACAGGTTTATAATTTGACTGACAATGATGTTAAGATAGAAAAAGGTGAACGAATCGGCCAAGGCGCTTTTGTAAGAGTAGATATAGGAGAGTGGGAAGAAGTTGATAAAATGAAAGATGAGAGCAGAGGAGGCTTTGGTTCAACTGGTCATAAATAATATGAAAAGAAAGATAGAAATTTTAATAAAAAATGCTTTAAGCAATCTTGGGATAGAAGCCCAGAATGTTTCGCTTGAACATCCAGCTGATTTAAATAATGGTGATTATTCGACCAATGTTGCTATGGCACATGCCAAAAAACTAGGAACAAGTCCAAGAGAACTTGCTGAAAAGATTAAAACTGAAATTGAAAAAGAGAATCTAAAAGAAATATCAAAGATAGAAGTTGCTGGTGCTGGTTTTATAAATTTCTATTTATCACATGAGTTTTTTGTAGATAGTATAAAAGAAGTTCTTAAACAAAAAGAAAACTGGGGAAATAATAATCTTTTATCTGGCAAAAAAGTAATGGTTGAATATACTCAGCCAAATCCTTTCAAACCTTTTCATATTGGCCACCTCATGAGTAACGCAATTGGCGAGTCTATTTCTAGAATTGTCGAATACTCTGGTGCAAATACTGTGCGTGCAAATTACCAAGGGGATGTAGGCCTACATGTTGCAAAAGCTATTTATGGGATTCTTTGGCTTTCTGATGGAGCATATAATGAAAATATTTTAAAAACAGATCCTGCAAGTGAACTTGCTCTTTGGATAGGGGAATGTTATTCAAAAGGTGCAACTGCATATGAAGATAGTGAAGCTATTAAAATACAAATCGATGAAATAAACAAAAAAGTCTACAGTAGATCTGATAATGAGATAAATAAAATATATGATTGGGGTCGAGATATTACACTCCGTGCATTTGAAGAAATATACAAGAAATTAGGTACAAAGTTTAACTACTATTTCTTCGAAAGTGAAATGGCTCCAATAGGAGAAAAAATTGTCCGAGAAAATATTGGCAATGTATTTACAGAGAGTGATGGTGCTATTGTATTTCACGCAGAGAACTATGACCCCAAGTTACATACCCGTGTATTTATCACTTCACTTGGGATACCACTCTATGAAACAAAAGAAGTTGGATTGACTGTTACTAAATTTGAAAAAGAAAATCCAGATATTTCTATCATCACGACGGCAATAGAGCAAGGTGAGTATATGAAAGTTGTTCAAAAAGCAGTATCACTTATTCACCCTGATTATGAATCTCGCATGAAGCATATTACTCACGGGATGATGCGCCTTGCTTCGGGCAAGATGTCTTCAAGAAAGGGTAATGTTGTTACAGGTGAATCCCTATTAAATGATTCTATGGAAGTAGTTTATGAAAAAGTAAAAGATCGTGAACTAAATGATGAAGAGAAAAAAGAAATATCTGAAATTGTAGGAGTATCAGCTCTAAAATATTCAATTCTTAAATCTTCACTTGGTTCGGATATTATTTATGATTTTGAAAAGTCTATATCTTTTGAAGGAGATTCTGGTCCATATCTTCAATACACAGCAGTCCGAGCAAATTCTATTATCAAAAAAGGGGAATTAGAAGGTATTTGTGTATCATACAAAGATGTACCAATAGAAATTACAAATCTTGAGAAAATGATTTACCAATTCCCTGAAATCGTAGAAAGATCTTATCTTACTCTTGAACCTCATCACATATCTACATATCTAACTGAGCTTGCAAGCGCGTTTAATACTTTCTATGGTAACACTATTATAGTAAATAAAAATGATCCTTTTGCTCCATATCGTATATCTATAGTTGAAGCATTTTACCAAACTATGAAAAATGGTCTCTACCTCCTAGGAGTAAAAACTCCAGAGAAAATGTAAAATAAAAAATGCCCGGGTCAACGTACTTTTTGGGTACGCATCACCGGGCCAATGTAGCATCTGGCTGAGCACATTGTCTTTAGGAGACAATCTATGCAAGTAGATACCTCGGTTTTTCATTGCGAAGGACTTTTCCGAGATCATAGACTGCATTAGGATAACCCTTCATATTCACCTAAAAACAGGAGAAGGTTCAGCTTGGTTTGTATACTACTTCTTTTTAGAAATAATGCAAGTAAAAAAATAGAGCCAATAACCTTCCTCAGGTCATTGGCCCATTGTCTCCCTAGAGGTGTACTAAATTAATTTTTATGTAGTTTCGGTGTGAGCACGTTCCGTTTTCACCGACTTCACAAAACAGTGGAAACTGTAAATATTAGTTAGCCCCTCAGGTAAGTTACAATGTCAAATTCATATTATATATTTGATAAATAAAATGCAAGCTTTGCAAAAATGTGTTTTATATAGTAATCTTTAAATATAAGCGATGAAAGAGATATCACTCTGGAGCTTGGGGAAGAAACCTTTTTGGAAGTAGAGCCCTACAAAATGAGAAGTAAGCAAGGTGGTACCACGAGAAACTCGTCCTTGTATAGCAATTATTATAATTGTTGTACGCGGACGAGTTTTTATTTTATATATGCAAGGAAACGAAGAAAAACCAACAAAAGGATATTCAAAAGAAATAGATAATAAAAAATCTTCCATTGCAATTCGCGAAGAAGAAATTTTAAATTTCTGGAAGGAGAATGATACTTTCAAAAAAAGTTTAGATAAAGATGCTCCAAAAGGAAATTACGTTTTCTACGATGGACCACCATTTGCAACTGGACTTCCTCACTATGGTCACATACTTGGTTCCACTGCCAAAGATGTTATTGGTCGCTATCAGACTATGAGAGGTTTCAGAGTACCACGTCGTTGGGGTTGGGATTGTCATGGATTACCTATTGAGAATATAGTGGAAAAAGATCTAGGTATTTCTGGTAAAAAGGAAATAGAAAAGTTTGGTGTTGAAAAATTCACTGAGCATGCTCGTAGTAAAGTTTTAACATATGTTTCTGAATGGAAAAAAACAGTAGATCGAATCGGTCGCTGGGTTGATTTTGAAAATTCTTACAAAACAATGGATAACTCTTTTATAGAGAGTGTATGGTGGGCGCTTGGTGAAATGAATAAAAAAGGTCTTCTATATGAAGGTGTTAGGGTTCTCGCATATTGTCCACGTTGTGAGACACCAATAGCAAATTCTGAAATTGCTATGGATAACAGCTATAAAGATATAACAGATATATCTGTTTATGTAAAATTTAAATTAAATATAGATTCTGAAATTCCAACATATCTTTTGGCTTGGACCACGACTCCATGGACACTACCAGGCAATACCGCAATCGCAGTAAACAATAATCTTTCTTACGTATTTATATCTCATACCCCTGAAACTGGAAAAGAAATATTGATTTTAACTCCTGAATCATATGAAAAGTTAAAAGATAAGTTTGTAAATCCAGAATTTGTAAAAAAAGTTGAAGGGCATGAGCTTACAGGTCTTACATATGAGCCAGTGTTTACTTATTACAAAGATATTGATATTCCGGGTAAAAATAATATATGGAGAGTTTGGCATGCCGATTTTGTAACTATAGATAAAGGAACAGGTATTGCTCATGAAGCTCCAGCATTCGGAGAAGAAGACATGAAACTCGCGGAAGAGAATCATATATCTTTTATACGCCATGTTGAACACAATGGAGTGTTTTCAAATATTGTCACAGATTTTATAGGAATGAAAGCAAAGCCAAAAGAAGATCATCAATCTACTGATATAGCCATTATCAAATACCTTGCTCACGCAGGTGCTCTTTTTGCAAAAGAAAAAATAATACACTCATATCCTCATTGTTATAGATGCGATACGCCACTTTTGTACTACGCACTTCCTTCGTGGTTTGTGAATATTCAAAAATCAAAAGATGAAATGCTTTCAAGTGCCAAATCCATGAATTGGATACCATCTCACTTAAAAGAAGGCAGATTCAAAAATACCATGGAAAGTGCTCCAGATTGGACTATATCCCGTAATCGTTATTGGGCAAGCCCACTTCCTATTTGGAAAAATAAGGCTGGTGAAATTTTGTTTATAAAATCTAATGAAGAATTAAAAGCTCATACCAAAAAATCTGGCAATACTTATTTTGTGATGCGCCATGGTGAGACAAATCATAATGTAAAAAATGTTGTAAATACTGTTACAAACAGCGGTAGTCACCTTACAGAAAAAGGACAAGAACAAGTGCGCGCCAGTGCTCTTGATATGAAAGATAAAGGCATAGATCTTATAATTACTTCTCCGTTTAATCGTACAAGGGAAACAACAAAAATAGTTCAAGATATTTTAGGTCTATCTGATGAGCAAATAATTCTCGATGATCGACTTCATGAGATATCTCTACCTATGTATGAAGGTCGTACATGGGCAGAGTATCATACTCTTTATCCAAAAACAGTTGAAAATTTTGCAAATGCTCCAGAGGGGAACGAGTCTTATCTAGATGTTAAGCGCCGAGCGATGAGTTTTTTATTCCAACTTGAAGAACAATATAAAAATAAAAAAATTCTAATAGTTACCCATGGAGGCCCCGCATGGCTTATGATAGCTGGCGCATCTTTATTTAGCATAGAAGAGACGCTTGAACTAATCAGAAATAAAGAGAATTACAACTATCTTAATAATGCGCAAGTACAAGAATTGCCTTTTACGTATTTTCCTCATAACAAAGACTACGATCTAGATTTTCATAGGCCGTATATTGATTTTGTCCCTATTGAAAAAGATGGAGAAGAATATTACCGTATTCCTGAGGTTATAGACTGTTGGTTTGAATCTGGTTCAATGCCTTTCGCTCAAGATCATTTCCCATTCGAAAGGGAAGATTGGCAAAAAACCAATTTCCCAGCAGGATTTGTGGCAGAATATATAGCTCAGACGAGGACATGGTTTTACTATACTCACACAATTTCAACTATTTTGTTTGGAAAAGCACCATTTGAAAATATTGTTACAACTGGAACAATTTTGGCTGAAGATGGTCAGAAAATGTCTAAATCTAAAAACAATTTTCCTGATCCATGGATACTTTTCGATAAATATGGGGTAGACGCACTACGTTTCTACTTAATGTCTTGTCCTGTAATGAAAGGGGAAGATGTAAATTTCTCTGAAAAATCAGTCCAAGATATTGCAAGTAAAATAATTTCTCGCTTTGAAAACGTAGTAACATTCTACGAATTGTATCGAGATACTAATTTTGAGAATAGTGGAGAAAGTAAAAGTGAAAATGTTTTGGACAGATGGATAAATGCTCGATTAGGACAACTTATAGACGAAGTTACAAAAAATATGGAAATGTATGACATGTCACTTTCCACAAGACCGTTTGATCTATTTATAGAAGATCTTTCTACATGGTATCTTCGTCGCTCAAGAGAAAGATTAAAAGATGGAGATAAGGATGCAAAAGAAACTTTATATAAAGTTATAAAAACAACAGTTAAACTTATGGCTCCGTTTACTCCTTTTATAGCAGAGAGTATTTGGCAAAAGTTAAAAAATAGTAAAGATGTTGAAAGTGTGCACCTTTCAGATTGGCCTAAGGTAGAGCAGATTGATGAAAATATAATTTCAGAAATGAGTATCGTTCGTCATGTGGTAACCCTAGGGCTTGAAGCTCGTCAGAAAGCAGGTATCAAAGTTCGCCAACCCTTAAAGTCTCTAAGCGTAAAGAGCTATGTTTTGAATGACCCTTTTGTAGAGATTGTTAAAGATGAGTTAAATATAAAAGAAGTTATTTATAATGAATCTATAGATGGTCCTGTTGTGTTGGATGCTCATATAACTCTTGATTTGAAAAAAGAGGGACAATATCGTGAACTCATAAGAGCTATTCAAGATATGCGAAAAGAAAAAGGGTTAAATCCAAGCGATGTAGTAACTCTAAAAATTGCAACAAGTGTAGATGGACAGGATTTGATCAATACTTGGAAAGACGAACTTTTGAAAATTGTAGGCGCAGAGCGGATTGATATAGCTGAAAATAGTGGGGTAGAAGTAAAGATCGATGAACTGATCTTTACTATAACAATATCTTAAGATGAAAAATAAAAAAATAGTGATGTTTGATTTTGATGGGGTACTTGCAAATACTATTGAGTACTCATATAAAATCCACAAGGATGTAAATCCAGATTTTTCTTGGGAATCTTTTCAAGCATTATCTAATGGAAATTTTCATGATGGATACAATAATGCAGTTACAAAAGGTGAGCATATTCACCCAAAAGATTTTTATGAACAGTACCAGAATAATCTAGAAAAAACCAATATACATGAATCACTTTTTAATTCTATAAAAACCCTATCAGAAAATTACACCCTAGTTATTGTTTCTTCTACTAGGAGTGATTTTATAAAAAGTTTTTTAGAAAGAGAGAAAACTCTTGATTTTTTCTCGGATATATATGGTGCGGATATACATAAAAGTAAGGTAATTAAAATTGGTATGATTTTAGATCAATATAAAGCATTACCACAAGATTGTATTTTTATTACTGATACCTTGGGAGACATAAAAGAAGCCAATGAATGTAATATATCTTCAATAGGTGTAACTTGGGGATTACATAGTAGTAAACATATGGAAAAAGGGAGACCAATGGCTATTATCGATAATCCAGGAGAGTTGGTTCAAGCTATAGAAAATGTGTTAAAATCATAGAATGAAGATAATATTAGTAGATGCAGTATATACTTTTATTTTAAAAGTTGGAGATAAATTTGAGCTTAATAATAACATGTATGAATTATTAGAAAAGTATCCAAATAAAAAGATAGTTCTTACTAATGCAAGTGATGATAAATTTGAGTTATATGGTTTAAATAATCTGCCATACGAGTTTTTTACACTTAAGCATAATCCAGATAAAATTGACCCAAAATATTTTGAAATTTTTCTTGCAGAATACAACTTGAAACCAGAAGATGTAATCTATTTTGAGCATGACATAGAAGCAGTAAAAAGTGCTCAATTAGCCGGTATTAATAGTTACTTATATGATGAAAATAAAAAAGATCTAGAAGAATTAGATAATTTTCTTAAAACAAGTTTATGAAAAAGGTATTTTTGATACATGGTTATGGAGGAGAACCAAATGGAGGTTGGAGACCTTGGTTGATGGGGAAGCTTGCGCGTGAAGAAATATGGGCATGCGCTCTTGCTATGCCAATGATAGATGAAAAACCAATCAAAGATGAATGGGTTGAAACAATAAAAAATAGTATTGGAATTCCGAGTGAAGATGTATATTTGGTTGGGCATTCTCTTGGAGTTCCTGCTGTTTTAAATTATTTAGAGACATTATATCCTGAATTAAAAATTGGTGGTGCTGTTTTGGTTTCAGGGATAATACATCCAATTCCAGGCAAAGATAGATATATCCCAATAAATCACTTCTATGAAAAAGAGTTTAATTATGAACATATAAAAAAAATATGCAATAATTTTTTTGTGATTCATGGCGATAATGATACAGCCGTACCTTTCGAACAAGCACAAGAACTTTCAAGAAATTTATCTTGTCAACTTATACCAATAAAAAATGGTGGACATCTAAACGGTTCTTCTGGTTGGTATGAACTTCCAGAAGCATTAGAAGCTTTATTAAAAATGATAAAAGAATAATGCACCATATTTATCACACTCATGGTTTTATATTAGGTTCTCGCAATATGGGTGAGGCTAATAAGATGCTATCAATTTATACTCGTGAGATGGGGTTGATCAGGTGCGCCGCACAAGGTGTAAGACTCAACAAGTCAAAACTCCGCTTTGCTTTGCAAGATTTTTCATATGTAAAAGTAGATCTTGTACGGGGTAGGGATCTTTGGAGAGTTACTTCTGCAAGTAATATTAATTCATTTTCCTACGCTCGTAGAGATAAGCAATCAATTCTTCTTATTGCTCGGATTAGTAAACTTATAGAAAGACTTTGTGATGGAGAAGAATCAAATGAGAAAATTTTTGATGACTTCATTCAATCTCTATATCTGATGGATGATGAGCAAATTTCTATTGAAAAAAGGGAAGCACTAGAACTACATTTAGTTTTGCGAATTATGAACACACTTGGGTATGTGGGCGAATCTGATATATTAGGCGAGTACTTATCGCTTCCTTTCGAGAAAATCAAAGTCGAAAGCCTTCTAAGGGAGCGTAAATCTATAATAGCCTATATAAACAAGGCTATGAGTGAGAGCGGTCTTTAAAACTCTTGTGGTATAATAGTTCTTATAACATATGGCAGAAAATGAATATAGGAGTCGAATAGAAGATATTAAGCGAAGACTTTATGATCGTGAAGATAAAGTCACTAATCGTCCTCATGCAGGAACTCTCCATCCTGTTGCTCATCCAGTACCAACTAGTTGGCATGGTGAATCTGAAAGTTCTGATAATACATTACCAAATACTTCTACTAAAAAACCTCATACCTCTGTGTTTAAGAAATTCTTTTTTGTTGCACTAATATTCTTTATTGGAGCGATACTTTTTTCTACATACATGTTTCTAAATGGTGGAGTGTCTGTTTCAAATGAAAATATCGATATAAAAGTTTTAGGTAATGCATTTACAAAAGGGGGAGATGAATTACCGTTACAGATAGAGATAACAAATCGCAACAATGCAAATTTGGAACTTGCTAACTTAGTTGTAGAATATCCACGTGGCGCAAGTGATAATCCGAACGATATGGTCCGCCTTCCTCGTGAAAATATTGGTTTAATTAAAAAGGGTTCAAGTGTAACGCTTAGTAAGAAAGTTACACTTTTTGGAGAAGAAAAATCGATTAGAAACATTAAGGTTACACTCGAATATCATCCAGAGGGATCAAATGCAATATTTGCAAAAGAAAAAGATTACCCTGTATCAATAAGCTCCGCCCCACTTTCACTAATCGTAGAAGCTCCAGATACAGCTACTTCGGATCAGGTTATTTCTTTTAAGGTAAAAGTAACGTTAAATACTACTCTTCCAGAAGGTGCAACTATGCTTCAGGTAACATATCCAAATAACTTTGCCTTTGAAAGTGCAACCCCAGCTCCTTCTTTTGGTAATACTATATGGAACCTTGATGGGTTAACTCAAACTAATCCTATTTCTATAGATATAAAAGGGCGTTTGATAGGTCAAGATGGTGATGAACAAGTTTTCCATGTTTATGCTGGTACTACAAGCCCTAGTGATCAATCTGTAGTAAATGTTGTTTATAACTCACTCTTGAAAACAATATCACTTACTAAGCCATTCTTAGAAGCTCGTATTTTGGTTGGTGGCCAAGATCTGCCTACATATACAGCTTCAGGAGGTGAACAAGTTGATGGAGAAATTGCTTGGTCAAATAACTTACAAACTCGAATAACTGATGCTCAAATCATCTTAGGATTTTCTGGGAATGTTTTTGATAAAAGTGAAGTAAATCCACTTGAAGGGTTCTATGACTCTGCAAATAATCAGATTGTTTGGGATAAAAATACTATTCCAGAACTTGCTTCTATAGAGCCAGGAGCAAGTGGTGTTGTTGGATTTAATTTTAAACCGGTCTCTCTTGTCGGTTCTCGTAATTCTATTAAAGAACCGCAAGTGGTATTACAAGTAAGTATTAGAGGTAAACAACCTTCTGAAGGTTCTTCAAGTAGTGTAGATGATTTTACAAAAAAGATTGTTAAGTTAACTTCGGATTTCCAGATTGCATCATCTGCATCGGCTCTGTCAGGTCCTATTCCACCAAAAGCTGAAAATGAAACAAGATATAATGTAACCTGGACACTTTCAAATTCAGCTAATACCATAAATCAAGCTCAAGCTAGATCTTCTCTACCTATATATATTAGATGGGTAGGAGCTGTTGGAGATGGTAAAGAAAAAGTGTCTTACAATGATGTCACACACGAAGTTCTATGGGATATAGGAACTGTTAGACCTAATACTGGAATAGATGGAAATCGTGAAGTTACGTTTACTCTATCACTTTCTCCTTCAAGTTCTCAAATCGGAAGTGTTCCACAGCTTATGAAAGATGTGTATCTTTCTGGTACAGACATGTTTACAAATACAACAGTAAAAAGTAAGCGTGGTCCTATTACAACATTATTACGAGATGACCCATACTTTAAACCTGGGCAAGAACGTGTTATACAATAGTATATGGATAAATCACAAGAAAACTTAATGGATAAGATTGCTTCTCTTGCGAAGAGGAGAGGTTTTATATACCAAGGTTCTGAGATATATGGAGGCCTTGGAGGAACTTGGGACTACGGACCTCTCGGAGTAGCTTTAAAGAACAATATAAAAGATTTATGGAGAAAAAAGTTTGTATCTTCACGTGCAGATATGTATGAAGTTGATGCCGCTATTTTGATGAATTCAAAAGTATGGGAAGCATCTGGGCATGTTGCTGGGTTTTCAGATCCACTTGTTGAATGTAGTAAATGCCACCACAGATTTAGAGCTGATCAACTAGAAGATCCCAAAAAATGTCCTGACTGCGATGGTAATCTTGGTGAATCTCGCCAATTCAATATGATGTTTAAAACTCAAATCGGAGCTATGGAAGATTCGTCTGCTACGGTATATCTTCGCCCTGAAACTGCTCAAGGAGTATTTGTAAATTTTAAAAATGTTGTTGATTCTTTCCATCCAAAGTTACCGTTCGGTATTGCTCAGATAGGTAAAGCATTTAGAAACGAGATTACACCTAGAGATTTTATCTTTCGTGTCCGTGAGTTCGAACAAATGGAAATAGAATATTTTATAAGGTCAGAAGATTGGGATAAATATTTTACATACTGGAAAGATGTGGTTACAGAATTTGTTGAAGAGCTTGGTCTTGATATGAATCTAGTCCATGAAATCGAAATAGGTGATGGAGATAGAGCCCATTATTCTAAGCGCACAATTGATTTTGAATTCGAATATCCTTTTGGTCAAAAAGAATTATTTGGTCTTGCTTACAGAGGAAGTTTCGATTTAGAAAATCATAAACTTGAATATATTGACGAAGAAATGAAAGAAAAGATAGTTCCACATGTAATTGAGCCATCAATGGGAGTAGATCGTATGCTACTTGCACTTCTTCTTTCAGCGTACAAAGAAGATGAACAAAACAATGAAACTAGAAGCTATCTTGCCTTCAAACCTAATGTCGCTCCTATTATATGTGCAGTTTCTCCTCTTGTAAAAAACAAACCAGAATTAGTAGATCAAGCTCGAATAGTTTATGGAATGCTAAAAGGAGAGTTTGGAAGAGTTATGTGGGATGATAATGGAAATATTGGTAAACGTTACAGGAGACAAGACGAGATAGGTACACCGTGGTGTGTGGTTATCGATTATGATACCTTAAATGATGATTCAGTAACTATACGCGATAGAGATACCGGATCACAAGATAGAATAAAAAAGACTGAAATTATTGATTATATTAAAGAAAAGTTAGCTTAGTATGCAAAAACCAAATAAGAAAACATTAAAAAACGGCCTACGTGTTGTTACTATTCCGATGAAAGACAATCCAACAGTAACTGTTTTAGTATTAGTTGGAACTGGTAGTGATTACGAAGAAAAAAGTATCAACGGAATTTCTCATTTTCTAGAACATATGTGTTTTAAAGGGACCATAAAACGGCCTACTGCTCAATCAATATCTCATGAACTAGATTCTCTTGGAGCCCAATACAATGCTTTTACGGATCACGAGATGACAGGGTATTATGCAAAAAGTGATTCCAAGAATTTCAAGAAAATTTTTGAAATAATTTCTGATATATATCTAAATTCAACTTTTCCCGAGGCCGAAATTGAGAAAGAAAAAGGTGTAATAATAGAGGAGATAAATATGTACGAAGATATGCCTAATCGCCATGTCCAAGATTTATTTGGAGAAGTTTTATATGGTGACCAGCCGGCTGGAAGAAATATTGCAGGCACAAAAGAAAATGTAAATAATATGACACGAGATGACTTTGTTAAGTACAAGAAATCACATTATGTATCAAGTAGTACTGTGATTGTAGTTGCTGGCAGTGTAAGTAATGGTGAAGTTTATAAAGAAGTTAGCAAACATTTTGGCAATATTCACACAGGCAAAAAAGTTGGTAAAAAAAAGACAATTGATAAACAAACAAAACCAAGTGTGGTTGTGAAATACAAAGATACAGACCAAACACATTTTGTTTTGGGAGTCAGGTCATTTTCTATGTTTGATAAAAGAAATCCTGTGCTTTCAGTTCTCTCTGGTGTACTAGGAGCTGGAATGAGTTCACGACTTTTTATAAAGCTTAGAGAAGAAATGGGAGTAGCTTATTATGTAAGATCTTTTAATGATCCATCACTTGATCATGGTAGTTTTCAGATATCCGCAGGAGTAAATAATTCTCGGACCAAGGAAGTACTCAGTGCAATTCTTAAAGAGTGCCTAAGATTAACAAAAGAAGAGGTTTCTCCGAAAGAATTATCGAAAGTTAAGTCAATGCTCATAGGTAATATGAAGCTCTCACTTGAAGCAACCGATGATATAGCTAGTTTCTATGGTTCTCAAGAACTTATGAAAAGGGAACTCAAAACTTTAGATGAAAAAATTAAATCGATCAACAAAGTTACATCTAAAGATATTATGAAAATAGCAAAAAGTATATTTGTGACTTCCAAACTCAATTTATCTATAATTGGTCCGTTTAAACAAAAATCTGATTTTATAGACATTTTGAAATTCTAGTAAGAGTAAGCCTCCTATGTTATTATAGGGATATGTCAGAAATTCCTCAAAAAACAACCATTAATATTTCAACCAGTACTTTAGTTAGAGTCGCCCTTTTGGGTGTTCTAGTTTTTGCATTGGTTAAACTTATAGACGTTGTACTTATAATACTTACTTCTATAGTTATTGCGTCTTTTATTGGAGGCGCTTCATATAAGCTTAAAAAATACGTAAAAAATAGAACTTTTGCTGTTTTTATTATTTATATACTGACAATAGGTGTTTTTGTTGGCCTTGCTTACGTATTTGTTCCAGTTTTCATCCAGGAAATGTCTTTATTGGTTAACTCATTAGGTCACTATGTACCAAATAACAGTATATTAAATACTTTCCAAACAGATACTATAACTGGTGCTAAAAGTGTTGTTAGTACAATTTCTCATAATGGATCTCTCGCTGAAATAATAAAAAATACCCAAAATTTAGTTTCTAGTTTATCTGGTGGATTCTTTGATATTTTTGGTCAGGCTTTCGGTGGAATGTTAAACTTAGGTCTAATTTTGATAATATCTTTTTACTTTTCTATACAAGAAAAGGGAATTGAAGGTTTTCTTAGAATCGTAACACCTGATAGTAGTGAAGAATATGTTATTGATCTGTGGAGGCGTACTGAAAGAAAGATTGGTCTATGGATCCAGGGCCAAATGCTACTAGGATTAATAATAGGAGTCCTTGCTTATCTAGGCCTTACCATTTTAGGAGTCAAATATTCATTTATACTTGCAATTGCTACAGCATTTTCCGAACTAATACCATTCGGTCTATTTTTGGTAGTTATACCAGCTATGGTGTTTGCATACTTAAATGGAAGTATAACTGTTGCTTTCCTAACTTTATTTTTGTATTTTATACTTCACCAATTTGAAAATTACTTAATATATCCTTTGATAGTTAAGAAAGTTATAGGAATTTCACCACTTGTTGTTATTCTTGCAATACTTATTGGTGGTACACTTGCTGGATTCTGGGGTGTAGTGCTTGCTATACCTTGTGCTGTATGTTTACTTGAGTTTATAAATGATGTAGAGAAGAAAAAAATCGCTCGCAATCTTTAACTATGAGTAAAAATTTCTATTTAACCACTACACTTCCATATGTTAATGCACCGCTTCATATGGGGCATGCGCTTGAGTTCGTTCGAGCTGACGCGATTGCAAGATATAAAAAACTTGTAGGATACGATGTATTTTTCAATACGGGTACTGACGAGCATGGAGTAAAGATTTTTGAAAAAGCCAAAGAAAACAATTTAGCCCCACAAGATTTTGTAGACCAAGGATTCACTACATTTAAAGAGCAATTAAAAATGTTTGGTATAAGTGAAGACGTCCATTTTATTCGTACAACTGATGAGAATCACGTAAAGGGAGCTCAAGAGTTTTGGCAGAAAGTTTACAATAATGGTTATATTTATAAAAAAATATATCAAGCAAAGTATTGTGTTGGATGCGAAAGCGAAAAAACTGATTCTGATCTTAATGAAAAAGGTGAGTGTCCGGACCATCCAGGAAGACCACTTGAGATAATCGAGGAAGAAAATTATTTTTTCAAGTATAGCGAATTTGGAGATAAATTATTAGATTTTTATAAAAAGAATCCGAATTTTGTTATACCTGAATTTAGGTTTAATGAAATAAAAGCATTTGTTGAGAGAGGTTTACAAGATTTCTCTATATCTCGTCTAAAAAGTAAAATGCCATGGGGTATAGAAGTACCAGGCGATCCTATGCATGTAATGTATGTATGGTTTGATGCACTTACGAATTATATAAATACCCTAGGTTGGCCAGACGAAAATGGTGACTTCAAAAAATATTGGGTAGAAGGTACACCTACACAATACTGCGGTAAAGATAACACTCGTTTTCAATCTGCAATGTGGCAAGCGATGCTCATGGCTGCAGGTGTGCCTAATTCAAATCAGATAGTTGTGAATGGTTTTATTACAGGAGAAGGTGGTATTAAAATGTCAAAAACACTTGGCAATGTAGTTGATCCTAGAGATATTGTAAATGAGTATGGAACTGACGCTCTCCGGTACTTTCTGCTTCGTGAAGTATCTTCTTTTGAAGATAGCCCATTTACAATCGAAAGATTCAAAGATTCATACAACTCTGGACTTGCAAACGGTATTGGTAATCTATCAAGTAGGATACTTACATTGTCGGAAAAATATCTAGAAAACTGTCCAGAAATACCAGACATGTCCATACCGAAAGAATTTTTTGAGATTTTAGATACATTTGATATTAAAAAAGCTACCGATTATATTTGGATAGAAATCGAAAAACTAGATAAGTATATTCAAGAAACAGAACCGTTTAAGGTTATAAAAATTAATGAATCAAAGGGAAAAGAATTAATTTCAGAAATGGTTATCAGATTATACACAATTGCTAGAATGCTTAATCCCATAATGCCAGAGACAAATATAAAATTAAAAAACCTAATTAAAGAAAACAAAAAACCAGACCAACCTTTATTTGCAAGAAAAGATTAGCATGAATCCAAAATATATAGATATACATTCACATGTAAATTTTAAGGCATTTGATGAAGATCGAGATAGTGTTATTAAGCGTGCTTTGGGAAATAATACTTGGATTATAAATGTAGGTACTCAGATAGATACATCAAAGAAAGCAGTTGAACTTGCTAATCAATATGAAGAAGGGGTATATGCAATTATAGGGTTACATCCTATTCATACAGGTGCGTCATTCCATGATGAGAAGGAGCTTGGCGAGGGTGGAGCAGAATTCACATCACGGGGTGAATTTTTCGATAAAGAAAAATATTTAGAGCTTCTCCGTGAGCCAAAAGTAGTTGGAGTAGGTGAATGCGGACTCGATTATTACAGATGTGATACTGAGTCTATAGAGAAACAAAAACAAGCTTTTATTGGTCAGATTGAGATAGCAAATGAAGTAGGTAAACCTTTAATGCTACATATTCGTAATAATCCAGAGAATAAAGAGTTGAATGCATATTCTGATGCACTAGATATTCTGAAGAAATATTCAAAAGTAAAAGGAGACGTACATTTTTTTGCAGGAAATGTAGAAGATGCCAAAAACTTTGTTGATTTTGGTTTTACTCTATCTTTTACTGGAGTTATAACGTTTACTAAAAATTATGATGAAATAATAAAAAATACTCCAATTGAAATGATAATGTCGGAAACTGATTCTCCATATGTAACCCCAACTCCACACAGAGGAAAGCGCAACGAACCTATTTACGTGTCAGAAGTAGTAAAACGTATTTCAGAAATCAAAGAGTTGCCCTTAGAGAAAGTTTCTGAAACTCTTATTTCCAATGCAAAAAGAGTCTGGAAAATATAACTTATATTGGAAATTTCATTTTTTGACAAAAAGCCTTATATTTGTTAGTATATTTGAACGTTTCATTTGTCCCGACCCTGAAGTCGGTACACATAGGTCCATAATGGAACATTATTATAAATTAGAATTATTGCGCATTTGCGCACTTTATCAATGGCAAAAACAAAACTAAGTAAGAGTGCAGAAGTCGAAAATAAAGAAGAAGTAAAAACAGGTATTTACGAGGTAGGTTACATAATGGTACCTACCATAGCAGAGGAAGGATTAGGAGCAGAAGTTACAGCATTTAAAGATACACTTCTTGAAAATGGGGTGACATTTATCTCAGATGAATATCCTAAAATGATTGAGCTTGCTTATGAAATGTCTCGATCTATTGCTAATAAGAAACAGAAGTTTTCTTATGGATACTTTGGTTGGGTAAAATTTGAATGTACACCAACTGAAGCGAAGGTTATAAAAGACATGTTAGATAGGAATGAAAAACTTGTTAGATATCTTTTGATAAAAACTGTTCGCGAAAATACTATGTCTCCTAAGCGTACATTTAGTAAGACAGAAGGATCAAAGAAAAAGTTTACTCCAAAAGAAGAAGTTGCTCCAATAAACGAAGAAACAATTGATCAGGAAATTGATGCTCTTGTAGTATAATAGGTATATTAATAGTCTAACTATTTTAAACATATGTATCTAAATAAAGCATTAATAATAGGGAATCTAACCCGCGATCCAGAGCTTAAAGCTATTCCTTCTGGAATTAAAGTTTGTAGCTTTTCTGTAGCAACAAACCGTGTTTGGAAAGACAAAAATGGTGCTCGTCAGGAAGCTGCTGACTATCACAACATAGTAGTATTTGGTCGCCAAGCAGAGACTGTTGCCCAATATATGAAGAAAGGCTCACAGGTAATGATTGAAGGTCGCATGCAGACTCGAAGTTGGGATGATGCTGCTACTGGTACAAAGAAATACCGCACCGAAGTCATAGCAGATAGAGTACAATTTGGATCTGGTAATGGTGGAAGTTCATCATCTCCTAAAAAAGATAATTCATCCCAAGCAGGTACTCCCGAAGAAGATGAACTAGATACAATTGAATATCCAGAAGAGCAAATCAACGCCGAAGATATCCCTTTTTAGAAATTAATAAGAATTAAAGAATAAAATAAATTATGAAACAAGATTATTTTTCATCAAACAATATAAAACATATAGATTATAAAGATGTTGATCTATTAAGAAAATTCCTTGCACCATCTGCTCGCATGATGTCTCGCAATCGTACTGACGTTACAGCTAAGAATCAAAGAAAGCTATCTCTAGCTATCAAACGTGCCCGCTTTATGGGACTTCTGCCTTACATAGCAAAATAATAAAAAACGCCCTATAAAAGGGCATTTTTTATTGACGAAAACATTGTAGATGCTAACATTAACATGTATCAATTTAAAGGAATAAATCTATCATTTTATTATGAAAAAAGTACTTTTAGGTTTTGTTTTTCTAGGATCTCTTCTAATGGCTGGTCATGCGCAAGCTAATATACCAGATACTACTTCTCGCATAATGTATTGGTATGGAAAGGTAAATCAGCATATAGATGCGTATGGGGCATGGCAATCTGATCCAGATGGAACATCTGGAGCTAATTTAGACAAATTAGCATATTGTAGAAAATGGTACCCCAATACTATTTCAGTTGTTCCTTATCAGTCAGAAACTATAGATACTTGGCGTAGAGCCATATCCTATGAACAAAGTGGATATACAAATACTGTTGTCTCAGACAAGTGTGTACAAGATAAGATTTCTCTGGACAAAACACCACGCATTGCTTATTGGTGGGGTAAGGTGAATCAACATGTTGATTCTACTGGAAATTGGCTAACTGACCCCGATGGAACTTCAGGAGCTAATCTAGATAAACTTACATATTGTAAAAAATGGTATCCAAATACTACATCAGTTTCAGATTATACAAATGAAATGATAAACGGTTGGCGTGAAGCAGGTAATACTGGTGGACCTTACCCTCTGTCTGTAATGACTATAAAATGTGTTGTTGATACTATAATTTACCCTCCTACTAACGATTTTACTCCCCGCATAGCTATGTGGTATGGAAAGGTAAATCAACATATTGGATCAAATGGTGAGTGGCTTACAGATCCTGATGGAGTATCTGGTGCAGGTACGTATCAACAATGGGGAAGCGAAGGATATGGAGATAGGAAACTTGAATACTGCCAGAAGTTTTATCCTAAAACAACTTCAGTAGAAGATTATAAGAACGAAACAATTACCACTTGGCGTGAAAAATATAACACCGGTGGACCACATACACTAGCAGTAGTGACAACAAAGTGTGTACAAGGAGTTATTGATAATAATATTCCTTCAATAGTTGTGATTTCTCCAAATGGGGGAGAGTCTTATGCTTCTGGCGATAAAATAACTATAAAATGGAAAACTAATAACATAAAACAAAATCCGGATACCCTCGTAGCAGTCATGGATGACCGTATCGCCGATTGGCAGACACTATCACTCTTTGGAAGTTCTCCAGCACTTAATTATGCAAAACTTATATCTTCAAACGGAAGTGAAAATGTTTATGAATATAGTTTTATTGCACCACCTACATTTAATAGTACATTGCCAAAACATTATCAAAATATATATGGAGGTAACCACTATAAAATTCTTGTAAATGTACTAATTGGAGGTCAAGCTGGCACATCTACTCAGCAAATAGTTGAAGATTATAGTGATAATAACTTTAGTATAAATGATACTGGAATAATTCCAACGGTTTGTACCAAAAACCCTAATAGTTCTAAATTCAAGCTGCTATCACCTAATGGTGGTGAAATTTATAAAGCTGGACAGAAAATCACTGTTAAATGGAGTTGTCCAAATGCTCCAATGGGTCAACATGTAGGGGTAACTCTTGAGCATCTCCAAAAAGATGGACAAACACAGGCACCTGCTGATGAGAATGGTAGTCCAGTTACTATTTTAGTAAATGATGTTGGAGGAAGTGTGTTAGCAAGTTCAGGAAGTGCAGATTTTACTCTCCCTAACTTTACTAAAACCATAGGTAGTAACTACTATAGAGTAGTTGTATATTGGTGGAATACTAATACTACAACTGGAGAAAATGATATGTCTGATTCCTATTTCAAAATACTAACAGCTGGACAAAAAGATGATGAAATAATGGAAACTCCATTTACTCCAAAAAGAACTCTCAAGATAGGCTCCAAAGGTGATGATGTTAAATCCCTCCAGAAAAAACTAGGAATAAAAGCTGATGGTATTTATGGTAAAGGTACTGCTTTAAAAGTTAAAGCTTGGCAAAAATCAAAAGGTATTACACCTGATGGAGTGTTTAGCGCTACAAGTCAAGAAAAAATTAATTCAGGTAATTAAGATAAAACCCCCTTAAAGTAAGGGGGTTTTATCTTAGACCCAGAGATTTTAATAATGTTTCTAATTCTTTTCCTTTTATTTCTTCGTATCCTCCAAAAGGTATTTTACCTATTTCTATATTCATAATACGTATTCTGCGCAAGTCGATAACTTTATGATGAAGTGCTTCACACATGCGACGAATTTGACGCTTTTTACCCTCAGTTAAAATTATATGAAATGTGTCTTTATTTTTTCTCCAAACCTTACATTTTTTACTTATAAATCCATCGAATTTTACTCCATTTCCCATTAGCTCAATGAATTTATCAGAAAAAGCTGGTTCTACTTTTACTACATATTCTTTTTCGTGGACATATTTAGGAGAAAGAAGTCTATCTGTTACACGACCATCATTAGTCATGATAATAAGTCCATGTGAATCTTTGTCGAGTCTCCCAATAGGGAACACTTTTGTTGGAAACTTAGTTACTTTTAAAATATCTTTACTCTTCGGGTCAGGATTTGTAGATATACCCATAGCTTTATTGTAGGCATAGTAAACATATTTATTTTCTTTTGCACTTGTGCTTACTACAACCTTATCATCTTTATTTACTTTATCGCCTAGAATTGCCTTACGATTATTTATTGTAACTAATCCTTTTTTTACTAAATCATCAGCACCTGTACGAGTTGCGTAATTTTTTAGAGCCAAATATTTATTTATTCTCATTGGATATTGTTGGTCCATGGGAGTGTTTTAATTTTGTTACATAATAAATTCCTAACAAAACAAGAATACTAAGTATTATAAATAGAGATTTAAATGGTAAGAATGTAAATACCAAACTTCCAAGAATTGGTGCAATTACGTACGCAAGTGGAGTCATATCTCTAAATATTCCAAGTAAATAGGCCTCTTCTTCTTTTACATGAGTGAAGAAGTATATTTCAGAGGTCGTTTCAACAATACTCGCTCCTACTCTTGTGAAAAAAAGTATCAAAGCCCAAACTTTTAGATCTAGGGTTGTTGTTTGAGTTATTGAATATGTGGCTAAAGACATTATCAAAAGACCAATGAATAATAAATTTCTTTTTTTTACATGATATTTATCTATAAGTAATCCTACCGGTAGTCCCAATATTACAAAAGGCGCTAACATAAAAGTAAATATAACCCCTATTTGATCCCATCCGAAGCCAATATGTTTATTTAAGTATATTGGTGTGTAAACTATCATCCATGCAAAGAAAAACTGAAGTATGAAATTTATTAAAGTTACAGCAAGCATGTGCGGATTTGTTTTTAAATATTTATATGCTTGAATAAAAGGTGTTTTTATATAGGTCCTATCCTTAAATTTTTTTACAGATAAAATAAGTACAAATGACGCAAGAAGTGTTGTCAGTAGTGCAACCATATATATAAGTGTGTATCCACCTTTTGTAACTAGAAATCCAGTTATAAGAGGGGATATCATCCAAGCAATACTTGTTATTGTTAAGTAAAGACCCCTTATTTTTCCTATGGTTTTTGGGTCACCAAAGTGTTCTATAAATATATCTATGCAGAAAAAAACCAATACATTTGTTGTTATAAATCCTACAAAAGAAGGTCCAATAATATACGGATTTGTAGATGTTATAAGACCAACTAAAGAGATCATGTTTACTATCAGTAGCCATATTACCAATTTACGATTTCCTAAGTTTTTCAGAATCCCAGCACTTTTTGCAAGCACTATTAAAGTTACTAAAGATCCAGCTGTGTATAGAAGACCTACATATTTCTCGCTTATGAAATTTATTAGAAAAGTAGAATTAACATATGCAGATAATGATATGTGTAGTGTGAACAGGAATGATAGAACGTACATTCTGTTTATTTTGGATAATTTCATACTTTATACACTTAGTAATACTGGTATAACAAGTGGTCTCTTAGCTGTTTTTTGGTATAGGAATTTTGAAATATTATCACCCAGGTTAGTTTTGATAACATCAAAGTTTATAGGATTCATACCTCGAGTTCCGTCTTCTATTGTCTTTTTAATGATCAGTCTTACTTGGTGTAATAATTCTTGATTCTCTTTTAGATATATGAATCCACGTGATATTATATCCGGTGATTTTCTAAGTTTGCCGTTAGTTGAGTCTATTGTTGCAATAAGTACAAACATTCCGTCTTGAGCAAGCATTTGCCTATCTCTTATAACCACATCTTGTTCATCACCAACAGAGAACCCGTCAACCATCATAGGTCCTGAAGGTGCCTTCTCTTTTCTAACAGTAATCTTCTCTCCATTGTCAGTTATTTCAATTATTGAGCCGTTATCTGGTACAACAATATTTTCTTCTGACATTCCAAGAGACATTGCTAGTTCCTTATGTCTGACCAGCATTGAGTGCCAACCATGTATTGGTATGAAGAATCTAGGGTGAGTTTTCTTGTGTAGCCATTTGATATCTTCTTGGTTCCCGTGACCAGTAGCGTGTATTGTTTCTTCAGATGTACGATAACTTATTATGCGTACTCCGTGACGAGCCAAATTGTCTTTTAAATGTTGGACAGATATCTCGTTTCCAGGGACGATAGATGCGGAAAGAATAATAGTATCTCCTTTTCTTATAGTAAATTTTTTGTGAGTTTTGTTTGCCGCACGATTTAGAGATGCAAATTCTTCACCTTGTGCACCTGTCATTAATACTATTACTTTATTAGGGGGATAGTTATCTACTTCTTCTACCGGAATTATTGTTCCTTTCTTTGGTTTAAATAATCCAGCTTGTTCACAAACCTCCATATTTGTTTTAAGTGATCTACCGTCTAATACTACTTTTTTACCTAGTCCTTCTGCTATCTCAACAATTTTAACCAATCTTGTTATGTGTGAAGCGAATGCAGCAATGATTATTCGTCCAGAGCACTGTTTAATTAGTTTATCTAGTCCCTCATGTACTCTTACTTCAGGCACAGCATAACCTTCATTTTCAACATTTGTAGAGTCAGTTAAAAGACATAGTACTTTTTCTTTATCAAAAAATGCATACTCTTTTTCTTCTTCGTCTGTTACTTTTCCGTCTATTTGATCAAGTTTGTAATCTCCTGGGGTTACTATTGATCCATATGGAGTTTCTACAATTATTCCCATTGAGTCAGGGACTGTGTGCGTTACTCCAAAGAATCTGATTCTCATTTCACCTGCGTATATTACTGAATCTTTTTCAACCACCTGTATATTTAAAGGTGGTAGGTGAGGAAATTCCTCTTGTCTTTTTTTCATCAACAATATAGATAGATTTCTAGAATATAGTGGTGGGTTACCAATTCTACTCATTACAAGTGGTATTCCTCCTATGTGATCTAAGTGTCCATGAGTTACAATCATTGCTCGAATTTTTTCCTTCCTTTCTTCTAAATATGTTGTATTTGGAATTATATAATCTATGCCAGGAGTATCTTCTGTTTTAAATTGCATTCCAGCATCGATAACTATTATATCGTTACCAATTTCAATAGCAGTCATATTTTTTCCTATTTCTTCTACTCCTCCAAGTGGAATAATTCTAACCACACCTTGTGCTGGTGGGGGAATTAAGTGAGTTTTCCTCTTTTGAACAATTTGAGATGTACCTTCTGGTTGGGCTTGGGGTTTTGGCCTCCTACCACCTTTATTACTACCATATTGATAACTACCTCTGCTCCCTCTATTTGTCGTAGAATTAGTTCTAGGTTTAATATTACTGTGATTTTTAGTATTACTTGAAGAAGTATGATGTGTTACGGTATTGGGCTTGTGCATTGTACGCACAGTGCTTTGTTTGTTGTGGAAACGGTTATTCCTTGGTTTTCCACTTGAGTGTGTTTGATTCATATATTTTTATTCTGTGTTTTTGGTATACGATTTTGCAAAAATTTTCCAAATTTTATCTGTATCAGCATACCATTTGTAAATTGATAAGAAACGGTCCGACGGTATTGTTAATGTTCCTAAATTTATATTATTAAGTTTTAATGATGTTGCATTTAAGTATTTTGGTGAATATATAAGTAAAGCTGGTACGTCATTATCAAATTCCTTTAAAAAGTCGTTGTATTTACTCAATCTATCTTCTGGTTTAAGTATTTTTTGAGCCGATTCTAATATAGCATCTACGTTTTTATTGTTATACATTGCTATGTTTAACCCCGGATCATTTTTTTGACTTGAATGCCAGAATGAAAACAAATCAGACTCGTGGTTAACAATTTGTCCGAAAAATAAAGCTTCATACTCACGTGATCTAATAATATTATTTAATGGTCCTGTTTCATATATTTTTATTTCAATACTAGCGCCTAATTTTTCAAGTTGTTCCTTTATCAAATTTGCTATATTTTTTAGCTCTGGTGTATCTCCAGTCGTCATAGAAAATGCAAGTCTTGTCACAGGTCCATTGTTTACTGTTACTTTCTCTGTAACAGTTTTCTTTCCAACCTTTTTGGTTTTTGTTACTGTTGTTGAACCTCCTTTTGATCTTATGCCGTCAACTCCTTGCTTCCAACCAGATTTTTCTAAAATTTCTCTAGCCTCTTCTATTCCTGATGTTGTATATTCTTTAACAAAAGTGTCTTTTTTTATTGTATCAGGTATAGGATCGTGTATTGCGCTTGCGTAACCACTCAAAGCTTTATCTATAATTTCCTGCCTGTTAAGTGCTTTATCAAACGCTTTAACTACGTCTTTATCTTGTAAGATTTTGTTGTGATTACTATTAAAGAACAATCCAAATATTCTAGGTAAGTTTGCGGTATTTATTTTATAGCCGTAAGATACTATTTTTTGAGCATTTTCAGGTGATATACCACTTGCTTGATTTATTGTGTTTGATAAAAGTGCGTCGATTAGTTCTTTTTCATTTGAATATGAAACTATGTTTAAATATTCTATATTAGGTTCTCCAAGCAAGAAGTCTTTAAATTTTTTTAGATTATACTTTTCTGGGACACCATCTTTATTTTTTGATACAGAGTCAATTTTGTAAGGTCCAGAACCAATAGCTCTTATATTGTTTAATGTTGAGAGATTGAATTCAGCAGGTGTCACGTTTTTCCAAACATGCATTGGTAGTATTCCTATTGTAGTGTTGTCTAAAAAAGATATGTATGGTTGTTTCAATGTAAATACTACAGTTTTATCATCTTTTTTACTTACACTTACACCATCCCATCCTATTTTTCTTGGGCTTTTTATTAAAGGGTCTTTTATTTTTTCTATTGTAAATATTACATCATCAGCTGTTATTTTTACACCATCTTGAAATCTCGCATTATCTTTTATTGAAAATGTGTAAGTCATTCCATCTGGAGATACAGTGTATGAATCTGATATATCATTTATAAAGTCTCCACCTGGAGTTTTCCTCATCAGTCCACTGTAAACTAGAGATGTAAGATCTTTGTCTGCATCAGTTAAAGCAAGTACAGGGTTAACTAAAGTTGGCATACCAATTATTCCTTCAGTTATTTTGCCCCCACTTGCTGGTACCTCTACCATGAAAGAATTGTTAACTTTACTTACAATTATTATCATACTTATTATAGATATAACTACAAAGGTAATAAATGTAGAAAGCTCCTTCCTAGAAAAAGAGGATCTAGCATCAAGTAACTCCTGTTTTTTAGGCATGCGAAATTCTTTTATAAATGTGAGAAAATTATGCATATTTGCACTTTTGTTATCAAGTTTTTACTTATCTATTTAACGAGTATTGCAATAAATGCAGAAGCAGCAAATAGGATACCAACTATAATAGTTGTAATAAATAGGAATTTTTCGAAGCCACGTCTAGTGTGATATAAACCACCACCATCTCCACCTCCAAGAGCGCCACCAAGTCCTGCGCTTGATTGTTGAAGTAGAATTGCGACAACCAAAATAATAGACAGTATAATCTGTATATATGGTAATACGTTAGCAATAATCGTCATAGGGTTAATACTACTATATTTGAGGCAATTTTGCAAATAAAAAATGGTTACTGGCGGACCAGTAACCATATCACTTACTTATCAGTTTTTTATGCCGCTATGTAGCCACCAATGAGCTCAGATATAGCCCTCTTGAACATAGGGGTTATAATAAGTGTACTTGTGCCTTGATGTATGTCGGTTATTTCTTCCCAGATTTCCGATTCATCCACCATAAAGTTTTCATTGGGTATCGAATCTTTTTTTATAACAGCCACGTATCCTGTGAAAAGCTTTTCTCCCAATTCATCTTTGTGCGAGAATTTTATTGGATTCCTGAGCTTTTCAAAGAAGTTTGAGAAATTTTTTGCCGCCGCTTCTGATAGCAGTTTATTCATTACATGTTGAATCCTTTCTTGTTCAGAGTTGAACGAAAGGGAACATGAAGGAGGGTCAACTTGACCCGAGGTACTGTTACCGGCTTTAGAGGGTAATAGGAGTATTTTATTACCCCACAGTACAAGCAACGAAGTAGTGTTTCTTGTTTGCATAATAAGTTTGGTTTTGAGTTTTTAGATCTATTTTATTTTAAACTAACATATATACTTAATACCAGTCAATATAAAAACAGCCGGAGTTACACGGCTGTTTTTATATTAATTGTGCCCAGGAGAGGACTTGAACCTCCAAGGATTGCTCCACTAGTTCCTAAGACTAGCGCGTATACCAATTCCGCCACCTGGGCATATCTATTTTTAAAACAAAATGCGATTAATCGCATGGAGGCGTGGGTGGGAATCTCGGCCTACCGCCGCGGGTGTTTTTATATCTTAGATAAATAAAAACCTTTCGATTTCCACACACATGCAAAGTAGTTTGCATGTTCCAGCGCCCTTGAGGCGTGGGTGGGAATCGAACCCACGAATGGCGGTTTTGCAGACCGCAGCGTTACCACTTCGCCACCACGCCATATCTCGTATCCTAACTTTTCAGAAGCAATTCGTCAATTTTTTGTCTATTCTTTTCACCCTCGTCTATCTTAACATCTAAGAAGGGAATAGGATTTATTTTAAGATTTTTAGTTATATGTTTTCTTAGATTTCCGAGATTCCTCTTAATAAAACCATAAGCTGCATTTTCTTTTTCGCGAGGTAAAACACTTATCATTATTGTTGCATTTTTGTTATCAGGAGATATCAATACTCTAGTTACTGTAATTAGCGAGGTGTTACTAGATTCTTTTTCTATATATAATGCAGACAATTCTTTTATACGTTCTGCAATTTTTTCACCCCTAAATTCTTTTTTATCCATTTTATTTAACAGTCATAATAAAAGCTTCTAATACATCTCCAGATGCTATGTCTATTTTAGATTCTACTAATATGCCACAATCAGTATCTTCTAGGACTTCTCTCGTTCTTATCTTATTGGTTTGTAATCCAACAATTTTACCTCGACCAATTTCGAAATCTCTTCGCATTATCCTGACGTTACTATTGTCTGTAATTCTGCCAGTTGTGACTTTTCCACCTACGACCTGTTTGTCTTTTGTTGCACTAAAAGTTTTTAGTATCTTAACTGCACCTATTACTTCGACTTGTTCTTGTCGAGGTTTCCTTTCTTCTATTACTTCCTTCAATCTATCAACTAGTTTGTAAATTATATCGAACGTTTCAATATTTACTTTTAGTTGCTCATTTAGATCTCGAGCCCCATTATCTATCTTTGTATTAAATCCAATAACCAAAGTGTCTTTATTTATACTTGCCATCTTTAAGTCCGATTCGTTTATTGCACCAACACCTCCGCTGATTATTTTAAAAGATATTTCTTTACAATTTAATTTACTAACTTCTTTTTCAATAGCTTCAATTGTCCCAGCAACATCTGCCTTTATAAGAATAGGTATTATTTTTTCTGCTTCATTATTTTTAAAATCTTCGTTTTTAGGAGATAGTTTGTTTTCTTTAAATTCTTCTATATAAGCCTCAGCTTCTTTTTTGGTTTTGAAAGATACAAATTCACTTCCAACCTCAGGCATTGCGTCAAAACCAATAAGTTTAATAGGGGATGAAAAAGAAGCCTCTTTTATAGGTTTACCTAAGAAGTTCTCAAGTATTCTTGTAGTTACCATAGCACTGCCACATGCCACGAACATGCCATTTTTTAACGTTCCATTTTTTATAATACCAGTAGCTGATATGCCACGTTTTGGTTCACGATTAGCTTCTATTATTATACCCTTAGCAGGAATATCTCTTTCACCTACAAAAGTATGCATCATAGAAACTAATAGAATCATATCCAGTAGTTCACTTACACCACTACCATTCTTAGCAGAGATAGGAACAAATGGTATATCTCCACCCATACCTTCAAGATATATTCCTTTTTCAACTAAGTCCATTTTTACTTTTTCTATATTTGCATTCGGTTTATCTATTTTGTTTATTGCAACTATATAAGGTATTTTGCTTTCAATTATCGTGTTATAAGCTTCAAGAGTCTGTGCTTTTACACTATCTTCTGCAGATACAACTAAAATTGCAATATCTGAAGTTGTTGCACCACGGGTTCTCATTTTTGAAAATGCTTCGTGTCCAGGTGTATCCAAAAAAGTTATCATTTTATTTTCGCCATTTTCATCCTTATGACTTACTTCGTAAGCGCTTATATGTTGTGTTATTCCTCCTGCTTCAGCTTCAACTATATTTGATTTACGAATATAGTCTAAAAGTGTCGATTTTCCGTGATCAACATGACCCATCACAACAACGACAGGGGAACGCTCAACAGTATTTTGTTTTTGGTTTTGGGTATTCATTTATTTAGATTTTCTAAGCACTTCTTTTTCTTCTGTTGATAATTCAAATTCTGACTTTCCAGATGTTATTGGTTTTGCAAATATACTCATCCTATCTCTTGCATAAAGGCTAGAAATAATAACCCCATCTCCTTCATCATTCAAAAAAGAAATAGCAAAACTTTGATTACTTCCGGCATCTAAGAATGGATTAAATCTTACTGTTTCAATTCTGCGTATCGATTTATTCAATCTTTTGTCTACTGTTTCAAGATGTTTATTTATTTCTAATTGTGTGTTTTTTAAGTTTTCAACCTGTTTTGAAACGTCTACCATTAGTGTTTCTAAACTCTCTGCATTTTTGCCTAGAAAAAATCTTCTTAACCTTCTCTCGACTACTATTACCCATACTAGGAGTAATATTACGACAAAGGATAATATGTAAATTAGAATGATTGTATTCATAACTTACGAGAGTATATATGAATTCTAGTCTTTTTACAATGCTGTGATATAGTGATAATGTATATATTTTATGGCTAAAAATGATAAAAAATTAATATATCTTGATTATGCTTCTGCAACTCCAGTTGATGTTAGTGTGCAAAAATCAATGGATTCTTTTCGAAGTTTTTTTGCCAATCCAAGTGCTATACACAAAAGTGGTGTACTAGTTAGGAGTGTCATAGAAAGCAATAGAGAAAAAATAGCAAAATTTATTAATGCGCACTCAGACGAGATAATTTTTACAGGATCAGGAACTGAGAGTGTTGCTATTGCTATTTTAGGTACGATATATAAATACAAGGGTAAAAAAATACCCCATATAATTACAACTTCTATAGAGCACCCTTCTGTACTTGAGAATTGTAGAATGCTTGAAAAAAATAATTACGCCGAAGTTACATATATTAATCCCGATGAGTTTGGGATAATTAACCCCAATAATATTAGAGATTCATTAAAGTCAAATACAATACTTGTTTCGGTTTCTTATGCCAACAATGAAATTGGAACAATAGAACCAATAGTTGATATAGCAAAAACTATTAGATATGTCAGAAAAAAAAATAATTCTATATTTCCAATATTTCACACAGATGCTTGTCAGGCTATAAATTATCTAGATATTTCGAATGTCGATAAACTTGGGGTAGATTTGATGTCATTTAATAGTTCTAAAATATACGGCCCTAAAGGAATAGGGGTTTTGTATAAGAGGAGAAATATAAGCTTAGAACCAATATATTACGGAGGTGGACAAGAGAGTTGTTTACGTTCTGGAACTGAAAATCTTTTATCAATAGTTGGATTAACCAAGGCTTTAGAGATAACTGAGAAAGTAAAATTAAAAGAATTTAAGAGACTTACAAGTATTCGTGATTATGGTATAAAAAAACTTCTTTCTTTGTCTGGTAAGATTGGTCGATATCAATTTTTATTGAATGGGAGTAAAGAAAAAAGACTACCAAACAATATAAATATTTCTATTTCAGAAATACCTAGTGAACTTCTAGTTGTTGAACTTGATGCAAGGGGTATAGAGGTATCATCAAAGAGTGCATGTAAAAGTGATGACCCAGATGAATCTTATGTTATATCTGCTATTCGTAATGCAAAAGGTCTAAAGCAAAACTCAGTTGAAGGTTCTATTAGAATAACCCTTGGAAGAGAAACTAAAAGAACTGATATTGATAATTTGTTTAATGCAATCAAACTTATTTTAACTAAATATTCCAAGTGGAAATAGATTTGACTGCTATGATATAATAGATCTATGGATATAAAAGAGCTAAACAAAACACAATTAGTATTACTTACACTGCTTATTACATTTGTTGTTTCTATTGCAACTGGAATTATAACTGTTTCTATAATGCAACAGATGCCTAAAACTGTTCCACAGACTATAAATAACGTCATACAACGCACTATAGAAAAAGTCACAACTGTTCCAGCACCAAGTGTAAGTAGTGAAAAAGATTCATCAAAAAATGCTGTAACTTTTGGAGATGGAGATGCAATTGTTTCTATTTACCAAGAGGATGCAGTTGCAGTACAGCTTCCAGGTAATCCTTCTATCGAGGAACCAAAACCAATAGGACAAGGCGTTATAATTTCTGATGTCGGTTTAGTATTGGTTGATTCAAGTGTATTGAGTGATAAAGAAAATTATAAAGTAATTCTTAATAAAACTGATTTCAATGCAACAGTGATTAAAAAGTTCTCTAATGGTTTTGCTATCCTAAAAATTTCTCAAAAAAAGAAAACAGATGATACAGACAAGAAGGAAAATGGAGAAGTTGACAATAAGCAATAATCGTTTTATATATAATATATATGCCACCATTTAACCACTTTACAACTAAAGCAAAGGAGGCGATCCGAAAGGCTCACGAGCTTGCAATTGAGCGTGGCCAGAATCATGTAAATGCACTACATTTACTAACAGCCTTACTCATTCAAGAGGATTCGCTTGTTATATCTATACTTGATCGAATGGATATAGATACAATGCTCATGACGGATAACTTGGTTGAGATGATTGAATCTCCTGAGAATAGAAATACTCTTTCTCCATCTTATCAACTTTATCTTACTCCTGACCTTGCGTCAGCCATAGAAAATTCTAGCAAAGTCGCTTCTGCCTTGAAAGATGAGTTTGTTTCAACTGAGCATTTATTTGTTTCACTTCTTGAAACACCCGGTGAAGCCAGAGAGTTTTTGGGTAAGTTTAAAATTGAAAAAGAACAAGTACTAAATATCCTCGAAGTATTTAGAAGTGAAAATGTAAACGAATCAACATCAGCAAAAAAACCAAAATTACTTACAAAGTTTACTCGAAATTTAACTGACCTTGCACGTTCTGATAAGCTCGATCCAGTTATTGGTCGTGATACTGAAATAATGCGCATGATGCAGATTCTTTCAAGACGTACAAAAAACAATCCTATATTAATCGGAGAAGCCGGTACTGGAAAAACTGCTGTAGCCGAAGCTCTCGCACAGAGAATCGCAAAGAATGATGTTCCAGAAAGTTTACGCGAAAAAGAAATAGTGGCTCTTGATTTAGGTCTACTTTTGGCTGGTACAAAATACAGAGGTGAGTTCGAAGAACGTCTTCGTGGAATTATGAAGGAAATTGAAAAGTCAGAAGGAAAAATTATTCTATTTATAGATGAGATACACACTATTGTTGGTGCAGGTTCTGCAGAAGGTTCACTAGATGCTTCAAATATGCTAAAACCAGCTCTTGCTCGAGGCGAGCTTCGTGCAATTGGCGCTACAACTCTAAAGGAATACCAAAAACATATAGAAAAAGACCCAGCCCTTGCTCGTCGTTTCCAACCAATATTTATTGATGAACCTAGTTCCGATGATGCCATCGCAATACTTCGTGGATTAAAAGAAAAATATGAATTATTCCACGGTGTTAGAATTACAGATGATGCAATAATTTCTGCAGTAAATCTTTCAACACGTTACATAACAAATAGGTATCTTCCTGACAAGGCAGTAGATTTAATAGATGAAGCTGCTTCAGCTCTTCGTATCTCACTTGAAAATAAGCCTCCAGTTCTTGAAGATGCACATAGAAAGATAATGCGTTTCGAAATTGAAAAAGAAGCATTGCTCAAAGAAATTGCCCGTGCATCTATAAAATCTGAAGAACATAAGGATGCTAAAACGCGCGTAAAAGATATAGATAAAGAAATTGCTAATTTAAAAGAAAAAACCAAAGAATTAGAACTAAAGTGGAAAAATGAAAAAGAAACAGTGGTTGAAATCCGTTCTATTAAAAAAGAATTAGAATCTCTTCGTATTGAAGGGGAGAATGCTGAAATGAGATCAGACCTTGCTCGTGCTGCGGAAATTCGTTATGGAGAAATACCTGCTCTTGAGGTTAAATTAGAGTCAAAGTTATCTCGTTTAAAGAAGCTTCAAAAATCAAGAAGAATTCTAAAAGAAGATATAACAGCAGAAGATGTTGCAGAAGTTGTTTCTCGCTGGACCGGTATTCCATTAGTGAAAATGCTAGAAGAAGAAAGAGAAAAACTTGCAAATATGGAAAATGAACTTAAGAAGAGAGTTGTAGGGCAAGATGAAGCAATAGAAAAAATATCTAATGTTGTTCGAAGATCACGTGCCGGAATATCTGATCCAAACAAGCCAATTGGTTCATTTATATTTTTAGGCCCAACAGGAGTTGGTAAAACCGAACTAACCAAGGCTCTCGCAGGATTTATGTTTAATGACGATAAGGCGCTTATACGAGTAGATATGAGTGAATACATGGAGCGTCATAGCGTATCTAAGCTTATTGGTTCGCCACCTGGTTATGTTGGTTATGATGAATCAGGTAATCTAACAGAATCTGTTCGTCACAGACCGTATTCAGTGATACTTTTCGATGAAATAGAAAAGGCACACCCGGAAGTATTTAACGTACTCCTCCAAGTTCTTGATGAAGGAAGACTTACTGATTCAAAGGGTCGCATTGTAAACTTCAAAAATACGATAATAATACTTACTTCAAATATCGGTTCGAATTACATTGAAAAGATGGAGTCAATTGGTTTTACCAACAACTCAAAAGAAGAAGAGTATAAAGCTACTAAAGACAAGGTTCTATCAAGTTTAAAGGATCATTTCCGACCAGAGTTCTTAAATCGTCTAGATGATATTATCGTCTTTGATATTCTACCTATGAATGTTATACGTAGCATTGTTGATATTAAGATAGAGGTTGTTAGAGAAAGACTAATGAATAAAAATATTGAACTTATTGTATCAAGTGATGCATTAGAATATCTAGCAAAGGAAGGCTATAATCCGCATTATGGAGCAAGACCTCTTGGAAGATTAATTCAAGATAAAATTTTGAATCCAATAGCATCTTTTATAATAAGTAAAGGTGTAAAGAAAGGTGATGTTGTTGAGGTAGGAATGAAAGGAAGTGAGCTTTCGATTGAAATGAAAAAGAAAAAGATAAAATCAAATATAAAGGTTTCAAAACCTAGCCCTTATAACAAATAATAAAAAACTCCCTAAAGGGAGTTTTTTATTATACTGTGCGCCGGGGAGGATTCGAACCTCCGTAGGCCGAAGCCGACAGATTTACAGTCTGTTGTAATTGACCACTCTACCACCGACGCGATAGAGATGAGTATACATGTTTTTCTTTAATTTTTCAATAGATTCTAAATATGATAAAATACCTTCATGTCACAGTTATATAGTAATTCAATTTTTTGGGTTGATGTTGAAAAAATCAAACCAAATCCTTTTCAACCACGTCGAGAATTCGATGAAGCTCGTCTCAGGGATCTTTCTGATTCAATTCGACAATACGGAGTTCTGCAACCTCTAACAGTGTCTAGAATAGAAGTAACAAAAGAAGATGGAGGTATAGGAGTAGAGTATGAACTTATAGCAGGGGAGCGAAGACTACGGGCATCCAAATTGGCTAACCTTGAACAAGTTCCAGTAATCATTCGTGTGGGAGATGACAATATGGCAAAACTTGAACTTGCCATAATCGAGAATTTACAAAGAGAAGATTTAAATCCGGTTGAACGTGCGAGAGCTTTTTTCCGTTTTGTTGAAGAATTTAAATTTACACATGGTCAAATTGGTCAGAAAGTAGGTAAAAGTCGAGAACATGTTTCAAACACTTTAAGACTACTTGCACTTCCTCAGGAAATTTTAGATGCGTTATCTGAAGGTAAAATTACTGAAGGTCATACACGACCAATACTTATGTTATCAGATAGGCCAGAAGAACAAATGGTATTGTTTAAAGAAATAGTATGGAAAAAGATGACTGTTCGCGATGCAGAAAAGTATGCTCGCAGAATAGCAACTGATAGAATTCGTAAGAAAGAATACATGCCCGATCCAGAAATTGCAGAAATGGAAGATAAGTTACAAGAAACTCTTGGGACCAGAGTTCATATTGATCGTAGAGAAAATGGTGGTCAAATTACAATAGATTTCTTCTCAAACGATGATCTGCATATGATACTTGATCTTATTAAATCAAACCAAGGTAAAAGCCCTGATGAAATGATGGAAAGATTTATCGCTACTAAATCAGAAAGTCAAAAGAATGATACGAATGTAGTTATTGTAGATAAAGAGGAGATTGCTATGCTCGATGACCAGACTCCTGAAGAAAAGGCTCAATCAGAAGAAGATTTGTACAGTATTAAAAACTTCTCAATCTAGTTTTTCCCAAAAGATAGAAACTTCGATAATAAGCTATTAGATTTTAAATAGTTGTTTATGTGTTTTCTTGCAAGTCCGGATTTAGCGTGATCAAGCCATTTAGAAGATGGGTTCGTATTTTTATTGACTTGGATTTCAACTATGTCATTTGTATGGAGTTTAGTATGAAGTGCCACATTCTTGCCATTTATTTTTGCACTCTGAGCGTGATTCCCTATGTCGGTATGTATAGCATAAGCAAAATCTATAACACTAGAATCCTCTGGTAAGTCTATAATATCTCCTTTTGGAGTAAACACAAAAACCCTATCTTTAAAGAAATCCATCTTAATATTTTTTAGAAATTCTTCAGGAGATTCTTTTTTATCTTCAGATTCAAGGTTTAAGTTACGAAGCTGGTTTACCCAGTCGAATTGTTCAAGGTCTATATTTTTATTTTCCTTCTTTTCTTTGTATGCAAAGTGTGCTGCAACTCCGTATTCAGCTTCACGATGCATATCATATGTTCTTATTTGTATTTCAACTATTCCACCAGTACCAGTGAAGACAGTAGTGTGAAGACTTCTGTAACCATTAATCTTTGGAGTTGCAATATAGTCTTTGAATCTATTTGGTAAAGGAGTCCATTCTCCATGTATAAGACCAAGTACGTGATAGCAATCTGCAACTGATTCTACTATCACACGTAGAGCTAAAATATCATACACCTTACTTATATCCATGTCGTACTTTTTTAGTTTTCTCCAAAGTGAGTATAGATGTTTCTGTCTGTAATCTACGTGAGTATTTTTTATCCTATCTTTTTTAAGTTTTTCTATCAGAGCATCTTTAACTTCAAATAAATATTTTTCTTCTACTTCTTTTTTGCTAATCAAAAGCGCTTTAACTTCTTCATATTCTTTTGGGTAAGCAAATTTAAAAGCTGCATCTTCAAGACGGCCCTTTAGTTTACCCATAGACAAACGATTTGCTAATGGTGCATAAACTTCTAGTGTTTCAAGTGCGATACGTTTTTGCTTATCAGGACGTACATGCTCGAGTGTTTCTATATTATGCAATCTATCTGCAAGTTTAATTACTAGTACTCTTAGATCTTCAGTCATTGAAACAAAAAACCTTCTTAAATTCTCCACATTTCTTTCTATGCCTTTATATTTTACTGTACCTAATTTTGTTACCCCTTTAACAAGAGAAACGATTTCTTGATTGAATTCTTTGGTTAATTCTTCTTCTGTTGTCTTTGTGTCTTCAAGGACATCATGCAAAAAACCTGCCGTTATAACAGTTGGACTCATTCCTAGATCAGCTAGATTCTTTGCAGTTTTAAAAACATGAATAAAATAAGGTTCACCACTTTTACGAAGTTGTCCATCATGAGCTTTTTGTGCGAATTTATAAGCCTTTTCTAGAAGTGTTTTACCTCTCGCTGTAATATCAGGAATAGATGAAAATATTTCGTTAATATTAGGCATATATTAAGTATATCCTAACGCTTAATTTTCCGAAAGTTCTTTTATTTTTTCTTATTATTCTTTAGATTTTCACCTAGTTTATGCGGATTATGCATTTTGCACATTCTGTTCGAACATCTCTCTGGAATTGTTTTCGTACCTTCCATCATAAGTGATCCACAAAGCTCACATATTCTACCGGTTGGTTTTGCTTTTATAGCATTTTTACAATCTGGATAATTACTACATGAATAAAATATTCCAAATCTACCACGACGTTCCGTCATTTTTCCTTTGCCACACACAGGACAAGTTACATCTGTCATTTTTCTTTTTAACTCTTCTTCATCTTGTTTTATAAATTTACATTTAGGATATCTTGAGCAAGATATGAATGTGCCAGTACCATCACGTCTTTCGCGAATAACTAGTTTTCCTCCTCCAGATTTTCCTTTTTTATCTCCACAAAGTGGACACATTTCCCCGGTCTCTTTTGGTCCTTCGAGTACATTTCCTTCTATTGTACGTGCTCCGTCACAATCAGGGTATTTTGAACAAGAATAAAATTTGCCATTACGAGCAAGTTTTATAATCATAGGCGATTTACATTTAGGGCATAGCATATCAGGAGGAGCTTCACCCATGTTAGTTGCTTTTGCCAACTTGTCTTTTTCTTTAAGTTCTTTTTTGAAAGGTGTGTAGAAATCTTTTAAAGTTTTTACATATTCTCTCTCTCCACGAGATATTTCATCCAATTCATCTTCCATTTCAGCTGTGAATGTGTCACTAATATATTCAGCAAAGTTTTGTTCTAAGAAACTTGAGACAACATCTCCAGTATCAGTGGGGAAAAGAGTCCTTCCTTCTTTGTTTACGTAACCACGTTCTTCAATTGTCTTCATTATTGAAGCGTAAGTACTAGGTCTGCCTATACCACGAGCTTCAAGTTCTTTAACCAACCCTGCTTCAGTATATCTATTTGGAGGTTCAGTAAATTTTTCTATATCTTTTAATTCAAGTAGTTTTAACTCTTCACCAATTTCAACTAGTGGAAGTTCTACATCATCACCTCTTGCTTCTGTATCACACAGAAGCCATCCCAGAGAAATCACTCGCGAACCATTTGCGACAAAATCAGGCACATCTCCCTGTTTTATATTTGCTGTGATTTTTGTCTTCATTAACTTAGCATCTACCATTTGTGATGCTACTGTACGTTCCCAGATAAGTCTATATAATCTTTTTTGTTCGTCTGTGGATCCTTCGTTCATTGATTCTACGTGAGTTGGACGTATTGCTTCATGAGCTTCCTGAGCATTTTTTGATTTTGTTTTATATGATCTTATCTCAACTTGGTCTTTACCATATTTACTTTCAATGATTTTTTTTATTTGTGATTGTGCAACAGTTGCTAGATTTGTGCTGTCAGTTCTCATATAAGTAATAAATCCTTGTTCATACAGTTTCTGTGCCACTTGCATTGTTCGAGAAGGTGAAAAACCAAGTCTAGTACTTGCTGTTTGTTGCAACGTAGAAGTTGTAAAAGGAGCCCTAGGGCTTCTTTTTTGTTCTGATGTTTTTAAATCTTTTACGAACCACTTCTCTTGCTTTCCAAGTTCTAATATTTTTTTTACAACTTTTTCATCACGAGGCTCTTCTGTGCAAGATAGTGTTATTTTTTCTTTCTTTTTAGTCTCAAATAATCCTTCAAGAATAAAATATTTTTCTGGAACGAATGCTCTTATCTCACGTTCACGCTCCATTATTATACGAAGAGCAGGGGATTGAACTCTTCCAGCAGATAGTCCATATCTTACTTTTTTCCAAATTATTCCAGATAAATCATAACCTACAAGCCTATCTAAAACTCTACGTGCTTCTTGGGCTTTTACCAAATTATCATCAATATTACGAGGGCTTTTTAAAGCTTCCTCCACAGCTTCTTTGGTAATTTCATGAAAAGTAACTCGTTTTATTTTACCTTTTATTTTTTTATCATTATTTAATATTTCTTTTAAATGCCAAGATATAGCTTCGCCTTCGCGATCTGGGTCGGTAGCGAGCATAATTTCTGAAGATTTTTCTGCTAAATGTTTCAATTCACTTACTACTTTTTCTTTACCTTTTGATATTTCGTAATGCGGAACAAATCCAGCTTCTATATCTATAGCTTGCTTATTTGATTTAGGAAGATCTCTTATATGTCCAACTGAAGCACGTACAGTAAAAGCTCCATCGAGATATTTCTCAATAGTTTTTGCCTTTGATGGAGATTCTACAATCAATAATTTTGTCATTGCCTTAATTAGTAACATCAATTAATTTTTTTTGCAAATCAAACCTTTCTTATTTCTCCAAGCTCCTCTTTAATTAGTTCTTTTATTTCCATTATAGAAAGAAGCGCACTAGCTTCAGATATTTCCATTCCAGATGCTCTTATCAATTCATTTCTTTCCATAGGTTCATCTAAAAGTGAAATAATTTTTAATTCATCTTTACCACATTCTTTATATCTATCTACTGATTCACTTGTTTCATTATTAACCTCAAAACCCAACGCTTCCAGCAATTCGTTACTATTTGTTATTGGTGTTGCACCTTGCCTTATCAATCTATTGGTACCCGATGAAGAATTAGAAAATATTGATCCCGGAACTGCTAGTACATCACGATTATAATCAAGGGCCATCCTTGCAGTTATTAAAGTTCCAGATTTTTCTACCGCTTCTATTATAAGAGTTGCTTTTGATATTCCTGCCATCAGCCTATTTCTTTTAGGAAATGTATATAATTCTGCTTTCATTGTTGGTGGAAACTCTGACATGATACATCCGCCGTTTCTTATTATATCCTCTGCAAGATTCATATTCGTTCTTGGATAAATAACTTTGTTATCTACACCAGATCCAGGCATAGCAAGAGTTATAAGTCCATTGGACAATGCTGATCTGTGGACTATAGAATCTATTCCAAGTGCGAGCCCTGAAACTATAATTATAGGATAATCTTTTAATCCTTTTATGAGTTTCTCACAAACTTCTTTTCCGTAAGATGTGTATTTCCTAGATCCTACAATAGTAAGGTAAGTATAGTCAGATGGAGGTAAGGTTCCACGTATGTACAATTCTTTGGGTGGTTGAGGTATTTCAGTCAGTGGTTTAGGGAATTTTTCTGGTTTTAATTTTATAATCAAATCCATAAATTATCTATTTGTCTATTCTAGCATTTTTTTATATACTGGAACCATATGTTAGATATCAAATTTATTCGAGAAAATAAGGATATAGTCAAAGAAGCAGTAGAGAAAAAGCATCTCAGTATTGACCTTGATCAGTTGATTGCTTTAGATGATAAAAGATTAGAAATTCTTGCTCGAGTAGAATTTTTACGTAGTGAACAAAATAAAGTAAGTAACTCCATGGGTGGAAACGTTGATCAAGTTGTTAGATCTCAGATGATAGAGGAGATGCGAATAGTTAAAGAAGAACTCAAAGAAAAAGAAGATCTTCTTCGTGACGTTATAAAAGAATGGCAAGGAATGATGCTACTTGTTCCAAATATTCCTGAACCAACTTCTCCACTTGGACAATCTGAAGATGATAACATTGAAATAAGAACTTGGGGTGAAAAAACTAAATTTTCTTTTGAACCAAAAGATCATATAGAAATAATGACAAAGTTGGGAATGTTAGATATTGAACGTGGTACCAAGGTCCATGGTTTTCGTGGTTATTTTTTGACTGGAGATGGTGTTAGGTTATGTTTTGCTATATGGAATTATGCTTTAGATTTCTGGGGCGGTAGAGGTTTCAATCCGATAATACCCCCAATAAACACAAAGCGAGAACCACTCCTAGGTTGCGCATTTATTCCACAAGGCGAAGCAGATATATATAAAGCACAAGATGATACTTATTTTGTTGGAACTTCAGAAGTTCCTCTTATGGGTATGTATATGGATGAGATTCTAAATAAAAATCAATTACCTATAAAGATGTTGGGTTTTTCTCCCTGTTTTCGTTTAGAAGCTGGAAGTCATACCAAGGATATAAAAGGTTTAATTCGCGTACATGAGTTCTATAAATTTGAACAAGTTATTTTGTGCGAGGGTAGTCATGAAGAGTCAGTAAAGCATCATGAAGAAATTCAGAAAAACACTGAAGAATTTATACAGTCACTAGGAATCCCGTATCAAGTCGTAGATGCTTGTACTGGAGACATGGGTTTTGCAAAAGTTAGAATGTACGATACTAATCTTTGGATCCCTAAAGAAGAAAAATACCGAGAAATATCGTCTGCTTCTTATTTCCATGATTTTCAAACTAGGCGTCTAGGAATAAGATATAGAGATGAAGAAGGTAAGGTTAGATATACTCACTCTTTGAATTGTACCGCTATACCTACACCTCGTATCTTGGTTTCAATGATAGAAAACTTTCAACAAGAAGATGGTAGTATAAAAATTCCAGAAGTTCTACAAAAGTATTTTGGCAAAGAGGTAATTCGCTAGCTACAAACCATGAAAGATATTTTGACATCACCGCGCGTAGAAGATATGAAGCGCAAAGCTCGTGCGCGCAGGATTAGGTTGTCTGCACTGTTAATAATATTAATTTTATCAATTGTTTACGCTCTCGGTTATTTTTCTTCAAATCATAGAGTTACAATAAATAAAATAGTTATTACTGGTACACGAATTATTAACTCCACTGATATTGAAGAAAATGTGAATAGTTATATTTCTGGTAAATATTTTAAACTCTTTGATAAGAGGAATATATTTTTATATCCAAAAGAAAGAATATATAAACACTTAACCAGCAATTTTACCAGAATAGATAAATTATCTATTTACCTTAGTAATATAAATACACTGAATTTAGATATATCTGAGCGTTCCGGTACTGGGCTTTATTGTGGGGAAAATATACCTGAAACTGAATACGATATTGGTGAAAATTGTTACTTTATCAATGATGACGGATATATATTTGATAGAGCCCCATATTTTTCAGGGAATATATATTTTAAATACTATGGTCCTATTTCCGATGTAAATAATCCTCTCGGGCAGAAATTTTTACCATCAGAAAAATTCTACTCCTATGTAAGATTAATAGATAACGTTATTAAATTTAAGTTAAAGCCAACACACTTGATTATAGATGAAGAAGGTAATAGTTCTTTATATCTTGATCACGAAATTAATTCTACTAACCCTAAAATAATTTTTAAGACAGAAGATGACTTGGAAAAGCTTTCAGAAAATTTCGCACTCGCTATGTCACAAGAATCATTTGCAAGCGAAATTAATTCTAAGTATACTAATCTTTTATATATAGATATGAGATTTAAAAATAAGGTTTTATATAAATTTCAATAATATTTAAAATGAATAACTTCTGGGAAAAACTACCAAAACCGTTCTTTGTTTTGGCACCAATGGCTGATGTCACTGATGCCGCTTTTCGTCGTATTATCTCTAAGTATGGAAAACCAGATGTTACTTGGACTGAATTTGTATCAGCAGATGGACTTGCAAGTAAAGGTCGTGAAGTATTGAAATACGATCTCATGTTTACTGAAGGCGAAAGGCCTATAGTTGCTCAATTGTTTTCTTCTCATCCAGATAAAATGCGCGAGGCATCAAAATTTGTAGCCTTACTTGGTTTTGATGGTATAGATATAAATATGGGTTGCCCAGATCGATCGATAGAAAAACAAGGAGCAGGAGCTGCTATGATAAAAAATCCAAAAATGGCAGGTATCATAATACAGGCAGTTAAAGATGGGATAAAAGACGCTGGCTGTGATATTCCTGTGTCTGTAAAAACTCGTGTTGGTTATAATAAAGTTCAAATAGATGAATGGATTCCATTTTTACTTTCTCAAGATATAGCAGCGCTTACAATACATGCACGTACAAGAAAGGAGATGTCTCTAGTTCCTGCTAGATGGGAACATGTAAAGGAGGTAGTAGAAATTAGAAACAAAATGGGTGTAAAAACAAAAATAATAGGGAATGGTGATGCAAGAGATATTAACCATGCAAGACTTTTAGTTAAAGAAACTAGTTGTGATGGAGTGATGTTAGGTCGTGCAATATTTGGCAATCCCTGGTTATTTTCTGAACATATTCCTAGTATTAAAGAAAAGCTAAAAGTCATGATAGAACACACTAAACTTTTTGAAGAACTATTAGGTAAGATTAAAAATTTCGCCATAATGAAAAAACACTACAAAGCTTACGCAAACGGTTTTGATGGAGCTAAAGAGTTAAGAATAGAACTTATGGAACAAGAAAATTCAAGCCAGATGGAAGCCATTGTTAATAAATTCTTAGATTAATCTATTTCTGTTATAATATCCTTATGTCAGAATCTAATATTGCGCTATATAGGAAATACAGACCAGAAGGATTTGATGAAGTCGTTGGGCAAGATCATATTGTTAAGGTTATTGAAGGTGCTTTAAAATCCGGCAAAGTTTCTCATGCGTATTTACTTTCCGGTCCACGTGGAACCGGAAAAACTACTATTGCTCGTATAATTGCAAAAGTATTAGGTTCGTCACCGAGTGATATATATGAACTTGATGCTGCTTCCAACAGAGGGATCGATGATGTTCGTTACATTCGTGAGAATGTAAGTACTTTGCCTTTCGACTCAAAATATAAAGTTTACATATTGGATGAGGTACATATGTTTACTAAAGATGCTTGGAATGCACTTCTTAAAACAATAGAAGAGCCACCGGAGCATGTAGTTTTTATTTTGGCTACAACTGAATTGGAAAAAGTACCAGAAACTATAATTTCTCGTTGCCAAACATTTATCTTCAAGAAACCAACAGATACTATTCTTGCTCAGGTTGTTTCAAGTGTTGCTAAAAAAGAAGGTTATAGTATAGAAGAAGGTGGATCTGAATTAATAGCACTTATAGCTGACGGAGCTTTCCGAGATGCCTTGGGTACTTTACAGAAGATTGTATCTTTTACCAATGGCAAAAAAATAAAATTATCAGATGTTGAAGAAGTAACTGGAGCTCCTAATACAACACTAGTCAACAATTTTTTATTATCGGTTGCCAAAAAAGATATAGAAGGAGGTTATAAGGTGATAGAACAGGCTAATGATCAAAATATAGATATGGATTTGTTTATAAAAATGATTTTGGCTAAGTTAAGATTCGCACTTATGTTTAGGTATGCTCCAAATACTAAAAAAGATTTGGAAAATAAAATATCACAAGCAGATTTTGAATTTATATCTAACTTAATTCTGGATAAACCAGAACATATATCTTCAACAACATTATCTATACTACTCGAAGCATATCAATCTCTTAAAAATTCTGTCATATCGTCTTTACCCCTAGAACTTGCTTTGGTTAGGATTTTAAACCCAGATGAAAAATAATAATAGTATTTGGGATGTAATTATTATTGGGGGTGGAGCTTCTGGAATGATGTCAGGGGCAATAGCAGGGTCTTTGGGTAAATCGGTCCTAATTTTAGATAAAAATAAATCATTAGGAGAGAAATTAAAAATCACCGGTGGTGGTAGGTGTAATATCACTAATGCAGAAGAAGATATAAGAGTTCTACTCAAAAATTACGGTAAGGCAGAGCAATTTTTATATTCGTCCTTCAAGCAGTTTGGAGTTAAAGACACTTTTAAATATTTTGAAGAAAGAGGTTTGCCTATTGTGGTGCAAGCACGCAAAAGAGCATTTCCAAATACTGAAAACGCTCATGATGTCTATAAAGTTCTAAAAAGTGAACTAGATAAATACAATGTAGTTATAAAAACAAATTGCACAGTAAAATCACTAGTAAAAGAAAAAAATTCAATCACTAGCGTCACTACTAATCAAGGTGAGTTTAAAGCAAAATCTTTTATATTATCTACTGGGGGAATGTCTCATCCAGAAACTGGTTCCACTGGGGATGGGTTTAAGTTTCTAAAAGATTTAGGGCATTCTGTTAAAGAACCAACACCTTCTATAGTTCCACTTGAAGTATCAGATACATGGGTTAAAACACTTGCTGGAGTCTCACTTTCATTCATGAAAATAACTTTCTTTTTAGAAGGTAAAAAAGAATTTTCCAAAACAGGCAAAATACTTTTTACACATTTTGGTTTATCTGGCCCACTTATACTCAACAGTGCAACTAAAGTAAGCGATTTACTACAAACTGGTAAAGTTACAGCTATGATTGATGCATTTCCAGATACTAGTCATGGTGCGCTAGATGACAGAATAGTTAAAATATTTGATAACAATAAAAATAAGATTCTATCTACTGTATTAAAAGAAATAGCACCAGAAGGTACTTCGCGTGCTATAGAAAAAATTCTGAACAATATAGACTTTAAAACAAAAGTTCACAGTATAACCCGAGAGGATCGTAAAAAAATTGTAGACACCCTAAAAGCTTTACCTGTAAGTATTACCAATTTGATGGGGTATGATAGAGCTGTTGTTGCTGATGGGGGAGTAATGCTTTCTGAAATAGATATGAAAACTATGCGCTCAAATATTTATAAAAACCTATATGTAACAGGAGACTTGCTCAATATCAACCGTCCTTCAGGTGGGTTTGGATTACAGCTTTGTTGGACTACTGGATACATTGCTGGTACTTTTGCGTAGTTATTCTTTTATATCTTTTCTGTATATGGAAACTAACGTATAAAGAAGAGTCAAACAAAGTGGACCTATAAGTATCCCCACTGGTCCTACTAGCACAAGAGCACCTAGTATTGAAAACAATATAAATATTGATGAAATTTCACTATTTTTTGATATTAAGTATGGTGCAATGGCGTTATCGACAAGTCCGACAATAACTACTGACCATATAAGTAAACCTAGGGCCTGTACTTCCATTCCAGTGTAATATAGGAATATTATTGCAGGTATACATACTATTGATGTACCTATTGTTGGTATAAATGAAGCAATACTAGCAACTACACCCCACAAAGTTGCATTTGGAACATCAAAGATAGCAAAACCAACACCAACTGATAGTCCTTGAATAACGGCTATAAAGAAGTAGCCTTTTAGTATACTATTTATAGAGTTGCCTAATTTAGATAGTATTTTGTTTATATTTATCTCAGACAGCGGAAGTATTTTTATAAGACCATTTTTCCATTCATCTCCATCTTTCAATAAGTAAAACATTGTAAATATCATTAGTATAAACATCAATATTGTTTTAAGTGTTGATGTAAAAAGTCCAGTTACATGTCCTGATATGAAAGATACAATCTCTGTAATTTTCCCTTGTGCATCAAAAGTAACACCACTTGGCATGAATTTGTTAACTGCTGTATCTATGGATTGTGTAAATGTGTTAGTGTTATTTGATTCAACTATCGATTTATATACATCTTGTGTTTGGTCAAATACAAGTGCTCCTATAGTGAAAAGAGGTGCACACAAAAGTATTAAGAACATCAAAACTGTTAAAGCTGATGCTATCCATCCAATACCACCCGTTACTTTCTTTTTTAGCCACCTATATACTGGGTCAAGTACTACACTAAATGCTGCTGCCATTACTACTACAGTAAGAAAAGGGAAGAATATAGCAACCGCGAGTATTATTACAATTGACATCAAACCAAACAAAAAATATTTTTCACTAATTGATGTATGCATATGTGAATATTGTAACATTATAAGCTGACCATAAAAAGCCCTGAGATTTTACTCAGGGCTTTTCTTTAATAAACCTTATCTTATTGTAGGTATTTTTATATCGGTATTCGTTTTTATATTTGAATTGATATTTACATTAGGGTTTATGTTCATCTTCTTCATTAATTCGTTTACATCAGTAAATTTTACTTCTGTAGGTAAGGTGAACTTTGAACTATCATAAGACCAGTTTTTACATGAGTAATTTACTTGGTTATTTAAATCCATAGATCCTTGACCCATATTTTTATATGAATCTGATATTTCACCTTCTTTTAGCATTTGCATACCTTTGATACTCATCTTTGACCCTTGTGATCCGCTCCATGAGTACATAACTTCATCCTTCATTATCATATGTGAGTCTATATTCCTTCCTTGAACTATTGCTAAGAAGTCTCCACGCATCTCATTTCTATTAGACACATACACTGTGCCTTTTGAAGAGTAATTCTCAGCATTGTTTTCAATTGTGCATTCTGTATCTTTACCCATACCAAGAAGTGATTTAAGCGATCCTTTCATATACCCATTTGCTCCCAGATTTGCATTTTCATTTGCATTTATATCTGCGCGAGCATCTGCCCTAGTTTCTATATTATCTCCCTCATGCATCTTTCTCTCCTTATTTTTTTTGACAGCGTATGCACCACCACCAACAGCAAGCGCTGCTATTATTGCTATAGCTATAATCGGCAAAAATCCTCCTTGTTTGTTTTTCATAATATAAATTTATTACTACTTGTAATACCTTATATTTTACCACATGGGAATTTAATATAATACAACATTTGACTTGTCAAAAAATCAGAGTAATATATACACCAAGTTCTCATATCTCTCACTCTAAAAATCAATCGAATGAACATTAAAATTAACGTTGTTGGCACCCAAGATGTGACCAACGAAATGCTTGCCCAGTTTAATAGTAAACTGCAAAAACTGGAGAATTTTTTTGAAAAGATTTTGAGCACACATGTGTGGCTCAAATCGACCCGGTATTTGAAAATAGTGGAGGTAAAGGTTGTAATTCCAAAATCTCCGCCGATCTTTATTGAATCAACAGGAAAGAAGTTTGCAGATATTTTCGATCTTGTGATTGAAAGTATTCAACATACTGCAAGCACCAAAAAAGAAAAAAGGATCGACATAAAACGCCGTAAAGAAAAAAAGCGAGCAGCCGCATTTAAATAAAAATATATTACACATTATATTTGGTAAGTAATACCAGGCATCCGAAAGGTGCCTGGTATTTTTATTTATTTATATATATATTGGCTTTCCGTCTGGGACGAAGTTGGAACAAGATTAACAGATTTTACCGTATTAGAATAAGATTTAATTTTTGATATAATGGACGGATGATATTTCAAATTCTTGTTACTGTTTTAGCTTTGGTGCTTATCTTTATTTTCAGTATAAATAAATTTAGTAAACAAATTGAACAAGTAGCAGGGGATAAATTAAAGACTGTATTAAAGAACCTAACTAAAAATCCAGTAATTGGGACTCTAACAGGAACTGCAGTAACTTCAATTATACAATCAAGTACAGCAACTACTGTTATGACTGTCGGGCTTGTAAATGCTGGTATTATTACTTTTTATGAAAGTCTTAGTATTGTCTTCGGCGCAAACATTGGAACCACTATTACTTCTCAGTTAATTGCCTTTAATGTAACTGCAATTGCTCCTTTTATAATAATCTTAGGTTTTTTACTTTTAAAGTTTGGAAGGAAGTACAGTGTTTATGGTAAGTCTGTTTTTTACTTCGGTCTAGTTTTCTTTTGTATTTCTCTCATAACACAAGTCGTAGCTCCGCTTACAGGCAATACAGATATTTTAAATACAATATCAAAGATAACTAGTATACCTATTGCTATAATTGTTGGAGTACTTATTACAACACTATTCCAATCAAGTAGTGTCACTGGAGGACTTATTTTAGCACTGGCTACTTCTGGTTTAATTAGTTTACCTCAGGGAATAGGATTAATGCTTGGTGCAAATATTGGAACTACTTCTACAGCACTTTTAGCTGCTATTCCTATGGCAATAGAAGCAAAGAAAACTGCTTTAGCACATTTCTTATTTAACTTGATCGGGGTAATAATAATTTATCCGTTTCTACCGATATTAACTAATTTAATTATGAAATTTGGTGGTAATACAACTCAACAAATTGCCAACATGCATTTACTTTTTAATTTGATATCCACAACTATCTTTTTAATTTTCATTAAACAATTTTTCTTTGTTATAAATAGGCTTTCAAAATTAAAAGTACTACATGCAAGCATTAAAAATTTAGAACCGAAAATCGGCGCATAAATTTATTGGCTTTCCGTCTGGGAAGAAGTTTGAACGGCTTTATTTACAAACATAAGACCTATTGCCATCAATATTATTGTTGAGAGTATAACAAAAGATAATATATCAGATATTATGTAACCGGAACGCAGAGCAACTGGAATGCTATAAAATAAAACAATAGTTATTAACCCTCTAGGAGCAATTATAAATTCAGGGAATATATTAAAACTTAGAATTGGTAGAAGTACTATTATCCTTATCAAGTATATAATGCTCAAAATTATCAGGCCTATTTTTATTACTGGTAATGTGAGTATAGAGTAGATGTGTATGTTGTAACCAAAAAGTACGAAGAAAAAAGTTCTTATAAAAAAAGAAAATTCAGAAGTTATCAGTCTAGTTTCTTCTAGTAGTTTCTCATTTGATTCAACATGGATATATTTTTTGTAAAAGCTATTGAAAAAATCTGTATTATTTAAAACAATACCAAAAATTAATATAAGTATAAGGGGAGAGAGGTGTACAATTTTTCCAACAGAATAAAGTCCTAACAAAATAGAAAATATAAAGAAAAACTTTATATTTTTCTCTATATTTTTTAATAGAAAAAGTAATATATAAGAAACAATTATCGAAATTATAATAGTAAAAATCAATGAACCTACAAACCCAAATATTGAACTTAATGTGGGAATTGAATTAATTAAAATATAATTGAACAGAAGCACGCCAATAATATCAGAAAAGGTTGACTCATAGGTTATAAATTCCTTTTTTTCTCTTGCTATGTGATGAATACTTGGTATTGCAACTGCACTGCTCATTATACCTAACGGTATCGCAAAAAGAATAGCTGTACGTATTGGCAGATCAATAAAGTTCTGGAGAACAATTGTTATAACACCTGATGTAATAATTAATACTATAGTTGCGGATGCAATACTATTGCCTATTGTTTTTAACTTGTGGGTATCAATTTTTAAGTGGAGTGCCTCTTCAAGGACAATGAAAATCAACCCAGTTATTCCTAAAGTTTCTAAAAGCACATTATTTTCTGGGAAAAAATCAATACCAGACATATTACTTATATATTGAAAAACAAGTCCTAATGTTATGAGAAGTATAACTGAAGGAATTTTTATCTTACTTGCAAATATAGTAAATAAATAAGATAGTATTAATATTGCACAAATAAAAAGAATTATATAATTAGCATCATCCACCTGTTAATCGTAGCAAAATTAACCATTTATAACAATTTTTCTAACAATTACATATAATTTTTACTATTTTATATAAAAAAGACTTATCACTTTTTCTCATGACTATATTAGACCTTTAATTATTTGCTTGGGGACAGGGACTCGAACCCCAATTAACGGCTTCAAAGGCCGCTGTCCTACCGTTAGACGATCCCCAAATACCTATATAAAATACACTAAAAATAAATAAAAGACAATGATATGGCTTCCCGTGATATAATCATATCTGTGCAAGAATTAATAGATAACGATAAATACCAGGTTTTTATATATGGAAGCAAGGCACATTTGCCGTTTGTATTTGCGTGTCACTCCTGGATTGTTTTAAATAAGAAAGGCCTTATTTCAAGATGGGAAATTATTTTTAGAAAGAATAAAAATCAAGATTTAGGATACTTACACATCGATGATTTACCACCATTTAGAGGGATAAGTATAATACCGTTTATGAGTAGGATTTTTTCGAAAGGACGGATGCTTGGTTATATAGAAGGTGGGTCTGGATCACTAGCAGAGGAAGTTTTAAAATTTGTTGAGCAATCAAAATCTGAATATCCGTATTTGAAGAAATATATTTTAACTGGACCAAATAGTAATACGTATGTTCAGTGGGTATTAAATAAATTTCCAGAACTCAAAGTAAAATTGTCTTGGCATTTTATAGGTAAGAATTATAATATTAAGATATGAAGGATATCTGGTTTGTTAAAAAAAGTTATGGATGGGGATGGAGACCTGTAACATGGCAAGGTTGGCTAATTTCTTTTTTCTATGTACTTGGAATTGCTAGATTTTTTATACAAGCTGAAAAAATCTCTCATTCTGGTAGTGATACACTCATAATGTTTGCTCTTCCTTTTATAATTTTGACTTCAATATTTATTTTAATTTGTTACAAAAAAGGCGAGAAGCCAAAATGGCAGTGGGGGAATAGTACTATTGACAAGAAGTTATAAAAGATATATAATATCAGCATGATTAAAAGAGCGACTTATATATTTTCTATATTTTTACTAGTAGTTGGTTTTGCAACTTTTAGTGCTCCAAAAGCTGAAGCATCTTTTTGGGATCATTTCTCAATAGGTATTGGTTTTGGAAATAGTTACGCAAGTTATGGTGGCTACGATCCTTACTATGGATACGATAACTATGGATATGGCAATTATGGTTACGGTAATAGTTATGATTATTATCCTACGTATGGCTATTATGATGGAAATTATAATTCATATGGTAACAACTACAGTTACTATCCATCATATCAATCTTACCCAACATACAATTATCCAAGCTACCAATCATATGGTAATTATAGCCCTACTATGTATTCAACTCCTATTGCTCCGACATATGGATACTATAATGGTGGATGCAACAACAACTATGGTTGTAATTCATACAGTAATTTAAATTGGACTCACTAATTGAATAAAAAAATCCTTCATGTGGAGGATTTTTTTATTCATCAGATTGTGGTTTATCGAGAGTAATTGTTTCAATATTTATTGCTTCACCTGTGATACGCATTACATCCTTGTCTATTTTTCTGAATTCATGATTTGATTTATTGAAATGGTTCACTGTTGTCTCAAGTGCTTTTCCAAGCTTTGTATGCATGTCTTCATAAGTTCTCAAATGATTTCCAAGTTCTCCAACTCTTTTAATTATATCTTTTGCACTTTCTTCTATTTGTAGTGCTTTGAGTCCCTGTAAAACTGTTTGAAGATATGCGAGGAATGAAGTAGGGGAAACTATTATAACTTTGTATTTACTTGCAGCACGCTGGATTAGATTGTCTGTATCTTCAGTTACAGCTCCAATTTTATTTACTAGTAAATCATAATATATAGCTTCATGAGGTATAAACATAAAAGCGAAATCCATTGTGCCTTCTTCTGGTTGTATATATTTAGATGTTTCCTGAATACGAATTTTTAAATCATTTACGAATATTTTTTCTAACCTTTCTTTTTCGTTTTTATCATTTGTCTCAGATATACGATTATAATTCTCGAGTGAGAATTTAGAATCTATTGGAATGACTTTATCTTTTACAAATACTGCTGCATCTACAATTGTTCCATCTGGAAATGGATACTGCATTTGGTAACTTCCTGGTGGCATAACATTTTTGAGCAATGTCTCAAGATAGTACTCTCCTAGGATTCCACGTTGCTTAGGATTCTTTAATATGTCTTGCAAATTTTGAAGTTGATCAGCAAATGACACAACTTGCTTGTTTGTTTCATCAAGACGAGTAATTTTCTCTGTTATATCCGCAACTATCCTTGAAGTCTCACTAGACTGATATCTCATAGTCTGGTTAATTTCTTTTTGTGATTCGCCAAGCTTATGGTCAATAGTCCGAGAAAGTTCATTTATTTGTGAAAGTAGAAGTTGTACAGATGTATCATTATTGTCACCAGGTTTTCTTTTTAAAAAGAAAAATAGTCCTACAATAAGTAGTATTAGTAATATTACAATTATAGTTAAAAGTATATTCATATTTATAATTTACCAAGGTAATGTTTAAGTGTGTAAATCCAATCTTCTTCGTTATCTGGATTTTGTTCTTTTTGAGTTAGCATCCAGTCTAAATATCCCGGGTCTATATTTTTCACTTCCTCTACTGTTTTACCGTTGTATTTACCAAAAGGGAATAAATACATAAGTGAAGGCCTAGAAGATATTTCAATCATTTTTTCGATTGCTTCATCTTCATTTAAATCATCTTCCTTCATTATTTTCGCAAGCAATCTCTTATACAACTGTTCAAGTACTAACACATCTCCAAGTGCATCATGCGCATCTGCTTCTATGTCTATATCCAAATAATATCTTAAGTATTGGAGTTTGTATTGCGGGATAGTGTTGTTTTTATCAAGAGCTCTTGCTACACGAAGTGTACAAATAACATTTGCCGGCACAATACCCTCTTTTTCTATTATTGCAACGTCGAAGCGTGCATTATGGGCAACCATGACAGCCGTAGGATCTTCGAGCATAAGTTTTATCGCTCCATAATTTGAGCTTTCTTGGAAACTTGTTTTGTCAGCAACATGCTTGTCAGTTATATGGGTTACTGCGCTTGCTTCAGGTGGAATATGAATAGGAGGTTTGAAAAGTTCACAAAAAGTTTCTTCACTTGTTTTAAATGCGAGTTGGCATAAGTAATCTTTCACAGGTTCATTACCAGTTGTTTCAGTATCTAAAAAAATAACTTTTTTCATGCTAGTATTTTAACATATATTTGATACAATATTTACATGCTTCACGAAGAAATAAAGAACAAAATAAAAGACGCTATGAAGGCCAAGGACACAGTCGCTCTTAATGTATATCGTGGTCTTGTGACTGCTTTTACTAACGAGCTTGTAGCTACAGGGAAGACTCCTCAAGATAGCTTGCCCGATGAGCAAGTTGTCAATGTTATTACTCGCACAGCGAAACAAAGAAAAGATGCAATTGAACAGTTCACTAAAGGAGGACGCATGGATCTTGCTGATGAAGACAGAGCCCAGCTTTCTATACTTGAAACCTATCTACCGAAACTAATGGATAAAAGTGAAGTTGAGAATATAGCCAAATTAAAACAGTCAGAACTTGGAATTACTGATCCTAGTAAAAAGGGAATGCTAATGAGTGCACTTATGAAAGACTTGAAAGGAAAAGCAGATGGCAATGTGGTAAAAGAAGTTGTCGATTCATTATTTGCATAAATATTTTTTATGAAAATCATTTTACATTGGATAATACTTTCAGTTGCAGTTTGGGCGACTACTCAAATTATTTCAGGTATAAGTGTAAGTCCGCTCTATGTCTCTCTTATTGTTGGTGCATGTTTGACTCTTTTTAATATGTTTATCAGACCAATAATAAATGTATTAACTCTACCTATAAACATAGTTACTCTTGGTCTTTTTTCGCTAGTAGTAAATGGATTATTATTCTGGTACTTAGGCAACGTTATTCGTGGATTTACCGTAACTACTTTCACTGCTGCATTTGTTGGTGCAATACTAGTTTCAGTTATTAATTGGATACTCACTAAAATATTCAATTTCAATCACTAGTGAGTTATGTCTATAACATTAAACACAGTCAAGCATTTCGTTGAGCTTCACGCAGAACTAGCTTATTTTTTTGTTGTCCTAGGAGTTATCCTAGAAGGAGAGATTGTCGTTATAATTGCTGGAATATTTGCTCACCTAGGTTCTCTTAACCTGTATGCTGCCCTAGTTGCAACAATCGTAGGAGGAGGTCTTAAATCTGTTTTTGGTTATAGCTTGGGATATTATTTACAAAAACATCATTCTGGTAGACCACTCGTTAACCAAACCGAAAGAAGAATTGCTTACTTCTTACCCAAGTTTTCTGAGAAACCATTCTGGTCAATATTTCTATCTAGATTTTTAATCCTAGGATTACATTGGTTCTCACTTATTTTTTCTGGATACAGAAAGGTTAAAATAAAAATTTTTGCAAAAGCTGAACTTGCATCACTACTTTCTTGGTCTGTAGCAGTTCTTGCATTAGGATACTTTTTTAGTTACACTGCGCTATCGGTAAGTCGAGATATACGTAAATTTATAGGCATTATATTACTTTGCTTCATTGCTTTCTTTATTTTAGAAAAGATTATAGCTTTTATTATTGAATTAATAGAATCAGTTGATAAAAAAGAAAACGAAGATGAAAATTTTTAGCAAAAAGAAAACTATAGTTACTCACAACGGATCATTTCACGCCGACGATATTTTTGCTTGCGCCACTTTATCTTTGTGGTTAAAAAATAAAGGAGAATCTTCTAAAATAATTCGTACTAGGGATAACAATATTATAAAAAATGCAGATTATGTATTTGATGTAGGAGGTCAGTATGATTCAAATATTAATCGTTTTGACCATCATCAAAAAGAAGGGGCTGGTACTCGCCAAAATGGTATCCCATATGCATCTTCTGGGCTTGCATGGAAGCATTTTGGTATAGATATTTGTGGAAACAACGAAGAGGTTTGGAATTTGATTGATAAGAAAATATTTATGTCACTTGATGCTGTTGATAACGGTGTAGATATATGTTCCCCAAAATTTGCTGGTGTTGCTACTTATCCAGCCGATCAAGTTTTCTTGGTTTACTCTCCGACATGGGAAGAAGGTGCAATAAACGAAGATTCAATATTTATTGAACAAGTAAAAAAAGCTTTGACATTGTTAGAAAGAGAAGTACAAGTTGCTATGTCTGATTATAGAGGTAAGCAAATAATATATGAAGCTTATAATAGTGCAGTTGATAAGAGGATCATAGAAGTTAAAAATGATTTTCCAAGATATTTGTTTCAAGAAGTATTGTCCAAACTTTCCGAACCTATTTATTTTATTTACCCAAGTGCACATAGTTCTGCTTGGAAGGTGGAGGCAATAAGGAAAAATATAGATACATTTGAAAGTAGAAAAATGTTCCCAGAATCTTGGCGTGGGTTACTCAATAAAGATCCAAAACTAGTCGAACTCACAGGAGTACCAGATGTTAATTTTTGTCATCGAGGCGGATTTTATATGACCGTAGATTCAAAAGAGGGCGCTATTGCTCTTGCTAATAAAGCATTGCTCGCGTAGAGTAAAAATATGTTTATAGATGAAATACAATTTTTTGCAAAAGCTGGCCGTGGTGGTGACGGGGTTGTTCGTTGGCGTCGTGAAAAATTCATAGATAAAGGAGGTCCTAATGGAGGCGATGGAGGCCGGGGTGGGAGTGTTTTTGCAGTGGCAGTGGCCGATATTCATCTACTTGCAAAATATAAACACAAAAAATCTTTCGAAGCAGAAAGAGGTTTTGATGGTGCAGGTGGAAGTCGCCATGGAAAGGATGGAAAGGACTTAATTATTGAACTTCCAGTCGGATCTGTAATTACAAATATTGAAAGCGGAGCTTCTGTATCACTCGAAGAACCTGGCCAGAAAGAATTATTACTCAAAGGTGGTCATGGAGGTTTTGGAAATGAACAATTTAAAACTTCTATCAATACAACTCCAACTAAAGCTACAAAAGGAACAATAGGTGAACAAGGAAATTTTAAAATTGAACTTGAGCTTTTTGCCGATATTGGACTCGTTGGTTTACCTAATGCTGGAAAATCTTCACTCTTAAACTCTATAACTAATGCCCAAGCAAAAATTGGTTCATATCAGTTTACAACTCTTGATCCTAACTTAGGAGATTTTTATGGTCACATAATTGCAGATATCCCAGGACTTATTGAAGGTGCATCAGAGGGCAAGGGCCTTGGAATAAAATTCCTAAAGCATATCAAACGTACAAAAACTCTTGCACATCTCGTTTCGTTTGAAAATGGTAAAGATATGATGAAAGTCTACAAACAAATTAGGAAAGAATTAGGTTCTTATGATAAGTCACTACTCGAAAAAGATGAAATAATAGTCTTGACTAAGAGTGATATAGTGGATCAAAAAGCAATTGATAAGAGTATAAAAGATTTTGAAAAACTTGGTAATCCAGTACTTACTCTATCGCTTTACGATGATAAATCAATAAAAGAGTTTTCAAAAAAACTCGCCAAATTATTAAAATAAATTTTGTGCCCCGTGAGGGAATCGAACCCCCGACCATCTCCTTAAGAGGGAGCTGCT
>CAZCNB010000002.1:41400-82064 GCA_964500465.1 uncultured Candidatus Saccharibacteria bacterium | reverse complement strand
GTTTAGTGGTAGAACACGTCCTTGCCAAGGATGAGACAGGAGTTCGATTCTCCTATACCGCACAGATTTTATGGCAATAGAGCCAAAAATAGATAACTCAAAAATTCCATTATATGTTACACATGTAACAGACATTCTTGAAAAAAGCGGTTTCAAGTGTTTTTTAGTAGGGGGTTGTGTTAGAGACCTTTTGATGGATAAAATTCCGAAAGATTGGGATCTTGCTACCAATGCCAAGCCAGATGAAATAATTCCATTGTTTGAAAAGACAATATACGAGAATACATACGGCACTGTCGGTGTATGTGTTCCACGTGAAACAAAAGAGGGTGTTACACAAAAAACACTGGAATACGATATTGTTGAAGTAACTCCATATAGAATTGAAGCAAAATATAGTGATTTTCGTCATCCGGATGAGGTAAAATATAGTGAAAACATAGAAGATGATCTAAAAAGACGTGATTTTACAATGAATTCATTGGCTTATAATCCAAATACCAAAGACATCATTGACCTTTATAAAGGACAAAACGACATAAAGGACAGAGTTGTAAGGGCAGTAGGGAATGCTAGTGATAGATTCAATGAAGATGCTCTTAGGATGCTTAGAGCTATACGATTTTCTACACAGTTAGGATTTGCTATAGATTACGAAACAATGGAGGCAATTTCAAAGAATGCCGATCTGATAAAAAATATCTCTTCGGAAAGAATTCATGACGAACTGGTAAAAATAATCGAATCAAATAATCCAAGTACTGGAATAGCAATGTTGTCAAAACTTGGACTCCTAAAACATATAATCCCAGAACTAGAAGAGGGAATTGGTTGCGAACAAGGAGGGGCTCATATTTACGATGTTTTTGAACATTTATTACAAGCACTAGAACACGCAGCAAATAAAGGGTTTTCTAGAGAAATAAGGCTAGCTGCATTATTTCACGACATTGGTAAACCTCGCACTCGTAGGCCTGGTTCAAAAAAAGCCTATACATTTTATGGACATGAAGTAGTAGGTGCTCGTATGACAAAAATAATAATGGAGAGACTAAAATTCTCTAAAAAAGAAACGGATTTTGTAGTATCTATGGTTAGAAATCATATGTTTTTCTCAGACACTGAACAAATAACTCTATCTGCAGTTAGAAGAATAGTGGTAAAAGTTGGCAAAGAAAATATTTGGGATCTTATGAATATTCGTGAGTGCGATAGAGTGGGAATGAATAAAGTAGAAGCACCATATCGTCTTCGTAAATATCATGCCATGATTGAAGAAGTGTTGCGTGATCCTATATCAGTCGGCCAACTTGCTATTGATGGCGAAGTTATGATCAGAGAACTGGGCATAAAGCCAGGTCCAAGAATGGGGTGGATTTTGAGCGCACTTCTTGAAGAAGTACTTAATGATCCAGCAAAAAATACAAAGGAGCAATTGAGCGAACTTGTAAAATCTCTTGAGATGCTAGGGGATAGTGAACTAAAAGCACTAGGGGAACGTGGTAAAGAAAAGAAAGAAAATCTTGAAGAAGAAGAAATAAAAAAACTCCACGCAAAGCATGGTGTGAAAAAATAAAAAAGCCAGCTTTACGCCGGCATCAAAAAAATTAAACTCATGATTTTCTTAAGAGTAAAACTCAGCCGCTCCGTGTCGGCTAGAATCTCCATCAGAAAAAAGAGTTATAATTCTTTGGTTAGAAAGTACAAACTCTTCCAGGAGTCCTAAAAATAACTGCCTGGAAATTTTACCTACTTTTTTAAGCTTCTTTTTCTTTTTGTTCATAACAAGAATTTAAGGGTTGTCAAAAGCCACAATTTGTCTAATTACTTTTAAGTTACCATTGTTGGATTTTAGAGTCAATACTTATATCTGATATGTTATAATTAAAATATTAAAATTAAAAAATATATTATGATCACAAAAGAACAATATTTAGGAATACTTGGAAATGAATTTAGAATTATCAAACATTTGGCAGAAAAAATAAAACCTGAGCAACTTTCACACAAACCAACAGAACCTCAGAGAAACATGCAGGAACTTATGACATATCTAACTCAGATATTTATATCTGGAATAGAAGGAGTAGTGACAGGAGATGGAAATGCTTACAAAAAATACCTAGGGGTAGGTGAGCAAGCAACTCTCGAGAACTTTGCAGGAATGATGGACAAAGAATTTGGAGAAGTAGAAAAACTAATAAATGGAATGCCTGAAGAAGATATGAAAACTGAAGTAATGATGTGGGGAAGAAACCAAAGTAAAGCACTGCACTTGATGGGAATGCTTTCAATTGCCGCTGCATATAAAATGCAACTATTCTTATATATGAAACAGTCTGGTACAGAGAATATTGGCACAATGAACCTCTGGGCAGGGATGGATCAACCACCTAAAGTTGCCTAAAATAAAAAGAACCAGCTGGGTTAGCAACTGGAGCTTTAATGGGTGATTTGAGAGGTAGGGTTATTACTTAAACCCATTCTTTGACCACAAACCATCACCGGGAGATGGTGGCTTGTCTTTTTTTGTAAACTTTCTTTGAAGGTACCAATATGGCATTGATACACAAAACTTAAGGAACAGTTTAGCAAGATGCTTTATCATATGCCAAGTTTTAGGATGAAAAATTAACGAAATCTTACCATATAAATTAGGAATTGCAAAAAGTCCCCTCGTCGACAGAATATACTGAAAGGCGTGGGGACTTTGTTTTGTGGAATCAAATGGGTTTAGTTTGTTTATGGATAATGTGCATGATATGCATCATCATTCCAAGTTCTTTTAAAGGGTTTTGATTCTGTTTTTTGTGTTTTATTCTGCCATATAAATGGCGAGAAAAGAGCAACGATAAAATCTCTGATCATAATCCGTGATTGGGGGGTTAATTTATGAATTAATTCAAAAATGATACTAACACAAATATTATAAATAAAAAAGTCCCCTCGCTTACGGATTAGAAGCGTGGGGACTTTGAATAAGAATTAAGTGGGTTAGAATTATTCTTCTCCTTTGTTTGATGCAGGAGTAAATTCTTTTTGGTTTAATTCTTTGATTTGGCCAGGTGGTATGCTGACCTTAATATTCATTTCATCACAAAACGTAGGGTGGAATTCGCCGCATTTACATTTTGCGGCTGGTTTTCCATCTGTCTGTAATACGTCACGAACGCGTTCGTGACGGAGGCCATCTGGGGATCCCATACTCAAAAGGTTTAAGTGTGAAGAAAATTGTTAAATAAAAGAACAAAATGGACCACCCTTAATTTGGTGGCCCATTTTTATGTTTAATCAATTTTTTAAGTGAGAGTGTTTAAACGCAAAAATCAGCCATCAAATTTGATGTCAGGGTGAGGCAGATAATTTGATTATGCTTATTTGTAAATTCGCGCTTCATACATTTATAAATATATATTATCTAGTACTTAAGAGTCAATAGTTACAAAATACTATTTATAACATTTGAAATTTCTTTAGAGGTCTAGTTTCCATATATTAATATTATTTTATATATATTGGGGTAAATAAAAAAGGAACCGAAGTTCCTGTGAAAAAAGTGTGGGGATTAGATTTGGACTAAGCCAATCCATCCAGCTGATCCTGCTCGGCGGTTTGTACTCTTGATTCGGGAATAATAACTTCCCAATTCCTGATTTTCATATCGCCGTTGAGGAACGAAAGCCCGGTGTGTAAAAAATCCACAATACACCAGATCCGATAGCCAATTCTTGTCCGGCAAATACGTATATGCCGTAGATGACTAGTAAAGAGCCTGTGAAAAATTTCATGCCAAAATTTTTAAATGGTTAAACAATTGCTCACATTTTAGCACAAAATCTATAAAAATCAAGTTATTTTAGCTCTAATATTACTGGACAGTGATCACTTCCAATAACTTCTGGTAAGATTTTTGTCGATTTAATTTTTGATTTCAGTTTTCCAGACACTAGAAAATAATCTATTCTCCAGCCAATATTTCTCGCACGCGCGTTTGCAAAATGACTCCACCAAGTATAGTGTCCATTGCCCTTTGTAAAAAGTCTGAAAGTATCCACAAATCCAGCATTAAGGAAATTCTCAAAACCTTTTCTTTCCTCAGTGGTAAAACCTTTTTTGCCAACATTTTCTTTTGGACGTGCAAGGTCATCTTCTGTATGAGCAACATTTAAATCACCACAGAAAATAACAGGTTTCTTTTTCTCAAGTGATTTAATGTATTCAAGAAAAGCCTTATCCCACATATCATGGCGCATTTCTATACGAGAGAGATCGTCTTTTGCATTTGGAGTATAGACAGTGACAATATAAAAATCTTTAAATTCTGCCGCAATTACACGACCTTCGTTATTTGCATTTCCATATTTATCAGAAAGGTTTTTGTACTTTTTAGTAATATCTTTAGGAATATCTAGTATTACTGAAATCGGTTTGATTTTGGTAAATATTGCGGTACCGCTGTAACCTTTACGTGAAGCACTATTCCAATATTCTTCGTAGTCCTTCAAATCTACTTCAGATTGATGTTGTTCAGCTTTTGTTTCTTGAAGACAAATTATATCTGGCTTGTATTTAGCTACAAAAGGAACAAAAAGGTTCTTTTTGTGAACTGCTCTTATTCCATTTACATTCCAAGAAATTATTTTCATAAATTATTTTTTACTGTGAAACTTTTTATGTACATCACGCAGTTGTTTATCAGTGATATGAGTATATATTTGCGTTGTAGCAATATTAGCATGACCTAGCATCATCTGCACTGAGCGGATGTCAGCACCATTTGATAGTAAATCAGTTGCGAATGAGTGACGAATGACGTGGGGTGTAACTTTTTTTGATATTCCAGCCTTAATTGCGTAGTGTTTCACTATTCGCTCTATTGATCTTGATGTTAATCTACCATTTTGTTTTCCTCCATTGTGAGACTGTTGCACAAACATTGGCTCATCTAAATCTTTACGCCCTTTCAAGTAGTTCTTAATAGCATTTTTCGCAGAATCAGACAGAAATACAACACGTACTTTTTCACCTTTTCCACGGATTGAGAATTCATCTTTTGATAAATCTAGATCTCGATCAAGAGAACAAAGTTCAGATAAACGAAGACCTGTAGAAAAGAATAATTCTAGAATTGCTCTATCACGAAGACCTTTTGGAGTACTGGTATCGGGTGCATTCATAAGTCTTACTAGTTCATCCGTCGAAATAAGATCAAGTGATCTTTCTTTTATTTTAGCTAGCTCAATGCGGTCAGGTGGAAGGGAAGTAACTCCTCGCTTCATCATGTATTTCAGAAAAGAGCGAAGTGCAATCAAATGGTAATTCTGAGTATTTTTTTTAAGAGTACTTGCTTGTTGACCGCGAATTTTTACTCCTGGTTGGCGATTTAAATAAAGTCTAAATTCACGAATTTTATCATCGGTTATTTGCTTTGGGTCGGATATATTTGCAAATTCAAAGAATCTAGATAAATAATGATCATAGTTATTAACCGTTTTTAGACTATTTCCTTTCTCAATTTCTACATATTCAAGGAATTCTCTTTTTAGTTGTTCTAGATTTGAAGCCATAGTAGTGTCGCACAATAATTGTAACATAAAACAATCTAAAAAAGCCCTGTGTGGCCAGGGCTTTGTTTAAACAATAATTTTAGATACTAACAACAAAGTACACTCTGTTGCAGAATGGTTCTAATGTCTCCAGAAATTGATTATCTACATGGAATTTTTTGAAACTCATATTATTGCATGAGAAAGTAAACATGCTTTCAGAATCAAGAACAACCATGACATCAAATAGATAGCGGATATCATTTAAATAATGCAAAAAATCTTCTGATGAATGGGCCAACGTCATGAGTTCTTTATCAGTACCAAACCTTAAATCCATTTCCTTCAATTGGCTTTGGAATAGTTTGAAACTATTTTTATAGTCTAATTTAATGAGACTTGCTGAAAATTCATTTACTTTAAATCTCTTGGACATGTTGAGGAATAAACTGGGATTCATTTTTTCAATTTTATTTTTTTGGTAGAAACAATATCTACAATACGGTTTAGTAACTGAACGAAATTTATCTATAGAATCCTCGTATAGAGGATAGATAAATTCATGGTAGTTAGTTGGCGACTTATTACATTCTTTTTCCATTGGCTATGTTTTAAAGAGCAGTATTTGTCATTTTGTTCTAGGTAGACAAAGAAAGACCCCTTCTTAAAGAAACTTAAGAAGGGGTTGGTTTCGAAATAGTTTAGTGCTTCAAAGACAATCCTTTCCCAAGTTTAGAAGGATTGTGATGATGTATATTTGAGATTCGATCAAGAATAAGACGATAGCCTCCAAGTGAACCTTTCAACCATTTAGAGATACGTGCAACAGTAGTAGAGGATAGACCTGTAAGTTCTATAATCAAAGAGTATTGAGTATTTTTTGAAAGCAGACGAGCAGCTTCGAGACGTTTGCCGAATTCTTCTATTTCTCCCTCTGTCATAAGATCACGAAGGAAACGCTTGGCTTCATCTTTTGATTCCAAAGCGAGGATTGCATTTAAAAGTTGATTATTTTCTTTTTTCTCCCAATTTATTCCCATAAACTCTACTTTAGCAAACTAAAGTACTTTAGTCAAGTAAAGTAATATTTTAAATAAAAAAGAGCCTGTTTCCAGGACTCAATTTTCGATAGGGGTTAAATTATTTTTTGTTCAAAAGCATGTGCTTTAGGAACTTTTTCGTCTCTTTCCACTCTTCTTTGCTTATTTTTGAGCAGATTAAGAGAATAATTCCCAAAAAAACGGACCAGAGTATGACTAACCCTCTCCAGGTTATATCTTCTGATCTAATTTCCCATTCACTGAGAGGTGGGTTTTCTGGGACAAAAAATAGCACAACCCCTCCCGTTGTGAAAAGTGTTACGGATAACACTTTCAATAATTTGTTAAGTTTCATAAAGGTACACTTTTTATAGGGTAATAAATTATCATAATAATAACATAAAATTTATATAAGTCAATAAAGGTTAAAACTCGAGCAAGTTAAGGGGCTTGCAATTTTTTCTAATATGTGCTAATATATAAAGACGATGTTAACAACAAAGAAAAAGCAAAATATTATAAAGAAAGCACAATTGCACGACAAAGACACAGGTTCTCCTGAAGTGCAGATTGCAATTTTGAGTAAAAGAATTGACGAACTTGCAAGTCACCTAAAAGAACACAAGAAAGATAATCACTCTCGACGTGGACTTATCAAAATGGTTGCAGATCGTAGAAGTCATCTTAAATATTTGGAAAAGAAAGATAAGACTCGTCACGCAACTCAACTTAAAACATTAAAAGCTTAAACATTTTGCCTCGCGAGGGGCATTTTGTTTTGATACAATAAAGCTATGAGCATAATAAAACACAAAGAGCAGAGAGTTGGTGTATTTATCGATACAGCAAATCTTTATCATTCTGCTAAAAATCTATATAAACGAAAGGTAAATTTTGGCGCAGTTTTAAAAGACGCAGTTGCTGGTAGAAAACTGGTTCGTGCAACTGCATACGTAGTTACTTCTGAAGGAGGAGAGGAAAAAAACTTTTTCGACGCACTTACTAAACTTGGAATTGAAACAAAGACTAAAGAATTACAAATTTTTGCCGGTGGTAGTAAAAAGGGTGATTGGGATGTAGGAATAACAATTGATGCAGTTAAAATGGCACCTAGACTCGACGCCGTAGTACTTGTAGCAGGAGATGGAGATTTTGTACCACTAGTAGAATACTTACAAAGTACTTTTGGAGTACAAGTTGAAGTTGTTTCATTTGGAAAAAGTTCTTCTATGAAACTAAAGGATCAAGCAGATGATTTTCTTGACCTTTCAGCTAATCCGAGAAAATACTTGATTTATTAAATTCAATCCTATACCATTCGGGTTAAGGTAAATATCGCCGAAATCAAACTATCTACAGAAATGATTATATTGATAACAGAATGCCTTGGTGGTTATAGTGTAACTATCAACGGAGACCGCACATTAAAGCCAAGCGAGTTACTTGCAAAAGTTGCTCCACATTTAAACTGGACAGGAAAATACGAATCTATCCGTCTTCCGGACAGGTTCCAACTGGAACTGGTTAAATCTACAACAATAAACCCATACCTGAAATCAACGGGGAAAATTTCTCTTAACTCAAGCTCAATAGTGTTGGCTATGCATGCTTTTGCAGAATTGCCAACAAAACTACAAAATGCACAAATACTGAGCATAGGTGAGTTATTAAGAAGCACGGAGAATGGAATGGGGTACCTGTCCTTAATGAACGGTAAAATATCTTTCTCACCATTAAGTGCAGAAAGAAAGTACCCCGAAAAAGAATTGTTCGTTGTTGTAAACCCCAATGAAAACGGAGAGGTCACCCCCACCGTTACAACGCTGGACGTATTCAATGATCCAAATAGTGGTTAATATTCCACTTTCATAAAAATATTCATGGAGGCTCCGGCTTCCATTTTTTATATTAAATTATAGAATAAATATATGACACAAAAAGAAACCGAAAAAAGTTCACTATACAACGATCTTGAAAAAATGACTTCAAGAAAGATTGTAGAAAGTATAAACAAGGAAGACAAAAAAGTTATTTTAGCGGTAAATAAAAATACTTCTGAAATTTCAAAAGTTATTGATGCAGTCAGCGATAGGATAAAAAAAGGGGGCAGGCTGTTTTATTTAGGAGCAGGAACAAGTGGAAGGCTTGGGGTTCTTGATGCCTCAGAATGCCCACCAACATATGGAATAAAAAAAGGTGTGGTTATAGGGTTAATTGCTGGAGGAGATAAAGCACTAAGAAATTCTGTTGAATCGGCTGAAGACAGTCTAACAGCAGGATGGAGAGATCTATCAAAATTTAAAATAAATAAAAAAGATTTTGTAATAGGCATAACCGCTTCTGGTTCAACACCATATGTTTTAGGAGCAATAGAAACTTGTAGAAAAAAGGGTATAAAAACAGCAGGTATATCTTGTAACAAAAAAACAAAGTTGAGTAGTTTAGCAGACTACAAGATAGAAGCAATTGTTGGACCAGAATTTGTAACTGGTAGTACAAGAATGAAAGCTGGGACTGCACAAAAAATGATTTTAAATATAATCTCAACTGGAGTAATGATAAAAATTGGCAGAGTTAAGGGAAATAAAATGGTTGATATGGCTCTATCAAACAACAAATTGATTGATAGGGGAGTAAGAATGATAATGTCAGAAATAAAAATTAGTAGAGGCAATGCAGAGAAGATTCTATTAAAAGAAGGTAGTGTTAGAAAATCACTAGAAAAACTAAAGAGGAATTAATCTTGCGAAAGTAGTATTTTCTGTTATGCTTCTAATATTAGAAGTAATTAGTTATTCTCCAGACGGATAGAGTTGAAACTAGAACGTTTCAAAACTAGGGTCTGGAGGAAAACTCACAAAAACATGAATAGTAAAGAATACGAGGTAGAAATTGGTGGTAAAAAAATCACCGCTGTTTTTAGTAATTTAGCAGATCAAGCAAACGGTTCAGTTATGCTTAAGTGTGACGGAACTGTAGTTATGGCCACAGCTGTTATTTCAAAAAGTGGAGAAGGTAATCCAGGATTTTTTAATCTTACAGTTGAATACTTAGAAAAATTTTACGCTGCAGGAAAAATACTGGGTGGTCAATTTAGCAAAAGAGAAGGACGACCATCAGACCAAGCAATACTCGCTGCCCGTGTAATTGATCGTACAATAAGGCCACTATTTGATCACCATATTAAAAATGCAGTTCAAGTTATAATCACAGTTATAGCTGTTGGAAAAGCAGATCCAAAAACTCTAGGAATAAATGCGGCATCAATCGCACTAAATACTTCAGACATACCTTGGAATGGTCCGATTGGAGCAGTACATATTAGTAAAACAAAAGAAGATAGTACTCTTAAAGTAAACAACTATATTCCTAGTTCTGATGAACCAGTTTACACATTAGATTTAATGGTTTGTGGAAAAGAAAAAACTATAAACATGATTGAATCTATGGCTTTTGAATTATCAGACGAAGAAATAGGGACTGGATTTGATATTGCAGTGAGTGAAATAACTAAGTGGGAGGAATTTCAACAAAAATTAAGGAATGAACTAGGAAAAGAAAAACTTTCTTTTCCTAAACCAGAAGCAACAAGTGATGTAATAGGTCTTTTCAACGAGAAAGTGAAACCTATGATTGATGCTGGACTTTTTAGTAAAGAAGGCAAGAAAATTTCAAATGACGCCGAATTACTTTGGAACGAAATATTAAAAGAAACTTACGCTGAAGACAAGAAAGATGAGATATATGTTGCACAAGATTATTTGCATCATTATCTCGATAATATGTTTCATGAAAAGGCGATTGTCGAAAGCAGACGAGCGGACGGGCGTGCGCTTGATGAAGTTCGTACTCTTTTTGGGCAAGCAGGAGGTATTTCAGATGTGTTACACGGTTCTGGAATATTCTATCGAGGCGAAACTCACGTTTTATCAGTACTTACACTAGGAGGACCTGAAGATATGCATACTATTGATGGAATGGAATTTCAAGCAAAGAAACGTTTCATGCATCATTACAACTTTCCTCCATATTCTGCAGGTGAAACAGGTCGTGTAGGTGCAACTAATCGTAGAGAAATGGGTCATGGATTTCTTGCTGAGAAAGCACTTACTCCAGTAATCCCTGAAAAAATAAATTTCCCATACACAATCCGAGTTGTTTCTGAATCAGTAGCTTCCAATGGATCAACATCCCAAGCTTCAATCTGTGCATCTACAATAGCGCTCATGGATGGAGGGGTTCCGATAAAAACACCAGTCGCAGGAATTTCAATAGGTGCAATGATAGATGTAAGTGACAAAAATAGATACGTATTACTCACAGACATACAAGGTCCAGAAGATCATTATGGAGATATGGACTTCAAAGTTGCGGGAACAAAAGATGGAATAACTGCAATACAACTTGATGTGAAAGTTGATGGAATTCCAGTAAATATATTAAAGGAAGGACTTGGTCGTGCGAAAACTGCTCGACTAAAAATACTTGAAACTATTACCAAAGAAATAGGAGCTCCTCGCCCATCTATCTCACCAAACGCACCTATGATAGTTGTTACTAAAGTTAAGAAAGAACAAATTGGTCTAGTTATTGGACCGGGTGGAAAAAATGTAAATGCAATTCGTGAAGAAACTGGAACAGAAATCACGATAGAAGAAGATGGTACTATATTTATCACTGGTAAAAATGGTGGCGCAGAAAAAGCAAAGAAGATTATTGAAGATATGACTCATGAATATGTAGTCGGTGAACTTACAAACGGAGAAGTTGTAAAAATAATGGACTTCGGAGCTTTTGTGAAAATAAATGCAGATACAGAAGGACTCGTCCACGTATCTGAGATTGCACCGTTTCGAGTTGAGAGAGTTTCTGATATTCTTAAAGAAGGAGATAAGGTTCCAGTAAAAGTAATAAGGGTGGACGAGAAAGGACGTCTCAACCTATCAATCAAAGAAGCAGATTCTAACTTCTTTAAACCAAATGGAGGAAAATAAGAAACCAAATAACATAAATAGTGATTTGAAAGTTATCCATACTTATACTTCAGATATGGCTGACGCAGTGCGTCAGAATGAAATGTCTGTTATAAAAATAGCACTAGCAGAAAAAGAAAAACGGGAGAAGGAAGAGGTATTTAAAAATGCAGAAGGAACTAGTACTTCAAAAATTTTGATGGTTTTAGGAGGAATAATACTTATAGGAATCGCGCTAGGAATAACTTATTTTGTAACTCAAAAAAATATTGAAACAAACGCTCCAATTCAAACAGCTGTAGAAATACCAGCTACTATTTCTTACAACGAAAAAATTTTTCTAGATACTACAACTTTTGCAACAAATACCGACCTTTCAGAAGCTATAAAAAAAGAAGTTGGAAAAGCAGGCAAAGAAAACTCAGTTAAGGCCATTTTCTTAAAAAATGAAGTTCTTGGTAAAGCAGAAATACTTAAGGTGGGTCAATTTATTTCTTTGATTGGTGAGAGTGCACCACAAGCACTAGTTAGAAATCTAGGAGATGAATACCTTGCTGGAACTTATAGTATTAAAGAGGAAGAAACTATAAAATCACATTTGTTTTTAGTATTTTCTATAAAAGACTACAACCAAGCATATGCGTCGATGCTTTCTTGGGAAAAGACTATGGTAAATGACTTGAACCTAGCATTTGGTATAGATGTAAGTGGAGATAAAAGTGAGCTTTTAGAAAAACAGTGGTCTGACTTAATCATAAACAATAAAGACACTAGAGTTTTATATGACAATTTAGGAAAAGAGGCTCTTTATTATGCGTTTGTAAATAAAAGTAATTTTGTCATTACAGATAACCAAGATACCTTAAAAGAGGTCATGCGCAGGTTGATTTCAAAGGAAACTAAAGCGCTTTAAGATTGCTAATTGTAAACAGTCTTGTTAATATTAACAACATGAATACAGACATATACAAAACAAAATTAGAAGAAGAAAAGAAAATACTTGAAGACGAACTTGCTTCAATGGGCAAATTAGACAAAGAGACTGGGGAATGGGAAGCTACTCCACCAGCACAAAGTGCACCAGAAGCAGATGAAAGCGACATGGCTGATAGAACAGAAGACTATGAGGAACGCTCAGCTATAACTAGTACTCTTGATCAAAGACTAGATGATATAAATAATGCTTTACAAAAAATTGAGAATGGAAAATACGGAATTTGTGAAGTTTGTGGAAATCCAATTGAAGAAGACAGATTAGAAGCAAATCCTGCAGCTCGCACATGTAAAGCTTGCATGGAAAAAGTTTAATAGTTTATTAAAAGCCCTTTGGGGCTTTTATGTTTTATGTCATTTGCACGAGTTTACTCTGCACAAACACATCTACTGAAGGGGAAAATTGTAACTGTTGAGGTTGATATAACAAAAAACACATTGCATGCGTTCACGCTTGTAGGTTTACCTGATAAGGCAGTTGACGAATCAAAAGATAGAATGAGTTCAGCTTTGAAGAATTCAGGCTTTAATTCTCCTAAAAACCAAAATCAAAAAATAGTAATTTCACTTTCACCAGCCGATCTAAAAAAAGAAGGACCTTATTTTGACCTTGCTATAGCAATTGCTTATTTACTCTCCGCAGAAGAAATAAATTTTAACCCAGAAGGAAGAGTATTCTTGGGTGAATTGTCACTTAATGGTGAATTACAACCCATCAAAGGTGCTTTACCACTTACTCAAGAAGCAAAGAGATTAGGATATAAAGAAATATTTCTACCAGAACAAAACGCAAGCGAAGCTGCTCTTGTAGAGGGAATAGCTATTTATGGAGCTAAAAATTTAAAACAAGTTGTTGATCACATTCATGAAATAAAAAAAGATAAGAAAGGAAATCCACTTGAAAAAGAAAGACAGAAAATAACTCCTGCTCAAAAAACAGAACTAAAATTTATTAAAAAAGAGCATATATTAGATTTCTCAGATATTAGAGGACAAGAAAGTGCAAAACGCGGTATTGAAATTGCTGCAGCTGGTGGACACAATATTGCTATGTCAGGACCACCTGGAACTGGTAAGACTATGCTTGCGAGAGCTTTTTCAAATATTCTTCCAAACTTAACTATCGATGAGTGTTTAGAAATTACTGGAATACATTCTGTAGTTGGGGTTCTTGAAGACACCATAATCACAGAAGCTCCATTCAGATCACCGCATCATACTGCAAGTTATGTATCGATGATTGGCGGAGGTGCAAATCCCAAACCAGGTGAAGTAACCCTTGCGCATCGTGGTGTGCTTTTTCTAGACGAATTTCCTGAGTTTGAGAAAAGGGTGCTTGAATCGCTTCGCCAGCCACTTGAAGACAATGTTGTATCTATCTCTCGTGCAAGAGGATCAGCTACATTTCCTTCAAATTTTATATTGGTTGCGGCAATGAACCCGTGCCCGTGTGGAAACAAGGGTAACAAACAAAAAGAATGTATATGTAAACCAATTGATTTAGATCGTTATAGTAGAAAATTATCTGGTCCAATAATGGATCGTATAGATATATGGGTTACAGTAGGAGCTGTAGATTACGACAAGCTATCTGATACAGAACCTTCTGGAGAAAAAACTAGCACAATAAAAGAAAGAGTTGCTAAAGCACGTGATATCCAAAGCAAAAGATTCAAAAATTCAGCCAGAAATATAAGAACAAATAGTGAAATGAATGTTAAGGAGCTTTCAATATATGCTCCACTTACAGATCAAATAAAAAAAATTTTGAATGAAAGTGCAGAAAAACTTCAACTTTCAGCTCGTGCATATCATAGAACAATAAAATTAGCACGTACAATCGCAGATTTGGAAGGCAGTGAAAACATAAACACTAATCATATTTTGGAAGCGCTTCAATATAGGCCTAGAAATTAAGATTCTTTATCTAACCTCTTCGCTTCAGCCCATGCGAGCTCATAGATTTTTTTCATTGCGTCAGCAATCTCACTACTCTCAATTATTATCCCGAGCTTTTCTCGCCATGAAGCAATCATGACTTTGTTGTCATAAATATTTATTTCTGGTGAGAAATAAAATTTATCGGCAGGAACTAGTGCGCTTTCTCGCATTTCGTCTTTATCAAGTGATTTTCTTTCTTTACCGATTTCTGTATTGGGAATAATCGCTCGTATATGAATACCATTGCCTGCACGACGTTTGTAATACTTTGGGAAATAGTTTGGAAGACCTTTGTGCATATCGTCTACTGTTGCATATGCACGTATTGGTTCATGAGAAGTTAGTGTATCTTCATATACTTCCATAAGTCCTTCAGTCCCTTCGTAGAAACGAACTCGCGCACGATCAGTCATATTGTGAATAGATTTAAGTTCAGGAATTAAATCTTCTGTTTTTTTAAGTGCCTCGTGTTTCTTTCGAATATCTTCAGTAATAAATCGAGAGAGGTTTTCTGGAGACTCTGCACTGTATTCCTGCTTTGGTTCTTTGCCAGAAATAATTACAAGCCCTTTTGCAGATAGGGAATCAAGAATATCGTACCCGGTGGTTCTGTTTATGTTCGCGCGACGAGAAATTGCAGATACAGTGCCTTTGCCAAGTTCAAGTAGTGAGATATACACACCTGACTCCTTATCAGTTAGACCTATTTCTATAAGTTTTTGTTTGAGTTCAATATGATCTTTTTTCATACTTTAAGTATATATTATGGGTAATATTTGTGTCAATATTTTTCCACAATTTTATTATTTATAATTTTTGATATTATTTATAAGCTATTTTATATATCTTTTTTGACGATATCTCTTGACAATATTATCCAAACTGATATAGTTCGCAGTATATAGCATAAGTTGTTATGATTAAATTGATTTATGATAAAAGAAAACTGCAAAACATGTTCTAAGGAATTTGAAATAAGGGATGAAGATCTCGTTTTTTATGAGCAGATGAAAAGTTCTACCCCCTTATATTGTCCTGATTGTCGTATGATGAGGCGTTTAGCTTTTAGAAATGAGCGCACATTATACAGAAGAAAGTGTGATCTTTGTGGAGAAAGTGGTGTATCACTTTATACTGAAGGAACTCCGTTCCCGGTGTATTGTCATAAGTGTTGGTGGAGCGATAAATGGGACCCAAGAGATTTCGCAATGGATTATGATCCATCTCGATCATTTCTGGACCAATTCAAAGAGTTGCAGAGTAAAGTCCCACGCATATCACTTCTAGTAATTGACTCAGTAAGATCAGACTACACAAACAACGCTGGAGAAAATAAAGATTGCTATTTAATATTCGCAGCAGAGAACAATGAAGATTGTATGTATGGACGTCTAGTTCAGAGATGTAAAGGTTCTATAGATTGTGCATTTATATATGATTCAGAACTTTGTTATGAATGTATAGATTGTCGTGGATGTTTTAAATGTATGTACTCAGAACAATGTCAGTCATCAAGTGATTTACTTTTCTGTTACAACATGCGCGATTCACAAAACTGTATCCTCTGCACAAACGGCAGGCACATGTCTAATGCAATTTTAAATGTTAAATATAGTAAAGAAGAATATGAAAAGAAAAAAGCTGAAATTCTCTCAAGCTATGAGAGCATAGAGGAGGCAAAAAAGCAGTATGAAGAGTTGAAAAGTAACAATATCGTAAAAAATGCTTGGCAGACAAAGTGCCATAACACAACAGGAGACTATATGTATAATTGTTATGATGGAGTAAGACTTTTTGATGTATCAGATGCAAAAAATTGTTCTTATATGGCCGATGCAATGGATATAAAAGACTCTATGGATTGTAATAACTTTTATATTAAATGTGAGTTTGAATACGATATGATGGGAGTACTTGGAGGTGCAAAAAATAAACATGGTTTTTATGTAATGTGGTGCAACAACACAGAATACTGCGACTCATGTTATCACTCAAATGACCTTTTTGGTTGTATAAGACTCAATAAAGAAAGCTATTCAATCTTAAATAAAAAATATGATAAAGATGAGTATGTAAAGTTGAGAGATCAAATAATAGAGAGTATGAAAAACGATGGAAGTTATGGACAGTTTTTTCCTCCGGCCCTTTCACCATTTGGATACAACGAAACACTTACAAAAGAATATTTTCCAATGAGTAGAGATGAAGCAATATCAAAAGGATTTAAATGGCAAGAACAAAATTCTGGAACATTTGGTAAGGAGACTATATCCGAAGAAAACATACCTAAAAACACAGAAGAAATAAAAGATACTATCACTGGTGATATACTTGCATGTAACGAGTGCGGTAAAAATTTTAAAATCACACAAGCAGAATTAGAATTTTATAAGAGGATGCATTTGCCAATTCCACACAAAGATTTCGAGTGTCGTCATCAAAATAGAATGAAAAAAAGAAACCCACGTGCCCTTTGGAAACGTTCATGTATGTGCAAAGAAGAGAAACATATTAACCACGAAGGTAGTACATGCAATCAAAATTTTGAAACAACTTATTCACCAGATAGAAAAGAAATAGTGTACTGTGAGAGCTGTTATCAGCAAGAAGTAGCTTAAAATTCGGGCTTGATTTTTGAAAAATTTTTGGTAAAATTATAGCGTAATTGTTCTTTGATTTAAGTTGGATTAGTTATTTTTTGCTCTTGTTTGGGGCTTGGAATAACTAATTCAACACTATAATTATGAAAAGTATGATTATCTCTTGGGCATTTTTTTGCTCGGCGTTTTTTTGGTTTCTCAGTGAACTATTGAACTATAAAATCACTGAGAAATTCCAACTGCTAAACCTTCAAATAATAGAAGGATTAGTAATATTGGCCTTTGTTTTGTTTTCTATTAAAAACTACGCTGGCCAAATAAAAAACAGTCTTATACACTGTTTTTCATTACTGGTATTGTTCACTTTATTGGCTTCAATAAAGTATGAATTTGACAGCCAGTTGATGAAAAGTATCCATTTCGCTTGTTACCTATACTTGTTTTTAATTTTGATTAAAGTAACAAGTGGTTTGAGAACAAGCAAGGTATAAACTGTTTGGTTTCAGATTAATTTAGTTAACACAACCTGCTTTTGCGGGTTTTTTATTTATAAACAAAGACCCCCAACTTTTGTGGAGATCTTATGCTTTCTTGGTTGTCTTTTTTGTTGTTGTCTTTTTCTTTGCTACAGGTTTTGGAGAATGGGGTGCAGTTTCTAAAGTAAATGGTTTTGGAGCGGCAATCAATCTTTCTTTCTTCTTTTTGGTTGTTTTCTTTTTGGCTACTACTTTCTTTTTTGTTGTTGTCTTGTTTGTGGCTGTTTTAGTAGGTGATGTAGTTTTCGAAGTAGTAGTTGTGGCAGCATAAATATCAGATATAGGATAGCCTACAAATAGAGCAAATGCTATTACTAATGTAATAATTTTTTTATTCATTGTCTACAAAATCAGTACTATTAACCTTGAGCCCTATATAAGGGTTTCCTAATCCAGACCCACTTTCAAAATGGAACCCTAGGTGTAGATGTGGACCAGTAGATTTACCAGTTGATCCAACATATCCAATGATGTCGCCCTTTTTAACAAATTGACCTGCAACTGCAACGACTTCGCTCATGTGACCAAATATAGCTTGGCGACCATCAGTAAAGTTTATAACGACATAGCGACCATAACCTCCATTATAACCTGTTGGTTTAGCAATTAAAACAGTACCACTCTGAACTGCATATATAGGAGTACCGATTGGAGCGGCAAAATCATAAGCCTGATCAGCATGTAATCCTTGAGAAACCCTACCTATACCCTTAGGGAATGGCCAAATATAACCACTATCAATATTACCATCTGGTTGACCAGCAGGAGTTTGAGGCTCTGGTTGCTGTATAGGTTGCTCTATAACTTTTTGTGGTGGAACCTCTACTGGAACACTAACTACAGGAACAGGTGCAGCCACCTGTTTTGGTTCTTCTTTCTCTTCTTGTTTTTTAACAACTTCCTGTTTTTTTTCTTCTTTAGTGTCAGATGTATCCTTTTTTGCTAGTGCTTTTTCCTCTTTATTAATTGATTCTTTAACTTCTGGTTTAATACCAAATATTACAAGGGATTGTCCAACCTTCAATAGATCTGACTTCTTTAGATCAGTGTTCGAAGCTATTATTGTAGTTTTGGTTACCTTTAATTTCTTAGCAATGCTCTCTAGTGTGTCCCCTTTTTTAACAGTATATGTGGTAATTTTTACAGAAGAGTCATATTTTTCAAGCTCTGAATCAACATCTAGGTTGCCATTATTAGACAAGGCCAGATTGTTTGGCGTAGAGACAACAATCGGATCTTCTTTTATGCTTTTTAAGTCTGGGTTTATAGAAGACTCTAATAGGGGTATATTTTGAGAGTTGTGTACAACATCTCCAGTTTGCTCTATTTCTGAAGCTTGAGTCTTATTACCAACTAACTTATCAACCAAATCAGAGAAAAAACCAGCCGAAGCATGGCTTGGCTGGCAGAATATAAACATAAGTAAAAACACAGAAGTACAAGCTTTCATAGTAGAAGGCTTGAGAAATAAGGCTATTTTCATCTTTTGGTTATACTGCCAAGCAGAATTACCATTAGAATCTTGATTTTTGAGTTTAATAAGCCTAAATAAATTAACCACCTTAGAATCACCCTATCTAGGAATTACAGTACGACCACAAAAGTGAGAGCTGTAATTATCTAATGATACCAACGTGATTGTTACAATCGTCCAGAGATGTGCTTACAAAATAAAGCTTTTCTACTGTATCAGGATGTAGGTTAGTCATTTGACGCCCCTACTCCTTTAAGGGTAGCCCATAAGGTAAGGTTAGTCAACAAAGTAGTCCACAGAGTTATCAACTCCCTATAGAAAGGGCTAATCAGACCACAAATAGCTATATTTGACAAGGTTATTGTATAAGTTATATAATACGAATCATGAAAGGCAAACAATTCTCATCATTCCCTGAATTTCAAACATCAGGTGCTTTCACAGGTGAAGGTAATGACGGAGGTGTACCTGAAAATGAAGAAAAGGGAGATGAAAATGGAGGGTATTCTACGATAAGCTACAATTCATCAAGAAAAGAAGATATAGGAAGCACAAGTAATCAAAAAAGCTTTAAGGTATACTACGATAAAAACAGAAAACCAAAAATATATGAAGATTTGTATAGCGACTATGAAACCGAAGAAAAAAAACCGGAAAATGCAACTTTAGAAACGACCGCGAGGCCACGAAGAAAAAAAGAGGAGCTTTATCTTCCCTCACAAGAATATTTAGCTCACTTAAAAAATAAGGAAAACAAAATACAAAGAGGATCTAGGAGTTTATTCTCAAAAATTTTTCCTAAAGTAATAAAACCTGAAGACAGAAGGGAGGGTGAATTTTCAGGTGAAAAAACCCTAGACCAAATGGGTTTTGTGATAAATAAAAAAGATTTAGAGCTTCAAGAGGCTGTTTATAAAGAAGTCGAGGCTTGGAGAAATAAATTAAGTGAAACATATGGTAACAAGAAAAAAGATGATAGGAACAAAAGAGAACTTGAGGTATTCAATAAAAATCCATACGAATGGACAAAAATTGCAATTTCAAATCAATTAAACAAATTAAGAAATGATCTTAGAGCAACGGATGATAAAAATCGTAAAAGATTTATTGGAGAAAAAATAGCTGATAAAGAAAAAACATTGAACAATATAATCAACGCTATACAAAAAGAAGTACCACTCCATATAGATAGCGATTTTAAATCAGATATTATTACACTTGGAGAAAACGAACTAGATACTACTATTGCAACTGATGCAATCAACGAACTTGTTAAACAAAAAAACGCACATTACACAATTGCAGGAGTAGTAATGCGAAATAAAAATAAATTTATTGTCCTAAAAAACGAAAAGGGTGAGAGGGTAGAATTACTAATTGAGGATGCAGAGAGACTAGCAAAAGAAACCAGTATTGAATTTATAAAAGAAAAAGAAAAGGAGAGCAAACTTCAAGAGATACAAGTCAATGACATAGTAAAAATCCGAACTGGTGGCTTAGATGGAAAAAGATCTTCATATAAAATTACTGGGGTAGAGAAGGGTAGGATTTTTTTTGAAGATACTGCAACAAACCAAAAGGGTAATATGAGTATAGAAGATATGAGGACCTTTTTGATGGATAAAAATAAAGAGTTTGTTGTTGAAAAAAGTGAAGATTATAGAAATAAGGAGGTGTTAAAATCTCTTGAGTATTTTAGTAAAAAAATAGAGGAATTAAAAATACATCAAACCATAGGGAAAAGAGGTGCTACTCCAGAAGAAAAGATAAAAATATGGAAGGAAGAACTTGCACTTCTTGGTTTTGGTAATATCCAAATAGAATTGGGAGAAAAAATTGAAGATAAAGAAGGAGTAGAAAAGAAAGAATTAGAAGAAAAGAGAAGGAAGGAGATAATGAAAGAAATAGGTTATATTTTTAGAAAAAATAATTTGAAGTTAGATAGGGTAGTAATTCATGGATATAGTTTTGAAAATAAAGAAGGGGAATTGATGAGTCACTGGGATGTTGATAGTGACACTAGGGGCGCACTATATCTTCTCCAGCTAGCAGGTATAAGAACAAATGAAATAGAAAAAACACACAAGGGAACAGAAGTGGAGCCTAAGCCAGGAGAAGTCATGATGTATATAGATACTAGTGGTAAAACTCTGTCGGTAGAGAGAAAGAATGGTGGGGTTCAAATAATAGATGACCATCATCAAAGAGATTACCCAGCAGAAAAAACATCAGCTACTAAAGATTTATACAAAACTCTTTTGGAAAATAATTTGATAAAGAGGCAACCTTGGATTGATAGGTTGGTTGATTGTATAGACCAAGAAGACAATCTTTCATATGTTGATACTAAAAGATTTAATAAAGATTACTTTAAATATAAGTATGCGAGTTCTTTGTTTGCATTGCAAAAAGAAGTGAGTTTTGATGATATCTTGAGATGGTGTAAAGAGGGTAGAGACTTATTCGATCCAAAATTTACAGAAGAAGAGTTAAAACAAGATGTAAAAATTACTATAGAAGTTGAAGGTTGGGAAGATAAAGACGGTAAAAAGAGTAAGGCATACAAAGAAGTTGTAGTGCCTCTTGCAGGAGTTATAGCTAAAATACAAGCAAATATTGATAGCGACTTCAAAGCTTTTGAATTTGCAAGAAGGAAGATGGATGAACGTGGGATAAAAAAAGAAACCAAAGAACTTGGAAGAGTGCTTTACAATATTCCCGACTTTCAAAACTTTGTTGGGAAAAATAAAGGTAAGGTTGTAAATAAATTTAATTATCCGTTCTTGATAACAAAAGCAATGGGTGGAGATACGTACGTGTCATATAGTGAACTTACAAAAAAGTATTTTATAAATAGTTCGACTTACGATCTAACTTTCATAGACAAAGAATTGCTAAAAAGAATGCCAAGTAGCAACATGGTAAATGGGGTTATGATTTTACCTCCAAGAACAATGGCTGAAAGAAGGATTATAAATGAAGAAGAGTTTATGAAAATAATAAGATTGAAAGAATGATATGAAACAATTATTTAGATTTAAACTTGAAGATGGAACAGTAGTCACAGGAGCAAACCCTGTGGAGGCTTTGATGAAAGTGAATGCCCAGACTACTGGAAAAACTTTGGACAATAAATTTGGTAAGGAAAAGAAAACTTTAGAAAAAGAGCTGGCACTTGCGGATTTCGAAAAATTATATAACGGATATATTGAATTAGAAAAGAAAATAAGAGGTGGAGAGGCAGTTAAAACAACTCCGGATATTGTTGAAGTTAAAGAAGATAAAACAGGTGAAGTAATAGAAATTGAAACAAATCCTGATTCAAATTCAGAAAAAAATACAGTTGCTGCGGGTACAACAGAAGAGAACCAAACACCTCCAATCGAGCCTGCTGAAGATTCAGATGTAAACAAAAATCCTGAATTTAAACCAGGAATTATAAAAAGTCCTAGTGTTTTATTAAACGCTGAGGCAGCTGATAGGTGGCTTGAGGGAAATTTAGTAAACGATACTGGAGAAAAAAGGTTGGAAAGACTTGCTCAACTAAAACTTGAAATTGAAAATGATCAAAGAACTTCAGACTCAGACAAAGCATTATGTCTTGAAGCAATAGGTCGTGAAGAAGAGAAACTAAACAAAGATGATAAGATTGCTGAAAAAACTGAAGAGATAAAAAATATTATAGAAAAACCAAGTGAACCAAACAAAAACACTCTTGAGTATTTACAACCTGCCCCAGAATTAAAAGGAGACTTTTATGGACCAGTACTAAAACCGGATGGAAGCTTTCCTGCAGGAGCTATAAGCTTAAGTCCTAGTTCTTTAATGACTTTAAAATTTGAGAAAATTCCTGGTAAAACTGAAGAAGTATATGGCCAATTGATTTTGTCTCCAGAAATAATAAAAAGAGCATTAGAATCACCTGATTACTATATATTGCCATGTTATGATCAGATCACAAAAACAACCGGTACTCCTAAAAATATAGTAATAACTAGACATGTAGTATTCCAAAGAAATGGTAGTGATTGGATTGTGGCTAAAAAAGGAGAGATAGTGCTAGAATAAACCTTGACTTAAAGTAAGTTTTGTGTTAATGTGAATACAAACAAAATTTGTCGGTCATGAGAAAAAATAATTATCGTGCTATTTTACACGGAACTATAGCAGTACTTCTGCTCATTGCTTTAATCGTTTTCGTTTTTTACCAAAATAGAAAACATAAAAAAGATGTGGAAAAAACCAGCGACGTCTATTTTGGGATAGATATATCTCACCACCAAAAAACAAAAATAATCTGGGACTCGATTGCAAACAAACACCCGGTGACTTTTGTGATCTGCCGTGCAACCCGGGGTGCGTACTACATTGATTCATGTTTTCTGAGAAATTTCTCCGAAGCAAAATCAAGAGGATATAAGGTAGGTGCTTATCACTATCTGAATCCGAAGCAACCACTTGATTCTCAAGCAATTAATTATCTGCGTATGTCTTCTATATTAATAAAGAACGACTTCCGCCCGATAATTGACATAGAAGAGGGGGATAGTACAGCAAAGAACGGTGACCCCATGATAACGGATTCTTTAAAAAGGGAAATCAAATGGCTGCTTGATACTGTTACAAAGAAGCATGGTGTGACCCCGATAATTTACATGAACTTGAATTTCTATAAGAATAACTTCAAGAAGGATTCGGGTTTTAATAAATATCCACTTTGGCTTGCTGCTTACGGTGGAGAGTATCGTAAAGACGAAGACATCAAGAGGTCTGCGATATACCAGTTCACAGATGATGTAAAGATTAAAGGTATAACGGGCACAGTGGATGGTAATGATATAAAAAAGAAGGGGTTCGATAGCTTACTTCTTAAAAAATAATTCCGGCATTGCGCCGAAGGCCCGTATGGTTTATACAAACCATACGGGATTTTTTATTAATATATAAAAAAGCTTATAAAATAAGGGGGGTTTAAGTACTTGACAAAAATATTTGAATATGCTATACTAGTAGTAAGATCGTTGGTATGAGAGTTTAGATTAAGAAAAGCTTTGAGCTTTAGGAAAGTGCTAGAGAATAAAGCTTTTCTTAATCATAAAAACTTCAAACATGAAACGTACGTTCATCGCGTTATTCGCAATCGCAATCACAGCATCAACAATTGTAATGGCAAATGGTAAAACCGGCGGTAAGAAAACAAATAAACCCGCAAAAGGTACAGCCTGGACCAATACAAAGGACAGCACCTACACTTTCCGCCACAGCGACAGTGCCAGCCTCGTGGACCTGGCTCCGGCCGGTTACAAAGTGGTAGAAGTGCCCCGCTAATATCACCGGCACAAACATAATGACGCCAGCTTCCCTAAAAAGAAGCTGGCTGATTTTTTTATATAGAGAACTAATGATAGAATATACTTATACATGAAGGGATTTGAAATACCTAAACTACAATCAAAACCGATAGTAAATGAAAACCTACTTTTATCAGAAGGTCTTTCTAAAATTTTTAGTCTGTTTGATTCAAGAATGAATAAAAGATGGGAAGAACTTGGACAAGAACCAAGTGAACAAGAACAGCTAGATATGATAAAACACATACTGTGGGAGTACTGTGGTGCTGAAATCGACTGGAAGGCTGACAAGGAAACCAATAATAAAATGTTAGCATGGTTAAAGAAAAAGAATTTAATTTTTCCAATAGCAGTTGTGCTTGGATTTGCAACATTAAAGGGTGTAGATAAATTAAACAAGAAAGATAGTGAGGGTGGTTCTGATAACGAAATCGTAGCAAAAGATACAACTAACAAAGTGGAGGATAAAGATACGCTTACCTATCCAGTCAGAGAACCTGAGATACCAACAAAAAAATTCGAGCAATCGGTGTATGAGATACTCCCATTAGCTGGTAAAGAAGTATATAAATATCAAACAGAAAAAAACCCTACTCCAGGAAAAGGATACATAATCCTTGATAAAGATAACGCAGTGGAATATATTTTTGATGGAGAAAATAATTTAGTAGCAAAAGTTACTTCTGGTTTTGGAGAAGATCCTGGTGATGAAAATAATACATCATTTAGTCAAGGAACTGGAAAAAAGACAACTCCTGCTGGTGCTTATCTAATATCGATGGCATATAGTAAAAAAGATAGTGTCATTTATGGTAAATACAGATTTTCATTATTTGGAAAATCAATTCGTGGAGAAAAAGTGTTCCTAGGTCATCATCAAACATATCCAGGCGAACTTGAACAAAGAACAGTAAGACTTGAAACATCTGATCCAAGAGATAATAACTTTTCAAATGGGTGTATTAATATTGATGTAAAAGATTTTGAAAAATATGTATCGCCATACTTTAAAGGGGATAACACAGAAATACTTTATGTGCTTCCAGATTCTCTAAGTAGATCGAGTGGAGTTACATTTAATCCTGATTTACTTACAAAAGATGTAGCTAGAATGATCATAGAATTATCTTCAAAACAAGAGGCTCAAAAACTTGAAGAATTGTTGAAAGAAAAAGATTCTCTAAAGATAACACAGATTAATAAAGAAATTAATCGTTTGCGTGAAAAACGAGCACGTGCAATGACCCTTCTTGAAGGCAAATAATAACTATGCTTAATAAAGAAAAAAATTTCTATTCAGGTACAGCTACAAATGCCACAACTAGGCTTATTGATCATGTTGGAAATAAAAAAGGTAGTGAAATTGTTGAACTGATTGAACTTGCAACATTGATATCAAAGCTAGGCGGTGAAATAAAAAAATTAGATAAGGAAATCGAACTCACAGTCAATATTAAACAAAAAAATGAACTGATAGTTGTATATAATAAAGCGATTGAAGAATTAGGAAAAGCTCATGAGTTACAAGCCAAAAAAACGAAGAAGGAATGGAACCATGTGCTCCCTCGGAAAAAGGACCTAGTTATAGAAAAAGAGGAGGAAAAACCTTTAGAAGAAGAGCTAAAACCAAAAGAAGTGGTCACACAACAGGAAGAACAGCCTTTAGGGGTAAATAAGACAGCAGAAGAAAATCTTACAGTAATAGAATCTGTGGGTGAAGATACTGTTATAGAAAAAGTACCACCAACAGGAGAAAATCCGGAAAATCAGTCAACCAATACAAAAAACCAGAGGGGAGAACCTAATACAATAAAAAACGAAAGTTTTGAAGAAGTTGAGGGAACCTTAGTGGTTCCTAATAATAGTCCTGAAGGACAAACTATTACTAATCAAAATCAGAGAGGGGAACCAAATGCAATAGGAAGTGTTTCAGTAAGAGGAGAAGAGGCAGGTGAAGAAATTAAGGGAGAAAAAGGAACTAGCGTAACAGAAGAAGCGGTAGGAGATGAGACAGAAGACAAACTTGAGGAAGTTAAACCAGTAGGCAAAGAGGAATTGATGGAACAGTTAAAGTTGCAGATGGATGCTATGCTTGAAGTTGAGAAGAAAATTCAAGAATTAAAAGAAGAAAATCTGGAGCTTGAGAATTTCATAGCAGAACAAGAGGAAAAAGAAAAAGGAGAGATCCTCAAAGAAGAGGCATTGAAAGTACTCAATCAGGGCAAAAAAGCAGGCATAAAAAAAGATGATCCAAAATTAAATATATTTAAAAAAGAGTGGATAGATGAAGTATATGGTAAAGGTAAATAAACTAAAGTAAAATAACAATATGTCAATCGAAGGACTAACAACAGAAGAAGCAAAACAAAAACTATCACAGAATAAAGATTCTTTGGCTGCTTTGGAAGAACAGAACAGGAAAAATAAAGAAAATATTCTTCGTCTTGCAATTGGAGCTGGTTCTGATGATGCAGGGCTTTTGAAACTTGGATTTGAACAGAAAATGATTGACTCGGTAAGAAACGAGATTGCAATAGAGAAAGGTGAAATAGAAGAGAAGGAGAGGATCGCTAAACTTAGAGAGGAATTACAAAAAAATATTGCTGAGGAAGCAGAAGAAACAAAAAAGATAAACCGAGAGCAAGCAGAAGAAATCAGAAGTGAAATTGAATGGCAATTAAAACAAAAAGAAAAAGCTGAGGAAGCTAAAAATGCAGCCACTGCGCTAGGAAAAAAACTTAGACAAGTGGGACTTCGAGAAAAAGATTTTGAATCTATACCAGAGTGGGCAAATCTTACTGAGCAACAAAAAATGCTAATTATAGAGCAATCATCCCAACAAATTTTTGTGGATGTAAAAAAAGAAGGAGAAAAAAGATTTAGCGAGAAAAGTAAAATAAATCTTTCAGTCAACCCAATGAATTGGCGTCCAAGTCTCGTGGGCAAGATATGGAAAAAAATAAATAAATCAGTTTATGTAAATTCAGAAAGTAAGGAGGCTCTACAAGATTTCAAGGAAGGTAAACTAAAACCTGAAAAAGAAGTACTGGAAGCTCTGACAAAAAGAATGGCAGAACTTAATCTAAATGTAGTGGAGAAGGAAGGTAAGCCAAGTATAGAATTTATACAAATTGATCCTAATATGTCTCCTGAGGTTAAGGAGTCTATAGAGAGATATAACGAAATTGCAAACGAATTCTCTAAAATGCCTGATGCCTGGAAAAATGAGCGAGCGGCAAAGAGTTTAGGTGGCGAGAAAAATTATGATCAATATATCCTACTTGAACACGAATATAATGAAGCAAAGAAGAAGGTGATAGACTTGAGAGTAAGAAAATACAAAGATGAAGGAATTGCTGAAAATCTAGCAATAGAAAAAGCGCAGACGTATATGTGTGAGAAGGATTATAAGATAGCAATGATGCAATTCACAAACACAAGCCCGGACGCAATCCTTGAGATGGAAAAATTGCAAGAATCTTCTTCTTGGAAAAAAATATTTAATGGTGAAAATAAATGGAGAGCTGCATACATGGGCCTAGGATATGCTGGAAGGGCAGGACTTGGGATGCTTGGACTATTTGCAGCACCTATAACCGCAGGAGCAATCGGGGCATGGAGAGCAAAAAGAAAAGCGGAGCAAAAATTAGATAAAGCTTTTGACGAAGGGCGTAGTGGAAAAACATTTAGAGAAATTACTTCGCAAGAAAGAATGGATCTAAGAAATTCTGGGAAAAACCTTTTTGAAGACAAAAATTTGAGCAAGAATATGCTAGGGAAAATAGTTAGCGGTAAAGAAGTTAATGCAAGAGAAGTTGCAGGGTTTGTAGATGCCGATAGCCAAATACAGAGACTTGAAAATACTCTAAATAAACTTACAAATGTTGCGAATTTAGGAGAAAAAGCAAGACTTATATCTGAACTTGAAAGGAGATCAAATTATATACAAAGTAAACTGGAAGAGGGTTTAATAAACTATGGAACCAATAACCCAGTAGGAACTAACTATGAAATGCTGAGACTTCTAAGCAAGGCGGCTGTTGAAATACAGGCTAACAAATTTAACTTTGCAGATATACCAGATGAGTTGATAGAAATAAAAGTTATGAGTATGGATGGATCTTCAAGAATAGAAAAAAGACAGTTGAGAGATTTAATCCAGCAAGATAATAAAGATATAAAAATATTACTTGAGGAATTGAGACAGAAAAATGCTATCAGGTTTGATGAAAAAGAAGCAGACTTCAAACAAAGTGAAATAAGACGTGGAGCATTGGTTGGAGCAAGTTTTTCAGTACTTGGTAGTGGAATTCATTATTTCCAAGAAAAGATGGGCTTGGGTTTACATTTTGGATCATCTGAACATCACAATGAAAAAGTCGCTGGAGCTGTTAGCATGACAAAGGTAAGTAATAATGAGATTGTTAATAACGATAGTATTCCAAATCCAATAGCAAAAGACTCTTTAGTTAACCCAACGGTTTCTACAAATGTTCCAGATAGTGCTCAAACAAACATTACAGGTAATTTAAAAGATACTATTCCAACAGTCCCTAAAGCCGAGATAAAAGTAAATGTTGATGAAAACCAAATAGTTAAAACAGAGCCAACACCAAAAGTTGATGTAACCCCTAAAGTAGAGAAAGTAGTAACTGTACCAAAAGCTCCAGTGAGTAGAGAAGATTTAAATAAAAATATAGTGCTTAATGATAAGAACATAGTAAGCACTAGTAGTACAACAAATAACGCAGAACTGGCAAATGATTACACTGCAAAAGTAGAAGGATTGGAGTCGGATAATATCAATGCAAACGAAAACATAGACCTATCTGGTGCTCGTCAGATAACAAGTACTGCTCCTGTAATAGATGAAACTATGACAGAACCTAAGGTAAGTGGAGACAATATAGATTTATCAGGAGCAACAAAGATTTCTGGACCAACTGTTACAGAAGAAACAATAAAAGCAGACGAACTACCTTCTGTACTCAAAACAGAAGCACCGATAATAATGGATGATAATATACGTCCAACACAGCAAGGTGGATTTAGTAATGAGAGCATTGGATCAGGGAAAATAATAAAACCAAGTGAACCAATCGAAGGTTATAATACTGGAGAGGAAACAGGAAAAATATACCCCACTAGATCAGGAGGGGCCCTAAAAGGTGGCCCAAATGCTGGAAATATTTCAAGAGAAGTCCCGATGACGGATAGAGAGGCGGTATTTTCAAACAAAGGTAATAATGTTTTTGAAAATGGGGTTGATAATAATGTGAATGAAAAATTGCCAATAGAATCAGATCCAAGGCACTTCGAAACAGCAAAAGAAATAAAGCAAACTTTTGGTAATAAAACAGTGTTGATAGACAAAGCAGAATACCCAACTCTTGATCAAAAAGAAAACGGGGTGGACTATAACGACTGGAATACAGCAAACGATGCCATGTTTGAACAAAGGGGGTTGGAATTCAACTCATATGAAGATTTCAGTAAAGAGCGTGAGCTTCAAGAACTATTTGGAACCAATACTTACACAGAAAACCCATCGAAAATCGTATATGACCAAACACTAGGTAGAAATGTAGAAATACCGAAACATGTAAGTATAACTCAAGAATACTTCCGAGATATGCCAGAATGGAAAACTGTTGAGAAGATTCCTGCTAAATATTTCTTCCAAGATGATTTCTTAAATGGAAACAGATTGCCTCAAGCTGACCTTGATGCATTGGTTAAAAAAGGAATAATAACCCAAAACCCATTAACAGGAACTTACTCATTCTCTCACAGAAACGAGATAGAGAGGTTGTCAGCTATGTATAAGAAGCTTGTATCCAGTAAAGACTATGAAAAATTTATAGACAAAGTAGAATACAAACTTGGAAATGATAGACCTATTGGTAACGAAAATATGGAAACTTATATAAAGCGTATAACATCAAAAATATATAAGGCAGACGATAATACTTTATATGGATTTAAAAGACCAGTAGACTGGAACGATAGAGATTCTTGGAGTAGAGATTATGACGGAGATGTTCCTAGCCAGGATAGAATGATGAGACCGATTTCTCCTACACGTCGTATATATGAAAGATAGAATTGAGAAGAAAAGGAAAAATGCTACAATGGATTACCGATGAACTATCTCGAATCTTTAAACGAAAAACAAAAAGAGGCTGTCCTTTACACAGAGGGGCCTCTTTTGATTGTGGCTGGCGCTGGGGCTGGTAAGACAAAGACTATAACTCACAGAATTATTCATCTTATACACCAAGGGGTAGATCCAAGCCAGATACTTGCAGTTACTTTTACAAACAAGGCTGCAAAAGAAATGAGAGAAAGAGTTATGATGCTTTTAGATGAACCAGTACACAGACAAAATACTGTGCCTTTTATATCTACATTTCACTCGCTTGGAGTACATATAATAAAAGAGAACGCTCATCTGATAGGATTAACTAAACATTTTGCTATAGCAGATGAACACGACACACTGGTAATAATAAAAGATGTAATGAAAGAACGAGATATAGACCCTAAACAATATGAACCTAGAAAAATAAAAAGTATCATATCAAAATCCAAAGGCGATTTTATAACTTCAGAAACTTTCAGCCAAAATGTAAATAGTGGAATACAAAGTATAGTAGCTGTGGTATGGAGAGATTATGAAAGAAAATTAAAAGAAGAGAGGGCCCTAGACTTTGACGATCTTCTTTTACAAACAGTTTTAATATTAAAAAAATATCCAGAGGTAAAAAATAATTACCAAGAAAAGTGGAAATATATCCATATAGATGAATACCAAGATACTAATGAAGTCCAGTACGAGTTAACAAAATTACTTGTAAATAAAAAGGAAAATATTTGTGTGGTTGGTGACACTGATCAGAATATATATAGCTGGCGAGGTGCAAACATAAAAAATATGCTTCATTTTGAAAAAGACTTTCCTAATGCTAAGGTGATAATGCTTGAACAAAATTATAGATCAACAAAAAATATAATCAGTGCAGCAAATAGTGTTATAAAAAAGAATCAATATAGAGTTGATAAAACTTTATTTACAGAAAACGGAGAAGGTGAATCTATAGAAATTCATGAAGCGTATGATGAAATTGTTGAAGCAGAATTTGTTGCAGAAAAAATTAACGAGTTGTTTACAAATGGTATAGACCCAGAAGAAATTGCAGTTTTATACAGAGCAAACTTTCAATCAAGAGTACTGGAAGAGGCACTTTTAGGAAGACAAATACCTTACCAAGTACTCGGGGTTAAATTTTTTGAAAGAAAAGAAATAAAAGATGTACTTTCATATATAAAAGCTTCTTTTAATAAAGAAAGTTTGTCTGATATAAAAAGGATTATAAATACACCGACTCGTGGAATAGGTAAGGTTACGTTAACTAAACTTTTTTCTGGAAAACTTGCTGAGCTTCCTAAAGGTATGCAAGAGAAAATAAATATTTTTTATAATCTGCTCGATAAAATAAGAGATTACTCGGAAAGTCATGTACCGTCAGAATGTATAAAATTTGTCATCAAGGAAAGTGGCCTTGAAGCTGATCTGTCGAAAGGCTCGTCTGACGACCTTGAGAGATTAGAAAACATGAGGGAATTAGTAACACTGGCTACAAAATACGACTTAATGTATAAGAATGAAGGATTGGAAAAGCTACTTGAAGATGCAAGTCTAGCTAGTGATCAAGATACATTAATGCATAAAACCAAAGGTGTAAGGCTAATGACAGTTCATGCTTCTAAGGGCCTTGAATTTAAATATGTTTTTATAACTGGCCTTGAGCAAGATCTTTTCCCTCATTCAAGAACAGATAGAAAATCAAAAGAAGATAGTGAAGAAGAGAGGAGGCTTTTCTACGTGGGTATAACAAGAGCAAGACAAAAATTGTATTTGTCGTATGCGTCTCTTAGAACAATATTCGGAAGTAGACAAGTAAATACTCCTAGTGAATTTATATATGATATACCAGAGCATTTAACTTCTTTTGATCAAAGTGGACCAAAGAACGGTGAGAGAGTAGTATACTTATAATATGATTCATAAAGCAAAAAAATCTTTGGGGCAGAATTTTTTAAAATCTCAACTGGCTCTAAAGACAATGTGCGAAGCTGGAAATGTATCTAAGAAAGATATTATTTTAGAGATTGGTCCAGGTAAAGGAGCATTGACCGAAAAACTTTTAGAAAAGTGTGATGTAGTTATCGCTGTTGAGAAAGATAGGAACTTGATGTCTATACTAAAAGATAAATTCAAAAAAGAAATCGAAGACAAAAAACTATTTTTAATAGAAGAAGATATTTTAAATTTTGATACAAAAAAATACCAACTTAAGAATAAAGAGTATAAGATAGTTGCAAACATACCCTACAACATAACGGGAGCAATATTTAAGAAATTTCTTTCAGAAGAAAACCAGCCTAGTAAAATGGTTATGTTGGTACAAAAAGAGGTAGCTATGAGGATAGTGGCAAATGACAAAAAAGAGAGCATTCTTTCTCTCTCGGTTAAAGCTTACGGGGAACCTAAATATGTTATGAAGGTTAGTAAAAAGTTTTTCACCCCATCTCCCAAAGTAGACTCAGCTATAGTTATGATAGACAACATAAGTAGAGATAATTTTTTAAATAGAGTAGGGGAAGATTATTTTTTCACTATGGTAAAATCTGGCTTTGCCCATAAACGTAAGGTTTTAAGAAAAAACCTAGAATCAATATTAAATCCGAGTATTATAGAGAAGTGTTTCTTGGAGTTAAAAATTGATTCGAAAGTTAGACCAGAGGATTTATCGATTTCAACATGGCTTAAACTAGCAAAACTTGCTCAAAAAGTATAGGAGATTTGGGTCTTGGGTTGTATAATATTTATACAAAATGAATAAAGATTACTTACCAAGTAAACAGTTTGTTAAAAAAGTTATTGCTATAGTAGTTATTTTAGCTATTATTTTAGGAATATATGAAGTTGCTCGCTATTTTGGTGGTAAATCAAAGATTCTACCAAAAAGTAAGCTGGTGGTTAAAAATCTTACAGAACAAGACGCAAATAATAACAGTATTCCAGATTGGGAAGAAAAGCTTTGGGGACTTGATCCAACTAAAAATGGGCCTGAAAATAAAGAGTTCATAATGGCAAAAAGAGCAACGATAGCTAAAGATAGGCCTGATTTAGCCAGTGGTGGTCCAATATCTGAAAACGATGAATTGTCTAGAGATTTCTTCTCTATTATTATGTCATTGCAGCAAAGTGGAACTTTAGATGAAAACTCTATACAAGCAGCCTCTGAAGCTATAGGCAAGAAAGTGGAAGCAACACCTATTGATGACATATATACAAGAAACCAAGTCAAGGTTGTGGAATCTAACCCTGATTCTTTGAGCTCTTACTATGAAAATTTTATCAACCTAGTAATTAAATACGAGGATAAAAATATAGGCGATGAGCTTATATTCATAAATCAAGGACTTGCTAACAAGGATCAAAATGCAATAAAGCAAGTAAAGTCTATATCTAAAGCATATAAAGATTTCGGAGCTGAATTTATTAAGATTCCCGTTCCTAACACATTAGTAAACCCTCACATAAGTCTATCAAACAACTACTATAAGGTTGGATTGACAATAGATGGTATGACAAATCTTCTTGGAGATCCATTAAACGGGATTAAATCTTTCATTAATTACAAAAAATACACAGATGCTCTAACTGAGGACATTGATAGAGTTTCTGGCGAATAATAATGTGCTATAATATTTTATAGATAAATCTATTATGGATAAAGGAATCACAAGAAAAATAATTTCTGGCTTAGTAATAACCTTATTCTTAGTGGAAACTATTTTGCCTCTACAAGCATACGCTGGAATCGCAACTGGTGGAGCTCAATCTACACCTTCTGGACAAGTTTCAGCACCACTTAACTACGACAATCCAAATAGTGGAGATAACCCTTTTAAACCTAAGGTAAAAGATTTTATAAATCCTAGATTACTTTCTCAAGTAGTAGGTTGTACTGGCGTTGTGAATAAAGTTTCAGAAAAAATAGTAGGGGCTATAGAAAAAACAGCAAATAAACTATTAGATAAAACAAAGAAGAAACTTGCCGACGTATTAAAGAAACGACTTCAGAAAAAAGCCACTGGGGTTGTAACTACTGTAGTTACAGGAGTTATTCAAGCAGCTCTTGCAGCTACTGTTACATCTCCTGGTTCAGGTTTCGGTACTGGCGGTGGTAAAGGAGTTGAAAACATATCAAACGAAATAAAAAAAGACAAAGAAGTTACAGATCCTGGACTTGAAGACAAGTTAGATGACATTCAAGCTAAAAAAGAGGAGCAAGATAAAGAAAACAGAAAAAGGGAAGAGAAGAAAGAATACACAGAGAAATGTCTAAATGGGATAGCAATACAACTAGCAAAAAACCAACTTTCTGCAATGACTAAATATACCATGAATTGGATAAACACAGGATTTAGTGGAAATTCCTTTTATGTAAACAACTTAAGTAAATATTTAGGTGACATAGAAAATAGTATATTAGAACAAGAAACAAGGTTGTTTAAGGATCCTATGAATGCAAGTGACTACCCATATGGTAGAGACTTTGCACGTGGTGCAGTCACAACAGAGCAGCTAAAAAAAGATTTTGCGTCTTCAATAAAACAAGATCTGACAAACTACTTAGAACCAGGTGCAACACCTCAAAGTTTTGCGAATGATTTTAGCCAAGGTGGATGGGATGGATGGTGGGCACTTACTCAAAATGACCAAAACAATCCATTTGGATTTACAATAAAAGCAACCGAAAATCTGAGAAATAAGCAACAAAAACAAGTTGAAAATGCTAAGGCAGAGCTTGTTCAAGGCCAAGGTTATAGACCACAACAAGAATGTGCAGTTTATGAAACACCTAAAGCTCCAACTGACTCTGAAATAAATAGTTGTAAATCATCTTATGAGTCACAAAAGAGTGATGCATTACAAACATGCGAAACTGACAACAAAACCGCAGCTGCAATAAAATCTTGTAAGGACAATGTTGCATCAGAATATTCGAGCTTAATATCTTCATGTAACACAACTGGTGGTAAAGCGCCTGTGGAACAAAAGTGTAAAGAATGGAAAACAGTCACGCCCGGAAGTGCTATTGCAGCAAAGGCAAACACATATTTAAATACTCCTGAACGCCAACTAGAACTCGTAAAAACTATGAATGATGCATTGAATGCCCTATTCACAATGCTATTAAGTAAATTTGAAAGCCAGGGACTAGCCAGTCTAGATCCAGCTAAAAACATAACGACCGCCACAACAGGTGGAACAACAATACAAACCATAACATTTGACGATGATGGATATGTAAATGTAAACGACACTCCATTTGGTATGGGTAGTACTCCAATTGCAACAACTACTGGAGTTAGTGTCGGTAGTGGTGGAATAACAACAGGTGGAACTGGTGCAACAGGAGGAGGAAGTGGTCCGATTAAAACTCCACATGTATACATACAAGATGATGGATTTGATATAACAAAAGATCTTGGAAATATTTACGACGAAGATGGAGTACTGATTAAAAAAGGAGTAATACAAAACCAATACGATTATATAGACGCTATGGGAATTTATAAATCAACCATATCAGATGTACTACCAGCACTGGGTGAGCTCGATTACTGTATTCCAGGTCCAAATCCAAACTGGAGGCAAAACTCAAAAGAGGCTATAGATGAATATTTAGCGACAATTACTTCTGGAGCAGAGGATGCTGCAGACATTGGAATAAAAATTGAATATGCTCCAGAAGGTACATATGAGTATCCTCAACCTCTCCCAGAGAACCCACCAAAGAAAAAAGTTTCGCTTCTCAAGAGACTTAGTTTCATTGTTAACCCTCTTGCAGGTATGCACCAGATCAGAAAGAAGTTCCAAGAAGCTCGTGACAGAAGAGAGAATGAAAAAAATAGAGCTGCAATTGAAGCGGACAATGAGAGAATCAGACTTAAAAATGAACAAATAAGAAATGATATGCTCTCTGGTAAAAGACCTCTTGATCCAATATTTATAGCAAATACCATAGGAAAGGACCGCGACTCAGTCCTTAAGATGATCGCTCCAGAAAATACAGGGCTTGATCCAACAAAACTACTTGCAACGCTTGAAGCTTTCGAAGAAAACATTGACGCTACGTATGGAGTAACTAGTCCTATGCAAAGTTATTGGAAAGGTAATACAAAATACCTACAAATGTCTCAAGAAGGTTTGCAAATGACGAAAAATATTCCTGACTACATAGAAGAAGTTGAAGCTGCTAAAAAAGATTCTAGGGATTTGCTTGCAGAAGCAACACCAAATCTTGATAAACTAAAAGCAATTCAAAAAAGAGTTAATGAGATAATTGCAGCTGCACAAAAGAGAAGGGCAGATAAAATTGCCAAGGAAGGAGGAACAAAGATGAGCCAAGCTTGTTTATTAAAAGAAAAAGTAACCTTCACAGACTATAACGGCAAGATTATTTCATCAGCAGATGAAAAACCATTGCCTATAATAAAAAGTAAGGAGAAAATTATCAAAGATTATGCACCGTTAGACACTAGTATTTTAGTTAGATAAAATTTTATGGAAAATAACCCAAGAAAAAGTAAAGCGTTAATAATTACAATAATCTCTATTATTGTTCTTGTTCTCGTTGCCTACCTTTTGTTTAAAAATAGTGAAAAACTTTTTGGGACGAAAAATCAAAGTATAACTAAATTATTTTCCCCGTTATTAGGAACACCAAAGCAGAAATTGGTTGACACTGTGGATAAAAAAACTGACCAAATAGAAGAAGATAAGGTTGATAATAATACGTCTGGCAATACCAGTAGTAGTAGCGATGTAAATGAAGTTACTGGAGGAGATGTTAGTGAGCCTATTAATAAAAAAAGTGGCATAAGTGCACCTTTTAATCCTATCCCAACTCCGGGAGAAGGAATAAGCTCCGGTAATAATCCTATCACTGGAACTAGTGGCGACATAAAACCTACCAAAGAACCTGAACCTACTAAGGACGAAAACCCAAAACTTTGCCAAGTAGATTACGAATTGGAATACACTGATGCAGAGAAAGATGAGTTGGCAGAGTTATTAAGACAGTATTACCTTATAGCCCCTGAACTTAAAACTGCTGAGGAAGTTGCCATGATTAATGCAGACATAAAAAGAAATCAAGATTTAATAGATCGTGCTGATACACTGACCCTTCAATGTAAAGACCAGAAAGCAGATCCAAAATATGAAGGACCTAGGGCTGTCAAAAATAATCCATATTATGGAGATTTAAACATAAAACCAGAGTTTTACGCCCCTAAACAGTTCAATGACCTAGAATTCGAATTAAATATCTGGTAAACACCTGGGGTTTAAATAAGTACATATGATATAATAAATATCATATTGCGAATGAGAAAAATTATACCTTCAATCCTAATAACTTTCATTCTCGTGAATCTTTTCGCGCCTTTTACTGTTAGTATAAAAAGTGGTGTTCCTAAAATAAAAAAATTAGAAACAGAAGCAGCATTTTTTGTTAAACATAATGTAGCAAAAAGAACTCAGAACTCTATAACTTACAATTTAGAGATATATCACCGATCAGCAACAGTAAATCACTGGGCTGGATATGTTGTAACTGATAAAAGTGGTACTAATATAGACCTTAATTATAATTCTGGAACATTTTACTTTCCTTCTGGTGTAAAAGAGGTAATTCCTCAAAAAGAAATAGATTTAGAAAATCCTAATCAAATTCTAACAATAGACACAAAACCTAGGGGTAATGCGAAGCCTGGGGAGAGATACTATGAAGAAGACGGGGACGACATAATGGATGGGCAATGGACACTAGAGTTAGCTGGACTATCTCCAGGAACCGATTACTTTTTGAGTTTTGTTATTAGTAATGGAGACAAAAAAGAAGCCACCAGATCTGATAAACATTTTGATATACCAATAAGAACTTTGGCTGAAGGTGAGGTTGATGAAGGCCCTGGAGAAGTTCAAACTTCTTCTGGGGGTGATGGTTTGCCAGAATGTCTCTATTGGTTTGGTCTTTCAATGTCTGGTTGTATAGCTAATCTGATCTATGGACTTATATTTAAACCTACTTCTGCTTTATTTGAATTAGCTGGTAAGTTTTTTGATTTTGCATTTTTTTACTCAGTAAACGATACATCTTATAGAAATCCATTTGTTGAAGAAGGTTGGGGAATCGTAAGAGATTTTGTTAATTTGTTTTTCATTTTTGTTCTTTTGTGGATAGCATTTTCAACAATACTCAATATTCATGGATTCAAAACTAAGGAGATGATTATGAATGTAGTCATTATTGGCATCTTAATGAACTTTAGTTTATTTGCCACTAGAGTTATTGTAGACACATCAAATATTTTAGCTAGAGTTTTTTATAACAGTGTGTCTGTAAATGAGAAAGATTCCAAGAGTCCCAATAAAGATATCGTCAATAAACGTGGTGATAATGGAGAGAAACAAATTTCTGCTGCTATAGTAGATAAGTTTGATCCGCAAGCTCTGATAATAAAAGCAAATGAAACTAAACTCGTTGTAAATAACGGCAGTATCGCAAGTGAAGGTGTGGATAGCCACACAGGTGTAACTAATGGAACGTTTATATTGATAACTCTACTTTCTAGCGCTGTAAATGTTATAGGGATGATTGTGTTTTTAACTTCTGGGATTATATTCATAGCGAGAGTGGTGGGTCTATGGATAGCTATGATATTAGTACCCCTTGCTTTCTTTTCTTATACAGTCCCAGCACTAAGTAGTGTTGCAACTATTGGTTGGAAGAAATGGTGGCCAAATACAGTTAAGCTAGCATTTTTGGCTCCAATCTTTATGTTTTTTATGTATCTCATTATAAAGTTCGTAGATGCAAAAAACTTTATAACTTTGAACGTAGGAAGCGGGGTAACGTTTATAATAGCAGTAATAGTTCCATTTGCTTTTATTATAGTGCTAATGAACAAGGCAAAGGGCCTTGCGGTACAGTTCTCTGGAGATATTGGTGCAGCGGTAACTAAGGTGGGCAACACAGTAGGTGGCCTAGCTATAGGAGCAGGAGTTGGAGCTGCTGCTATAGGATTAAGGCAAACAGTTGGCAGAGCAGCAAATGTTGCAGACAAGAGCAATTGGCTAAACGACGCAGCCGCTGGTAAAAGAGGTAGATTCCAACAATTCCTTGCAAAGGATTTAGGATTAAAAACTCTTACTAATAAAACTGCAAGGGGTAGCTTTGACGTTCGACAAACTTCCGCTGGTAACGCATTTTCAAAAGAAACTGGTATGAATCTAAGCAAGGGTGCAGGATTTGTAGGACTTGGAACCAAGAGTACAGTGGGAGGTTATGTTGGAGCACAGCAACGCAAAGTTGAAAAAGAAAAGAAATTTGGAGAATCTCTTGGATATGATCACCACAAATATGACGATCTTGGAGATGAAATTGCTGCTAAAAAAGCTGCTTTGGAAAAATATAAGGCAGATGAAAATATTGATCACAATAGTAAAGAATATAAGGCTTCTGTTGCAAGACAACAGTATGATATAGCTGGATTAGAAAAGAAACAGGAGAGAGTTAAAACTGGTCGTCAAATGGAATATGCTCTTACCCAGAGACGTAAGTCTGGAAAGATATATGATGTGGATAAGACAGACAAAGAATATAAGAAGGCAAAAGAAGAGTACGAAAAAGCAAAGGCAGATTATGAGAAGAATCCTAATGATCAAAGTAAGAAAACTATTTTTGAAACCAAGAAAACTATTTTTGAAAGTAAACAAACATATAGAGATGATCTTGGTAATATTAAAAAATTTGGACATGCAGAAAAGCAATTCTGGCGTGGGGTTGGGCAAACATTACTTGAAGGAGCTGAGGGTGTTGCAAGAGGCGCTGCAACAGGTGCTGTTGTCGGTTCAATAGTACCAGGAATTGGTACTGCTATTGGAGCAGGAGTGGGTGGACTTGCTGGAGCAATTAGAAATCTAGCGCTTCACAGTGGTACAACAAATAGACAAGCTGGAAATAAAGATTTTCATAAAGAAGAGTTTAGAGATACTTACCAGCCTGGAAGTGGGGCACCAGCACACCATGAGCCTGCACACGACGATCACGGAGGTGGAGGACAT
>CAZCNB010000002.1:0-41300 GCA_964500465.1 uncultured Candidatus Saccharibacteria bacterium | reverse complement strand
TGGGGCACCAGCACACCATGAGCCTGCACACGACGATCACGGAGGTGGAGGACATCATTAATTAAAAATATATGGACAAAGAAGAAACACAAAAAGCAATACTTGATAGATTCAACAATCTTCAACCAGAGATCCAGGCTATTATCATGGACCCTACTTATGATCAAAATATAATTGATATAGGTAAAAGATATGAACTAAAACCAGAAGAAGTGAGCGATCTTGAGTTAAATACTACTATGGTTTTGATGGGTCAAATTCATCCAGATGAATATAAAGAAAACTTGTCTGAAGATTTAAGTATCCCTGAATATAAAATTGATAGCATTATAAAAGACATAAATGAAAAAGTTTTAAAAAATGTTGTTGAATTAATCAAGAAAAATTTCAGAGCAGATGAAGCTGAAGATAGTATAGTATCTGATTTACCTGACTCATACTATGAAGAAGGGTATTTCGCAAAATTACCAAAAGAAGTTCAGGAGGCTATCAGGGAGTCAGATTACAGAACTAAATTGTATAACATTGCTAAAGAAAAAGATTTTTCAATAGATCAGATGAAAAATCTAGAAGAAACTACGAATAAAGTACTGCTCAATGTAATCCACCCTGATAAATACGAATCGGAACTAAAAGAAAAACTCGGGACAAGTTCAGAGGTAACAAGCGAAGTAGTAAGTAAGGTAAATGAAGACATATTGAAAAATATCCGTGAAATCTTAAGAACAAACTGGGAAAAGAAAAACCAAGTTACACCAACAGGGGAAGACGAAGTACCTCTGCCACCTTATGTAGTAGCAAAACCTGAAGTACCTAAAACCTTTACTTATACAATTCCAAAACCAAAAGAAGAAGCACCTAAAACTGAATCAAGTATATATAAAAGTGCCGGTATAGAAATGGTAGATAGTGAGCCTGAGAAAGAAGACGTTATGAAAAGTATCATTGGTAGCAAACTCAGTGCTCCAACAGTAAGTAAACCTGTAGTTAGTAATCAAACTATTCCAAAAGTTACTTCAAATCCTAGGCCTATAAATCAACCAAATATTGTTCAAACTACTCCTGCTACAGAAAAACCTCATGATCCTTATCACGAAGCAATATAATTTTGTGATACAATTAGAATATGCAATTCAAAGTCCCACAATTTATTGATGTTGAGGATAAACTTTTTGGTCCTTTCACTTTTAGACAATTTGTGTATTTAGCAGGTGGAGCAGGGGCAATATTTGTTATATATAAACTTTTACCTCTTTGGATAGGGATTTTTTTGATAATACCAGTTGGGATCTTAGCTGGACTACTAACTTTTTACAAAATAAACAATAAACCATTCATATACTACCTTCAGGCTGCCATGAATTATGCAATCTCAAATAAACTATATGTATGGAAACAGCGTTTAGTTAAACCAAAGGATGCAAAAAAAGAGGAAGAGGAAATAACTCCAACTTCAGTATTGCCAGTTTTGTCTTCAAGTAAACTTAGAGACATATCTTGGAGTTTAGATGTGGAACCTGATCAAGAGAATAAGGTTTAAGTAACGTGATATAATAAAATTATGGCTATAAACGCACGCGCAGCTCAAGAATTTGTACCAATTAAAGAAGTTAGAAATGGTGTCATTATATTAAAAGATGGTGGTCTTAGAGCTGTTCTTATTGCTTCTTCAATAAACCTTTCTCTAAAATCAGCTGATGAGCAAGCAGCTATTATCAGTCAGTTTCAGTCTTTTTTAAATGGGTTAGATTTTTCAACTCAAATAGTTATGCAATCAAGAAGGTTAGATATAAGACCGTATTTGGGAATGCTTGAAGAAAGATTGAAAACGCAAAACGAGAAGCTTTTGAAAATACAAACTAAAGAATATATAGATTTTATAAGAGCTTTTACAGACGAAGTTAATATAATGACAAAAACATTTTTTGTTGTTGTTCCTTATAGTCCAACAATATTAAAATCTAGTGACGGACTTTTGGATAAAATAATAGGTGGTAATGAAACAAAAAAAGCTGTAGAAAATACAAAAAAGGCACTGGACATGGCATCTTTTGAAGAAAAAAGAAGCCAGTTGGACCAAAGAGTAAATGTTATAATTTCAGGGTTAGGAGGACTTGGAATAAGAAGTAGCCAACTAACAACAGAAGAAGAGGTGGAGTTATTTTATAAGACTTTCAATCCTGGAGATATTAGTAGGGGAATTAAATTACAATAAAATGGGTATATTTTCATCACTATTTGGAAAAAAGAATGACATAGCGAAACCAAAAAATATGGTTATGCCAGTTCTTCCTACTGAAATATATAAAGCTGCTGTACTTGAACTTCAAGACATAATTGCTCCTTCAGCATTGCAAATAACACCAAAATCTTTGAATCTGGGAGACAAGATTGCGCGGACTTTCTTTGTGATATCTTATCCTAGATATCTAACTGATAACTGGTTCTCCCCAATAATAAACTTGGATAAAGTTTTTGATGTCTCAATCTTTGTTCACCCAATAGACACTGTTGATGTATTACATACTTTCCAAAATAAAGTCGCAGAAGTTCAAAGTCAGATATCAATTCGTGAATCAAAAGGTTTAGTTCGTGATCCAATGCTAGATACTGCATACAGAGACCTAGAAAGTTTGAGAGACAATCTTATGCAGGCACAAGAGAAAATGTTTGATGTTGGTCTTTATATTACAGTTTACGCAGACAACGAAACTGATCTATTTAAAATAGAAAGTGAAATTAAATCTCTTCTTGAATCAAAACTTATTTATTTAAAACCTGCTTTATTTCAACAAGATGAAGCTTTTAAAAGTGTTATACCGCTAGGAACTGACGTGCTTGGCATACATCAAAAGTTGAATACCGAACCACTTTCAAGTCTATTTCCGTTTGTTTCATTTGACCTGACTTCAGACAAGGGTATTTTATATGGAGTAAACCGTCATAATTCTAGCCTTATAATATTTGATAGATTTTCTCTACCGAACTATAACTCAATAACTTTTGCAACATCAGGTGCAGGAAAATCTTATGCTACTAAACTTGAAGTTATCAGAACGCTTATGTTTGATACTGAAGTTATAGTTATAGACCCAGAAAGGGAATACGAATATTTATCTGAAGCAGTGGGGGGTAGATACTTCAACATAGCTCTTTCATCTGATCACCACATAAATCCATTTGACCTTCCAATACCAACAGCAGATGAAACACCAGCAGATGTATTGCGTGCAAATACCATAAACCTGGTTGGTTTATTCCGTATAATGCTTGGAGGACTTACTCCAGAGGAAGATTCAATCATAGATAGAGCTATTACTGAAACTTATGCGTTAAAAGATATTACTCCCGAATCTAATTTTGCCAATATCGAACCTCCTCTTTTGACAGATTTTGAAATGGTCCTTGCTGGAATGGAGGGAAGTGCATCATTAATACAACGTCTAACAAAGTTTACCCATGGATCTTGGGCGTCTTTCCTTAATCAACCTTCAAACGTAGACATAAATCGCAAGTTTGTTGTTTTTTCAGTTAGAGACATGGAAGATGAACTTAAACCAGTTGCTATGTATATAGTAACTCATTATATATGGAATGCCGTACGTAAAAATATTAAAAAAAGACTGTTGGTTGTAGATGAGGCGTGGTGGATGATGAAATCAGAAGACACTGCTTCATTCTTATACTCGATAGCAAAACGTGGCCGTAAGTACTATTTAGGACTTGCCACAATTACCCAAGATGTTGGAGATTTTATGAAAAGTCCGTATGGAGTTCCAATTGTTACTAACTCCTCTATACAGTTATTACTAAAACAATCTCCATCAACCGTAGATGTTCTTCAAAAAACATTTAACCTAACCGATGAAGAGAAGTATTTACTTCTAGAAGCAAATGTAGGAGAGGGAATATTCTTTGCGGGATTAAAACACGTTGCTGTGAAAACTATAGCTTCATACACAGAAGATCAAATAATAACTTCTGACCCTTCTCAAGTTCTTGCCATAAAGAAAGCAAAGGAGGAGCTAGCTCAAGCTAATAAGTAATAGCTGAAATTGGCAATCTAGATTAAGTATCATATAATATATATGTGATGCCTCTAAAAATAAAAAATACTGTTTTTACTTTGTTTTTGTTTGGATTACTAGTGATCCCTGCTGTTTTTATACGAGCTTCAGAGGTTGGTTTACAAGATTCTGACATAAACGTAACAACAATTCCTGAAAATCCAGAGCCTTTTCAAGATGTAACTATTAAGTTATCTAGCTACGCTGTCGATTTAAATAAATCTTTTATAGAATGGCAAAATGGTTCAAAAACTTTACTTTCGGGCTATGGTAAGGTTTCTTATTCATTCCAAGCATTAGGACCAGATCTTGCAGCAGACTTTTTTGTAACTATTACACCACCAGACAATGAAGATAAATTCACAAAAAAAATAACAATCAAAACTTCGGAAGTTGAGCTTTTATGGGAAAGTGTGGGATCATATACTCCACCTTTTTATAAAGGAAAATCTTTTCCATCTAGAGAAAGCACTATAAAAGTAGTGGCTATTCCAAATACTGGCACTATTAAACAAGGAAAGGGGAATATAACATACTCTTGGGAAAACGATGGGGATGTTATCCAAGAAGCTTCTGGTTATGGAAAAGATTCTTATACTTTTTCAAACAGCCAATTAAAAACAAAGGAAAATATATCAGTTAGGGCTTCTTCTGTAGATGGAAAGTACACCGCTAGTAAAACAATTGATATCCCGATTGTGAACCCAAAAATTGTTTTTTACAAAAAATCACCAACTGAGGGAGTGCTTTATGGTGAAGCATTAACTGACGGTACTTTCATTTCTGAAGATGAGGTTACTATTGTTGCTGAACCTTATTTTTTGGCTCTGGGAGGTAACGAATCTAGTTTTTCTTACAACTGGAAAATAAATGGTGAAACTATAAATACTCCGTCTAAAAAAACAGAGTTAACAGTAAGACCTGGAGCCAGAGGTGGGTACGCAACAATTGATTTAGTTATGGAAAATCTAAATTTTCTCTTTCAAAAAGTTGGCGGAAGTTTAAATCTAACACTTTAAAATGAAAAGCTTAAATACATACTTATTAATACTCCTAGTAATATTTAACTTTTTTTTATCTTTTGGAGTTAATAAAGTTTCAGCAGAGGATAAATGGTACTTTAAAGATAAAGGGGATGTAGTGCAAGGCCCTTATACTACAAAAGAAATTTGTGAAGAAGTTCTAAAAAATAGTGAAGGAAAAACTCTTTGTTACAAAGAAGGAGAAATCCCTGCCACTCTAAATGCTGAACAAAATAAACCATCAGACACAAACACCTACAACCTTCTCGCTCCATTACCTGGACTTAAGAGTATAGAAACAAATGATATAGGTAAGTACTTTAATATAGTATTTAATATAGCTATTGGTATATGTGGAGTATTAGCAGTAATAATGCTAGTGATTCATGGTATATCATATATGACTAGTGAGTCATTTACTGAAAAAGCTGAGTTGAAGAAGAAGATTTGGGGTCCTATTGGGGGATTGTTGCTTGCATTAGGCTCATATGCAATTTTAAACACCATAGATCCTGCTTTAACGGGGAAAGAGGGGCTTTCTGTGGATCAGGTGAGTGCGCAGATAGAACAAGATTTGGCTCTTTATCAAGCTGGATATAGTCCAGCGGATGTAAAAAATCTGACCCCTCAACAAATAAAAGATATTGTTGTTTCTTATAGAGGAAAGTTTGCATACATAAAAAATGAATACATACCAGCTAGAGACAAAGCTATAGTTGGAGCATCTAAAGGTGCTTTGACTTTGATGACTGCTCAGGCTGCATTTGAGGGATATTACCCAGGAGCTAGATCTTATAGAACAAATAATCCCGGTAACATAGGTAATACAGAATCAGGTAGTAATGGTTTTCCAACACTAGAAGCTGGTATAAAAAAACAATACGAACATCTTACTAAAATCGCTAACAATAATAACCCGTATTATAAAATAGGTAATAGGGTGAAAGCTGGACCTATTAAAGAAGCTGGAGTTACGTATCCTGGTATAGATATAATTTATAACGGTACTTTAGAACATTATTTATGGACTTACGCTGCAGGTACAAGACCTCCTAAAGATGGAATATCTTACCCTGGCTACAACAACTATATATCATATATTATTTCTTTTTTTAAAAAAGAAGGTATGACAATAGGGCCTCAAACTACAATAAAACAAATATACAGTCTAAGCTCTTAGGTATGTTATAATTCGTGTAGGGTAGAATTATCCGTATAAATTATGCCACGAAAAACAAAAATAATATTTATATCCGTATTTATCTTGGTGGGACTACTTTTTTTGTCTTATTATTTATATAAAAAAGAGAGCAATAATTCTTCTAACAAAACCAGTTCTAGTGATTATGGAATATTTGGTAGTCTTTTTAATGGAAGTAAAACTAACACGGAGAACGGCAATACAGAAAGCAATACTGGCGCATCAACTGGGGAAGTTGTTGATAATGAAACAAATACTGATCAAGTGAAAATAAAACTCCATAAATTAACTGATTTTGCTATTTCGGGGGCGGTTTTCTTCGAAGATACAAGACCGTTGCCGGTAGATGAGGTTCCAGTGAAAGGTGGAGACAAGCCTGCTGAAACACTTACTGAAATACCTTTGAAGGGAGGAGAGAAGCAAGGAAATAATGCAAAAGTTGTTGTTAAAAAAGCGGTTGTACCAACAGTAGAAGTAGTTCCATCTCTTAGATATGTTGAGAGGGTAACTGGTCATATTTATCAAATGTATTTAGATACAAAAACTGTAACTAAAATATCTAATTCAACAATACCAGGAATATATGAAGCGATCTTCGACAGTAAAGCTTCTTCTTTGTTATACCGTTATTTATCAGAAGACAACAAAACAATCAGTAGTTATTTAGCAACTCTCGGGGGAACAAAGGGTGAATTTCTACCTACAAATATTATAGATATAAGTTTGTCTCCAGATAAAAATCAGTTTTTTTATTTAACCAAAAATACAGGTGGAGTGTCAGGTTCAATAAGGTCTTTTGTTGAAAACAAAAAAACTCAAGTCTTTACTTCTCCTTACTCTGAATGGTTGTCTCAATGGGTAAGTGCTTCAAACATATTTCTTACTACAAAAGCATCGAGTTCTGTTAATGGAAGTTTATTTAACTTAAACACAACTAATGGAACATTAAAAAAAGTTTTTGGAGGAATGAAAGGTTTAACAACCTTGGCAAACAAAGACGGTAGTATGATTTTGTATAGTTATTCAAACGGTTCTGAGCCAGAACTTGGCTTATTTAATATAAAAGACCACAGTACTATAAATTTAAATGTCAGTGGTTTATCAGAAAAATGTGTTTGGGGTGATGATAATGCAACAATTTACTGTGCAACTCCAAAAAATGTGTTTGGAAAACAGCCTGATTCTTGGTACCAAGGAACAACATCTTTCGAAGATAGTTTTGTAAAAATAAATAGTGTTACTGGTGAAGTTTCAAACATCGCAGAAGGAGACAGTCTGGGGGGTGAGTTAATAGATGTTACACATCCATTTCTCGATAAAGAAAATAAGTTTTTGTTTTTTATAAATAAAAAAGATGGAACTTTTTGGCAATTAGATTTGATTTAAAATGAAAAAATTAAAAATATCAATTTTAGTTTTTATAGTAATATTTAATATTTTTATTAATTTAAGTATTGCTGTGGCTGGAGAAAAAGACCCTGTGGAAATAAATAAAAGTGAGGGTGTAAAAACAGACACAAACACCTACAACCTTCTCGCTCCATTACCTGGACTTAAGAGTATAGAAACAAATGATATAGGTAAGTACTTTAATATAGTATTTAATATAGCTATTGGTATATGTGGAGTATTAGCAGTAATAATGCTAGTGATTCATGGTATATCATATATGACTAGTGAGTCATTTACTGAAAAAGCTGAGTTGAAGAAGAAGATTTGGGGTCCTATTGGGGGATTGTTGCTTGCATTAGGCTCATATGCAATTTTAAACACCATAGATCCTGCTTTAACGGGGAAAGAGGGGCTTTCTGTGGATCAGGTGAGTGCGGATCTTGAAAACATTGAAGGAGATATAGAAGCTGGAACAAAAGGGTATCAAAGTTATGTTTCATCTGGTAAACCAGGTAATGGAGTAACTGGGTACGATTTCAAGAACGCTAAATTCCCAAGTGGAATTATTTGCCCAAGTAAAGGTATGGGCACAGGCGATATTCCTACAATAGCGAAAAGTTTTGTTGGAAAAATAACATATGCTCAATTAGAAAATCCACCAAAAGGACCTAGGGGGACACAAACAACAACTGGTCACTTTTTTTTAGATTGTAGTAGCTATGTAACAACAGTACTAAAATGTGCTGGCATAAACCCTCCGGGGTACGCTTTTACTGGGACTCTTTTTGCGAATGCTATGCCAACAACGGCCGATAAAATAAAAGTTGAAAATGGAGAAGGGTATGTAAACAACATTAAACTAAAACCTGGAGATTTGGTTGGATGGATGTCGTCTGACAAGGTTGGAAAGGGTGGTAGTGGTCACGTTATTATGTATATAGGTGGAGGGAAGGTTATAGATGCTCATGGAGGAAAAGGAAGGAACCCAGGCCTTTCGGTAACTGGACCATTTAGCTTAGATCACTACAAAAAACAGATTAGGTGGTTAAAACCTATATAAATTTAAACTATATAGTATTAGGTGTGTATTTAATAACAACCTTACGATTTGGACCAAAACCTTCTGATTCAGTCTTGATATCAGGAGACCCTTCAAGGAACATGTGTATAATGCGTCGCTCAAAAGCAGGCATTGGATCTATCTCTATATTGCTTTTAAAATATCGAGCTCTCTCTGCCATCATGTGAGCAATATTCTTTAAATCATTAAAGCGTTTCTTTTGATAACCGTTTACATCGATAAATACCTTAATCGATTCACTTTCTGGTAAATCTTTTTCAATTATTTTTTGTATTAGGTGATTGAGAGATCTTAATGTTTCACCATCTCTTCCAATCATAAATCTAGAATCTGGTGTTTCAATCATACACCAAATCATTCCATTTTCATCTGAAAACTCACATTTAGATAAGGCACAGTTGGTGTGTTTGAATATATCTTCTACAATTTGTTTTATTTTATCTTGCATATTTATTTATGTAGTACTATTACTGTTTAACTTTCTTCTTACATACCATTCTTGAGCTATGGTGAATATATTACTTGTAATCCAATATAATGCAACTGCTGCAGAAATTTGATATGCGATAAAAGCTATAAATATTGGCAAGAAATATTTTATATTTAACTGCATGCTGTCTGACATTTGTTCTTGGAAAGTTTTTGGTTCTTCTTTTTTATCTTTTTGTGTTTCTTTAGTTTTTGATTTTATTGGTGTAGCTAAATATCCTTGAATAAATTGAGATACGCCAGCGAGAACAGCGAGTGTCATGCTTTTACTGTGTATATCTACCAACCCTAGGAAATTATTATTTATGTTTATAGGAGATTGAATGAAAGAGTAGAGTGGACCGTTTGATAAATCTAATCCTTGATAAAAAACATAATATAGGGCGAAAATAACAGGCAATTGTAGTAAAACTACTAGGCACCCAGAAAAGGGATTTACTCCGTACTTTTTGTACAATTCAAATGTTTTTTTAGCTTGCTCTTCTTTGTTTGGGAAATCTTTTTTAATGCTCTTTAATTCAGGCTCTATTTTTTTCATTAAAATCTGACTTTTTATAGATTTTTTAGTTAGGGGGAATAATATAAATTTAACTATTATTGTTATAAATATAATAGCGAATCCAACATCTCCAAAAGTTATATTGTTTATAGCAAAAACAAGTGCGTTATATATAGGTTCATAGAAAATTGTATTCCATAGTGCATGCATCTAACCATTGTATCTTAAAAAAAGGAAAAGCCAAAATATCTTTATTTTACTGGGTCATAATGTTTTTTTTGCCAGGGGTGACAACGAATTATTCTCAAAAATCCTAAAAATACTCCTTTTAGAGAACCGTGTTTTAAGATGGATTCTTTTGTGTATTCTGAGCAAGTTGGTATAAAAACACAGGATTGATGTGATTTTAAGGGTATTTTTTGATATGTGTTTATTAGAAAGATCAGGACTTTTTTCATATTTTACCTAAAATACTTAGAATATCAGCTTTTAAAATAGCATTTTCTTGATTGGTGGCTGTTTTTTTATAAAAAAATATACCTGCGCAAAAGGGTAGGTTAAGTGTTTTTATACAATTATAACCAGTTCTTCTTAATTTGCCTCTCAAAACTGCTGATTTTCCAACACTTTTAGGGGCAACAAAAGCATATTGTGCTGTTTTTTGTTTTATATATCGAAAAATAAAAAACGGACTGTGTATCACGTTTCCTTTTTTAATTATCTCTTGGAAAAGTGCTTTATTTATCCGTTTTCTTTTTGGAAGCATAATTACTACTTTTTTATAGAAACACGTGCTCTGCCCTTACGGCGACGTGCTTGAGTAACCTTTTTACCTCCTGGTTTTTTTGATCTAACTAAAAAACCATGAGTTTTTGCCCTTTTTCTTTTGTTGGGTTGGTATGTTTTAGACATATGGAGAATATATAACATTATAAGCTATAATGCAAACCAATGTGGGAAATAAAATATCCACACATTATTAACAGGTTAATTAAGGTATTTAATTGTTGGCTATTTTAAAAAGAGGGTATAATACGCACTATGAATACAAAAGAGCTATGGGATAAAAGTCTTGCTGAAATTGAACTTAGTATTTCAAAAGCTAATTTTACAACCTGGTTTAAAAACACAGCTATAATAAAAGAGGATTCAGGTACTCTTTACCTTGGGGTACCTAATGAGTTCGTAAAAGATTGGCTTTATAATAAATTTCACAAGCTAATACTAAAAACACTGATAGGAAATAATGACACAATAAGAAGTGTTGAATATGTTATATCTAAACAAGACTTGAGTAATTTAAAAAATACTTCGGAAACAGAAACAACTAAACAAGTAGTGCAGATAAATAAAGAGTTGCCTTTAAACGACTTATACTTAAACAAAGAAGATAATTTAAATCCGAAATACACCTTTAATTCTTTTGTGGTTGGTCCTTTTAATGAACTCGCTTACGCTGTAGCACAAGCGGTAATAAATAACCCGGGACAAAACTACAATCCTTTTTTCATTTACGGCGGTACTGGTTTAGGAAAAACTCATATAATTCAAGCAATTGGTAACACTTTAAAAACAAAATATCCTGGTAAAAAAATATATTATGTTAGTTTGGAGAAATTTGCTATTGACTATATAAATTCAATTCAAAACAAAAATCCTAATTCATTTAAAGAAAAATACCGTAAATACGACGTAATAATTATGGACGATATTCAGTTTATATCCGGTAAAGACAAGACACAAGAAGAACTCTTTCATTTGTTTAATACCTTATACGAAAACAATAAGCAAATCATATTCTCTTCAGACAAACACCCAAACTTTATACAAGGTTTGGAGGATCGTTTACAATCTAGGTTCGCGTCTGGTATGACTGTCCAAATAGTTGAACCAGACTATGAATCTAGGGTGGCAATAATCAAAGCTAAGTTCGAATCAACCAACTGTATAGTAAGTGCAGATGTGGTAGAATACTTGGCTGAATCATTAGAAGGGAATATTAGGGAGTTGGAGGGTAGTTTAAATACTGTTGTTTGTCAGTCGCAATTGAAAAACAAGGCCCTCTCTTTATCTGAAGTAAAAACCCTTATAAAAAACAATATAAAACCAAAGAAAACTGTTGCTATAAAAGATATTGTGAAGGTTATTGCAGAACAATATGGTATAGCTGAAGAGGTTATTTATGAAAAAACAAGGAGGAAAGAAATAGTTCGCGCGAGACAAGTTGCTATGTATATTTTAAGAGAAGATTTTAATGTTTCTTATCCTTTAATTGGCCAAAAAATGGGAGGGAGAGATCACACAACAGTTATACATTCGCATTTAAAGATAAAAGACGATTTAAAAACAGATCCGTCTTTATTACAAGAAATAGAAAAAATAAGGATTATGTTTAAATAACAAGGGTGTGGATAGGGTGTGGATTTGTTTACTTGTTTATGTGGAAAAAAATGTTTATTTGATTAGCTTTGTTTTTATCAACAAATCCAGAATAGAAGTGTGTTGATAATAAATTCTGTAATAGTTTTATAAAATAAGGTTTATTTCTAAATTACACATATCCACAACAATAGTATTAGTAATAAAATATTAATAGATAATAATTAGAATAATATGAAAGTCGAATGCTCTATAAATAAAATAAAAACCGGACTGATTTTAGCAGAAAAAATAACTGGAAAAAACTTAACACTACCAGTTTTAAGTTCTGTCCTTTGGGTTGTCAACAACAAAACATTAAAAATAAGAGCAACAAACCTGAGTCTAGGGATTGAGGTCTCTATTCCAGCTAAAACAGAAGAAGATGGTGTTTTGGCTATAAGAGGAGATGTTTTATCTTCTATCTTTTCCCAACTAAGCAACGAGGGTAGTGTTTTATTTAAATCAATAAATAACAACCTGTCTGTTAAAACAAAACAAAACACATTTCTTTTAAAAAGTGTACCCTACGAAGACTTTCCCACAATACCTTTAGTGGAGGGCGACAGTTTTACAATAAACTCAAAAAAACTGATAGAAGGCTTAAAATCAGTTTATTATAGCTCATCTGTATCAGATATAAAACCAGAGATTGGGAGTGTTTATATATATCCAGAAGATGACATGCTCGTTTTTGTAGCAACCGATTCATTTCGTTTGGCTGAGAAAAAAGTAAAAATAAAAAATAAAATCGTTTTTAACGGCTTGTTAATACCTTTAAAAAATACAATAGAAATAGTGAGGGTTTTTGAAGGTAGAGATGAAGAGATAAAAATAACCACCCAAAAAAACCAAATATCTTTCTCTACTCCAGATATATATCTAACCTCTAGAATAGTAGACGGCAGTTTTCCAGACTATAAACAAATAGTTCCTAAGGGATCTAATACAGAAGCAACTGTTCTAAAACAAGATTTTATATCTTCAATCAAAATATCAAATATCTTTTCAGATAAATTCAATCAAATCACTCTAAAAATCAGCCCAGACGAAAAGTTTTTTGAGATTGAATCAAACAACCCAGACATAGGCGAGAATACCACTGCATTATCAGGAGCTCTTTCTGGAGAAAACGTATCAGCTAATTTTAATTATAAATATATATTAGATTGTTTCCAATCTATAAATTCAGATAGCATCACACTGCAACTTAACGGCAAAAACAAACCAATGATCATAAAACCCGTTGGAGATGCTTCTTTTATGTATCTTGTAATGCCAATGAACAAGTAATATGGATTATTCACAAATCAGTATTTTTTTAGATAAATTAAAACAAAAATTTCTACAAAAAGAAGATTTGTATACCGATATCAAAAATTTAATAGAAGAAAAATTACATGTTGTTTTAGAGATAGACAATATAAAAATATCCAACAATAAAATAAATATAAAAACATCACCAATCGTTAAAAACGAGATTTTATTAAACAAGAAAAACATCCTAGAAAAAATAAACACCAAATACAATAACAGGTTTATAGATATTAGTTAGGACTAATCTTAAAAGCCATAGAGGATTCTGCACTATTGCCAATAGTATCATAACCAATAACCTTTATCATATTGTCACTATTCAAACTAGAAATTTCAGAAGGCGAAAACGAAGTGGTGAATGGATAGTTTTTTAAGGAAGTAATATATTTGTTATTTATAAATATATCAACTCTCTTTAAAACATTTTGATTTTTAGAGTTCACCATAAAACTAATAACATCATTTTTTTTGTATATATTATTGTTTAACCCTAAAATTTCAATTTCCAACTTAGAAGATTGATTGTGTATTGTATCGTAAGTTACCGGTCTATTTTTATCTGTTATTATTGGGTATTTATACTGGTTTAAGCTCCACCATTTCTGTACCCCAAATTCCCAATTTTTAAACAAAGGGTCCTTTTCTGGGTTAGTTGGTTTATCTCCTAAAGGATTTTTTTTATCAATCCAATATAATATAGTGTGAACATTTGTTATTGATTGTTCTTTTTTAGTTTCAGTTGGAGTGTATTCTGTCGCAAGCCCTCCTGATATTGTATCTATAGAAAAAGTTTCTCCTCCTTGCCAAAAACCTCGAAGTATTGGAGGTATTTTAGGATCAACAGGATCTGGTTTTTCAAAAGATTCTATAGGTAATTTTTTTAAGGCTTCACTTATAACATCGTTCCAAATAGGTCCAGCCAATGCAGCACCACCTTTTTTCATTGGCGTGTTGTCGTTATTACCTACCCAAACACCAACAGCAACAGAAGGAGTATATCCTATAGTCCAAGCGTCCTTATTGTTATTTGTTGTACCTGTTTTTACAGCAACCTCTCTACCAGGAACAACTAAACTGGAATTTGCTCCAAAAGTTGGAGTTCTTGCTTTATTGTCTGAAAGGATGTCTGCTAACATTCTTGTTATATTTGGGTCTAAGACTTGATACGGTCTATCTTCAAATTTTTCCAGTTCTTCACCCTTACTATTTGTTACTGATAGTATCGGTTGATATGGGTGTCTAGTTCCGCTGTTTGCGAAAACGCTATAAGCTGAAGTCATATCAAGCAAGGTAGTTTCTCCTCCTCCGATTACAAGAGAAAGGCCATATCTGTTTGGGTCATTTAGAGTTGTAATACCCAAATCATGTGCCATTTTCAAAGAGTCAGGTACACCCACTAAGTAAAGTAGTTTAACAGCTATAACGTTTATAGATTGAGCCAAAGCGTCTTTTAATGTCATTGGTCCACGAAAACTGTTGTCATAGTTGTCAGGCATATAACAATCAGCATTCTTATGTCCAGGTAAAGGCGAACCACTTGCATCACAAGAAGAATTAAATTCTGTTTTTACATCAAACAAGGTCGTGTTTTCTGTGTACCCCTTTTTAAAAGCCTCAGCATAAACAATCGGTTTAAACGAAGAACCAGGTTGACGTGAAGCTGTTGCTACATTGAAATTACCATCAACAGTTTTATCAAAATAATCTCTTGACCCAACCATCGACAATATCTGTCCAGTTTTTGGATCAATTACAACTATCGCTGTGTTTTTTCCATTCCAACTCTTTTCGTTTTCCTTAGACCTAGTTAGTGCTATATTCTCAGCTTTTGTTTGTAAGTCATAATCAAGGGTTGTTATTACACTTAGCCCTCCAGATTCAAGTGCGTCTATTCCATATTTTTTCTCCAAGTAATCTTTTATGAAAAATACAAAATGAGGAGCAGCTATATGCATTGGTTGTGCTGGAAGAAAAGTAACTTTTTCCTGTAAAGCACCACTATATTCTTCTTGATTTATAAATTTCAAATCAAGCATTCTTTTTAAAACTAAATTTTTTCTGGTTTCAAGTTCAGATTTATATTTACCATAAGGTGAATAGTGTGTAGGAGCGTTTGGTATTGCAGCTAAATAAGCAGATTCAGCAAGGGTTAAATCTTTAGGCTTTTTCCCAAAAAAAGCTTTAGTTGCTTCTTCTATCCCATAAATATTACCTCCGTAAGGGGCTTCATTTAAATATAAAGTCAGAATGTCTTCTTTACCCATAGACTTTTCTACCTTCATTGCTAAAATCCACTCCTTAATTTTTCTAGTTATTGTACGGTCTTGAGTGAGCAGTGTATTCTTTATTAGCTGTTGGGTTATTGTAGAACCACCTTGTATTTTTTTACCTGTAAGTTTAGCCCAAATAGTTCCTCTTATGATAGAACTTATTCTTATACCTTTGTGTTGGTAAAATTCTGAATCCTCAATAGCAACAACTGCATTTTTTATATTTGTTCCTATGTCTTCGTAAGGGATAACTGTCCTTTTTATGTCTTGGTGAACGTCGTATAGAAGTATTTTCCCTGTTCGGTCATATATTTTTGTAGAACTTTGTACCTTTCTCTCATTAAAAGATTTAAAATCAGGTAATTTTAAAGTACTTATCCAAACAATTAAAATACCTACAAAAACCATTCCCAATCCCAACCCTCCTAATAACCAGTTTTTTAGGTACTTTTTATTAAAATACTCCTTTATTTTAACCATATCTTATTATCATAACACAACTTCTTGGCGTGCGGACAAACAAATGTTTATATGATAAAATGCTTATCATGATTGATAACGACTTACTAAAAAGAAGTATTGCAAATATATACCCATCAAGGGAATTCTTGGAATCAAAAATAGCCAAAGGAGAAAAACTAACTATATATTTAGGCATAGACCCAACTGGGCCAACACTACACCTGGGTCACGCTATAGCAATAAAAAAACTGTCAGAATTTCAAAAAGCTGGACATAAAATTATACTTTTAATGGGAGATTTTACGGCAATGATTGGTGATCCCACAGATAAATCTTCAACTAGAGTTCAGTTGACCAGAAAGCAAGTATTGAATAATTTAAAAAACTACAAAAAACAAGCAAGCAAACTCATCTCTTTCACTGGCAAAAACAAAGCGGAATTCAAATTCAACTCCAAGTGGTTAGGAAAAATGAATTTCTCAGATGTTATGTCTCTCGCCTCGAAAATGACAGTACAACAAATGTTAGAACGTGATATGTTTGAAAAAAGGATGGAGGAAGGAAAACCTATATATATACACGAATTCATGTACCCATTGATGCAAGGGTATGATTCAGTTGCTATGAATGTAGATGGAGAAATTGGAGGAAACGATCAAACCTTTAATATGTTAGCCGGCCGCGATTTATTGAAAACAATTAAAAACAAAGAAAAGTTTGTCGTAACAGTTAAACTTCTAGAGGATAACAACGGGAAAAAAATGGGCAAAACTGAGGGGAATATGATAGCACTTTCAGACACGGCCCAAGACATGTATGGTAAAGTAATGAGTTGGAATGATTCGCTGATAATCCCTGCTTTTGAGTTGTGTACAGATACACCCATGGCAGAGATAGAATCCATCGCTAGAGATATAGTTTCAGGATCAGTAAATCCTAGAGACTTGAAGAAAAAGTTAGCTTTCTCAATAGTTGATATATACCATGGAACTAAAAAAGCTAAAGAGGCTGAAGAAGAATTTACTAATACTTTCCAAAAAAACGAAATCCCTACCGACATAGAAAATATATTTGTTTCCAAAGACCAGCTCCTAGCAGATATTTTTCTCTCAAAAAAAATAGTTTCTTCTAAAAGTGAGTTTAGAAGACTGGTTGACGAAAAAGCGATTACAAACCTAGATACAAACGAAAAAGTTTCCACCCATACAGAGGCTGCAAAAAACGGTGTTTACCGAATAGGTAAGAAAAGGTTTTGTAAAATCACATTAAAATAAAAAACCACTCTGTAGAGTGGTTTTTTATTTTAATACATCGAACCGTCTAGTCCTGCAAACTCTTCTTCGGAATCTTCATCTCCCTCTTCCATTCCTATCAAGTCGTCATCTACTGGTTCATCTATATCATCATCCAGGTCAAGATCTAGATCTGCTTCTTCTTCATCTCCTATTTTAAATTCATCGTCACTATAACTCATACTTTATTACGCTTTTGCGACAAGTAATTATGATAATGAATTATTTGTAACAAAATATTATTTTCTTTGCAATATATAAAAGGCTGTGGAAAACTAATATCTAATTTAAATGTTTTTTTCTGAAGCAAAACATGTAATTCCTATGGCTATAGCGTCCAATTCATCGTCAGATTGTGTATTTTTGTCTATATTTATCAGTTTTGGAACCATATTTATGACCATATTTTTATCAGCTTTTCCATATCCTGTAACAGCCACTTTTATTTGTGGAGGTGTATATTCAAAAACAACAAGTCCATTTCGTGAAGCACAATATATAATAACTCCGCGGGCTTCAGCAACACCCATAGCAGTCTTTTGGTTTGTAGTAAAATAAAGTTTTTCAATAGCCAAAACCTCTGGTTTGTATTTTTTAATCAAGCTCTCTATTTCCTTACCAATCAGAGACAAACGAGAATGGAATTCTAAAGTTTTTTTAGTTTTAAAACAATCTGAATAAAGCAAAAAATTTTTTGAACTTTTTGTTTTTTCAATCACCGCTATTCCAACTCTCTCAAAACCTGGATCAATTGCAAGAACTCTCATAACTATTTTTGAGGATAGTCATACCCTAAGTGTTCATAACCTTTTTCAGTAACAGTCCTTCCTCGAGAGGTTCTCTCAAGAAGACCAAGTTGAATTAAATATGGCTCAACCACTTCTTCAATAGTTGCTTCTTCTTCTGATGTAGCTGCTGCAATAGTTTTTAGTCCTACTGGACCACCACTGAATTTGCTTATTATTATTTCCAGAATTCTTCTATCTGAAGAAGAAAGTCCAAGCTCGTCTATCTCAAGTAGAGCCAATGCTTTTTTAACTGCTTCTTTCGATAGTGGTAGTTTATGAACTTGCGCATAATCACGACAACGCTTCAAGAAATAATTTGCCGTACGCGGAGTAAAGCGAGCACGTTTTGCTATTTCATCAAGTGCTTCATCTTCCATCTCTACTCCTAAAATCTTTGCAGATCTCTTTAGTATTTTTTTTATTTCTTCGTGGTTATAAAATTCTAGTCTAAATACTCCACCTGAAAATCTTGAACGAAGAGGGGATGATAAAAGAGCAATTCTCGTGGTTGCAGCGATTAGTGTAAATGGAGGAAGTTCTAGTTGTATTGTGCGAGCAGATGGACCCTTGCCGATAATAATATCAAGAACACCTGATTCCATAGCAGGGTATAATACTTCTTCAACCATTTTATTTAATCTGTGGATCTCATCGATAAAAACAATATCGCCGGGTGAAAGATTTGTGAGTATAGAAGCAAGGTCCCCAACCTTCTCAATAGCAGGACCAGATGTTATTTTTATCTGCCTTCCAGTTTCCTTTGCTATTAGATGAGCAAGAGTAGTTTTGCCCAATCCTGGAGGACCATAGAAAAGTATATGTTCTGCTGGATGGGCCCTCTCTTCAGCTGCTTTTAGGAGTATCCTAAGGTTTTCTTTTATGTTTTCCTGTCCAATATATTCGCTCCAAATACCAGGACGCAAAGTTTGGTCCAAAAATCCCTCATCTTTAGTTAGTTTTTCTTCTTTTGCCATCTCTTGACATTAATCACTAGATATGCTATACTCTCTCTAGAAATTAATACATTTTGATTATATCATTTTTAGTGTAATTTTAACGAAGAAGACATAAATCTCTAAGCAATCGGCCCCGTGCTCTATGTATGTGCGTAGGACGCCCTGGTTTTATTTATATTTCTGGGTCTATCCTGTAAGCATACGTTACTTTAACTACGCATGTTCTTAAAGGATTGTTTAGAGATTTATGTTTTTTTTGTTTCTAATCAGCGTAGAAATCAACAACTCCTCCAACTTCTTCAAATGAAGTGATACCTTTTAAAATTTTAACTATTCCGTCCTCTTTCATATCAAGTGTTCCTTGATGTGAAGCTACTTCTTTTATCTCTCTTTCACTTGGATTTTTTGGGATTATTGCTTCAATGCTCGCGTCATTATGTATTGCTTCAAATACCCCCATACGTCCCTTGTATCCAGTTCCGTTACATTCACTACAACCTACTGCTTCATATAGTTTATATGGTGCACTCATGTCTATTCCATAGCTTGTAAAATCCTTACCACAAGTTTTAGCATTATCGGCAATCTTTTTTATTATTGATGATTCTTGTTCCGTAACAACCTTTTCTTTTTTACATTTTTGACAAAGTTTTCTTACCAGTCTTTGGGCAATAGATAGAGAAAGCGCTGAGACTAAAATCTTTGGATTTACCTCAAGGTCAATCAAACGAGGGATAACACCTGCGGCGTTGTTCGTGTGAAGTGTTGAGAAAACTAGGTGACCAGTAAGAGCAGATTCGACTGCAATCTTTGCTGTTTCACTATCACGAATTTCTCCCACCATTATTACATCTGGATCTTGACGAAGTGCTGAACGAAGACCTTCTAGGAATGTATAACCCTTCTCATCATCAGTTTGAGTTTGAGTAATTCCAGGTAAATGATACTCAATTGGGTCTTCAATTGTAATTATTTTTATTTCGGTTGAATAAATTTTTTGTAAGAACGAGTATAGTGTTGTTGTTTTACCGGATCCGGTTGGTCCAGTAATTAAAACCATTCCATTTGGTTTTTTGATCTCTTGCATGAAGATATCAAATAGTTTTGCTTCAATTCCCATATCTTCAAGTTTTACACGAATAGATTTAGGGTTAAGAATACGCATTACTATAGATTCACCATAAGCACCTGGCATAGTAGAAACACGGAAACTAATCTCATCTTGATCAAGGAAGATACTAAAACGACCATCCTGTGCAATAGAAGAATTTGTAAGCTTAAGGCCAGAAAGAAGTTTAATGCGAGAATTTATAAATTTATGAACTGTGTGAGGAATTTCTAAAACTTCATGAAGCACCCCATCCAAACGAAATCGTAAATGCACGCTATTCTCTTCTGGTTCAAAGTGTAAATCAGATACATTGATAGCAATTGCACCCGCAAGTGCAATTTCTAGTATCTTTGAAGTCATATGTTGCTTATCTTTTTCAGTTTCTTCTATGGCTCTTTTTATATCATCCATATTTTTAATATTTGCCATGATCGCTTTTAGAGCATCTCCAGTGAGTGACATTGATCCTGCTGTTGAACCAGAAGCATATGATATTTCTTTATATCTTTCCCAAGCTTTCTTTAAACTTGCAAGAGATGCCATGTAAAAATGGGGGATATATCCATGACTTTCAAAATATTCTTTCATTTTTTCTAATTTTTCTGGTTGTGGTGAACGTAGTGCAACGTGTATGTCTTTACCAATCAGTTTGAAAGGAGCAACTTCTTCTGTTATTGCTTCTTTTTCTTCTATAGATCTTAATGCGTCATTATCTATCGGCATTCCTGCAAGGTTTACTGGAGTTACACCATACTTTGCCTCAGCAAGGGCTTGTACAAGATCCTCCTCCTCTTGTTTTCTTAAGTCATTTAATTCTTTCTCTTCTTTATCTTCATCAAATTGGATCGTCATAATAGCCTTATTATATAGTATATATTCGTTTAATTGATACTTGACATTTTCGTTTAAATATGCTAACATATACTTAGATGGGTAATTTCTAGTTGTTACATTTGATCCTCAAATTTATTGAGGCTTAGTTGCAACAACTAAAAACAAACCCAATTATGAAGTACTTTGTAATCATGATTGTGACCCTGATGTTGGGTTTGCAATCAAAAAGCCAAGATCAAATAAGCTTTGGTGAAGTTCGTTATGATGGATTTAATAAAATCACTAAAAAAGCTTACTGGTCTAAACGTCCCGAAGCCAAAGAAGTTTATGAAGGACGCACCCCTGCCGGAGTTACAGTTTACGAGATTGACCAGGATTACCTGGCTCGTTTCACTGACGATGAAAATAATGGTTTAGACAGGAACTACATAATTTTCCCGAAAGGGCAAAGAGTGTATAAAAAAGGAAATACAGTTTACGCTGCAATTTGCGGCAACAAGCTGGAATACTTTAAACCCCTTGTTCAAATCAAAATCATCAACGGATCTCCTCTTTGCGAAAATCGGTATAAAGTAAAAATCTACCGAGCCGAGGATGAATACGGAAGACTTTTGATGCAAGATTCCATTGTAATTGATGGATATGTTTCAAAAGACTGTCGTAACATTGTGGACACCATGCTTTACGTTGAAGTGTGGAGGAAACAAATTGTCAGTGGGCCTTCAACCCCGGTTGACGAAATGCCTTCTGAGAAACCTGCCGAGAAAAAAGATCAAGTTGTTAATAACACTACAAATTATTACACAACCAATATCTACAATTCTCAACCACAAAGGCCGATCTATCGCCAACAGGAAGTTCGCCGTGGCGGATTCTGGATGTTCCTTGGTTGGAGAGGGGGAGGAATTTCAACTCCTCAACAAACCTTTCAACCCCGCTACGATCCCTCAGGATTAGGTGGAGGTGGAACAAGATGGGACCCTCCAGGCAACGGCGGAAACAATCCCCGATTTGACCCAATCGGGAATGGCAGGCAGAGACAAGTCTTTGACCCTGCAGGTATTGGTGGCTAAACTAATTATGGGTTAGTGCTTGTGGAGAGATGGTATCCAATCCATCCTCCCTTGCTTTTTTAAGTCTTGAACGCTTCGAAAACGTTGAAGGTTTAAAATTGTAAGTTTAATTAATAGTTATTATGAAAAATTTTATGAAAAAAATAATAGTCGGAATTTTCTCACTTGCTCTTTTGCTTGTGGGAGTAAATAGTGCACAAGCAGCAGGGTGGAATCAATATCCTGGTGATTGTCCTGCGATCAACATCGGGAATTATAGCACTGGCCAAGGCATAAACCCTGGTTCTTGTTGGAATCTGACAAGTGTTTCTGCTACAGGAGGTCAAGTTATTAACGTTAAAGTTTTCTACGACAATACAAATGGTGCTGCAGCAAACAATACAAATATAAGTCTAACTAAATCACCATCAAGTGGTGCTAGTACAAACTTTTCTTTCTCAGGAAATTTGACTTCAAGTGTTGGTAACTTGCCATTTAGTTCTGTGAATGCAAACATCTCAACTTCTGAGACTTTGACTTTCAGTCAAGCAAGATGGTATCAAAATGGATCGGGCACACCTACAACATTTCCTGGAGGACAAACTGGAGCAGAAGCTTTCACTGGAGGACTATCCCTAGGAACAATCCCAAATAATGACTGGGGAGCAATTGTCTTTGCCTTCAATGTTTCAAACAACGGTGGTGGCGGTGGTTCAAACTGTACAATTTCAAACTTCACAGCGAATGGTTCAGCTAGCACAACTATCCAATCTGGTAGTTCTGCAAACATAGTCTGGAATACAAACGGCTGTACATCAGTCAATGTTTCAGGCCCAAACCTATCAAGTACTAATACTTCTGGTAGTCAAACTGTTTACCCAACAAACTCAGTAAATACTTATACAATAACAGCAACTGGTACAAATGGTACTCAGTCTCAAACAGTAACAGTATTTGTAAACAATACTCAAAACACTTGTGTTATTAATAACTTTACAGCAAATGGATCAAACACTGCATATATTTCTTCTGGTAATCCAGTGAACATTGTTTGGAATACTACAAACTGTACTAATGTTTATGTGACTGGTAATGGTATGTCTAGTAATAACATAAGTGGTAGTCAAACTGTATACCCTACAAGTTCAGGCCAATACACAATCACTGCAAACGGAAATACTGGTGGAACACAAACTCAAAATGTTTACGTGAATGTAGCTGGTAATCAAAGTAATTGTTATATAAATAATTTCACAGCAAATGGATCACAAAGTACCACAGTTCAATCTGGAGGTTCAGTAAGTCTTGTTTGGAACACTACAGGCTGTACATCTGCATCAATTTCTGGACCAAACTTCTATACTAATGGTCTGTCTGGAAATCAGTATATATATCCAACATCTTCAGGCACATATACTCTAAGTGCATATGGATATACTGGAGGAACACAAAGCCAAACAGTGTACATAAGTGTTGGCGGTAACCAAGGTGGCTACTGTACAATCCAAAGTTTTTACGCAAGTCCTAATTCTGTGACATCTGGTCAACCAGTAACACTAACTTGGACAACAACAGGTTGTACATCAGTAAGTATTTCAGGAGTTGGTAGTAATCTTCCATATTCATACAGTCAAGTTGTTTATCCAACTACTACAACAACTTACTACATGAATGCATATGGTAATAACGGAAACCCTAGTCAATCAGTTTCTGTAGGTGTGACAGGTGGACCAATCATTTACAACAATGCTTGTGCGGTAACAACAGTTGCAACAAACATTGGCCAAACATCAGCAACCTTAAATGGTCTTGTAACAAGTGGTACTGGAGTATCATACTTCGAATACGGAACAACAGTTGGTCTTGGATTGACTACACCATCAATAAACTCAAGTGGTAATGTTGTATCTGTTATAAATGGTCTTTCTCCAAATACTTTCTACTACTACAGACTTGTTTCTAACTGTGGAGGATCATTATCTTATGGTAGAACAGATGTCTTCCGAACTCTTGGAACAACTATAATAAACAACCCAGTTAGACCAATAATAGTTCAAGGTACTACAGTTGTCGGTACATCTTCACCAATAATGTTAAAAATTGAAAATCGTTATCAAACAATAAGTGTTGGAGATATAATTGATTACACTGTAACTTACAAAAACATTGGAAAAACAGTTTTAACTAATCCAGTTGTTCAAGTAGTTATCCCTCGTGGAATCACACTCGTGAGATCTTCAGCTGGCACATACTCAACAGACACAAATACATTAACTGTACCTATTGAAGATTTACAACCAAACGAAGAGGGAACAATATACCTACAAGGACATGTTGATTTCATATCTTCATACCTATCACAAGTTGTGACTACAGCTATCCTTGTTTACACAAATCCAAATAAAGCACAAGAAAATGCAATTGCCTATGTGTTAAATGACCCGAGAGAAATAATTGTAAATAATACAAACAATAATCTTGGAGCTGCAGCTTTCTTCCTAGGATTCTTTCCAACAACATTACTTGGATGGTTACTACTTATATTATTGATACTTCTAATAATTCTAGTTACACGCAGATATTACCGAAGATCAACAGTTCATGTAACAGGTCCTGGTGGTTCATCAACAACGACAACACATTATTAATTAATTGCCTTGCCTATGCCAAAACACCCTGAGTTAAATCAGGGTGTTTTGTGTTAGGATATAATTATGGAAATACATGTTAAACTTTCTGATTTAAATAAAATAGCTAAGGATTTGTTAAAGAAAGCTATTTTTTTTAAAAATAAAAACGCTACAATAATTGCACTAAGAGGAGATCTTGGAAGTGGTAAAACAACTTTAACTCAAGAGATCGCTAAGATATTAAAAGTAAAAGATAAAATAATTTCTCCTACATTTGTAATTATGAAAATTTACTCAATTAAAAATAAAAAGTTTAGTAGATTTATACATATTGATGCATATAGACTTGAGAAAAGTGAAGAATTAATAAAACTAGGTTGGAACGAAATCGTAAAAGATTCTAGAAACTTTATAGTATTAGAGTGGCCCGAAAAAGTACCTAATTGTGTTCCAAAAGAAGCTTTATATATAGACCTTTCTCATAAAGATGAAAAAACAAGAACTATAAAACTATAGCTTGATTTTTTTAAAAAATATTGTAGTATTGAGTCTAAATATCTTTGCAATTTTGCAATTACATATAAATAAACCCTTATGTATCAACACTTTATTAAGAAGTGGTTACTTATAGGGTTTATCCTATACGTAATTCCACTCGGATTAAGCTTTTTACTTTTCCGATTTGTTTCCTGGCTTATTCAACCCAACTATAGTATTGAAAACGCAGTATATGCATATGCTATATTTGCAGGGATCATAATTTTTTCAATCGTGGCTGGGTTGATTGCTGCAAGAATAGGCATAGAAAGAAAATGGTGGGTTAGATTTTTCTTTGCAGTTTTATCTACTCTACTGTCCTCACCCGTGTTACTTTTGGCTGTAGTTGTAATTCTTTATATCCTTTTTCAAAATTGGTTTGTAAAGAAATTTATATCCCCAAAAGCACAACAGCAAATACAAAATTCTGCTTTCGGTTGCACCTTGACATCGATTTTGTCAGCCATGCTAATGTTTTCAAACCTCCTATTTGTCGTAGAGGTTGGGAATGTAAGAACAGCCAGAGATATGAATAAAGCTGTTATGGCAATAACGCACTTGAGCTCTGGTGATTATTTCATCGCTGCAACCTTAGGGCTTTTCAAAAACTGGCGCGTTATGATTGGCGCTAATTTATGGAAATATCCAGGTCTCAGCTTCTTTTTTGACATTGTTGGTGTTCCTATACCCAGGGAAGATGGAGCACATAGACAAAGAGTAGAAGCTCTCAATATTTCAAAAGAGTTTTTACATCTCAATCAAAAAGCTGTATTAGGAGTATTTCCTCAAGGAACAAGAGAGAGGGATCCAAAAAATGGAATTAAAAGACTAAAACCCGGAGCGTTTGTTGTGGCATGTGAACTCGGTGTTTCTTTGGTACCAGTAGTTATTATTGGTACTGATAAATGGAGAAAGCCCGGAGAGCAGGATACAAAATCTCATAACAAAACAAAAAGTAATTTTCTAAAGAAGTTTTTCGGTTTCATAAAACAATATTATAGCACTGGGATCAACCCAACTGTTGTAAAAGTTGTTTACTGTAATCCAATTTCATCAATTGACAAAACAGTTGATGAGCTTGAACAAGAAACTAAAAGAGTTATGAACGAAACTTATATTCGTTACACAACACCAAGAAAGTTAAGGCGCAAAATGCGCCAAACAATGGGAGCCTAACCGCTCCCATTTTTTAATGTCAAAAATGCTATAATCAATCTATGGTTAAAGCTCAAAAATCACAAAAAAGGCTTATTTTGCTTGATACTCACGCGATTATTCACCGCGCTTATCATGCTTTACCAGACTTTTCAAACTCAAAAGGAGAACCTACTGGAGCTATATATGGGCTCACAACAATGCTTTTTAAAATCATTACTGAACTAAAACCAGACTATATTGTAGCTTGCTATGATTTACCAAAGAAAACTTTTAGACACGAAGCTTACGATGACTATAAAGCTGGTCGGGCAAAAACAGATGACGCACTTGTAGCTCAAATAATCCGCTCACGAGATTTTTTCAAAGCATTTTCTATACCTATATATGAGTGTGAAGGTTTTGAGGCTGATGATTTATTAGGTACAGTATCTCAACATTTAAAAACCCATCACAAAGATGTAGATGTAATAATTGCATCTGGCGATATGGATACTCTTCAACTTGTCGATGATCAAAAAGTTCGTGTTTATACTCTAAAAAAGGGAATAAATGACACAATTTTATATGACGAAAAAAAAGTCGTTGAGCGATTTGGTTTTTTACCAAAATTTTTACCAGACTACAAAGGTCTTCGAGGGGATCCGTCTGATAATATAATAGGAATTAAAGGGATAGGAGAGAAAACAGCTACTATTATTATTTCAAAATATGGATTGCTTGAAGATTTTTATAAAAAACTTAAAAAAGGAGACAAAGAAATTGAAAAAATCGGCTTAACAGACAGAATTATAAATTTGTTAAAAGAAGGTGAGGAGGAAGCTATTTTCTCTAAAACCCTGGCAACTATTCGTAAAGACGCACCAATCGATTTTAATCTACCTAAAAAATCGTGGCAGGAGAGTATTGATACTGAAAAAGTATCTGAATTTTTTAGAGAGATGGAGTTCAAAAGTTTACAAAACCGCTTCATGAACATTGTAAACACCGGAGATATAGAACAAAAAGAAAATACAAAACAAAAAGAAAATACAAAACAAGAAGAAGCCAAGACTATAGAACTCTCTAAAGAGGATCAAGAGAAGATTGATAAAGCAAAAATTGCTTTTTGGTTACTTAATTCTGAAAAGAACGATCCAAGCCTAGAAGATGTTATTAATTATAAAGGTAGTAAATCTTTTGAAGATGCTTTTTTGAAGCTTGAAGAAGATATAGAGAAACAAAACTTAACTTATGTTTATAAAGAGATAGAAATACCAATTATTCCAATAATAAAAGATATGGAAACTCTTGGCATAAAGGTTAATATTGATTACCTAAAAAAAATTTCTAAAGAATACCATTCTGAACTAAAAAGTATAGAAAAAAGCATTTGGAAAATGGCCCACAGAGAGTTTAATGTCAATTCCCCTAAACAACTCGGTGAAATACTTTTTGACGAGTTAAGAATTCAAGAAATGGGCGCGGGTTCATCTAAAGTAAAAATGAAAAAAACTGCTGGTGGAGCAAGGTCTACCAAAGAAAGTGAGTTAGAAAAATTAAAAGGTGAACACCCAATTATTGAAGAAATTTTGAAATACAGGGAGTTACAAAAACTTCTATCAACCTATATAGATACAATCCCTAGTTATGTTTCATCAGATGGAAAGCTCCATGCGCATTTTATACAAGCAGGTACTACTACCGGTAGATTTTCATCTAGTAATCCAAATCTACAAAATATTCCAATTAAATCTGAAAAGGGCAAAAATATTCGCAAGGCTTTTGTGGCGGAGAAAGGTTATTGTCTAGCGTCATTCGATTATTCTCAGATCGAGCTTAGAATTGCAGCTCTACTTTCACAAGATCCCTATTTTATACAGGTTTTTAAAGAAGGTAAGGATATTCATGCGGCTGTTGCCATGAAAGTTTTTGGAGTTAAAGAAGAGAATGTAACCCACGATATGCGAAGAAGAGCGAAAATAATAAACTTTGGAATGCTCTATGGAATGGGGGTAAATGCTCTTCGCCAGAATATTGGTACAGATAGAAAGGAGGCACAGATTTTTTATGACAATTATTTTGCACAGTTCCCAAGCATAGTTGAATACTTGGAAGGAATTAAAAAATTTGCAAAAGAACACGGTTATACAGAAACACTTTTTGGTCGAAAAAGATATTTCCCTGGTATTAGATCACCAATACCATTTATAAAAGCAATGGCTGAACGTATGGCTATAAATGCACCTATACAAGGTACTGCAACAGCAGATGTTATAAAAATAGGTATGAAGAAGGCACATGATGAACTTGCTAGCGCTGGGATTCTTAGAGATGTTAGATTATTGTTACAAGTTCACGATGAGTTGGTTTACGAAATAAAAGAGGAAAAATTGGACCAAGCAGCTACAATAATTGAAAAAGCCATGAAAAATGCTATACCTACTGAGTTTTTAGCTAACCTAGAGCCTGTTCCTCTTGAAGTTTCTCATGGTTTTGGTAAATCTTGGGGTGATTTGAAATAGTGGCATAAAGGCTATACAGGTGGTAGGATTAATAATATGAGTGAAGATTTAAAAATAGAAAATCCAGACAATCTAAATCTTAGGGATGGAGTTGTTCATCTTGTTTTATCCCATTCCTATACAGTTTTTCTTCTTGCTGTGATTCTTGGGATAATTTTCGATATTTTAATACCAACAAGTTTTTTTGGTAGTTATCTATATCAGTATATTGGATTTATTCTAATAGTTTTAGGATCACTTCTTATATACTGGGCTCAAAAGACAACAAATTGCACAAAAAAAGAAGAGCTTGAAGGTGGTAAAATTATACGTGATTTTGCAAGAGGTCCTTATAAATATAGCCGCAACCCAACCCACATAGGACTAACTGCAACAGCTTTAGGTCTCGGACTTGCTATTAATTCAGTTTTCTCAGTCATTTTTATTTTAATTGCTTTTTTTATAACAAAAATTATTTTTATAAAAAAAGAAGAAGCACTACTCGAAAAAAGATACGGAGAAGATTATTGTAATTATAAAAAGAAAGTCTGTACTTGGATATGATTTATATATTTGTAGGTAACGACATAAAGAAAAAAAACGAAAGAACCAGAAAGATTGTAGGAGAGCAAGAATTTATAAAAGTACCAAGTAAAGAAATATCAGAAGATTTAATATTGAATCAAGCTGAAAGCACAAGCCTTTTTGGAGAGTTTCCTGTTTTTATTTTTGATAATATTTTATATGAACAAAAAATATCATTAAGTAAAGAAAACCTACAAATAATAAAAAACTCTCGGAACATATTTATTTTTTTAGAAGATAAACTCACCTCACTGGAACAAAAGAAATATGCAAAATACGCAGATATAGAAATATTTGAAGAAAAAATTCAGAAATTATTGCCAAAAGTAAATACTTTCTCAATAGCAGATAGTTTTAGCAGAAGAGATAAAATATCCACTTGGACATTATATATAGAAGCTTTAGAAAATACAGACCCAGAAGCTATTGCCGGAATTCTCTTTTGGAAAATAAAATCGATGATACTAACTGGCAATAAAAATTTTTCAATAAATGAATTAAAAAATCAATCAAGTGAAATTGTTTCAATATACCATTTAGCTCATAGAGGGGAATTAGATATGAGGATTGGTCTTGAACAGTTTATCTTATCGTCACTAAGTAAATAAAAAAGCCCTAGGAGTCAAACCTCGAATCATATTTCGAGAACTAACTCCTAGGGCTTTAGCCTTTAGATAAAGAACATCTGCGTCCACTAATTATTAACGCAATTACATATTTTGTATAACTTTTTCCCTATGTTTAACCCATAAATCTTTGGGTGTAGATTGGAGAGTTACACTAATTTCAAACTTGCTTACATTATACCTTTAAAAATCTTTTTATACAACATTGTTGTGGATAACTCATCTAAATAAAGACTTTTTATTGATTTTATAACCAATATATGGTATTTTTGGGTAATCCTCTCGTAGCTCAGTTGGTAGAGCAGCTCCCTTTTAAGGAGATGGTCGTAGGTTCGATTCCTACCGAGAGGACAATGAAACTATCTAGAATTTCAATTTTAATCCTACCTAACATAAGGTCGGCTATAAATATTGGGGCAATATTTCGTACAGCAGATGCTGCTCGGGTATCTAAAATATATCTTACTGGGTACAGCCCTAGACCTACTGATAAGTTTGGTAGAGTACAGAAAGATATTGCAAAAAGTGCTCTTGGTGCAGAAACTTGGATTCCTTGGGAATATCAAAAAACCACGGTTCCACTAATTAGAAAACTAAAAAAAGAAGGTTTTAAAATTATAGCCATCGAGCAGTCAAAAGAAGCAGTTGATTATAAGAAAGTAAAAACATCCCAAAAAGTTTGTTTTATAGTTGGACCGGAAGTAGAAGGACTTGATAAAAAGATCCTAGATGAATGTGATGAAGTAGCGTATATTCCAATGCTGGGTAAAAAAGAATCTCTAAATGTTTCAGTCGCAACAGGAATCGCTTTATTTCAAATTTTAAAAATATAAATTACTTCTGACACCTTGGACAAAAAATTGTAGTTCTACTATTTATCACAATTTTTTCTAATGGTTTTTTACAATTTACACAATTCTCGCCTTCCTTGCCGTAAACCTTATGTTCTCGTGCATAATTCCCCCTGGACTCATCTATGAGTCGATAAGTTGCAACAGATGAACCTCCAGCTTTTATGGCTCTCTTCATAATTCTTACAATTGCATCATGTAATTTTTTAACTTCCATCCTGCTTAAACTACAAGCCAGACGCCTTGGATCTATTTTTGATTCAAACAAACTTTCATCTGCGTAAATGTTTCCTACCCCTGTAACTATGTCTTGGTTCATCAACACAGTTTTTATTTTGGTCCTTTTGGATTTCAACGATTCAAAAAAATAATCCACCGTAAAATATTTATCTAAAGGTTCTTTGCCCAATTTTTTTAAATGATTTGTTTTTTCAAAAACTTCTATACTTGGGTAATATAATACATACCCAAACATTCTTGTGTCGTTGTAGTATAAAAATCCATTTTTTAGTTTGAATATTATATGTGAATGTTTATTAGGTAAAGTTTTTTCAGATATCTCTATAGGATGTCCACCTGTTACACTTTTTCTTCCTGAGTTTTCTTTATAAACAAACTGCCCTGTCATTTTTAAATGAACCAAGATAATTTTTCCATGGCTCATTCTAAAAATTAAATTTTTAGCCCTCCTTTCTATTGCAATAAAACTTTCTCCTTTTATACCACTTATAAAATCCTCTACCTTCTTTTTTGATGCAGTACGTTTAGTGCCATTCCCCGAAACTAACTTTGGCTTTTTTACCTCAATATTGATTACTTTTTGCTCAAGGATATATTTTTCTAATCCTAGGCGTAGATTTTCCACTTCAGGTAATTCTGGCATATTAATTACTTCCTAGTATTTTCAAAGCTTCTTTAATACGAGCGTTTGTTCCTTCTATATTATTAGGAACTTTTTTTAAGGCATCCCTCGCCTCGTTTTGTGAATAGCCGAGAGTTTTAAGAGCCTCAACTACATCACTTTCTCCACGAAGTAAGTTAGAAGATTCGCCCTCACCTTTATGTGCATGTAGTTTATCACGAAGTTCAATCACTATTTTTTCTGCAGTTTTTTTACCTATACCAGAAACCTTATTAAGATAACTAGTATCGCCAGTTGCTATAGCTTTTTTTAAAGTTTCTATAGTTGCAACACTTAGTATTCCTAGAGCTGATTTTGGTCCAATACCAGAAACGTCTAGCAATAATTCAAAAAATGACATGCCTTCGATAGTAGGAAATCCATATAAATCTATTGAATTTTCTCTAACAGCTGTATATATCCAAAGAGATACTTCAAAATCAGGTTCAAAATCGCTATTTGTATCTGTGGTTATGAATATTTTGTATCCAACACCGTTTACATCTACAACCACGAATTTTTCAGTTTTATGTATAATTGTACCTTTTATATGAGATATCATGCTTCTATTATACTTCTATTCTTTATATTTAGTAAGACGTTTACATTTAAGGGGTTTTCTGATAGTATTCATGTATTCACATTTCCCCGTGTCTCGGTGAAGCGAATACAAATAATTAATACAAATACTATGCCAATTACAAAATCAGCAAAAAAAGCATTACGAGGATCACTGGTTAAAAAAGCAGCGAATGATCGCAACAAGAAAAATGTTAAAGAAGCTATAAAAAACATTGAGAAACTCGTAAAAGAAAAGAAAAAAGACGAAGCAAAAAAACTTCTTCCAAAAGCATACAGTGCTATAGACAAAGCAGCTAAAAAGGGAGTTTTCAAGAAAAATAACGCATCTCGTAAAAAAGCTCGACTTTCAAAAATCACAAAATAACAAAACCCTCCGAAACAATCGGAGGGTTTTGTTATTTATCAATCCGTGAGTATAATGAGTTTATGAATGAAGAAAAAAAAGAACTCATATTTTTCTACGGACTTGAATGTCCACACTGCCTTCGTATGGAGAAGCTTGTAAATAAACTAGTAAAAGAGGGAATAATTATAAAGAAACTCGAAATTTGGCATAATGAAGAAAACAATAAATTAATGGAGAAACTTGACTGCGAAGAAGAGCCTTGTGGAGGAGTACCTTTTTTCTTAAATCAAATAACTGGTAAAACCGTTTGTGGAGAAGTTGATTATAAAGAACTCAAAAATTGGGCAGAAGGAAAATAAATACTGCTTGCAGACAAGTGTTTTATAGTGTAGATTGTGTTCGTGTCATGGTCCCGTCGTTCAATGGATAGGACGCAACTTTGCGGAAGTTGTGATGTAGGTTCGATTCCTACCGGGATCACATTACTAAAAAACTGAAATACTTCAGTCTTTTAGGCACTATCGTATTTTGAATTTAAAATCCTATTTTTTCTGCAAAAGCCATTGAGGCAGATTCTTTTATTTCAATTTTTTGTATAACCTTGGAAAGTTCATTTTTTATTTGTTCCTCCATAGAAATAGGGAATGGTATAGCATAAACTGGCAAAAAGTATTTTGAAGTTTCAATTAAAAGTTTTCCATATATTTCGCCTTTTATAATATTGAAACCTTTTATATTTTTCCACTCGTATTTTTCTTTACCTACGCCTAAGCCCTCTGTCTTTATTGAAAAATCCATTTGACCTGGTTCTCTAACAGTAAACATTATTAGGCTCGCTCCAGCTAAAATTACAAAAATAGCAAATACTATATTTCCGAACCATAGAGAAACAACAGCTACTGCAAAAGCAATTAGCCCTATTGTCCAAAGGAAGTCAGGAGTCTTTTTTTTGTGGTTATATTCAGGTGCCTGCCATTCAATACTCTCTAGTACTATTTCATCCATAGGAATTATTATACCAATCATAAATAAAAAAGACTACTTATTTTAGTAGTCTTTTTTATTACTTAATTTTATCTAAGCTTTTAAAGCAAGCATTAAATCTGCACGAGCTTTTTCTGTAGCTTGTTTAAATATAGTTTCTGCAGACTTGATTGCTTCATCGCGTGTTTTCTTTAAAGCAGCCAATCCTGAACTCATTTCTGCACTTTTCCTAGCATCTTGTAGGACTTTTTTTGCATCACTTACTGATTTGTTGAAAGCTTCTTTTACTGTTTTGCTGTCCACTTTATTATTACAGTCAGCTTGTGCTTTTGAGAGTGCAGCATCTACAGAAGATTTAAATGCAGCTATTGCAGTATCAATTGCACCAGAGTGTGTTGTCATAACTCCTGCTAACCCATCCCTGTAAGCCTTTATAGCTGCATCTACAGCTGTTCGTCTTACTGTAACAGCGTTTTGTATAGCGGTCTTATAAGCTTCTATAGCTTGTTTTTGAGCATCAGTCTTTGCTTTACCTGCCATCTTGTCCCAGTTCTTCATTCTCTTACTATCAATCTCTATTCTATTTGCAGCTCTTTTTGCGTCTGCATCACTCTCTTTACCATGAAGTTTTTCTGAACGATCAGATTCGTTTTTGAATTTTTTTTCTTCAGTTTTCTTTACCTGGTCGGCATACTTTGCTTGAACAGAAGATATTCTTAAACAGAAGTCGCCTTCTTTTTTACCTGGTGCTATTGAAGATTTACCACCTTCTTCTGCGAAAGCAAATACGGGCAAGAAACTGAATGCTACTAGTGTACTTGCTACTAATTTCTTAAAATTAAATTTCATTTTGAATTGAGTTTAAATCATCAATAGATGGTTCATCAAGTGAAGTTAGTATTATTTGTTCATCATAGTCAATATTTTCTTCAGAGAGTAGAGCATCTTGTTCCACTAATTCCGCAAGACTCAAATTTTTTCTTACTATATTTTGTGGTGATAGAGAAAATACTCCAACAACTAAAAGCACAATCAGACTAGGTATTAACACTAATTTTCTAGATTTCCAAATATTAAAGATCTCAACTAATTTATCATTTATAATGTTCGACGTTACCGTCTTTTTATTATAACGTACATTTTGATCTTCTGTGACATTGTTTTCTATCTTTCTCAATATATACATTAAAGAGGCACGACTAGGAGCTTCGCTACCTTTTAATGCTAATTTTATATTGTTTTCTAATTCTTGTTGATTCATATTACTTTTTATATATCTCACGCAATTTTTTTACTGCTCTACTATGCAGTTGTCTTATTGCATCTTCTTGTTTGTTTATCATTTGCGATATCTCTCTGTAAGTCATGTCATTCATATAGTATAGAATTATTATCTCTTGTTGATCTGGAGAAAGTTTCAAAATTGCATTTCTTATTTCTTCCTTAATCTCGCGATCTTTTGTGATATCTTCTCCAGAATCCTTACTTAAAGATAAATTGTAGACAATCTCATCTGAAACTACTTCTTTCTTATTCTTTCTAAAATGATCTATCAGAGTATTTCTAGCTACTGTGAAGAAGAAAGCAAGTGGCGAGGTATGCTCTGTATTCCATGAGGGAATATGATTCCATATCTTCATAAAAACAATCTGGGTCATATCCTCAGCTTCCGCCCTATCTTTTATTCTAGTTAAAATGTACCTAAATAAAGGGGTATAGTAATTTCTATAAACCTCTTCAAAAGCCTCACCACTACCTTCTTTGGCTTGCAATATAAGGCTTTTTAAGTTTTCTTGGTTTTCATCTACTTCTCTCATATATAACGCTAATTATACCTTTTTTGTGATTTGGTCCAAAAATTACATTTTTCTTGAGTCATAAGCCCAATGAAGAAGTGCCTGTCTTTGGCGAGATCTACAAAAAATATCCCCAGCCCTGCAGTTTTTTCTAATCTGTCCCACATGCCTTGATATTGCACGCCATCTTTTTATTTGTCTGTTATCATCTTCTCCTCTTCTGCCCATATAATATCTACAATACCATTCGAACCACCCCCTAGGATCATCTTTGTGTATCCACCCTTTTTTTTGCCAAACACTAAGTGGTTGGCTAGCATGGATTTTGAAATAATTTAATTTTTCTTCTGGTCCTTGTTTTGCAAGTTTTGCTTTTTTGAACCAATCTTTTGGAAATTCCTTTATATAAGTATTGTCTACATAAAGTCCATCGAATATTCCAAGGGAAAGCATTTGTTTCGGCGTTAGATCAGGTTTAAAATCTTTACTAAAATTTTTACCCATTGGTTCGGTTAAGTAATATATGTAGTTTTTTTGGGTACTATTGTTTACTATGATTTTCTTCTTCATATTTACATTCTAACAAAATATAATTTTATGCCCTAAATAGTTACTTTCGCTTTAGTATTAAAAGTATTAAAATATAAATATGAAGAAAATATACTATTTGTTTTTGTTGGTTTTATTAGCTCCCAGTTTGGTCTTTGCTCATGTTAAGTGGTTTGTAGATTCTGATGAAGTCATTGCAAATTCCCATGGAATGACTCCCTTCTACTCATGGGGAAGTAAAGAAGTTTTGACTTGGAGTGCGATAATACTAGTAGTTGTATTTATATTTAGCCTAATTGATAAATATGCTAAAAGCCCTAAATGGTTACTTTCTTTTGGGCTTAATAATGAAAAATCTATAAATCGTGTTTCTCAAGCAGTTCTAGGTATATTCCTAGTAACTGTAAGTTTTATATGGAATATAATATTGGTTCCTAATATGCCAGTTGAAAACACTACCACTAGTATATTACAAATACTACAAGCTCTTGTTGGTATAATGTACATTTTAAATATAAAACCAAGAATTGCTTCAATATTATTACTAGCGTTCTGTATTGGATTATTTTGGAAACAAGGATTTGTTGCATTGTTAGAAAATGCACTATTGGTGTCTCTAGCACTTTATTTTTTCATCGTAAATTCAAGAGACACTTCTACTTTCGCAAGCTGGAAAAAGCATGCAGTGGAAATAGTAAGAATCGGTACTGGTGTATCACTCATAACTTTAGCTTTTACTGAGAAGCTCATGTATCCAGAGCTTAGTCTAGATTTTCTTTCTGTCCATCACTGGAATTTCATGCAACCACTATTCCCATGGTTTACTGATAAATTGTTTGTATTAAGTACTGGGTTTGCAGAAATGATATTTGGGATCCTGTTTATTTTTGGTTATATAACCCGGGTTACAACTGTTTTAATAGCTATATTTTTTGCTTGCTCTGTAATAACTATGCTTACACAATTTGGCAAATGGGAAGTAGAAGATCTACAGGTTTATTCTGCAGCAGTTTTATTTATATTCTACGGACATGGCAAAACGAAATTCTTTCATCTAATGTGGCCGAATTCTAAATTACAAAAAGAGATGTTAAAAACTAACTAGTATATGTCAAAAATAACACCATTTTTATGGTTTGAGAAAGATATGAAAGAAATTACTGACTTCTACATATCAGTATTTCCAGGTTCAAAAATAAAGAGTACTAGCGGATTGGATGGCACTCCTTCAGGAGCTGTAGAGATGGCAACTCTCGAGATTTATGATCTAGATTTTAGTCTAATGACCGCCGGACCATATCTTAAGTTTAATCCGACGGTTTCTTTTATTGTTTCTTGCGATTCATTAGAGGAACTCGATAGCTTGTGGAGTAAATTGTCAGAAACAGGAAAAGTATTGATGGAACTCGGATCATATCCGTTTGCTGAAAAATATGGTTGGGTAGCTGATAAGTATGGAGTATCTTGGCAAATAATGTTTTCATCGAATATGAAAGCTCCACAAAAAGTTATACCAACTCTTATGTTTGCAGGAGATAGTTGTGGTCGAGCTGAGGAAGCAGTAAATTTCTATACATCTATATTTCACAATTCAAATATTGGGTATATGCAAAAATACGACGGAAGCGAACCTGTAGATGATGAAAATGCAAAAGTAAAACACGCTGGGATTATGGTTGAGAATTTTAATATTGCACTTATGGATAGTGGTAAAAAAAGTCCACTCAATTTTCACCAAGCAATTTCTTTTGTGATTAATTGCGAAACACAAGAGGAGATTGATTACTATTGGGATAAGCTTACAGAGGGAGGAAAAGAAATTCAGTGCGGGTGGCTCAATGATAAATTTGGTTTTCCGTGGCAAGTAGTTCCTACTGTTATGACTCGCATGATGACTACTGGTACCAAAGAACAAATTACTCGCGTAACTGAAGCTTTTATGAAAATGAAAAAGTTTGATATTAAAACCCTCGAAGAAGCTTTTTATAAGTAATAAACAAAAAATCTAATCAATTTTAGTGGCTTCATGTAAGAACATTTGCCAACCCGAATCATTTTTTCTCCAGTGAGAATTTCTTTTTGAAACCACTACAGTTCCATCATTTATTATTCTTTCAGTTTTATATTTTGCTATTGCTAGGTTTTCTGATTGTATTTCAACAACAAAATCTTTTACTATATATTCAACCTTATCTAAATTACTAGGTAATCTTTCAAGTATATCTACCTTTGTGTATTTATTACCAGAAGTACCAAGTTCAACAAAATCATAAGCTATTAATTTATCTAATGCTTCTCTTGAAGATCTTACTTCTGGTTTAAGAAGAGAAAATTCCAAGTTTTTTATTGTATTAGCTATGTCCTCCATACGATCTAAATTTTGGCGGAGGCGGTGAGATTCGAACTCACGATCGAGTTTCCCCGATGACAGTTTTCAAGACTGTTCCTTTCAACCACTCAGGCACGCCTCCGTTTACTACACTACTTTATTTTTCTTATTTTTTCAAGTTTTAACCAATTATGGTAGTCTTTATGTATGAGACACTTAGGTATTGATTATGGTTCAAAAAGGGTTGGCGTGGCTATTTCTGATGAAGATGGAAAATTAGCCTTCCCATACAAAATACTGAAGAATGATATGTCCCTAGTTGATGCAATTCACAATATATGCGGTGAAGAGGAAATTTCGGCAATAGTAATAGGCGAATCACACGATCTATCTGGTGCCCCAAACAAAATCATGGGAAGTATTGAGGAGTTTATAAAAAATCTCGAAGTAGAACTCGACCTACCTATATATTTACAAAAAGAGTTTATGACTACAGTCGAAGCACGCGGACGAGAGGGGAAGGAGCAAAACAACGCGAGAAAAGTTGTAAAAGAAAAACAATCTGCAGTTGATGCATCTGCAGCTGCTTTAATACTACAAAGATATTTAGATAAAAAGAATCAGAAATAAACATGAACACTTTTAAATTAATTGGAATTGTTGGTTTAGTACTGATTTGTTTAGGAATGATTGTAAAAAATCGCAAGAATCGTGATGTTTTGAGTTTTTTCGGCGGAGTGGGTTTATTAATATATAGTATCTATCTAAGAGATGTAATATTTACTATTTTACAAACAATATATATTTTAGTGGTGTTTTTTGATTTTATAAAACAAAATAAAAATTAATATGAATCCCCAAACAAAAAATTGTCAAAATTGCAAAAAAGACTTTACCATTGAACCGGACGATTTTTCTTTTTACGAGAAAATAAAAGTCCCAGCACCAACATTTTGCTCACTTTGTCGTTTAAAGAGAAGATTAATCTGGCGCAACGAGCGCACACTCTATAAGCGTCCATGTGATATGTGTAAAGAATCAATACTTGCAGCTTATCATCCTTCTTCTCCATATAAAGTATTTTGTGCTAAATGTTGGTGGAGTGATAAATGGGATCCAAAATCTTTTGGAAAAGATTATGATTTCTCTAAACCATTTTTTGAGCAGTTCAACGAACTACTAATCTCTGTACCAAGGATTGCTTTGGTCGAAACGAACAATACAGATTCTCAATACTGCAATTACTCTATAGGAAATAAAAATCTTTATTATTCTTTTGCTTCTCACTACAATGAAGACTCTGGAAATTTACAATATTCTAATAAAATGAAGCAATCTTTTGACTGTCTCCATGTCGGTAATAGCACCAGAACGATAGGTTCCAATTACTGTGAGCGTCTATATAATTGCGCCTATCTTACATACGCCTTTGATTCAAGTGAATGTATTTTAGGCTACGACTTACATAATTGTACTAATTGTATAGGTTGTGTTAATTTGAGAAATGCTTCATATCAAATTTTTAATAAACAATATTCAAAAGAAGAATATTTTAAGTTAAAAGAACAACTTTTTTTGACCAATCAATCTTTTGAAGAAGTAAGAACTATATTTAACAACCTACGTAAGAATTATCCTACTCCTGAATCTTATCAAAAAAAGTGTGTAGACTCCCTAGGTAATGACCTAGAAGAAACTAAATCTTTATCACATTGTTTTTCTGTAAAACATGCTGAAGATAGCAAATACATATATGTTAATGCAATTAACATAAAAAATTCTATGGATGCAAATAATCTTGCTGCTGACCCAAGTGAATTTGTATATGAGTCACAAGGAATAGCTGGATCTTCAAATATGAAATTCTGCGATGCCTCTTGGAATGGAGATAGTTTCTGTACGTACTGTAGTATTTGTTTCTCATCTCAAAATCTTTTTGGTTGCGTAGGTATAAAGGGATCTTCATATATGATACTTAATAAGCAATATACAAAAGAAGAGTATGAAGCACTAGTTATAAAAATTATTAAACATATGAACGATATGCCGTTTATTGATAATAGACAAAGAAAATACTCTTATGGTGAGTTTTTTCCTGAACAAATTTCACTATTTGCTTATAATGAATCTATAATATCTCAATATTTCCCACTATCTAAAGAACAAGCACTTGAAGAAGGATACAGATGGATCGATAAAGAGTTAATTGATTATAAACCCACTTTTACAAAAGATTCTTACCCCACTTTGTCTATAGATGTTTCACTTGCTCAGGAGATTTTTGCGTGCTCTCACCAAGGAAACTGCCAGCACCAATGCCCAAAAGCTTTTCGAATGAATGAAAACGAAATTATAACTTATCGAGAAATTGGTATTCCATTACCAACTTTATGTCCTTCGTGTAGGCATCACGAACGGTTGCTTGATAGAGGGGGTTATACATTGTTAACTAATAATTGTGCATGTTCTGGAAAATCCGATAATAGTAACATTTACTTAAATACAGGACTCCATCTGCATGATAGTTCACCATGTAGTAAGTCATTCAAAACAGTCTTTACTAAAGACTTACATCCTATTGTTTACTGCCGAGAGTGTTATCAGCAAGAGGTGGTATAATAAAAATATGGAATACGTAACATACGAAGAATTTAAGAAGATGGATATGAGAGTCGGAACTATAAAGGAAGTTGAG
>CAZCNB010000001.1:0-100145 GCA_964500465.1 uncultured Candidatus Saccharibacteria bacterium | reverse complement strand
TCTTTTACGACACTAGATTAGGTAAAATAAGGCTTATATAATATATTCAGATTAGGTCCTCCCCTTTCTCGAGATAAAGGATCATTTTCATCCGAAACCATACCAATATAATGAGAGACAACATCGCTTATATGTTCACCACCCTCTCGTTTGCGAAGCGGACCTTCATATTCAGATTTGAAATGTTTACGAGAATCAACAATCATATCGAAAAGCTGACCGAGTGCATCTGTAACTCGTCTACCATCTTTAAGTCTTGTATCCTCTGCTAATTCTATTTCACTTATTATTTCTCTTGCTTCTGAAAGTTCAATTCCTGTTTCTTCTGCTAATTTACGTTCAGTAGGTGTAAAAGAAAATTCGTTAAATTTTTTTGCCAACAATTCTTCGATTTCTGCTAATTCTTCATCAGTTGGTCCTACAGCTTCTTGGTCTCCATAGTCCCCTGGAATTGATTCGTTCTCTTCTTCACTATCATTATTTTCTTCTTCAAGAAGTGGATCACCGGGAGGAGTTGCATCAATTCTAAGCCATTCGTTTTTTTCATCATCCCAAATTTCACTCCACCCATGACCTGTACCAGAAGTTATCATACTTACTCCATCTTCATTTTTACCCTTAACCATGTGACCGACTACGTGTCGTACTGGTATATCAAGTCTCATACAAAGAGTAGCAAAATAAGTATTTCCAACATCACAATCTGCTTCTCTATGTGTGTCAATAGCAAAACTGTAACCTTTTTCTTCAGAATTATATTTTTCGTTGAATGAGCTGTCATTAGAGTAGCGTAAATGGGATAATGTGTGGCGTGCAAATGCAAAAGCACGATCACGATTATTAGTATAAGTTGATTGAATTTCTTTTATTATTTTTTCTGTTGAATCAGTGAATTGTTCATTACCACCCTTAGTAACCCCAGATGACTCTTCAGATTTTTGTTTACCTTTCCTAAAAACAAAAGACAACCTCTTTAGACTTTTTGGACGAGATGATTTGTTGCCTGATGTTTTAAGTAAAACAAGACAGTCCCCATTTTGGTCTTTCCTGCATTCAATATCAAAACGACTTATATTCATTAAACCAGCTAATTTGTAGTTAGAAGGACTTGGAATTCTTACCCATACACCCTCCTGTAAGTTAACATCCATTTGCAGACTATTTTCTTCTGGGTAAGTAAAACCTTCGAGAGGAAGATCTTCATATATGTATTCGCTCTGTTTCCAGATCTTATTTTGAGAGTCCCATGTATCAAATGATTGTTCTCTGAAATATCCTCCATACGGGGGTTTTATTGTCCATATAGGCAAAACTTTCTCACCTTCTTCAGGTCTATTCATTTCATCCATAGATGGCTTCGAATCATCTCTTGAAGGTGGAGGTGTCTGATCCTCATCTTGATCTTTAGATGTCTCTTTTTCTTCTCCTTTCAAATTTGCTTCTTCTCTCCTTTTTTCTCGTTCATATTCGTCGATAGCACGTACTCCTGCTACGTAATCATCAAAGCGCTTAGAAAGATATGCTAATTTAGTTTTTAGTTCTACATTAGGACTAACTAGATATTTTATATCTCCTGATTCTGCCAGCTCTTTAATTTTTTCTGAAGTTATATCAAAGTGAGGTTTATAATCTTTATTTTCAAATGAGGCCAATATAGCTTGATAAAGGTCATAACTACGAGGAGAAAGTTTTCTTGCACCTATTGATAAATAATTTGAAAGCTCGCTTGTTAGGAGCTTTTCGTTGGCTGTCGATAAATTTTCAGATTTAAGCGAAGTGAATTCTTCAAAAAGGCGATAAAAATCCCTTGCAGGTGAATTTTTGGATTTTTTTCTCCATTCATTTATATTTTTAACTTTTTCGTAATCTGCTTCTGTAAGTTCTGAAGTTTGAGAGTTAAGGATATCAAAAAACTTCTTTTTGGACAAAATTTCTTTAAGTTGCAACTGAAGTTCTTCTTTTTTAGGGATTTGGTTCTTTTTTACTGCTAAACCGTACGGATTTCCTTCCATAAAACTATTATGTCATAGAATTATTTTTTTTAAAAGGAAGCCATTTGGCAAATTATTATCTTGTCCCAGGAAAAGAATTCCCTCTTTTTCTCCCTTGTCCCTTTAGTGAGGATGCGCGTTTAAGTGCGTTATGGCCAAATTTTTTTCTTATTAAATCCCCTACTCTTTCAATTACATCTTTTGCTTCTGATTTCTTTTGTGCACCAAATAAATCTTGAGGTACGTCTTCACTACGACGTAAATTTTGTAATGTTATTCCAGTTGAGCGAATCATTTCCCCTTTTCGTAATATTTTGTAAAACACAGGTTCGATTGCGTTTAGTATTATACTTGGATCGCATGTATAAACTGATAGATGTGTATCTCCTGTCCTATGTATAAACTCAGTATTTTTAATAAATAAAGAAACAGAGTTTGTCATTAGATCAAGTTCTCTAGCATGTTCACATGCGTGCTCTACATTTTCTGAAAGTTCCGCAAATATTATCTTTGGATCAGAAGACGATGGTTTAAATGTTGCAGTTGATTGAATAGATTTCTGATCTCTCGGATCGGGATTCGAATCAATGTCATAGTGTGATATACCTGCAAGTTCTTGTTGTAGTAAAACTAATGGTTCGAAAAAGTTTTTCTCTATAGTACTACTTGGGTAATGCACAAAATCATATGCAGTTTTTATTCCCATTGAAAGTAATCTTGGTACGGTACGTCTTCCAATACCCCAAACATCTTCAATAGCTGTCTTTTTTAAAGCCTGCTCTTCGTCATTATTATTCATAAGTAATACAATGCCATTTGGTTTCTCTAATTTCGAAGCAGTTTTAGCCAAAGCTTTTGTGCGTGCAAGTCCTAGAGAGAATGTTACTCCGAGTTTCTTTTCAATCTCATTTTTAATATCCTTCAATAGTTTATTAGCTCCACCTGCGTGTGTGATATCAGAAGGCTTTACCAGTGCAAAACATTCGTCGATACTGTATTGCTCAACTTCAACTAAGTAGGACGAAAGAATATCATAAACACTACTTGAAATTTCTCTGTATAGGTCAAAATGATGCGGAAGTATAATAACTTGTGGGAATTGTTTCTTTATCTTAAATACTGGCATACCGCGAGTTACACCGAGTTTCTTTGCTTCGTAACTCATAGCTACAGCTATTCCCCTGTCTTCTCCAACAACTACAGGTAAACCCTTATATTGTGGGTTTACAACTAATTCACAAGCGACGAAGAATGAATCTCCATCGGCGTGAAGGAATAAATTTTGAGTGACGTTATCTCTCATTGCTTTATTCTAGCAAATTTAGATTAAGTAAAATAAAAAAGACCCCAATGCATAGCAGAGGGGTTCTGATCTGTTTTTACACTCTTTTTTTTGTGGGATAGTGTTGCCACTGTTCCCACTAATAGTGTTATTGCCAGTAATATAGCAGTAATTTTTGCTACCCGGCGATGCCGCTTTGCGTACCTGGAGTCATATTTGGCCTTATGTCCAAGGTAGCCTGTACGGAATATTAAATAAAAGAAAGGAAAACCCGAAAGCAGATGTACTGCGTAAGCCAGGTTAAATGTTTCTTTGTTTGCGAATCCTCTGATTGATACAACAATAAATATTATTACACCCACTGCCATTCCAATGTAGCCCATTGTACGGTGCCTTTTTGTTCCGTTTTTGGTCAGTAATTGGTGAATGAAAATAAGTATTATTGTGGCAGATGATACCCAAAGTGTCCAATTTACATATTTCATAACAGCTTGGTTTATATGGTTTAATCAATGATATTTACTTCGGTTATTGGTTGAAGAAAGTTTAATGTTTCCTCGGTGCTTCCACCAAGTAATGTCATTAAAATATCGATTTTGCCGCACCATACCCGGAAATAAAATCCCAGGACATAGAGGTACTGGCAGAGATAATATCCTACAGTACCCTTTTTAAAGGTTTTGTAATGATTTTTAGGTTCTCCACCGAAAGGTTCCTTCATTGCCAGTTCCTTTTGATATAAGGAATAAACTGTTATTTCAAATGGAGAAACCTGGATCTGTTCCCTCATTAAAAAATAATTTTTCACCATGTTTGGAATTGTCGAAACAATTCTCATGGCTTCTTCTTTCGCCTGTGCAGGTGTCAGTGGTTTTGACAGATCAAGTTGTGATAATTGATTGTTTATTCCCAGCAGGAAGTTTTTTACATCTTTTTTCATAATCAGATTTTTGTAGTTTAAGTTTTATAGTTCTTAAAACAGACTAAATAATCTACTTTAAGAACCATAAAACTAAATATCAAATATCAGATTTTAAATTACAATATAATAAAATATATTTTTTGTCAAATTTTAAATATATAAATTGACAAATACTGAGTAAATTATAGTATGAAATTAAATGACACTTTAAATTAATTCACCAAATAAATACTTATCATGGAAAATATAAGAATATCTGAGATTAACTTCTATCCTGTGAAATCATGTGCAGGTATATCAATGGACACAGCAATGGTTGGTCGTATGGGCTTAAAATACGATCGCAACTGGATGTTTATAAATGAAGAAGGATCTTTCATCGCTCAAAGGGGCGATAAAAAAGTTGGAACCAAAGGTGTGAAAATAATGTGCAAAATAGGTACAAAAATTACATCTGAAAGTCTAATTTTAACTGCCCCAGATATGCCGGAATTAGTATTACCTCTTGATGATGGGGGTGTGATAATACATACGGTTAGAGTGTGGGATTCTTTTACAGAAGGAATTGATCAAGGTAATCAAGCAGCTCTATGGGCTACAGAATACCTTTCCAGAGAAGTACCTGGTAAATACAGATTAGTAAGAATTCCAAATGATGCAAATCGCATAGCCAGAGCTGGCAGTGCCAACTTAGGCTTTGCAGATGCTTACCCTTTTCTGATTGTGTCTGATTCCTCTCTCGCTGATTTGAATAGCCGGCTTGAAGAGAAATTGCCAATGAATAGGTTTCGGCCAAACATTGTTATCACCGGTTGTGATCCATATTTTGAGGATACAATGCCAGACTTCAGTATAGGTGGAGTTAAATTTATTGGCATGAACCTCTGTGTGAGGTGTCCTATCACCACCACAAATCAGATAACAGCTGAACAAGGAAAAGAACCTCTACTTACTCTTTCAAAGTATCGTAGGACTAAAGAAGGAGTTGTGTTTGCGAGAAATTTTAATCATGAAGGAATTGGCCTGATATCAGTTGGTGATAGACTAATTTTCTAAATTTAAACCGAAAATATTAAATAATTTTTTAACCGCTCTGCTTTCCAAAGCATCGGTTTTTTTATTTGACTTTAAATAGTTCAGTTATTTTTGGTAGTTCTTCTGGTGCCCCAGGTTTTTTAAGTAATCTAATAATACCTCTTCCAAGTTGAATTTCTATTTTGTCTGAAAATTTTTTATTTATTTCATTTACCCAATTTTTAACATTTTCTTCAATTTCCATGATCGGAGGTTGATTGAGTTCTGATTCACGTTTCTTTTCAATATATGGGTCGTGTTCATCAAAATATTCAAATTGTGCAAATAGTAATCCTCCATCGTTTAACATGCTATACCATTTTCTAATTACCCTATCTAGAACAGCTGGATTTCTTTTTAATATAATGGCTCCTTGTATTTTTTTCTCACTATTTAGTGGACCCATTAATCGAGACACAATAAGATCAACTTTTCTATTTCCTAAACTATTTTCAATTTCAGTAAATTTTTCTTTATCGTTTGTTTCTAATATATCAGCCACTACGACAGAATGCCCTCGTTCACTATCGCTCATTTTTTTATATACAGGACGAAGATCTTCAAGACAAACTCCAACTGTTTTGCTAAAAAAACTATTTGAAAATCCAGAAAATAATTTTGAACCAGGTCCACCAAATTCTATTGCCGTTCTATTACCACTTTCTTTTTTTGATAAGGTATCTTCTATATATTTTTTAAATGCTTCTCCAAAATCTTCTATTTTAGCCGCATTATTATTATTTACATGCGTGATATAGTTTTCTGGTAGTACTTTTGAAAAGCTACTCCCTATGTTGTGTAAAGTAGAATCGTAAATTTGATCATATGTAACACCCTCCTCTATGTGCTTAGTAGCTATTGCCTTATTTCTTTCAAGGTCTTTTCTAAGGTGTCCAAATTTTAACTCTTCTTTCATAAATACATTATATCAAACCTTTGTGTGAATAATATATTATTAACAAATTAGCAAAGTTTATCCCCTATTTGTACAGTATTTTTTGAAGGAGTTATAAGTACATATCCCATGCTTTCTGTATTTTTGAATCCTAAAGTTAGAACTTCAGACATAAAAGGGCCTACTTGCCTTGGTGGGAAATTTATCACACAGCAAACAAGCATACCTATTAATTCCTCTTTTTTATATGTTCCAACAAGTTGTACACTAGACCTCTTGATTCCAACTTCAGCCCCAAAATCAATTGTGAGTTTATACGCTGGTTTTTTGGCTTCTGGGAAATCTTCTACGTTTATTACTTTACCTAATCTAATATCAACTTTTTCAAAATCATCTATTGTTATCATAAGTTTAATTATTATTTTAATAATCCTATTAAATCTTTAGGGTCAGCTATATTTGGAGTTAGATTTAATTCTTTTCCTAAATTGTATTTACTAGCTAGTTCGTAAGTAAATCTTAATACTGAATAATCTTCAAGTCCAATACCAACTGAGTCATAAAGAGTTATATCTTCATCATTAATTCTCACCTCTTTTTCACCTCTAATTATCTCATTTAATTCAGCGTACACCTTACTACGAGCTTCTTCTTTCTTAAAACGTTGTATTTCCCCTTCTATAACACATTGATCGAAGTATTCAACCACTATTTTACATCTAGATAGTATTTCAAATTCCAATTCAGTTTTTCCAATCGTATCACCACCGATTCCATTAATATGAACCCCTTCTTTTATCCAGGAGTTTTTTAAGACATCTACATTTGCTTTACATGCAGTACATGTGGTTATTATATCAGCGCCCAACACTGTTTCTTCTCCACTTTGGCAACGAATTAGTTTAAACGAACTTCCTTCCATGTTTCTCTCAAATTTATCCATCGCATTAGTATCTGTATCAAAATACCTGACTTCTTTGATATCACGCACCATTCCAATAGCTTTAACTAGGAATTCACTCTGTGCCCCTGTGCCTATTATTGCAAGCACTGTACTATCATTTCTTGCCATTAAATCTGTAGCTATTGCAGTAGTTGCGGCTGTACGAAGTGCAGTCATTAGTGTCATTTCCCCAAACATAAGTGGGTATCCAGTATCTATACGAGAAAGCTGACCAGTTGCAACAACTGTCATAAGGTTTGATTCAGGATTTTTAGGATGGCAATTGACGTACTTAAATGTGTAGTATTTATCGTCACATATAGGCATAAGCTCTAAAACTCCCCCTGGCACATGCATAGCCGGACGAGGAATCTTATTGAATTCTTGCCATCTAGAAAAATCTTCCTTCAACTTTACCATTAAGTCTTTTATAAAGTTTTCAAAACCGTGCTTTTTTATTATTTCAGTTAATACTTCTTCAGTTATAATTTTCATTTTATATGTTTTAAACATTTAGCTTTGGAGATTTTACAAAATAAAAACCCCTTCTTGGTCGGGGCCGCTTAAATGTATATGATAAAAATAATATACCCCGACTGCTATCTAGGAGTCGGTGCCGGGTTAAATGCAATTATATTTGAAATATTTTTTATCATACGTATAATCCTAGTTTACTTGAATGGTATTTATGTGTCAATTGACAAATATTAAGTAAATGCTAATTTACTAGTAAGTATTTAAATTCAAAAAACAATAAAACCACTTTGTATGTCTATCAGAAACGTAAAAAAAATACAGGACTTAGTACCTGTTAAGCATGCTTTTATATCAGTATATGATAAAAGCCAACTCGGACAACTTGTTGAGCAACTGCTCAGTATCTGTCCTGGTTTGAAAATTTTTTCAAGCGGCGGAACTTATACCCATCTCGATAAAGAGATGGACCTCTCAACATCAAAAGGCCGTCTGTTTGAAGCTTCACAATACACAGGCATGCCGGAAACAGATGGAGGGTTGGTGAAAACTCTCCACCATAAGTTTTTCCTCGGTTATCTCACTGAAACTTTTTCAGAAGCTCACCAGGCTGATTTGGCCAGAGAAAGTGCCGTGCCAATTGATCTTGTGGTGGTGGATCTCTACCCGTTTGAAAAAGTTATATCAAGTGCAGATGTCACTGCTGAAGTGGCACGAGGGCATATTGATGTAGGCGGACCTTCAGCTTTACGAGCTGCTGGAAAAAACTTCCACCGTGTCATGACAGTACCGGATTACACATCTGAAGCTTACGATTCACTCATTGGTGAGATTAACGCTCATCATGGCCACACAACGCTCTCACAGCGTTTCCGGGGTTTTCTGAGGACGTTTGAAACTTTGGCGGCTTATGACACTAAAATCGCCGAATATTTCCGGGGAAATGTAGAGTATAACGATCTTAGTAAATTGTACGAAATCGTTTAACAAAACTGGTTCTATAAATTGGTTAACCTCCCATTACGACGCAAGTTGTTCTGGGAGTTTTTTTATTTATTTTTTCTATAAGCTTGTTTTATTTTCCAATAAATTTCTTCTGAGCCTGCATCTATATTTTTATCTCTGTTTTTAAATAAATGTGCAGGATATTTCTTTTTTACTTGATTTAATTTTTCTAATAGTATTTTTCCTGTATCTAAATTCAAAAGTACACTCATATTAAAACAATAAATAAGTACATCCGATAGTTCTTTTTGGATCTGTTTTAATTTTTCCTTATCTTTTTTTACTTCTTCCAATGTCGGATTAGTCCATTGAAATATTTCAAGAAGTTCAGCAGATTCTATTGAAATAGATTTGGCAACATCCCCTGGCCTTAACTTGTCCCAACTCCTTTCTTTAAGATATTTACTTACTTCTTTTTCATACTTTTTCATTTTTATATTATATCAAAAGAAAGGGCCAGTATATATCTATCATAAACAGATATGCACTGACCCCCTTTGGAAGTCTTACCAGTAAATTCTTGGTCTTGAGTTTATCATTTTATGGTAAGCTTCATTTAATTTTTTTCTTATTTTTGCTTTTTTGAATGCGATTCGCAAATCCGCAAGTATCCAGCGGAGTACTTTTTTGCGTGTGTTTGACTTCCTCATGACATAAAGATTTAGTTAATTTGTTTATATACTCGTAAGGGTTAAATGTCAACCAAAATAAAAACAAGGCCAGCTCGCATAATGCTTCGCTGACCTGTTTGATTGAACCCCCGGCTTAATAATTTTAACGGTAAGGTTTTGTTTTGTTTTTGAAACCTTTACCCTTTCTTTTGCTACCGTTGCCACGGATTTTATCCGGGGACTTTCTGTTGTGCTTGTTGTTCAAACGCATAAGGAAACTAATTTAGTGACCTACAATTTATCATATATATTATTACATGTCAAATCGTGATTATTAACCAACAAAAGTAAGGGCAAAACCTTTGGCACTAGCACGGCCTGTACGGCCTATACGGTGAACGTAGGTGTCATATGTTTGAGGTATTTCATAATTTATGACATGAGTCACGTTTGGAATATCTAAACCCCTTGCAGCTACATCTGTAGCAACTAGTATATTTATTTCGTTGTCTTTAAATTTTTTAAGAGTTCTTTGCCTATCATTATGTCGTTTGTCTCCATGTATACTACCGGCTTTAAATCCCCTCTTGATTAGCTCGTTTGCAAGTTTCTCTACTGCATGTTTCATTTCTGAGAAAATTACAACTTTCTTGAATTCATCATTTTTTTGAAGCAATTCTGTAAGTACATCTATTTTCTCTACTCCACGAGCGACACGAACAATATCTTGTTCAACATTTTTTGAAGTATCACGTGTCTTTACCATCACACGTACTGGATCTTTCGCAAATTTTTCAATTAGCTTTTCTATAGGCTTTGGAAGTGTAGCTGAGAAGAAGAAGCCTTGCCTATCTTTGGAAGTTTTTTCAAGAAGAAATGTAATATCATCTATGAATCCCATATCTAACATTCTATCTGCTTCATCAAGCACAACACTTTTAGTGTCTGATAAATCTATTTCTTTACGCTTAACAAGGTCAAGTAACCTACCTGGTGTTCCTATAACTACATTACATCCTCTGCGTAGGTTTTTTATTTGTGCAAATATTGGTGCACCACCAACACAAGATACCGACCATATTTTCATTCCTTTTGTAAATTCTACAAATTCTTTCTCTATTTGAAGCGCAAGTTCACGGGTTGGGGCAATTATTATTGCAGTTTCTTTATGATCTTTTAATATCTTGTTTATTATAGGTATCAAAAACGCTGCAGTTTTACCTGTGCCAGTGTTTGCTATACCTAAAATATCTCTGCCTTCAAGTGCATGAGGTATGGATTTATCTTGAATAGGACTTGGATAGATATATTGTTTGTTTGCAATTGCAGTTTTTAGTCGAGCATCTATAGCAAAATCACTAAACGTGTGAGTTGGAAGATATATTTCTTCCTTCTCTACAATAGTTGCTTTGCTTATAAACCTAGATACATCTATTCTTTCAAACAGATTTTTTTTCTTGTTCCTACTATTTCGATTATTAAAAGGTTTACCTCTAAATGAAGGTTTATCTTTACGAAATTCAGATCTCGAACTCTTTTTAAAATTAGAATTAGGTCTTTTGGGACCGTGTGAATATGAGCTCTTACTGGAGCTTTTTTTACTGCTTGTAATCATAATTAAATTTTACGTGTTTCAAAAATAAATAATTACCTGTAAATCAGGCAAAAGATTGAAACACTTATATACACGCACTTAGGAGTATTTCAACGTTTAAAGAATATCATTTATATCAAATTTTGTCAATATTTTATTATCTTATAATACTAAATTTTGACAAAAAACTTTAAATATTGTAATATCTTAGAACATAAGGTCTATCTAGAAAAAAGTCGATTTTTATACATCTATCTTATTTTTAACAATTTATAACAAATCAAATCAATGACTGGCTCAATAAAAAAGCTTACTGATAAAGGTTTCGGTTTCATAACAGGAGAAGGACTTGCAAAAGATCTATTCTTTCACAGTAACTCTCTTGTAAACGTATCATTCGATGAATTACGTGAAGGTGATGCTGTTACTTTTGACACAGAAGAAACTGCAAAAGGACCTAGCGCTGTAAACGTACAACGTGCATAGTTAACCTAACAAAAAACCCTCAATTATGATTGAGGGTTTTTTGTTACTACTTCTTTTTTGCCTTCTTTGGTTTCTTTGCTTCTTTCTTGTGAGATACTCCTTTTGCCATATATTTTAATTTTTTCTACTAATAATATTTTATATTTTAGCACTTTTTCTGTTATATATTAATATAGTATAATAATTTTTATGGAAGAAGAATTAGAAGATGCTACAAAAAATGATCCAACTTGTCCTAGATGTGGTTTAAGATCATATGATGAAGAGTGTGCTAACTGTGGCACCCCAATTGTTGATAAAAAAGATGATGAGGATGAAGAATACGATTGGAGGGAGACAAAAAGATAAACCTATTTCGATACCGTCCTACTAGGATCAAAATGCCCAGAAGCTACTGGTATAGTAGTTTCTTTTTCCTTACCATTATTTAAATATTTTATTACCACTCTATAATCCTGCTCTTTTACTTCTTTGTCTTTATCAATTATTTCAATACTCTTAATTTCTGTATTTAAATTACCAATTCTTGCATACGATTTTTCAATAGCAAAGTCCCCCCTATCGTGAAATAATATAATGTATTTTGATCCATCTAATGAATCAGAACTAACTGCCATAGGAATAATTGCGTCTAGTCTTGGATCTTCTATTTTAAATGTTCCTTTTACTAAACTAGTAGTCAATAAATTATTTTCAAATTTTAATACACCTTCCCTTTTAATACTAGGAATTTTATAACTACCAACCCCATCTTTCATGCCCACTGTTATGTTGTTATCATCTGGCAAGCTTATTACTGATCTTAATACTCTTATAAGAGTAGTTTTTTTATAATCAGCCGTTTTTTGTTCCAGTATATTAAACTCAGTTTCCTTTCCTTTTGTTAGTATGTATCCGCTAATTAAAAATACAATTAAAGCCACAAAAGAACCTATGGTTAGTATTTTTTTTAAATTTTTTTTCATAGAGTAATTATAGCATTTTAGATAATTTTCTTAAAAAACACTGTAAAATAAGGTTATTTTATTTGACAAATAAGGCAAAAACATGCTATAATATAGATAATTCTCACAATTAAATCCATAACTATGACAAGAGTTATCCCAGTTCTTTTTGTTGGCTTCTTTATCTTTGCGGTGCCTACGGGTGCCATAATGATAAATCATTGGAATGAATTAATTAAAGAACCAATGGCAGTTGCTTGTATAACAGTGTACTGCCTATCACTTATTACGGTGATATTAATTGGGGTTTGGTTATTAATTCCAAGATTGCAGTTTAAGAAAGCTGACTAAAATCCAATTCAATGAAAAGCGCGTTCTCTTAGAGTTCGCGTTTTTTCCTTTTATATCGATAAATATAAAAACCGCATTACTGCGGCATTTATATTGATAGATTATATTTTTTCTTATGAAAGGTGTTTTGAAACGAGTTTTGTCATTTCAAACATGTTTACAACTCCTTTACCACCGAATACTTTCTTTAGATTGTCGTCTGCATTTATGTTGCGCTTATTCTTTGGATCTTGAAGACCGTTCTTTTTTATGTAAGCCCATAGAGCTTTTACAACTTCTGAACGAGGCATAGGACCCTTACCTACTACAGCTGCTAGGTCAGCACTGATATTCATAGGTTTCATAAATGCGGATGTTTTTGTTGCTGGCATATTTTTTTGCTCAAAATAGAGCGTTAAAGTTTTACTAGTAATACTTACATTATACCATACTTAAAGTCCTTTTTGTAAAGGTTTTTTATATATTTTTATATAGGTATAAAAAAAGCCCCTGATGGGGTTTTCTTTATGAGACTCACAAGCGCTATCAATATTGCTATTGAAGATATTCACTTACGATCGTATCCGTCATACTTACGAGACTCATTACATATATTACTCTTATTTAAAATTAATGATAGCGACTTATCCACAGTTTAACTTTAGGATACAAATGTCTACTTCTGTCAATTAAATACTAATTAAGATTTAATTTATCTATTTCATCTGCTTGTTTAGCTGAATTTTTTTCAAGTACTGATTTTATATCTTTTGCTTTCTGAACTACGTCCAGATTTTGTTCAAGCATTCCTTTAGTTTCTTTTTTACCTGTTATTATGTCTGGTCTTACTATATATATCATTATAGCTGCTAGGGCAACTAACATAAACAAGATTCCAATAAACCCTCCATTTCTATTTTTAAATTTTTTCATACTATAAATTTATTTATTAGTAAAATTTTCTATACCTCCACCATCTATTACTTTTACGAATCCAGCATTTTCCATTAATGTCTTTGCCATCATTGAACGGTTTCCCGATTCACAATATAGAGTTACATCACTTTCTCTATCTATCTGAGGATATATACCAGAAATCATATCCATAATATCGTGATGTATAGCACCTGGTTTATGACCATCAGCATATTCTTCTTTTGTTCTTACATCGATATATATCATTGTTTAAATCATCCAGACAGCTATCATCATAACTGTAAAATTTATCGCTGATACCACACACCAAGTACAAAATGCTTTCAATACAAACCCTTGGATGTATATAAAGTACATTGAAAAAAGAAACCCAAAAGTAACTATTGCTTGAATTGGCCAAAATACTAATGATCCTGTTGTGAACATATATGTCATAGCAAGTATTAATATGTACATTAGAAAGCCTAAATAAGAGTTCGGTATACCAAATGTTTTGCTCTGAGGAGAGTGCTGAACTTTATAACACCATTCTTTTGGAAAAAATACACACGCTACGTCAGTACCACGAACTTTATGATAAATAAGATACAGTGTATCAACTACACCTATAACACCAAAAACATATAATATATTTATTGTGTTCATAATGATTACATTATATCACTTTTTAATATTAAATTTAATCTTTACTTTGTCTCCTTCAAAAATATTTTCATTCTCACGCACTAATTTTTTAATAGCAAGTAGATATGCTTGGGATAGCTTATGAGGGAAAAGAGCATTATCCCATGTAGTTTTGCCTATAGTTGTACTAATCTTTATCATACCCTTTCCATATTTGTTTTGTATCTCTTCTGACATCTTTTTATCTAAAGTTACAAAATACCATGGACCTTCTCCTGGCCATTTCCAAACAGTTGCTATAAATTTGTATTGCTTATTCCCCATCTCTTATAGATAAAAGTTTGGTCGGGCTATGATGACCATTTATAATTTTGATTTGCGATTTTGGAACTTTGAAATATAGAGCGATAAGTTCAACCACTCTGTTGTTTGCAAGGTTCCGCTCAGCTTTTTCCTTAACAGAAATTTCAAAGTGATTATCATCTTTCTGATTAATCTCTTCTTTTTTAAGACCGGTTTTTACTTTTACTTGTATATACAATTGTTTTGTTTACTATTTCCAAAAACTAAGAATTAATCCAAATACTATAAATATAATTAATTGATATCCAGATTGGATAAAGAAACGAGCCCAAGATATTTTAGCTGAATCGTTATTCCACATTGCAGTTCCAGCAATAGTAGGCATAACAAATGCAAGCCATATAGAGAATGCAGTATGAATACCAGAAGATATGTTTCCTATTGTATTTATGTACCAAGCAAGAACATATACTTGAAGAAGTGCTAAAGCTATTTGAGCAATATATAGTTTCCATACACCTTTCATCATCTCTTTTCTTCTTTCCATATCCATCTTATCTGCTCCAGTTATTTCCATCCATTTCTTTCCGAAAATTGGCCCATACCAAATGAATCCTATGACAAGAGTTAAAATTGTGCACACTAACACCGCCCAAATGTTTATTTCCATATATGAATAAATATTATTTTATAATTGATACTTCTTCAATAGAAGATTTTCTCGTGAATATAAAAGAAAGAGCAAGAGTTGCTATTACAAGACCAAGGTCTCTTATACCAGTAGCAGTAAATCCAAAGTCAAAAGCTATAAGTAATAGATGTAAAGCAAGTACTAGTGATGTTATTCTCACGAAAAATCCCATAGCAAGAAGTGTAGCCATAATTACCTCAAATGATCCATTTAATAACACAATCATTGCTGGTGGAAGATGTAGAAAGCTAACAGCCCAATCTGGAACTATCGTTACCCAGTGTATTCCGTCCATCAATTGAGAGAATCCGAACCACAAGAAAACTGCAGCAAGACCAAGCCTCAGTAAATGCAAACCAAATTCTTGTCTAGTTAAATTTATATTCATAATTATTTTGAAAGAGTGCCTATTTTAAATCCTGCTAATATTCTAGCTGGTTTACCTCCACTGTGTTGACCATTGTATCCATTTGATCCATCTACTCCACACATAGACAAAATTGCTTGTTCTCCTCCAGGGTGATTTGGTATCCAACTAGTTAAATCGTATACGTTACCGTTTACTGCTGACCAACAACTAGATCTATTGTTATGCTTTGCGATTGTAGTAAGAGTAATACCACTTGAAGTAGTAGTTGTTGTAGTGGTTGTTGGTTTAGGAGTAACTACTGTAGTATTTAAATTGCTACTACTTTTGAAATCCTCATCATCGTCTTCATCGTCGTCATCGAACAAAGATTTGTTTTTGGAGGTTGTAGTGGTATTGTTGCTTGCCGGTATTTGATTCTGGACCCCATTAGTATTATTTATAGTCGATTGACTTTCTGTAGCCTCATCGGATGGCAAGACTACCGGTTTTTTTGTTTTATAAACTAAAGTGCCGGTTCCGACTACTAATGCTAGACCTATAAGTATTGAAATCAATTTTGCTTTCATATTGATTTAATTATAATCAATATTTTTAAAAATAGCACCTTCACTTTTCAACTTATTAAATTTTGCGCCTCTACCACCGCGATTATAATCTCCTATATTCCCATCACTACGAATAACCCTATGACATGGTACATTGGGTCGATAGTTTGCCTTCATTATTGAACCTACAGCCCGTGCTGCCCCTGAGCTACCCGCACGAGTTGCTACCTCTTTATAAGTCATAGTCTCACCTCTTTTTATACTTGATACAACATTTAGAACTCTCTCAGTAAAAAGACTAAGTTTCTTTACTTTTTTCATATTAGTACTTTCTTATTACAGCTTTTACGACTGCATTTATATTTAAATATTGTTTAGGGTATATTGGTTTAAAATCCTTATTTGCTGGTTCCAGCCAAACTTTCTCTCCTTCTTTTTTAAAATATTTCATTGTAAATTCGCCATCAACGTTTGCTATCACTATATCACCGTTGCGAGCTACATTAGTTTTTTCAACAATAACCATATCTCCATCGGCAATATGAGCGTCAATCATGGAATTACCATCAACTTCTAGCATATAGGTATTTTCCTTTTTGTTTATTAAGTAGTTATCTAGGTTTATAGCTTCTTTCATTTCTTCTTCAACATCTACAGGAAATCCTGCAGTTACGGAACCAAGGAGAGGAACATTGTTAAAGGAATCATTTGGAAGTAGTCGGCCAAGATGATCTTTTGTCGCTATACCTGCTTCTATGAATTTATCAACTACGCGTGCAACAGCATTTTTTGATTTAAATCCAAAAAGCTTCATCATCTCTGCATAAGTAGGCATGCGTTTTTCTCGTTGGTAGAAGGATTGGAGTTTTAATTTGTAATCTTCATTCATATATTAAAAGAATATCATAAATTGAGGTACAGCAGTCAAGAATTTACTAAATATTCCCTTGCGAGAATGTTGCATCATTTTCTTCTGCAGTATCTTGTGATCTCGGGCTTCCTTCCTGTATTCAACCCCTTGGAGAATTTTCATGTCTATTCTCTTATTTAGAGCCTGTAGTTCTTTTTCTATTATTTTTACGTATTGTTCTCTATTCATATATTTATTAATAATTACTACTAATTAACTATATAAATAGTATAAGTGAACGAACGTTCACAGTCAATAAAAAAGCTGTGGATAACTACAAAAAGACTGTTACCTAGCAAATTTGAGTTTTAAATTTTTTCTGAACCTATACCACTTCCATTTTAAATTGCACCAAGTATTACAATAAGCTTCTCCGTAAGGCGGATGGTCCTCTGCACTAGTTTTTAAACAATTTTCACAACATATAAAGTGTTCATGGCACATAAGGTTCGCACAGTTTACATAGTGCTCACTAGGTTTATCGCATTTACTACAGCGCCCAATCACTTCGTGTTTGCTTGGGTCGTCAAAATTCATAACGATACGTTTATCAAACACATAGAGCGAGCCTTTAAAATCTTGTCCTGGATATTTTTCCATATAACTCACTATTCCACCATCTAGTTGATATACGTCTTTAAAACCTTCCCTAACTAACAGGCCCGATGCTTTCTCGCAACGTACTCCTCCAGTACAAACTGTGAGAACTGTAGTATCTTTTAAATCTTCAATTTTTTTTATGTTTTCTTTAAGATCTCTAAAATTATTTAAATCTGGAAAGACTGTGCCTTCAAACTTGCCAACACGAAGCTCGTAATCATTTCTCATATCAACAATATGAAATTTCTTACCTTCCTCATACCATTTTCTTAGTTCTTCAGGTTTAAGATGTATTCCAGTAGTTTGGTTTGGATCAATGTCTGCTTCATCACCTAGATGTAGTGATACTATCTCTTTGCGGACTTTTACAGAGAGTCTTGGGAATGCTGTACCGTCTATTGTTCCATCGCTGACTTTCCAGTGAATATCAAAAAACCTAGGATCAGCTTTCATTATTTTCATGTATTCATCACAAGCTTCATTTTTTCCTTCAAATGTTCCGTTTATCCCTTCATGAGCAATAATCATACGACCTTTCATGTTTAGTCGTTTTGCAAGCTCAAATTGAGCTTCACGTTCCCTTTTAGGGTCATCTATATGCACATATTTATAGAAAAGGATTACTTTATATTCTTTCTGCATAGATAATAATATAGCTTATTTTAGTTAATTTTTTTAGTTGACATATTTAATATAAATGATTTAATTAGTAAAACTGTTTACCATGAAATACATAAACTTCTTACTCAGCCTATTGATGCCAGGATTATGGATATATGCTTTTATCCAATTTCCAGAAGAAAACGTATCCCTAAACTCTATATTCAAAATAATCGTTATTGTATTTGGGCTCCATATTGTGTCCCTTAGATTGATTTTCAAGGGGTACAAAGAAGATTATCAAAAAGGAGTTTTCTGGATCGGTTTAGCTTCTACAGCTCTCTTTGTAATAGTTTTATTCCTTAAACATTCATTCCTTACTGTTGGAATTTTCTTTGTTGTTACCATCTTTTTCTATATAACTTATTTTCTGGTTTCTACTGAAGAACTTTTTAAAAAATCCTTTAAGAGAAAGTGGCATCAGAAAGAAGTTCATAGCAAATACGATTGACTGTTTAAGTTTTTTACAAAAAGCGGGACTGTACATCCCGCCTTTTTTATTTCCTATATTTTCTTGTTCGCCATTTATCTGCAATTTTCACACGAGTGAGAGATCTTTCAAGTTCTGTTGCAAAGTGTTCAAAATCAACAACCTCTTTATTTTCTACTTGCTTTTTTAGCTCTTCTGCACGAGTACGAGCAGTGTTTATTGCTTCTTCTGTGATTTCAGAAACATGTTCAGCAAAATCAGCTAAAATAGCTACCTCTGTTTTTCCATCTGAATTTTTAACTTCTATAAATCCACCTACAACTGCCATAGGAATATGCTCACCTCCCTCGTAGGCTACGATATCTCCCGATGTAAGTGTTGCAATAAGTGGCACGTGATCAGGAAGTATTGTTATCTCTCCTTCTGTTGTGGGCACTACAACATACTCAACTAAATCTTCAAGAATTAGTTTTTCAGGTGTTACTATTTTAAGTTGTAATTGTTTTGCCATATTTTTAATTATAAAGCACCTTTCATATAAAATTCATTTTCTGGTTTATCATCATGCTTACCGTCTAGAATTTCACGGAACGAACGAATAGTTTCTGCTAATGGAACATAAGTACCAGGAGCACCTGTGAATTGTTCCGCAACGAAGAATGGTTGTGAAAGGAATTTTTGAATCTTACGAGCGCGAACAACTAGAGCTTTGTCGTCTTCTGAAAGTTCCTCCATACCTAAGATTGCAATAATATCTTGTAGGTCTTTGTAACGTTGCAATACGCGCTGAACTTCACGAGCAACTTCATAGTGTTCACGACCAACAATGTTTGGATCAAGGATTGTTGATGATGAATCTAATGGATCAACAGCTGGGTAAATACCGATTTCTGTAAGAGAACGGTTTAACACAACCGTAGAATCAAGGTGTGAGAAAGTAGTTGCTGGAGCTGGGTCTGTAAGGTCGTCAGCTGGCACATAGACTGCTTGCACAGAGGTAACTGAACCTTTGTCAGTAGAAGTAATACGTTCTTGTAAGTTTCCCATTTCTGTTGCAAGTGTTGGTTGATATCCAACAGCTGATGGAATACGACCAAGAAGGGCTGAAACTTCAGAACCTGCCTGAGTAAAACGGAAAATATTATCTATGAAAAATAGAACATCTTTATTCTCTTGATCACGGAAGTATTCGGCCATTGTGAGTCCTGAGAGAGCAACACGAAGACGAGCACCAGGTGGTTCATTCATTTGTCCGAACACCATGGCAACTTTATCTAGAACTTTAGAATCCTTCATTTCGTGATATAAGTCGTTACCTTCACGAGTACGCTCACCGACTCCAGCGAATACTGAATATCCACCGTGATTTGATGCGATGTTATGTATGAGTTCTTGAATGACAACAGTTTTTCCTACTCCTGCACCTCCGAATAGTCCAACCTTTCCTCCTTTTAGAACTGGACAGATAAGATCTATAACCTTAATACCAGTCTCAAGAATTTCAACTTTTGTTGCTTGAGCTACGAATTCAGGAGCTTTACGATGGATTGGTGAACGTAGTTCTGTGGAAGGTGCTCCAGCATCGTCTATAGTGTCTCCAAGGACGTTAAAAATACGTCCTAATGTTGCCTTACCAACAGGTACTGATATAGGAGCGTTTGTATTAACAACTTCCATACCACGAGCAAGACCATCTGTTGAGTCCATGGCCACTGTACGAACAATACCACCACCTATATGTTGTTCAACTTCAAGAACTACTTTCTTGTCTCCATTTACAACTTCAAGTGCACTATAAACTTCTGGAATTTTTCCACTAAACTCTACATCGACTACTGGACCTATGATTTTTTTGATTATACCTGTTGTTTTCATAATAATAATTTAATTAATAATTTCTAATAATTTTTTAACTAATACTTGCCATACCCGCACTAATTTCTGATATTTCTTGTGTGATTCCTGCCTGACGAGCTTTGTTAAATACAAGTGTCAGATCATCTATCATTTCTCCTGCTGCTTCTGAAGCGTTTTTCATGGCTAACATTCGAGATGATTGTTCGGATGCACTAGATTCTAATATCATTTGGTAGATTTGCATCCTGACCAGCTTTTCTGCCAATAATTCAACCAGTTTTTCTATATTTCCATCAAATATATATGGGACATCTTTTGATTTTTCTGATAATACTTCTCCTTCATTATTTTTTCTGTTTTCTCCAACTTCTTCTATGAACTCTTTTAGGTCTGTTTTAGATACCGGTAGAAGTTTTTTTAAGTTTGCCTTTTGAGTTAAAGCTGATACAAAGTCTGTGTATATTACTTGTATTCTCTGATAGTTTGAATTTTTGTATTCATCTATGATTAATTTTGCGAGTGGAACTATGTCACTCAAAGATATATTGTTGTCAGGTATCTCAGTAAATGAAGCAACTATATTTTGACCAATACGACGCATTGCTACATCCCCCTTTTTTCCTACAGTTACTATATCTATAATTTCTTCTGATTTTTTAGCTTTTAATACAGATAAAGCCTTTTTAATAGCTTGAGCATTGTAAGCACCACAGAGTCCACCATTTGCTGTAATAAGCACGAGAAGAGTTTTGTTGCCTTTTTCTTCTACAAAGAATGGGTGTGATACTTCATCTAATCTACTAGAAAGAGATGTAAGCAGATCCCAAGAATAGCTTGCATATAGACGAGAAGAAAGAGCACGAGATACTGCACGCTTCATTTTTGAAGCAGCCACAAGTTCCATTGCTTTCGTGATTTTTTTCGTGTTCTTTACACTTTTTATTCGTTGTTTTATCTCTTTTGTGCCTGGCATGATAATTATTTAACTAATGTATTTTTGAAATCCTCAATTGCTTTCTTTAATGATGCTTCACTCTCATCTGTCCACATTTTCTTTTCTTCTACATCTTTATAGAAATCTTTTGCATTTCTTTCTGTGTATTCAATAAGGCCTTTTTCAAATTCTTTTATTTTGTCTAATGGTATTTCATCTGCATAACCTTTTACTAGTGCATATAGAGTTACCACTTGGTGTATAGTAGAAACTGGAGAATATTGAGGTTGTTTAAGTATTTCAACAGCACGTTTTCCTCTCTCAAGTTGGCGTTTTGTAGATTCATCTAAGTCTGAACCAAATTGTGAGAAAGCTTCAAGTTCACGGAATTGAGCAAGATCAAGTTTTAGAGTTCCCGCAACTTTCTTCATGGCTTTAATTTGGGCACTTCCTCCTACACGAGAAACAGAGAACCCAACGTTCACTGCAGGTCGTACTCCTTTATAGAAAAGATCAGTTTCAAGGAATATTTGTCCATCTGTAATAGAAATAACGTTCGTAGGAATATATGCAGAAATGTCTCCAGCTTGGGTCTCAATGATTGGAAGAGCAGTTATTGAACCCCCACCGTATTCTTTGTTCTTACGGCATGCACGTTCCAAAAGACGTGAGTGTAGATAAAAAACATCTCCAGGATATGCTTCACGACCTGGTGGACGACGAAGAAGTAATGAGATTTCACGATATGCAACTGCGTGCTTTGAAAGATCATCATAAATAATTAACACATCTTTACCTTGATCCATAAAGTATTCTGCAATCGATACTCCTGTATAAGGTGCTATATATGACATAGATGCAGGCTCAGATGATCCAGCAGAAACTATAATAGTGTAGTCCATAGCTCCACCTTCCTCTAATCGAGTTTGAAGTTTGCGAAGTTTAGAATCTTTTTGACCAATTGAAACGTAAACACAGATCATATTTTGTCCTTTTTGGTTTAGGATTGTGTCGATAGCGATGGCGGTTTTTCCTGTTTGACGATCACCAATGATAAGTTCACGTTGTCCGCGGCCTATTGGAATAAGAGCATCAATTGCTTTAATACCTGTTTGCATTGGTTGGTCAACAGATTGACGACTCATGACACCAGAAGCAACTTTTTCTATAGGGTTTCGTTTTTCGGTTTTTATGTCACCCTTTCCATCTATAGGTGTACCAATAGCAGAAAGTACGCGACCTATCTGTTTATCACTTACTGGAACAGAAAGGATTTGACCTGTTGCTTTAACTTCATCTCCTTCTTTAATATTAGAGAAATCTCCAAGTATAATAACTCCAACTGAATCTTCTTCTAGGTTAAGTGCTACACCTGTAGCACCAGATGAGAAACTCACCATTTCTGAAGCTTTCAAATCTGAAAGGCCTGATACTCTTGCAATACCATCGAAAACTTCTACTACATGACCTACTTTTTCTGCTTTTAAGTCATCTTGGAATTTTTCAATCTGCTTTCTTAAATTTTCTACAATGTGATTCTTGGTCATATTAGTTTTTAATTAAATAATCTTGTAATTTTTCTAACTTATTTCTAAGTGTCATATTTATGATTTCGTCTCCAACCTCTATCTTTATTCCGCCTATTAATCCCTTATCTTCTATTAAACTCATTTCAACTTCTTTTGCTCCCCATCTCTTTTTTATTGATTCTTCTATATCATCGATGTCCTTTTTAGTTAATTTGTTAGCTGAATATATTTTTACCCTTACTACATTTTCAGATTTATCTGTAATTTGTTGAAGTTTTTCTAAAATTTGTGGAGCTTTACTTAATAAATGTTTTTCATCCAATATTCTCGTAGCATTTTTCATTGTACTTTCAAGTGAAGTTCCAGATTTGTTTTTTCCGGATTCATATATTGCTTCTGCTATATTTTTAATAGATATATTGGCCATAAACTTTATGCTTTTTTAATTTGTTTTATTACTTTGCTTTCATAATCACTTTTGTCATGAGACTCCAGTAATTTTTCAGTTGCTTTAACAACCAAAGAAACTATCTCTCCTTTTGCTTCTTCTACCATTTTTACTTTCTCACTTTCGAGGGTTTTCTTTCCGCTTTCTATCATAGATTCAACTTCAATCTGAGCTTTTGCTAAAATATCCTTCCGGTTGTTTTCAGCTTCAACTTTTACTGTGTTAAATATTTCGCTAGCTTCTATTCTAGCTTTTGCTATTACATCACTATATTCTTTTTTTGTTTGTTCTAATAGTTTTGCATTGTTTTTTGCATCATTTAAACCACCCTCTATTTTTGTCTCACGTTCTTTCATGAGTTTACCTAGAGGTTTAAGAGCAAAGAAATACAAAACCAAAAAAACAACAATAAAGTTTATTGCTTGAGCAATGATTATTTTCCAATCTATGTGAAATGTCGTTATAAGTGAATCCATTTTGTAATTAATTATTATTTAATAAAAGAGCCTTAGCTCCTTACTCCTAGTCACTTGCGATAGAATCAACTGACTAGATGTAAATAGCAAATACTATTTAATTGAGAATGCGATAACTAGAGCGTAAATCGCGATAGCTTCTGCGAAGGCTGAAGCGATAAGCATTGGAACAAGAACTTTTCCAGATGCCTCAGGATTGCGACCAATTGCTTCCATGGCTTTCGCACCGATCATACCGATACCGATAGCAGGACCAATTGCTCCAACTCCGATTGCTATAGCTTTTGCTAATGTTGCAATTTCCATAATGTTTTGAAAATTTAACTAATAATATCGACTACTTTTTAAATAAACTTTACCAGAAAGTTTCTTTTGAAAACGTCATTTCTGTGACATTTACAAAAGGAACCATCCGCTATACTGTCGCCAGTTTTTCTTCACTATGATGTTCTTCGTGTTCATCATGATCTTGACTTGCGATTGTGAAATACACAAGTACCAAGATTGCAAAGATAAAAGCTTGAATCGCACCAACAAAGATTTCGAGAAATAAAAATGGTATTGGTAGTCCATAAGCAAGTAATGCACTCATTGACATTAAAAGCACTTCTCCAGCAAAGACATTTCCAAATAGACGAAAAGAGAGTGATGCAATTTTTGCAAATTCTCCTATCAATTCAAGAACTCCAACGAAGAAAGTCACTGGAGACACAACTAAAACAGTAGGATCTTTTTTGACTTTTTTAAATATTCCAAAAATTGATTTCAAATTAATATATTTGTTAAAAGTTTTCCAAACGCCAATAGACATTATTCCAAATATATTTGCACCCACAACTGACATGAGAGCAAGAGCAAGGGTTGTGTTTATATCTGCTGTTCCTGAACGAATGAAAGGTATAAAGCTTGAACCTTCACTGCTCTTCTCTATTAAACCGAACCCCCCTAGGGGTAATATTCCAAGCCAATTATTAAGAAGTATAAATAAAAATATAGTGAATACTAAAGGAAAAACTTTTTTAGATATTTTTCTACTTCCAGTTACTTGATCACAAAGTGACAAAGCGCCATTTATCATTATTTCAAAGAAATTTTGAATACCTTTAGGTATTTGTTTAAGTTTTAGTCTTATAATTATAGATATAATTAAAATTACGAAAACAACAATCCAACTAGTAAGTAGTGAGTTTGTTATTGGTAAATGTCCAATATGATAAATATGCTCTGCGTATAGAGTTGATTCATGTTTTATTTCTGAGTGATTTAGATTATTCTGATTTTCCATTTTTATCTTTATCTATTTTACGAATATAATTTATTGATATTTTACCAAGTGCAATCATTGATATTGTAAATGCTATTATGGTTGCGCTTATAAATATCCAAGGCGAGGTTTCGTATTTTTTATCTAAATATTTACCAATAAATAAAGCCAAGATGATAGGTATTGCTACCCAAGCAGAAACTTTGACGAACATAACTATTGCAGGTTGCCACCAAATTTCTTTTTTGTCTTTATCCATATTACTTCATAACTAAGATGAAGTGTGCGTGTGGAAAGAATCGAACTTTCGACCTCTGTCTTATCAGGACAGCGTTCTACCACTGAACTACACACGCATAATGCTCGCTTAACGAAAAACAGGCGCTCACTAAGCGTCACCCAAACTATATCAAAAAAAGCTTTATTTTGCAAACAAAAATACCCTTATTAGGGGTATTTTTGACATTGCGATAGATTATTATCTATTTCCACGGAAACCACCACTTTGTGGGCGTGCTTCCATTGGACGAGCTTCGTTCACTGTAAGGTTACGACCTTCGTAATCCTTGCCATCAAACATTGAGATAGCTTTGTCGGCATCTGCATCGTTTTCCATTTCTACGAAACCGAAGCCTTTTGAGCGGCCAGTCATCTTATCCATGATAATAGTTGCTGATAGAACAGCACCTGCTTGCTCAAAATGTGCCTTGAGCTCATCGTTAGTCGTCTTATAAGGAAGACCTCCGACGTATAACTTTTTTGCCATATATGACAATGTGCTTCTCCTAGAGTACTTACATACTTCTATTTGAAGAAAACTAATTTATAAATGTAATCGCTCGAAGCCTGATTCCATTTACATACTCAATGTTTGAAACAATTCGTATGAAACAATAACCAAAACGTGTGAGAACTACTAGAGAAAAGAATAACACATATATTGTAAATGTGCAATTATTCCTCCTCTGCGTCTCCAACCTCACCTGATGCTAGAGCATCAATAATTTTATCTATTCTGCCTTGCATTATTCCTGGTATATTTGACCATGACTGTTTTATACGATGGTCAGTAACTCTATCTTGCGGGAAATTGTATGTACGGATTTTTTCACTGCGGTCTGCTGTGCCTATCTGAGCTTTTCTATCGCCTGAATATTTCTTTGCTTCCTCTTCATCCTTTAGCATTTGAAGTTTCGCAATCAAAATACTCATAGCTTTTTCACGATTACCAAGCTGACTACGCTCTGACGTAGAACGAACATCAATACCTGTTGGTTTATGTATCAATCTTACTGCCGTCTCGACTTTATTAACATTTTGTCCTCCAGCTCCACCTGAACGAGAATATTCCATATCAAGATCAGCAGGATTTATCTCTATCTTACTTTTCTTTCTTATCGGAAGAATAGCTATTGAAGCAGTGGAAGTATGAATACGCCCATTCTTTTCAGTAGCAGGAACTCTTTGAACACGATGGACTCCAGTTTCGTACCTAAGCAACTTATAGACATCCTTCCCCTTTATCTCAAGTGTATACTCGTCTAAATGTTTACTATTCCATCCTTTTATATCAGCAAATTTTTCATACATATCAACTAATTCAATTGCAAAAAGTGCTGCTTCGTCACCCCCTGCTCCTGCACGTGCTTCAAGAATTATTTCGTTTGGAAATTCTTCCTCTTCTTTATCTGCTTTTTGAATTTCTTCTATTTGTCTTTCAATTGCTTCTTTTTGGAATCTAATATTTTGAAGTTCTTCATCAGCTAAATCACGCAATGATTCATCTTGTGCAACCATTTCGTTTACTTTTCTCTCCTCTTCAACAAGCCTTTCATATTCTCCTGCAAAATAACTTGTTTTATGATCTTTTTTTAATTCTTCTAAATCAAAATTCATATTTGTATTATATAGCAAAAATAAAAAACTAGCTCTATACGAGACTAGTTCCTTATTTTTTGTAGTTATTTCTTTGCTTTTGCAACTGCTGCGCGCTTTTTAAATCGATCAACACGTCCCGCAGTATCCAGAACCTTATCATTACCTGTGTAAAACGGGTGACATTGACTGCAGATTTCAATGTTCATAGTGTCCATAGTTGAACCTACAGTAAAACTAGCTCCACAAGCGCAAGTGACAGCTGTATTGTTGTTGTATTTTGGGTGAATGTCTTTTTTCATAACGTTTCGTCATACTAACATAGATATTCTAATTTTGCAAAGGATCTAGCATATTTTTCTGTATATTTGCAGCTTTAGCCATCACTTGTCTTCCATATGCGCATGTCGAACCACCTGAACCATAGTACTTACAAGCAGCTCTTATTTGACCAGTATAACTATCTCCACTTCCCCCTAAATCTGCTAAGAACATAGCTGAGGCTGTAAAGGCATCTCTAGGGTTCCATGGATCAGGTGTCTGTATTCCCAGTGCATTTGCTACTTTTTTAGCCATACCTTTCCAAGTAGATGGTATGAATTGAGCAGGTCCCATTGCTCCACCCCAACTTGAACTTCCAGCTGAAGCGATAGGACAAGATACTAGTGTTTTATAAGGATCTCTACCTAGAGCTAAAGTTATTTCCATAAATATTGGTGTATCACGTCCTGGTTTCATTACATTTCTATATGTTTTATTACTCTTCGAACTAACGCCTACACCAGTGTTCATATCAGTTACATAACAAGATCCTTGATCAGTTCCAAGATTACTTTCTTGGGTAATTATTGCCAATATGAATGCTACATCAACACCGGTTGATTTAGAAGCTTCTTTTGCGAATTCTAGAGCTTTTCCGAAAGGAATTGCTGATGCATCACGAAGATTGAACAATACAGCAAGTATCTCTGAACGTCTTTTTGCTTTGTCTGCTAGTACTTTTTGATAGGCTTTTTCTTTATCTTTACTTATTGAGAGTAGTTGCTGTTTATTTTTTTCACTTGCCTCAACTTCTTGTTTTGCTTTTTCGAGTTTTACTTTAACATCAGTTTCTTGATTCTTCTTAATTTCTAAATTTTTCTTTTCAGTTTCTGTTTCTTTTTTTACTCCTCTAATTTCATCAACAGATTTTTTAATTCCTGATTTTAGAGAAGCAAAAGCTCCTATATCTCCATACGCAAGAGATAAATTTTCTTTTGATAATAAAAATGAAACCATTGTCTTTTCGTCTATTTCTCTGTCTTTTCTTATTAATTGAGCAAGTGTTTCTTTCTCAGTTTCTATTTTAGTAGATAATGTTTCTATTTTCTTGTTTTTTTGTACTATTTCTCCTCCAAGTTTTTTAATTATTAGATTTTTTGCTTGAATATCCAATTTTGATTTTTTAATTTGGGTAGTCAAAATAGCTATATCCCTTGATAGTGATACAGATTGACCCTTCTGACTAGCTAATTCTTGTTGTTTTTGAGCAATTTCTTGTTCAAGCGCACTTAACTCGCTTTCAAGACGAGCTTTATCAGCTTGAGCATTTTGTAGTGCTTGGTCTGCCTCAACAATATTGTTGCTTAATGGGCTAAATATAAATATAAAAACCAGAATAAAAGGAAAATAATACCGAATCAATCGTTTCATACTTGTATATTATAACATATAAAAACCCTAGATTGTGACTCTAGGGTTTTTATATTAAATTCATTATTATTTTTCTTCAGAAGGTTCTGTTTCCTCTTTCTTACCTTTCTTTTCAACTTCAATACTAGATAAATCAACAGGTGCTTCGTCTTCAACCTTCTCTGCTTTAGCGGCAGCTACAAGTGCTACTACTTCATTTTCATCTGTCAATATTGATATTTCTTTTGCTACTTTTAGATCTTTTACGTGAATTTGATCTGATAATGTAACAAGTGATGATATGTCAACTATTATTGAGTGAGGAAGATCTTTAGGAAGAGCTTTTATTTCAATTTCGTGCATCACCTTAACTAAAGTACCGAGTCCATCCTTTTCAGCTTGAGATATACCAGAAAATTCAAGGGGAACTTGAACTTCTACCGGCTTGTTCATATCTACAGCTAAGAAATCGATATGTATAGGATGTCCTTTAATAGGATCAACTTGTACGTCATGAATAAGTACATCTATCTTTGTGCCTTCAAGGTCAAGAACTATAGTGCTTGATTCTCCGGCCATCTTTAAGGTCTTTTCAAAAGAAACACTCGGTACGGAAATAGATGTATTTTCCACTCGAGCGCCATAGACAACAGCAGGAATCATACCTTTAATTCGTATAGCTTCTAGCCTGTCTGCCTTACTTCGCTTATTTGCGGTTAATGTTAATGTTTGCATAGCCGAAATAATAGCATATTATGGCTATTTTGACAAATTAGACTTTATGGGAATGTTCATGAGATTCTTTAATAATATGAGATTTTAGATAATCTATACTTCCACCAATCTTTTTGCCTGGGTTTAGTATATTTTTGTTATCAAAGATTTGTTTTGTTTTATCAAATAGTGAGTAGATTTTATTTCCAAACATTTGAGTTAAAAATGGTGAGCGGATTATTCCATCATTGTGTTCACCCGTAGTTGAACCTCTATATTCAAAGACTAGGTCATATACTTCTTTGGATAGATCTACTATTATTGGTGCAGTTTTTTCATCGGCAAAATCCATAAGTGGAATAATGTGAAAATTTCCATTACCAGCATGACCTGCAATAGTGTATGTTATAGGATAATTATTAAGTATATTGTTTAGTTTTGGCAAAAATTCTGGCAAAAATTCTGGACGAACTATAATGTCATCAATAAATGGTGCAGTATGCTTATCTTTTACATGTTTACGTAATAGAGCAAAACTTTCACGCCTTATGTCCCAGTACTTTTCAGACTCAGATTCTGATTTGGTCACTCTTGTTTTAAAATTAAACTTTTTTAAGTCAGGTAACAATTTTTTGGCGTTCTTGTCTATCTCTTTTTCATTATCACCAGCAAATTCAACTAAAAGAATTAATTTTGGAATTCCAAAAGTTAGCATCATTATAGCTTCAGGCCAAAAACTCCACATGAATTTTATCATTCCCCAAAAACCTTTTTTCTTAAGAAAATCTGGGAAAAACTTTATAGCGAGTTTCATGGTGGCATCGTCGTAAGATTCTAAGCTCTCTGGCTTATGAACTAAGATTGTATCTACAACCTCCCCAAGTCTTTCTATATCTTTCATGAAAATTGCTACTAATTTTGAAGATTTTTTCACATTAACTAAATGGAGGGTTATTTTAGTAACAATTCCTAATGTTCCTTGTGAACCTACTATTAGCTTGGTTAAATCAAAAATTTCTTTTTCTTCATCCCATACATTCCATAAGTAATAACCAGCAGAATTTTTAGATACATTTGGTTTTGCTCCTTTAATTTCAATTTTGTTTTCGTTTATTAAAGCAAAAATATTTTTATATATTTCTCCTTCAAAATCACCTTGGGCGATTTTTCCATACAATTCTTTTTTTGTTAGTGGTTTAACTATATATTCTCTACCGTCTGCAAAAACAACACATAGTTCTTTTATGTAATCTTCCGTTTTTCCATAGTTTAGAGTTTTCTCTCCTCCAGAATTATTTCCAACCATTCCACCAATGGCGTTCAGACTTTTTGAAGCTGTATAACAGGGTAAAAGTAACTCTTGTTCCAAAGTTTTAGGTTCAAAATCTCTATAATAACAACCAGGCTCAACAATAGCTTCTCCAGATATAATAATTCCGTGTGCACCTCCAAACTTTGGAGTTATTTCAAAAGGATTAACTCTATCAATTTTTTCAATCCTATTCATGTAACGAGTAAAGTCCACTATTATTGACTCGCCAATTGCTCCGCCAGACATACAAGTTCCAGCTGATCTAGATGTTAATGCAAGTTTAGGATATTTATCTTTATTATCTCCAACCCATTTAACCAAAGCCTTTATATCTTCAGAGTCTTTTGGGAAAACAACTATTTCTGGTCTAACTTCAAGCAAGGATGCATCTCTGGAATATTTTAAAAGTATTTCATCGCTATCTTCCACATCGCCTTTAAAAAATTTTAATATTTCTTCTTTCATATGTGCATTAATTATTCCCAAAAAATTAAAGTTATTGATAATAAACCTAGTACAATACCAATTATTTGAATTTTATTTAAACTTTCATGATATATAAAAATTCCTAAGATCGTAGCAACAACTGCTGATGAAATTGAAAACAATATTGCGCCTCTAGCAAGACCCGAACCATTCTTAATTGCTGATAGCCAAAATATATTTGCAAATATATATCCTATAATTGCACATACCCAAAGCCAGTTGTGTCCTTTTAATGAGTATTCTTTTGCAAATATATCTGCAACTAGTTCACTTAGGACTAAAAATGATAAGGGTATAAGCCAATAATACATATTATTTAATATTGTTAAAAAGTTTTAATCTATCCTCTACTATTTTCTCTATTGCATCTACTGCACCAGATAAAATCTTTGCAGGAACAATTTCTTCAGGATTTTCTTTTATAAAATTTCCAACAGCTTGTTCATATGCAAGTCTTAGTTCAGAATTTATATGAACAACAGAAATTCCGGCAGCGATTGCACTTGTAAAATCTTCATTGCGAAGTCCAGAACCACCATGGAGAACAAGAGGAACACCTGTTGCTTCTTTGATTTTAGCAACTAGATCTGAATCAATATGCGGCTTCCCACTTTTGATAAGCCCATGTATAGAGCCTACTGAAGGTGCAAACATATCTATACCAGTTTGTTCAACATATTTTTTTGCATCCTCTGGATTAGTAAGTATTCCTGCTCCTTCTGGTATTGTATCTTTTATGTCTGAACCAGATCCGATAAATCCCAACTCTGCTTCTATTAGAATATCTCTTCCAGTTTCTTTGGTAACATTTCTTGCATACTCTACACACTGTTTAGTTATTTTTACATTTTCTTCAAATGGTAATTTTGCGCAATCTATAATAGCCATATCAAAACCAGCATCTATACATGCTTTTACACTTTCATATGATCCGTGATGGTCGGCATTTAGATATATTGGATAGTTGTCCCTATCTCTTATTGTACGTATTAGAGCAACGGCTTCTTCGCGACCAACAAACTTCTCTTCTCCTTCAGATAAACCAATAATAACTGGAAGCCCAAGTTTTTTTGCGGCTTGATATATACCATGTAGACCTTCTAAATTTGAGATATTAAAATGTCCAATAGCAACACCATTTTGGGACGCTTCATTTATTACTTCACGCAGTGTTTTCATATTTAGGATTATATCATAGTGTGATATAATCCACGTAGTATGGATAAACAAATCGATTTTTTAGCTATCGGCGACTTGGTTGTAGATGATTTTATAAGAATTAAAGATGCTGAGGCTACATGTGATCTTGATCAAGAAAATTGTAAACTCTGCGTGCGTTTCGGAGATAAAGTACCTTTTGAATTTCATGAAATAATTTATGCTGTTGGAAATAGTGCAAATGCTGCTGTTTCTGCTAGTAGATTAGGACTTAATTCTGCTCTATCTGGAGTAGTTGGTAATGATAATTATGGAAAAGAATGCATGAAAGCACTTGCTGAAAATAATGTGAGTCTTGATTACATAGAAACAGATCCAAAACTACCTACCAACTATCATTATGTACTTTGGTATGGTCCAGAGAGAACAATATTAGTTAATCATGCTCCATTTGAAAGACACTTCAAGGATATTAAACCTCCGAAATGGATTTACCTCTCTTCGCTTGGAGAAAACACAGAAGGATTCCACCATGAAATAGCTGAATGGCTAAAAGCCCATCCAGAAACAAAACTTGCATTTCAACCAGGAACTTTCCAGATCAAACTCGGAACTGAAAAATTAAAAGATATTTATGAACTTACAGAGATATTTTATTGTAACCTTGAGGAAGCTCAGAGAATACTTGTTTCTAAAGAATTAGAACCTAAAAAACTTATGGACATGCTTCACGCACTTGGACCGAAAATTATAGTTATGACTGATGGAATAAAAGGTGCTTATGCTCGAGAAGAAAATGGCGATATGTGGTTTATGCCAGTGTATCCTCATACTCCCATAGAGAGAACAGGAGCTGGTGATGCATATGAATCAACAATAACTTCATGTTTAGCTATGGGTAAAACTTTAGCTGAAGCACTAACTTGGGCTCCAATAAACGCAATGTCAGTAACTCAATTTATTGGCGCTCAAAAAGGCTTATTAACACCAGAGAAAATTGAAGAATATTTGCAAAAAGCACCACAAGATTATATTATTAAAAAAATAAACTAACCCATTTATGATGTTTAAACCTGATACATTAAAAACAAAAAAAGAAATCACTGATGCATTGCTTGATGAGCTTAGTTTTCATTTAAGAAAAGTAGAAGAGTTAAAAAGTAAGTTGTCTTTAAATTTGATTGATAAATCAGATACTGAAAATCGCGAAGAGCAAATGATTAATCAACATATAACACAACTTGACGTCAATAACCCTGTTTTACTTGAAATTAAAGAAGAAGAAAAGATCATAAATGAAATAAAGAGTAAAATGTCAGTGCATTCTTAAACTATTTAGGAAAATAAAAATTCCTTGGAGCAATCCAAGGAATTTTTTAATATTAAATCTTTCTCTTTAAAACTTTCTCTACTGCTTTTTTTATTCCTTCTTCATCCATTCCATATCTTTCTATAAGTTCATCTGGAGTTCCTGATTGCCCAAATTCATCATTTACACCTACAAATTCTATTGGTGTTGGATAATAAACACTTAAACATTCAGCAACTGCAGAACCCATACCACCTGCTACCTGATGTTCTTCAACTGCAACTATACATCTAGTCTCTTTTGCAAGAGCTACTACTGCCTCGCTATCTAGAGGTTTAATTGTAGATAAGTTCATTACTTTTACTTTAGTTCCCTTTTTTTCTAATTCTTTGGCAACTTTTAGTGCTTTATACAGAAGTGCTCCGGTTGCTATTATTCCAACTTCAGCTAAACCATTTTCTGGTATAAATACTATTTGAGCTTTACCTATTTCAAATGGTGTTTCTTCAGTTGTTATTACTGGAGTTTTTTCTCGAGCAAGACGTAGATATGTGGGATTCACTATTTTTGCGCAAGCAAGAGTCGCCTTCTTTGCTTCTATGCTGTCGCACGGAGATATAACTACCATTTTCGGTATTACACGAGTAATTGCTATGTCTTCTATTGCTTGATGTGTACCACCATCTGGTCCTACAGAGATACCAGCATGACTCCCTGCTATCTTTACAGGGCGATCGTTGTAGCAAATCGTAGTACGTATTTGTTCCCAGTTTCTTCCTGGCGAAAACATTGCGTACGAAGAGATAAAAGGTATTTTACCCATAGCTGCCATGCCTGATGCAACAGTAGCGAGGTTCTGCTCTGCAACGCCTATCTCTATAAATCTTTTAGGAAATTTTTCGGCAAACATATTCATTTTTGTAGATTCAGTTAAATCTGCGCACAGAGCCACAATATCTTCATTTTCAATCCCAGCTTGAAGTAAACCATCACCAAAACCTTGGCGAATAGGTATTTGTTCTACATCGTCATTAAAAATCTTTGGGTTTAGTTTAAATTTGTCGTTTAACATTTTAAATATTACTTGTTTTACGTTTTATAAATATCCTTCCAAGGATTATTGATATTATTACACCTAGTAAAGTTATCAAAATTGCATAACCGAATTTTCCTGAAAGTGAGTCTGCGTTCTCAACAATATGTCTATACAAGTCTTTTATTGCTTCATCCCATGCAAGAACTGATATCAGTCCTAGGCCTGCAATTATAATCAAAACAATACGCCCAATGAACTCAGTTTTTATATCTTTTGCGTTAGTTTCTTTTATATTCTCAACAAACTCTTCTGCTGTTGGTATTGATATTTCTACTTTTTCCATATTTATTCGTGTTCACTTGTAATCTTTCCTCCTAATGTGCGCAATTCCTTCAATGCCATTTCAGCCTCTTCTTTATTTGGAGCCTTGCCATGCCAATGATAATCTCTTTCAAATTCTTTCACCCCACGACCTGGAATTGTTCTTGCAACTATTACTGATGGTTTATCATATACTGCCTTTGCTCTGTTTATAGCATCATTTATCTCTCTAAAATTATGTCCGTCTATTTCTTGCGCATGCCATCCAAATTCTTCGTATTTTCTTGTCATATCTCCAAGTGGCATAATATCCTCAGTGTATCCGTCTATTTGAATATTATTTCTATCGATAATTGCTATTAAATTTCTTAGTTTTTCTTTTCCTGCAAGCATCACACCTTCCCAAGTATTGCCTTCGTTGTGTTCACCGTCTGAAAGTAATGCGTAAATAGTTTTGTCTGTACTTTGTCCATGGTCTATTCTATCAGCAATAGCCATTCCGACTGCTTGAGAGAGTCCTGAACCCAGTGGGCCAGATGAGGTTTCTAACCAAGGCATGAATTCGCGATGCGGGTGACCTTGAAGTCTGGAACCAAATTTACGTAGAGTTTGGAGCTCTTTAATAGGCATGTAACCCGCATGAGCCATCGTAGCGTACAACACAGGGGCTATATGACCATTAGAAAGTACTAATCTGTCTCTATCATTCCAATCTGGTCTATTAGGATCATGTTTTAATGCATGGAAATAAAGTAATGTAAAAATATCCGTCATACCAAGTGGACCTGCAGTGTGACCTGATTTTGCTTCAAGCAACATTTCTATAATGCTTTCGCGAATATTATTTGCTTTTATTTCCAAATCTCTAATTTTTTGATCTGTAAGGTTTTCCATTTTATAAATTTTCTAATTCTTTTATAGTGGCACGAACATCATAACTATTCATCAAAGCTGAACCAACAACCAATCTATTTGCTCCAGCTTCTACAAGTTTTGGAGCCGTAGTTTCATTTACACTACCATCTACACTTATTATAAGCTCAGGATAAATCTCTCGCAATGTTTTTATCTGATTCAAAACCCTTACATCAAAAGGTTCGCCTTGATATCCAATTTTTTCAATACCCATGCATTGAACAAAATCTATATTTTGTATTATATTTTTTAGATTATTAATATCAGTGTTTGTATTTATTGCAACCCCTATATCAACATTTTCTCTAGTATACATGTCGATAGCTTCCAAAAATTCGTTGAATCTATCCAAATCCCCTTCTGCTTCTAGATGAAAAATTATTCTTTTTGCTCCAAGTTTTATGAAAAAATCAAATTGTGTATGAGCGTTTCTAACCATCAAATCAAACTCGAAATCCACAGAATCCCAAAAAGGTAAACCATCCTCTTCGTTTAAAATAGATTCAACGCTATCGATGTTCTTGCTACCTATTGGCCATGAAGTACTTTTTACAAATTTTCCATCACAAATATCAATTTGAACAGTTTTAGCTAATCCAACTACTTGGGATAGTTTTTCTTTTAGTTCTATAAAATCATCTACTAGAATGGCTGGTATTACTTCTGTCATAATTACATTTTATTTATGCGACGTTGGTGCCTCACTTCTCTTGAAAATGGTGTTTCAAGGAATATTTTGACAGCATTACGTGCTTGTTCTTCATTTAAAAAACGAGCTCCTAATGATAAAATATTTGCATCGTTGTGTTCTCTAGCAAGTCTAACAATATCTAAATCACCACCATAGTATTCAGCAGCTCTTATACCATCAACTTTATTTGCAACCATCTGTTCTCCTTCTCCTGAACCACCTAATATTATGCCAAAACTATTTTTATCATTTACCACAGCTATAGCCACTGGTTTTATAAAATCTGGATAGTCGTCATTTGGATCAAAAGAAAAAGCCCCTTGGTCTTCAACCTCATAACCAAGATCGCTTAAATAGACTCTAAGCTTTTCTTTTAAGCTGTATCCAGCATGATCTGAACCAATATATACCTTGTACATGCAAAAATTATACCATTTTATTAAAACATATTATAATAGGCCATATGTTTAAATTCTACAAATATCACGGTACAGGTAATGACTTTATTTTGATAGATAATCGTAATAAAGTATTTGATATTGAGGATAAGGATCAGATTAAGCTACTTTGTCATAGAAGGTTTGGCATAGGAGCAGATGGAGTTATTTTAGTTGAAGAAGCAAAAGGGTATGATTTTAAAATGGTTTTTGTAAACAATGATGGAAGTATTGGTTCCATGTGTGGTAATGGTGGGAGGTGTATAGTTCATTTTGCTCACCATATACTAAAAATGGTCAAGGATCCTAAAAATATAAAATTTTTAGCCGTTGATGGTGAACACGAAGCAGAAATAAATGCTGATGAAGTTAGATTAAAAATGCAAGACATAAAAGAAATATCTACTAGAAACAATCTACCTTTTATATGCCAAGGTACTACCCCTCACAATATATTTTTCATAACTGATATTAAAAATTTTCCAGTTGTTGAAGCTGGGAGAAAAATTCGTAATGCAGATCCAGATGGAGTAAATGTAAACTTCGTAGAAGAAATAGATGGAATCTATCATGTCCGTACATATGAACGTGGTGTAGAAGATGAGACTTGGGCTTGTGGTACTGGAGCTACATCAGTAGCAATTGCTTGCCACTCACTAGATAAATTAAAAGCAAACATTTGTAACATCAAAATGCCAGGTGGGGATTTGACCATCATGTTCAAAGAACGCGATGGTATATACGAAAACATTTGGCTTATAGGTGAAGCCAAATGCGTGTTTAAAGGAGAAATTTAAATTTTATTTTATTCCGGTAATATAACTTGGAATAAATTTGTAAATTATAAATAATAATATCAATACAATGATAATCTTGGTAATCATTACTGGCCTTTTCATTGTTATTTAATACTATTCCCTGTTTTTATAACATGATCTACAAGTGTATGTGTGTAAGACATCTCATTGTCATACCATCCAAGAACTTTAACAAGATTTCCTCCTATAACCCGAGTCATTGCAAGATCAGCAATTGAACCATGTGATTCACCAAGAATGTCACTAGAAACAAGTGGCTCTTCTGTAACTGCAAAAATTTTACTCCATTTATCACTCTGTGCTGCTTTTTTTAATATTCCATTTACTTCTTCAGCTGTAGTATTTTTCTTCGATATAAATGTAACATCAACAATAGATCCAGCTGGGACTGGTACACGAAGTGATATACCATCAAATAGTCCTTTTAAGTCTGGAAAAGCTTCTGTAACGGCTATTGCAGCACCAGTTGAGCTTGGAACAATGTTACAAGCAGCAGCACGACCTTCACGAAGATCTTTTTTACTAGGTCCATCTACTAGAGATTGACTTGCAGTGTAACCATGAGTAGTTGAAAGTACTGCTTTCTCTATTCCAAGTGCTTCATGCAGGATTCCAATCAAAGGCGAAGCAGCATTTGTAGTACATGATGCGTTTGAAGTGATATCACAAGTACCAAATTTTTCTTCATTTATACCCAACAGAATTGTTTCCCCTTTTACACTACCATCACCCTTACTTGGAGCCGAGATTACTACTTTTTTAGCACCATCATCAATATGGAATTTTGCTTTTTCAAATGCAGTAAAAAGTCCAGTTGATTCTACAACCACATCAATATCTAAATCTTTCCAAGGGAGTTTTGTGGTGTCTTTTTCAGAAACAAATGTTATTTTCTTGCCATCAACCCAGATATCTTTACCATCATGTTTTACATCATGATTCCAATTTCTATATACAGTATCGTGTTTTAATAGATAAGTAAGGCTATCAAGTGTACCTAAATCATTCACAGCTACAATTTCAAGCTCGGGTTTTTCCCAAGCAATTTTTACAAACGCGCGACCTATACGACCGAATCCATTAATAGCAACCCTTATCTTTTTTTCATCCTTTTTAAATAATTTCATAAGAAAATTATATCATTTATTCACCAATATACTCAAATCTAGGACCTTCATATTCACCTCTTTTTACATTCTCCAAAAACATCTCTTTTGGCCTAGCCCAGAGTTGGTTGTTCCCACTTTCATCTGGGTGATAATATATAACGAATTCTTTATCATGATCTTCAGTGTGTTTTGCTACACCTATAATCTTATGAATTACTCCTTTGAAATGTTTATATTTACCTGGTTTTATTTTTGATTCCATTAGCTAATTATATCAAAATTAAAAATAAAAAGGGGGTCCTCCACAAAAAATGGACATCCCCGATTTAACGATTGCTTGCCATATGAAAAAATATGATCGAAGTCTCAAAAAGAGACGAAATATCTTGTATTAATTTTAATATATCAAAAACTATTTTAAGGGTTAATTATTTATCCTATCAATTCCTTCAAAAGTTTTTGAACAAGACCAGGATTTGCTGAACCTTTTGTTTCTTTCATTATTTGGCCAACAAGTGACATGAGGGCATTTTCCTTACCACCTTTGTATGTAGCTATAACTTGAGGGTTAGCATCTATAACTTTTTGTACAATTTCTTTCAGAGCCCCTTCGTCATTTTTCTGTATCAGGTCTTTTTCAGTAGCTATTTCCATTGGAGAATAATCATTAACCACAATCATTGCAAGAATATCTTTTGCTGCACGGGATGATATTTGTCCATCTGTGACCATAGTAATAAGTTCTGCAAAGTTCTCAGGTTTTGGGAGTTTTACACTATCGTTCGATTTTTTGAGTCCTAGATAATCTGAAGTTACGTAATTTGAACCAGTTTTTATTTTTTCTTTATCTTTTAACTCTTTAGCTACATTTTCAAACCAATTTGCAAGTTCTAGATCTATTATATAACTCTCGATATCTTCATCTTTAATTCCATATTCATTTTTGTATCTAATTCTTTTAGTTTGAGGGAGTTCTGGAAGTTCAGATTTTAATTTTTCAATATCAAAAGCCTTACTCAAATAAAGTTTTGGTAGATCAGGGTCTGGGAAGTATCTATAGTCATTTGCATTTTCTTTTGAACGCTGTGAAAATGTAGCTTGTTTACTCTCGTCCCAGCCACGAGTTTCTTGAACTATTTCTTCTCCACGGCCTTCATCGAGTAGTTTTGACATCCTTTTTATTTCATATTCAGCTGCGCGTTCTACTGCTTTAAATGAGTTGATGTTCTTTACTTCAACTTTTGTACCAAACTTTTTAGGATCTCCTGATATAGAAATATTTAATTCTACTCGCATTTCGCCCTTCTCCATATTTGCATTTGATACTCCTAGATATCTAAGTAGTAATTGTAATTCACGACCGAAATCTCCTGCTTCTTTTGCCGAATGAATTACTGGTTCTGTTACAAGTTCCATTAGGGGCACACCTGCACGATTAAAATCTACGAGTGAATAATCTCCTCTATCATGCTTATTATTAGCTGTATCTTCTTCTAAGTGAATACGAGTAATTTCAATACTATTAAGTGAACCACCCGAAACTATTGGATATTTATATTGTGATATCTGATATGCTTTTGGAATATCTGGGTAGAAATAATTTTTACGATCGAATTCCGTAAAATCTGCAATCTTTGAATTTAAAGCAAGACCAACTCTGATCACACTTTCTACTGCTTTTTTGTTTATAACAGGAAGAGTGCCTGGATGTGCCATGCAAACCGGGCAAGTGTTTGCATTAGGATTCTCTTCATCGGGATTATTAACACATCCACAAAACATTTTTGAATTTGTTTTAAGTTCTGCGTGTATTTCAAGTCCTATAGTTGTGTAATATTGATTTGACATATTTTGGTGCCCGAGGTGGGGGTCGAACCCACATCCCTTGCGAGACACGATTTTAAGTCGTGCGCGTATACCAGTTCCGCCACTCGGGCATATAAAGAAATATACTGCAGTATTTCTTTTAAATGCCCGCTTAGGCGGTCCGCAGAGCGTAGCTCTGGTAAAAAATCAAAGCAGTTTGACTTTTTACCCACTCGGGCAATGCTATATAATTACATATTTTTTGAATTTTTACAATCGCATTTAGTTACTTACTGGAGTACTTATGGGGTTATATACTTCATTAAATTTTTTATCGATATTATCATCTGAAGGAGCATTAAAGTATCCTCTTATTTTATCTGCACCAATCTTATTTTCAATCATATTTGGATCAATTAATACTGGAGGCTTGAAATCTAACCCACCTTGTATTTTAAATTGGCTAGTTCCATCATTTTTAAACATATTACTAAAAAAGTTGTAGGATTCTTGGTACCAAGCTCTTATATGTTGTTCAATATAAGAAACGTTGTCATTAAATTGTGGAGAATTAATTGCTTTACGTAAATTTACTTTAAACAAAACCAGAACTAGTAGGACAACTAAAATCAAAGCACCTAAGCGAAGTTTGTGATGTTTGTGTGAAGTTTCTTCATTTTTAACCCCCTCACTCATATTGGTTATTATATCATCTAATCTCTAGGCCTGTCACTTTTTATCATACCAGCCGTTATTTTAGGCAAGTAAAGCATTGGATCAAGGTATGCTTTAGTAGGGGCAATAGGCATTATGAACGTTTTTCCATTACAAGAAAGACTAGGTACTGTTTTTACATCTGCTCCTTGTGAAGCGTAAACAGTTACATGTAAATGTGGACCCGTAGAATGTCCAGTGTTTCCAGATAACGCAACAACATCACCAGTTTTTACTTTTTGACCAGTTACTCCAGAAACATATGATAAATGTCCAAAAGTACTAGAGAGACCATTATCATATTTGATAAATATCCACTTACCAAAAGAAGCACCTTTACAATACAAATCTGTATCGCCACTACCAACGATAACTCCATCTGCCATAGATTTAACAGGAGTTCCGATAGATGCCCGAAAATCTACGCCACTATGCGACCCAGAAGTATATAACCTCTTAGCCGCTACTGTTTTTCCAAATAACTGAGTTATAAAGACATTATCAAGTGGCCAAGATAGAATTCCAGAACCTTCAGATGGTAATAAATTTGGGTTTAAGATGAATTTTAACTGTGCTTCATAGTTTTCTAGATCTTTTTCAAAAGCGTCCCGTTTTTTTATCCTATCAGCTAATAGTTTTTTATAATTGGATTCTTTGTTTTTAGTTTCTTTGAGTAATGTATCTTTCTCTTTTTTAGTTATATCTACAGCAATTTTTTGTTGAACTAAACTTTTCTTTAACTTAGATAATTTTTGTTGTTCGGTTTGTTTTTGATTTTTAGAAAATTCAAGATCTTCTTTTTGTTTTTTAATATCTATAATTAAGTTTTTTAGTTTATCATTAACTGAAATTATATTGTTATATTCGCGATTTGCAGCACTTAAGCTTTCTTTTGCGAGTAATTTTTCAACAATAGAATCATTATCTTTTAGCTGTAAATCCCGCAACATTTTATTCATAGCACTTTCGCTATTGTTTATAGATTTTTGCTTATCGTTTATATCTTCTGATAAAGTTCCTATAACAATATTTGTTGCGGTGATTTTCTTTTCGGTTTGTTTAGTTTCTTTTAAGAGCTTATCCCTGGTTAGGGTTAACTCTTTAATTAGATTGGTTAAAGTGTTACTTTGTTGATTTGTTTGAGAAATTTGATTTTTATATTGCTCGATTTCTTTATTTAATGATTCAATTTGTGCATTTACATCTTTGATCTTCTCATTAACACTATCTGCTGTTACAGCAAAAGATATATGTGGTAGAAATACTCCACACATAGTAAAAAAGATTGTGATTAATATGATTTTGTGTCGCACAGTCTTATTATAACTTATTTTTGCAATAGAAGAATTGCATCTTCTAATCTTGAAATAGTTTCTTTTTTACCTAAAACTTCTGCAATTATAAATGGGTCTGGAGATTTGTCTAATCCAGATAATGCATAGCGCATAGGCCATAGGACATCTCCTCGTGATACAACATCCTCGCTCTCAGTGAAAGGCCACAATTTTTCTTTTATAATTTCTTTTTTAAAAGAAGAATCATCTATCATTTCCAATATGTTTTTTGCATGATCTAGGTATCTTGAAAGTGTCGTATATTTATCACTTGCAGGGATTTTAGAAGATTTGAAAAATAAGCTTTCCTTTTGGTAATTAGGTTTAGAAAAGAAATAATCTAGCTCCTTATCCTCTACCATCTTTATTATATCTACAGCATTATTTATACGCTCCATTATTATTGGTGTTATATTGTGTAGGATAGTATTTGAATAACCAGGCAAATTTTTAATATTTTCTGGTATGTATTTACTTATATATTCTTCTTGTTCTTCATATGAAAGTTTTTTTAGATATTCTCGATTTATCCAATCAAGTTTATCAACATTAAAGCCTCCTCCAGATTTATGAATGCGTTTTAAATCAAATACTTTTATAAATTCTTCAGGTGTAAGTATTTCCCTTTCATCTTCAGGACTCCATCCAATATAAGCTAGGAAATTAAACATTGCATTAGGTAAATATCCATCATCTCTATATTCCAAGATATCTTTTGCACCATCTCGCTTGCCAAGCTTTTTTTTACCATCAGGAGCCATTATAGGTGGCAATGTTGCAAAATGTGGTCTATCTATTCCTAAGGCATCATACAATGCCAAGAATTTAGGCGTAGATGATATAAACTCATCTGCACGCATAATATGAGTTACTCCCATTTCTAGATCATCAATTATATGAGCAAAGTTATAGGTTGGATAGCCATCACTTTTAATTAGTATAAAATCGTCCAATGCTTCTTCACCAGCAGTCAGTCTACCCCGAACTTCATCGAACCACTCAGTTTGTTTAATATCAACAATTTTTAAACGAAGTGGCATAGTCCCGTCCCATTTTGGAGGATTCTCTGGTCTATGATTTCTATATAAGAATGGTTTTTTGTTAGCTTCTGCTTCTTTTCTAAATTGTTCAAGTTGATCACTTGTATATGGATCAGCATAAGCTAGACCTTTATCTATTAAGATTTGTGCATATTTTTTATATGATTCTAATCTTTCTGATTGTTTATACGGAGTATTTGGTCCACCTATATCTGGTCCTTCATCCCAAGTTATACCAAGCCACTTAAGAGATTCAATTATATGGTCAATAGATCCGAGGATTTCTCTTTCCTTATCCGTATCTTCAATTCTCAATATAAATGTTCCATTATGTTTTCTTGCATAAGCCCATGCGTATAGTGCAGTCCTCACTCCTCCTATATGAAGATATCCTGTAGGACTAGGAGCAAATCGGGTAACAATTTTTTTATTAATATTGTCGTTCATATTAGTATTCGTGAGTTAGTGCTATATTTATAGCTTCTTGGGCAATTTTTTCAGCTGCCTTCGGATTAGCAAAAGCTAGTGCGTTTTTTTTCATCTCACTTAGTTTATTTTGATCTGATATTAATCTATCAATTTCTGATATTAAAACATGTGGTGACAAATTGGATTCTTCTATAACTTCACAAGAACCACTTCTCGCGTAGGAGTAAGCATTTTTCCTCTGATGATCACCGTTTGAGTTTGTAATTGGGATTATTATTGATGGTACACCCCAAGAAGCTATCTCAAATATTGTTGATCCAGCTCTACCGACTATCAAACTTGCTGCACCAGATGCCATTCTGATTGTTAAATTATTTAAATAAGCAATTGGTCTATATCTGCTAATATTTGGATTATTTTCTAAAACTAATTTTGATCTGGAAACAACTTCTTCATAAAGTTTTGTACCAGTTTGATGAATAACTTGATATCTTGATAATAAATCAGGGAGTATTTGCAATATTGTATTATTTACTATTTCTGCTCCTTGTGAACCACAATATATAAATATAACTGGCAAATCAGAAGCTAGTTTAAAAAAATCATAAGAACCTTCTGGACTGGATTGAATTATTGCTTTTCGTATAGGTTGTCCAGTTAAAGCAACTTTGTCTTTTGGAAATTTTTCACCAGCTTCACCCCATGATACAGCGATTCGTTTAGCAAATTTAGCAGTCCAAAGGTTTAATCTCCCAGGACTCGAATCAGATTCGTGTATTATTACAGGAATTCTAAGTAATTTTGCTGCAAAAACTGCAGGAAATGCAGCGTAACCTCCTTTTGAAATAACAACGTCAGGATATATAAAGAACATGCTTAGTAAACCATAGAATGCACCAGTTGCAGTTGAAAAAATATCAAAAAAATTTTTTATAGAAAAATAAGTTCTCATTTTCCCTGCTGGAACTTGAACATATGAAATTCTATTTTCAAACAGCATATGCTTGTCATATGGACTGTCTGACATATAATACAGTTTTAAATCAATGATTTTTTGTTTTTCTGCAAGATTATTGAGTTCTTCTGCGATGGCAATTAGTGGATAAAAATGTCCACCAGTTCCACCTCCTGTAAGTAATATCTTCATATAAGATGATTCTACCCTATTTTTTATAGATATTCTAGTGTTGTTTTTTCTGACTCCTTGAGATGTTTAGTATTATACCCATCATGCCAATAGAAAGAAGTAGAGCTGTACCACCGTGACTTATAAAAACTAAAGGGACCCCGGTTAATGGAAAAACACCAATTATAGATGCAATGTTCATGAAAGATTGGGCTGTTATTATTGTTATTGTTCCAATAACTAACAATTTACTAAAAGAATCTGGAGCTTGATAAGCAATTTTATAACCTCTTAAAGCAAAAGCAACGTAAAGTAATATTAGAACAGTACCACCTAAAAATCCTAATTCTTCCCCAACAACAGCAAAGATAGAATCACCTTGGGGTTCCGGTAAGTAATTAAATTTTTGAATACTTTGACCTAAACCTCTTCCAAAAGCTCCGCCCGATCCAACCGCAATAAGAGATTGTTGTAATTGATATGAAGTGCTACTTCCATTTTGGTTTGGATTTATAAAGGTGTTGATTCTTTCTTTTAAATAAGGTTTAAAAGAAATTAGTATCATAAAACCTATAATGCTTATACCTAAAAAACTTAAAATATATTTCCAAGATACACCCGAAACAAACAACATTGTAATCCCTGTAATTGTTATTAAAATAATACTCTTTGTGTCTGGTTGTTTTAGTAAAATAAGTGCTATTAAACCTAGCATAACAACTAAAGGTAGTAAACTATATCTTATATCATTAATTCTATTTTTTGCCCAAGAAAGCCATGCTGCAAAGTATAGAATGAATCCTATTTTCAAGAATTCAACCGGTTGAAAAGAGAAACCAAATATATTGACCCATCTTCTAGCTCCTCCATGATATGTGCCAAATTTAGGTAAAAAGACAAGTAAAGTAAGAGCGATCGAAATTATAAAGATTGGCAAGGAATAATCTCTCCAAAACTTGTAAGGTATCCTAAGCCCTATATATAAAGCAATTAATCCTCCTAGTAATCCGAAAACAAATTGTGCAAATATTACACTGTAAAATTTAGTTTCATTGCGAGCAAGTATTCCTAGAGATGCAGAAGTAAACATAATTACACCTATAATAATTAGTGCAATAATTATGCCCAAAAAAATTCTATCAATATTTCCTTTTTTCATTTAATCTACAAGTGATATTATAACTCCAACCATAGAAGTAATAACTCCAACTATCCAATACCGCATGGTAACTTTATACTTTGGCCACCCTAAAGCTTCAAAATGATGATGTAATGGAGCAAATAGAAATACTTTTTTTCCGTTTCTAAATCTTCTTGAAAACATTTGAATCAGACTAGATAGTGAAGTTATGAACAGCGGAAATGCTATTATAGGCAATAATAGAACGGTGTTTGTTAAAAAAGCTATTACGGACAAAGTTACCGTAAGTCCAATCATACCAGTTTCACCCATATAAAATCTTGCGGGAGGTATATTAAACCAAAGAAAAGCTAAAATTCCTCCAGAAATAACAGCACAAAATGCCGCTAAATCTAATTGGTCATGAAAAAAGGCAATTAACGTATAACTTGCAAAAATAGAAGCAAGTACTCCACCAGAGAGTCCATCAATCCCATCAATGACACTAGTAGACCAAACTCCTAGCATTATCAGTATAAAGAACGGAATGAATATATATCCTAAGTCAACTAAACCAAACCAAGGTATATATAAACTTGATATGCCAAGTTTAACAAAAAACCACCAACCAATTATAATTCCAAGCCCTACTATGATTGATATTTTTATATAGCGTAATTTGATGGGATCTGTTGTCCATTTACCACTTCCAAATATCTGTATGAAATCATCCCCTAAGCCAATTATAGACGCAACTATAAGTGTAAATAGTGGTAACAATGTTTGCCCTCTACTTATGAAGTAAAGTTTGTTACTGAGTTCATCATTAAAAAATAAATTAGCCAACCAAAATATAAAAATTGTTAATACAACTGAAACCCAAACTATCATGCCACCAGTTCTTGGTGTTGAAGTTTCAGTAACTCCATCATTAATTTTTGCAAAATTACTTTCTGGAACATTTTGCAATCGAGAAACCCTTCTCCATAATTTATATTTGTAGAAATAGTGGGTTGCGATTGGGGTAAGTATAATGCCCATTAAGAAACTTATAGCAGCTGGAAGTAATATTTTAAGTGCATTAGTCATTTTTATCTTCTTGTTTTATTACACTATTTAATTCGTTTCTAATATTTTCATAATTAGGTAAATTTTCAACTGAAGTTACTCCCATATAAGACAGTGTATCAAAAGATGGTTTATAAAGATTTCTCCTACTGTCATTTTCGTCTATTACTTTGTCTACTAATCCTCTAACTAGTAAGTTTCTGATTATGAAACTTGAATTTACTCCTCGGATGTAATCTATTTCGCTTCTAGAAACTCCATTTTTGTACATTATAATTGATAATGTTTCAATCGAAGCTTTTGATAAATCTTTAGTTAATTCTTCTTTTCTGATTGATTCTATTATGTTAGAAAGTTCTGCGGAAACTCCGAGCATTACAGAGCTATCTTTTTTAATTAAAGTAATACCTCTTGTTTCCAAAGATTTTTCTAAATTTAATAAAGCTGTACTCACTTCATCAGTGCTGACTTTAAGTAATTCGGCTATCTTTTTTATGGGCATATCTTCACCTTTATAAAAAAGAAGTCCTTCAATTTTTGATTCTAGTTCCATGTTATTGATTTTCTATGTTTAACTCTTGTTCGACGGATTGCTTTGTAATACTTATATCTTCAAAAGTATTGTTTTGCACAACATCAATTATACCTTCACGAACTAATTCTAACATAGCAAGAAACGAAACTATAATATGAACCCTTGCTTCAACATTATTTTCAGCTTTATGACTTTTAGCAAAATCTTTAAAAGATAGATTAATAGCATTCTGAATTCTATCTGTTAAGCTATTGATAATTTCTTCAATATTGATGACTTTTTTTACCTCAACTTCGGGTAATTTTTCTTCTTTTTTAGGTACATGAGCAAGTACATCATTTATTGAAGAAAACATAGTATCAACAGTAATCACTGGATCAGGTGAAAAAATAACTTCGTTCCAATTCCTTTCTAATGGTCTAAATATAATTTTTGTGCCGAATTTCGCTTTAATGTCTACGGTTGAGTTTTTAATTATCTGATACATTCTTAATCTATTTTCAAGATCAAAAATCTTATCTTCTTCATCTTCTGTTAAAGAAAGATTTGGCAATAGTGACTTAGATTTGATTAAGATAAGCGTAGCAGCAATTAACAAAAAACTTGAGACATCAGATATATGTGCATTATTTTCCCTACTAGGCAAATTTCTTATATATTTGATGTAGTCATCAGTGACTTGTGCAAGAGAAACATCATTTACGAATAATTTCTTTGCTTCTACAAGAGAAAGGAGCAGTTCAAGTGGACCCTCAAATGAACTAGTTTTTACTGTATAGTTTAATGTGGATTTATTATCTTCCATTGTTTATTTTATTAGCAACATCTCTTAACCAGTCTTGATCTGCCATTTTGTAATCATGTGATGAAATATAACCTTCGTATTTGTCAAAATATTTCTCTATCTTATTTACATATTGCCTCCATTCGTCACTTTTCGTGCCATGCATAGGGAAAAGTTTTGCATGAATATGATTTACTCCAAATCCTTCAAATATCATTCCAGTTCTACCAACATCATCTAATTTCTCATCAAGCAACTTTCCTACTTTTTTTGCTGCGAGAACTAGCCCTGATAGTACGTTATCAGGCAATTCAAAAGCGTAACTATCATAATGATCTTTAGTAATCACCACACTAAATCCTTCAGTATTTGGAAAAATGCTTAAAAAAGCTAGATGTTTATCATCTTCCCATATTTTAAAAGCTGGCGCTGTTCCTTTTACGATTTTACAAAAAATACAGTCGTCCATAATTAATATCCATCACTATTAAGTTTCTCATCAATTCTATTCATATCTCTTGGGAACATACAAGCTTCTCGAATATTTTTAAGCCCAAGAAGTTGCATAGTTATACGCTCAGCTCCGAAAGCAAAACCTCCTTCTGGAGGAACACCGTACTTGAATGCTTCTAGAAACATTTTTATTTTCTCAGGGTCCATATTCCAAGTTTTAACATGTTCCATTAGTTGATTGTAATCATTTATTCTTCTACCACCAGAGAGCCATTCAACCCCACGACATATTAAATCCATACCTTCATTAAATTCTGGATTTTCTGGATTTGGATATACATAGAAGGGTTTTTTGCGAGTTGGATATCCATATATAAACACGAAATCTGAACCAGTCTCCTCTTTTATTATTTCACATATTTCTCTTTCATCTTGAGGGTTAGTGTCCTTATCACCTCTTACATCACGTCCAGTTTTTTCAAATATTTTCTGTTGAACTTCAGCAAGTGTAAGAGTTGGAGTTTTATCGATCATTACTGGCAATGTTGCACCTAGAATTTTAAGATGTTCAGAATTCTTTTCTTCAACTTGTTTCAAAATATATCTTACTGTCTCTTCTGCCATATCTCTCACATCTCTCCATGAATCAATAAATGCCATTTCAGCATCGAGCGAAACTATTTCTGTTAAGTGACGTGTGGTTGAGGAAGGTTCTGCTCGAAAAACTTTGTTTACAGAAAAACATCTTTCAAATGCAGACATAACAATTTGTTTGTAAAGTTGAGGCGATTGAGTTAAGTATGCTTTTTTATCAAAGTATCCAATTTGAAAAACTTCTGCTCCACCTTCAGCTGTTGCTGGAGTAATAGCTGGAGCTTGAAATTCAAAAAACATATTTTTTTTCATAAATTCTCTAAAAGAATCTATTATAGTTTCTTGAACCTTGAACACTGCTTGAATTTTTGGTTGTCTCAAAACTAAAGAACGGTTATCAAGTTCAGTTGTAAGTTCTAGATTGTAGCCGTCGAGTGATATATCAAAAGGTAATGTTGCTGCTTGAGCAAGTACTTCAACCTTAGTTATTTCAAGTTCTATATCACCATTTATAACTCCTACTTTTATATTTTTTTCTGGGCGTTTATTTACAATACCGGTTAGCTTAAGGACCCATTCAACTCGTACTTCTTTTATTTGTTCCATAGCTTCTGTGTGATTCGGTAATACAACACATTGAACAAAACCAGTCATATCTCTCATATCTATGAATACAAGTTTACCTTGATCACGTCGAACATTTACCCAGCCAGATATTGTTACTTCTTGGCCAGTATATTTATTTAAATCTTTTATATATACTCTATTTGTCATATATTCTAGAGTTTAGAGAAAACAAAAATCGCCTCTCCAAACGTATTAATAATAATACATTTGCAGGGGCGATTTTTGTCGCGGTGCCACCCTACTTTTCGACTCATTTAAAAACTGTATCGTAGTTATTACGAGGGAGTCTACTTGTAATTAATACTTTCTTTCCCTGCCTCCCCAGTGTCAGCTGGTTCAAAGGCCTATACACATACTAACATAAAACATGCATCGGGTCTAATGTATATCCATTGCTATCACGAACTCATAAGGTATAGATACTATGAAAGTTAGACCTACGATAATCCAGTAAAAGGGGGTAAATAAATAATAAGTAACCTTATCCTTGTGTTTCATTCCAAAGTACCATTTTTGTACAGCTAGATTGAAATTGTTTATAGGTATGTAAATAATACCAAGCACTACTGTCAAAATAACTCGTAAAAATTTGAAGCTTTTAATAATTAAGAGTGCGGCAATTATTATAATTATATATCTTAGAATTATAGAAAACATAGATTATATATTAACTCCAATATTATTACGTATTAGTTTCATTTTTTTCTCAGCAATTTTTGACGCTTTTTTACCTCCTTTTTTTAATATACTACGAACCTTATTTAGGTTTTTAGCATATTTCTCACGTCTTTCACGCATCGGTCTAATCAAACTTAGAATTTCTTCAAGTAACATTTCCTTAGATTCTTTATAACTCATACCGCCTTTTTTATATTTTTCAGAAAGCTCTTTTAAGTCTTTTTCATTTAAGAAAAGTTTATGCAGCGCAAAAATGTTACAAGTTTCTGGATTTTTAGGTTCTTCTGGTGTTTTAGAGTCAGTAACTATACTCATGACTGATTTTTTTATCTCCTCATCGGTGCCAAAAAGTGGGATTGTATTTTTGTAACTCTTACTCATTTTTTGACCATCTGTACCTGGAACTGTAGCAACTTCTTTCATGATTAGCTCCTTAGACATAACAAAAGTTTCTCCGTAAATATTATTAAATTTTTGAGCAGTATCACGAGCGTATTCAACATGTTGTTTTTGATCTGAACCAACTGGAACTATCTCAGGGTCGTAAAGCAAGATGTCAGCAGACATTAACATGGGATAGTTAAAAGTTCCAACATTTATTTCTTTATTTTTAGCTTCAGCGTCTTTGAAAGCATGAGCACGCATCAAGTACGGCATTGTGGTTATTGTGTCAAAAATCCAAGCAAGTTCTGTATGAGCTTGAACATCTGATTGTTTGAATATTGTAACCTTCTTCGGATCAAGCCCTATACCTAGGTAGTCTAAAGTCACTCCGAGTATATTTTCCTCCATTTCCTTTTTATTTTGAATAAAGTTAAGAGCATGATAGTCAGCTATCATAATAAAGGCTTCATAATCTTTCTGTAAATCAACGAATTGACGCATAGCACCGAAGTAATTTCCGATATGAGGAGCTCCTGTTGGTTTAACGCCAGAAAGTAAACGTTTTTTCATAAGCTTAATAATAACAAAAAACCAACAGTTTTGCACATTTTACCCACATATTTGTTCTAAAAATAACAATTTGAACCTCTCGCGACTATGCTACAATATTGCACATGGCAGATAGAAAAAACAATCTTAGAATACCACCACAAAGTATCGACTCAGAAAAAGCCGTCTTAGGATCTATAATGCTACGACCTCAGGCTATCCATGAGATTAGTGATATTTTAAGTATCGACTCTTTTTATACAACTAAGCATGGTCAGATTTACAGTATAATGCTTGAACTATCAAGTAAGGGTGAACCTATTGATATCTTATCTGTATCACATAAATTGAAAGAAAAAGGATTACTCGACCAAATTGGAGGGACTGCATATTTAAGTGAACTAACAGATTCCGTTCCGGCATCTACAAACATAAAACATTATGCTGATATAGTTGCTAAAAAAAATATATTAAGAAAAATTATTGAAGCAGGCGTAGATATATCAGAACTTGGATTTAAAGAAGAAATAGAAGATGTTTTTGAAGTACTTGATCAAGCAGAAAAAAGAATGATGGGAATTAGCAACAACACTTCAAGTGGTCACGCGTTTCAATCTTTAAAAGATAGTCTTCCAGAAGCATGGGATAGGTTGGAGAGACTTCATGAGAGTAAGGGTGAACTTCGTGGAGTTCCTACTGGTTTTCATGACCTTGATCAGTACTTATCAGGACTTCAAAAATCTGATCTTATAATTCTAGCCGCTCGTCCATCGATGGGAAAAACCACTCTTGCTCTTGATATCGCACGCCAAGCAGCACTTAATCACGGAACTCCAACTGTAATATTCTCTCTTGAAATGAGTACTCAACAATTAGTAGATAGGATGCTTGCTGCTCAATCAAGAGTTAATGCTTGGAATCTTAGAACCGGTAATTTATCAGCTGAAAATGAATTTTCGAAAATACGAGATTCACTGGACAAGTTATCTAGAGCCCCTATATATGTGGACGATATGGCTGGTAACTCAATAGTTAGGATGAGATCAGTTTGTAGAAGAATTAAAGCCGAACATGGCTTAGGACTCATAATTGTAGATTATCTTCAGTTAATGTCTACTTCTAAAAATTACGACAGCATGGTAAACCAAGTTACTGAGATCTCAAGATCACTCAAAGGATTAGCTAAAGAGTTTAATGTTCCAGTTATTGCGCTATCTCAACTTTCTCGTGCGGTTGAGAGTCGTGGTGGTAGACCAAGATTATCTGATCTTCGTGATTCAGGATCTATTGAACAAGATGCTGATGTGGTTATGTTTATTCATCGCGAGGACAAAGGAAAAGATGAATCAGAGCGTACGAATATAGCAGAAATTCTTATCGAAAAGCACCGTAACGGCCCAGTTGGTAAAGTTGAACTTTACTTTGATGAAAAATTGACTACATTTGTAAGTATTGAGAAAAGTAACCTTAATAGTTTCTCGTCCTCAACTCGTGAAGTTGGAGATATAGATCAATTCTAATGAATCCAATTGAAAAATTAGCAGAAATATTCAAAGAGTTTCCTGGTATTGGTGAGCGTCAAGCAAAACGCTTTGTTTATTTTTTATTACATAAAAATCCAAATTATGTAAAAGAATTGGGGGATGAAATTTTATCACTTCGCAATTCTATAAATCAATGTCCATCTTGTTTTCTATTTTTTCAAGGACCAAAAGGCTCTACATGTGAGACATGTAGTAGCACAAAAACAGATAAAGCAGTTTTAATGATTGTAGAAAAAGATGCTGATTTTGAAAGTATCAAAAGAAGCAAAAACTATAGCGGTGCTTACTTTATATTGGGAGGGTTAGTTCCAATTGTAACTAAAGAAACTCCTAGTTTTGTGAGAATAAAAGAATTAATTAGTAAGGTTGAAAATTTAGCAAAAGAAAATACTTTGAAAGAAATAATAATAGCTTTATCATTAAATCCACAGGGAGAACATACAGATATGTATTTACGCGAAACACTATCATCGGTTGAGAAAAAATACGGTTTAAACATAGTCTCTTTAGGTAAAGGTCTTTCTACTGGAACAGAATTAGAATATTCAGATAGTGAAACTATAAAAAATGCATTGAAAAATAGATCCTAAATAAAATAAACTCCCGAGTTAGGGAGTTTATTTTATTGCTGAGATTTTAACTTCAATGAATGGTTGTCTGTGTCCGTTGCGCTTTAGGTATCGGCTCTTTTGTTTGTACTTAACAACTTTTACTGTTTTACCGCGTCCTGCTTTTTGAAACAGTGATTCAACTTTTGCGTTAGGAATATAAGGTGAGCCTATGGTAGTATCTGTTCCGTTATCAACTAGTAGTACTTTATCAAAAACAATTTTGTCTCCGTTTTTGTATTCTCCATCCATCTTTTCAACCTTCAAAATATCACCAACAGCAACTTTATACTGTTTACCTCCCGTAAGAATTACAGCAAATTCTGTATTTTCTACCTTTTCTTTTTTTGTAGTCTTTTTAGCTGTTGCCATAAATTTATATAAAAAACTCTATATTTACAGAGTTTCCACAGGACCTATAATACACAAAACCTTTGAAAAATGCAAGTGTAACGCTATAATAGCCTTATATGATATCAAAATACACATATAAGGGTTTAACTTGGATTGATTTAGAGTCACCAACAGAAGAAGAATTGATCCATATTATGGAAGAATATTCAATACCAACATTAGTATCAGAAGAACTGCATAATAGAACCCCGCAATCACGTGTAGATTTATATCCGAATTTTATTTATCTCATAATGCACTTCCCTCGTATTTCTCATCATAGAAATAAGGGAGTCGAGCAAGAAATAGATTTTATTGTGGGAAATAAATTCATAATCACAACACACTATGAATTTATAGAATCTCTTCATGAGTTTTCAAAGAGTTTTGAAGTTGACGCAATACTTGAAAAACGCATAGATGTAGATCATGCAGGATTTCTTTTCTACCATTTGATTAAAGCATTGTATGCTCACTCTCGATACGAATTAAATGATATGAATTCTTTACTTCGGGAAACAGAAAAAAACATATTTGATGGTCAAGAAAGTAAGATGGTTGTTACTATATCAAATATAAATCGTACTTTGATAGATTTTAGACAAGCATTGCGTTTTCATAAAGAAGCACTTAATCAGTTTGAATTTGTAGCAAAGAAATTCTTTGGTGATAATTTTAGCTATTACTTATCCGCAATAATAAGTGAATATACAAAAACTCAAGACATATTAGATAGTCACAAAGAAATATTAGATGATTTGAGAGATACTAATGACTCTCTTTTGGCAAGTAAAAGTACAGAAACAATTAAAATTTTGACTGTTGTAACATTTTTAATATCACCAATAACTGTAATATCTAATATATTTGTTATAAACAGTAATTTCTTAAGAATAAAAAATCCAGACAACTATTATTTGGTTTTATTTTTAATGTTTATAACTAGTTTGATTACGTTTATCTACGTTAAGAGAAAAAAATGGCTTTAAATATATTCAATACTTTATCTAGATCAAAAGAAGAATTCGAACCAATCAGTGAAAATAAGGTTGGCTTATATACTTGTGGACCTACTGTTTATAATTATCCGCATATTGGAAATTATAGAGCATACATATTCGGAGATATTTTAAAAAGATATCTGACCTACAGAGGATACAATGTAAAACATATTATGAATATAACTGATATTGATGATAAAACCATTAGGGATTCCAAAGCTCAAGGGAAAAGTTTAAAAGATTTTACAGAGTTTTATACTTTAGAATTTTATAAAGATAGAGATGAGCTCAATATAACAAAAGCAGATAACTACACAAAGGCTACAGACTTCATACCTGAAATGGTTAAAATCATTGAGAAACTATTAGAAAAAGGTTTTGCTTATAAAACAGAAGATGGATCAGTATATTTTGATATACACAAGGATCCTGATTACGGCAAGTTGTCTCATTTTAAAATATCTGATTTAAAAGAAAATGCAAAAGGTAGAATAACTAAAGATGAATACGATAAAGATAGTGCAGAAGATTTTGCACTATGGAAAGCATGGGATAACTCTGATGGAGAGGTATTTTGGGAAACATCATTAGGAAAAGGTAGACCAGGATGGCACATAGAATGTTCAGCAATGAGTATGCATGAATTAGGAGAAACTTTTGATTTACATACTGGTGGAGTTGATAATATGTTTCCTCACCACGAAAATGAAATAGCTCAATCCGAGTGTGCAACTGGAAAAATGTTTTCTAAATACTTTATGCACAATGAGCACTTAATGGTAGATGGAGTAAAAATGGCTAAATCAGCTGGAAACTTCTACACCTTGAGAGATTTAATTGAAAAAGGTGTTGAACCTCTTGCTTTTAGATTATGGATATATGGAGCTCACTATAGAACAAAAACAAACTTTACATTAGATGCAGTAAACGCAAGCCAAGTTGCATTAAAGAGACTACATGAGTTTTTTAGAAATTTGATTAAGATAAACACTGGTTCAGTTGACCAAAATTATAAGGAAAGATTTATGGAATATATGGATGATGATTTAGACACACCTAAGGCTTTGGCGTTACTATGGGATTTAGTTCATAATCCAGATATTAGACCAGAAGACAAGAAAGCAACTATGCTTGATTTTGATAAAGTATTCGGGTTTGGCTTAGAGAATTTAAAAGAAGAAGAAATCCCAAAAGATATTAATTTAGATAATTATATAAAAGCAAAAGAAGAAAAAAATTGGGAAGAAGTAGATAGGATTAGAAAAAATACTGCAGAACTAGGATACAAAATTGAAGACACAGTAAACGGGCCAAAAGTAAAGAAGCTATAATACAAAAAACCTGTTAAAGGGTTATTTTTGTATTGCATCTAATTCAAAGTGGAAATTTGATCCTTTACCCATACCTTCTGAATCAACATCTATTGTTCCTTTATGTGCTTCCATAATTTCTTTTGCAAGATAAAGACCTAGGCCTGAACCCCCAGTATTCATGCGAGCGCCTTCCCCTCTTGAGAATTTTTGGAACAATGTTGCTTTTATTTCTGGAGTCATACCCATACCAGTATCTTTAACAGAAAATACAACTTTCTCTGATACCTTTCTAACTGAAACATTTACGTTTCCCTCTTTTGTATATTTTATAGAGTTATCAATTAGATTTAGAACAACTTGACGGAGTTTTTCTTTATCACCATTTACCATACAATCTTCATCTTTATCTGATTCAAAGCTTAGTTTCAATCCTTTTTTTTCTGCACTTATAGATAAATCTTTAGACATATCTCTAGCAATCTCCGCCAAACAGAAAGGTTCCATTACAAATTTCATCCCACCTTGCTCAATTTTAGAGACATTTAACAAGTCTTCAACAACTTTTGTTAGATTCATTGTTGATTGAAAAACTCTCTCTATCGCCTCTTTAGCTTTTTCATTTAGCTCTCCAAAATCTCCTTCAAGAACCATAGAAGTGTAACCCTTTATCGCTGTAAGAGGGCTTCGTAACTGGTGTGAAGCAAGAGATAAAAATTCAGTTTTTAATCTATCTAAATCTTTGAGTTTATCATTAGCATCTTCAAGCTTTAAATTGGACTCTTCAAGTTTTAATCTTAAAACTTCTAGGCGCTCTCTTTGTTTAACTTCAGTTTTTACACCTTTAATTAACTGATATCCAAGCACTATAACAAACCCTAACATGAAAAATATAATAATATTTATATAATTCAAACTTCTTATAAATAACATTGATAGAACCAAAAACCCTAATACAAAGACTAGCGCTTGGGCTCCAAGTATTTTTAAGTTGAAAGTTTTAAATTTAACACTTATATATGCAAGAAAACCAAAAAATATTGGCATTCCTATCAAACCTCCTTGTGCAATAGTCCAATTATCAGTAAAGCTACCTATGAGATTGCCCCATGAAAAAGCAAGGAGGAACATAATCATTCCAATGATAAAGTATCTAATTTCCTTCTTTCTAAGAGAATCGGTTGTTTTTCTATAGGATGAAACAAATATTTCAAGTATTATGATAACACTTATGATTTGATATACGTATGAGTAATATAGAGAAATCGGACCTTCAATAGCTGTACAATCAGAAAGATTTACTCCTATTAAAGTTAACTTGTTCGATAAAAATATTATGAATGGAGTAATTAAAATAGTCATTAACAGTTTTTCACTAAAAATCATATCTCTACCCTTCACAAACAAAAATGTTAGATATATACATGTAGCGTAAATTAAGGGTTCAATTAATACCTGTAATGACCAAAAGAACATAGTATCACTTGGATTGTTAGTAGCCCACAAGATTAAATCGAATATACACCAAATAGAAAAAAGTATCGTGATTGAAAATAGAACTATATTGACGATAGATTTATTACCTTTGTATAAGATAAAGATACCTAAAAATAATGCAACTATAATAGCTGGTATATGAGAGTAATAAAATAAACTTGGAATATTACTTGAATATATTAAGTATTGAGCTGGTTCCCAAGGGCAAAATGGCATAGAAATTTAATAGGTTGAGAATGAATAAAGAAGATAACTCCCTATGATTATTATTATAATAGATAATATCTTTTGAAGTAAATGTTTTAAAGTAACTTTTTCACTACTAATTATAGGTAAAAACATAGTGAGCAGTGTTCCTATAACAAACACAAATAGTGGTTGATAGCTACTTATAATCAATACTAGTGCAACTGGTGCAAGTAATGTAGCAAAACTATTTGCAAGACTACCGATAGTATATAGTACTTCAGATATTATATTTAGAGAGAGGGCCTTAGCATTATTAGCAATAAATATTTCTATAAACTGTTTACGGTATACTTTATGAAAAATAAAAACTAAAGATCCTACAATAACCAAACCAGAGTTTTGCCAAAAAGCTGAAATTAGAAAGTGGTTTTCATCTGTAACTGTTTTAAAAAGAACATCGTGTAAAGCAAACAAAAAAGATGACCCACCTACTAAAAGTAGTATTCTTTTTTTAACAGAAAACTTATTGTTATCAATATCAAAATCTATAGAAAGTATTGATACACCAATCATTATAATAATTGCTGCTAATATTTGTTGAGAAGAAAGCACTTCACCGAGAATAGGATAACCTAGTAGATAACCGAACACTGGTATCATTTGAAGCAATGGTACAACAATAGAAGCCTCCTCTTCATTTATAGCTTTTAAATATAAAAAGAATGCACAAGCATTTAAAGCACCAACAAAAAGCAGTAGTAGAATGTGAGCAAAAGGGACATCAAAAAATGAATCTGACAAAAATGGAGAAATAAAAATTAATACAACTATAGAAAATAAGGATGAGAAAAGAAATATCCCACCTAAACTACTACCCTTGAAATGTCTAGAAAGTATGTATTTATCAACGTGGTTAACTATACTCCAAAGTATGGGTGGTATTAAAGCTATAAAAAACCAATTATTATGCATAAATTAAGAATTGTTCTGGCTTAAATTTAAAGTATTATCGTCAATTATTTCAAAACTTTTGTCATTATAAGATCTTTGGTACAAGAAATATATTGATACTAAAGTAGCAATAGCTATTATGAGGATCATAATGAAAGATTTCCTATCCATACCAGGATATTGTAACATGCCCATAATTTTATTGCATTAAATGGCTTATTTCTGTATCATAGTTTCTATATGAATTCAATTTTAAATGAAAAAAATACAAAAACTGCAGACGTTGTTATTGTGTCTGCACCTTATGAAAAAACAGCTTCCAGTCGTAAAGGTACTATCAATGGACCAAAGGCAATACTTAAATGTTTAGATAGTAAACTCGAATTTTTCGATCGTGAATACAAAAAAGAGGTGAATAATTTTGTAAAAATTGCACAAAAAGATTTAGGTAATATAAATAAATTAACTCCAGAAAAAGCATTGAGTAAAATAACAACTGAGTGTGAGAAATTTGTTTCTGAGGGTAAATTTGTATTTCTTTTAGGTGGTGAACACTCAGTATCACTTGGATTATTTCAAGCACTTGCAAAACATATAGATGCAAAAGATACTACTATACTTCATATAGACGCTCACTGTGACCTTCGTGACAATGATGGCGATTATAGTACTCACCCATCAAAGTACGCTCACTCATGTGTTCTTCATCGTGGAAATGAGCTCGGTTATAAACTTATCCAAGTTGGTATCCGTACATATTCAATAGATGAATATAATTATTTTAGTGATCCTAAAAATAATATTAAAGTTTTTGAATGGGGTAATGCAAATAAAATTCCAACAATAGATGAAATACTTGCTTCAATAAATACAAAAAACGTTTATCTTACTATAGACGTAGATGGTTTTGATCCTGCTCATATGCCAGGTACAGGTACGCCTGTACAAGGTGGTCTTGAATGGTGGTATGGAATGGAGCTTATAACTCGCTTAGTTAAAGAAAAAAATCTTATCGGTGCAGATATAGTAGAAGTCTCCCCTATGAAAGATTCAGTGCTGACTGAGTATGGTGCAGCTCAACTTTGTTACAGTATTATTGCAAATAAATTTAGAGACAGATTAAAATAATAAAACCCCCGATTCGGGGGTTTTATTATTTTATGCAGTATATTTTGAAATCAATTCATTCGCCTCTTTTGGATTTGCTTTCATTTCAAGTAAGGCTTGGAGTATGAGTGGAGCAACTATTGTGGCATCTGATTCAATAACAAACATTGGTGTGTCTTTTGTAAGTTTATCCCAAGTAATTTTTTCGTTTGGAGTAGCTCCTGAATATGAGCCGTATGAGGTAGTAGAATCGGAAATCTGGCAGAAATATGCCCATGGTTTAACATCTTCTCCAAGATCATATTTAATAGATGGCACTACGCAGATTGGGAAATCTCCTGCTATACCTCCACCAATTTGGAAGAATCCTACTCCTTCCCCATCAGACAACTTTTTGTATTGGTCATACCAAGCAGCCATGTATTCAATACCTGACTTCACAATACTTGCATTGCATTCACCAGTTTTCACGTGTGATGCAAAAATGTTTCCAAATGTTGAATCTTCATATCCTGGAACAACTATTGGAATATTATTCTCTGCTGCCGCAAGAAGCCAACATTCATCTGCTTTGCCTTCATGGTCTTCTTTGTCTATTTTTTGAATAAGATCATAGAAGTATTCATGCCAGAACATACGTGTTCCCTTTTCAGTTGCTTCTTTCCATGTAGGAACTATGTGTTTTTCAACAGCACGAAATGCTTCATCTTCTGGAATACTTGTGTCTGTAACGCGACGCATTCTATCTTCTAATATTTTTGTATCATGTTCCTTTGTGAAGTACCTGTAATCTGGAAAATCTTTGTAAGAATTATGAGCTACGAGGCGGAAGAGTGACTCTTCAAGATTTGCACCCGTTGATGATATTCCAGATATAAGTCCAGCACGAATAGCTGGAGCAAGAACTATTCCAAGCTGTGCTGAAGACATAGCTCCAGCAAGAGCCCAGAACATTTTGCCACCTTTTTCTGTATGCCTCCAATATGCAATGAGTGCATCGCGAGTAGCACGAGCGTTGAAATTCTTATAATTTTTTAAAATAAATTCTAATGTAGGAAGATTATTGTTCATATATATTTATTATTAATAATAATTACCAACCAAATACTTTTCCAACTTCTTCTGGTGTCTCACGTTTGCGAGCGACAACTATATGCCCATTTTCTGCAATGATCTTAAGTGGTGAAGAAAGTAGACAATGGTGCATTACTAGAGCATCTTCATATGCACCAGTATCAAATACAGCTATATACATTGGCTTACTTTCATCCATTTCATAATCTGGAAGCTCTATAGAACCCTTTGTGCCTGTATATACGTCATCTGAGTCACAAGTTGATCCTGCAAGCCAGACATTTGTGAGGTTCTTGTCATTGCTATTATTCACTGGGGCTATTGCCCATTTTTGACCTATAGCCCATGTGTCACATAAGTCGTTCATAAAACTACCATCGATAACATACCATTTATCGGCTTCGGCTTTTTTACTATGAATCTTTTTTGTATCAATAACTTTATAAATATTTATCTGTGCTGGTGCTGCAATATAGCGACCCCATTCACAGATAATATTTGGATGTGGCATTCCTCTTTTCTCAGATTCTTTTTTAACAACTTCAAATATTTTCTCAAGCAATTTATCTACTGGATAACTTTTTGTTCTCTCATAAGGGATAGGCATTCCTCCACCAATATCAAGAGTGTCTAATGACGGATTTTGTTGTTTTAATTTAAAGAAAATATCAAGGGCATATTTGATAGGTACAATAACATCAGAAAGTTTCTCAATTTGTGAACCAATATGGTAGTGGAGAATTTTTAAGTTCTTAAAGCGCCCCATTGCGATTATTTCTTTCGCAGAAAATCCAAAGCGATCAATTGGCTTGTTCCAAATAGACTGAGCTTTTACTGGCATATCTATACGGATACCTACATCGTATTTTGAATGCTGAAGAAATTTTAGTTCATTTGGCCCTTCTATGATTGGAAAAATTTTCATTCCTTTGTGTTGAAGTTCATCAATAAGGTTCATGTATTTATCGGTCTTTGGGCCATTACATAGAATACGAATATTAGGATTAAAAGATTCTTGTTCTAGCATTTTCTTGATCAGATACAGGTCATTGTAAGATGAAGTTTCAAGATGCGCACCTTCACCTACAATAGACATAACGGCTTCTTTATTTTGATTAACCTTCATTGGGAAATGATAAAGGAATTTACCTTTGTATCCAGTTTTCTTTGAAAGAGCATGAGCTGTATCGAGCAAGTCTTCTAATCTCTCTTCAATAACAAAAGGCATGAGTATTTCAAGTGAAGTACCCATCTTATCAGCTAAGTAGCGAACATTATAAATATTGTGACCTTCCTTTATGATAAGGTCGCCGTCTTTATTAAAGTCAAAATATTGAGTATTAAATTCTTTCGCACCAATTTTCCAGAGCTTCTTTGAAGCAACAGAACGTTTAGTCATCTTCTTTTACCAGGCGAATTTCACGCCAGTAATAAAATAATAATATGAATATAATAGCAAAATGAGAAAATATGTAAATAGTTTAAATAAAAAAACCGATAGACCGCCTGGCAAGTAGCCTGACAATCTATCGGATGTGAATCAATCAAAGGAATGATGGATTGATCCAAGTAAATCTTTCCAGCATTGGGCAGTTTGAACATCGTTCCCCAATGAAAGGTATCCTTTTATTGTTTTGACAAGAGCAATCCCTTAAGCCATTCTTGACGGGTACCAGCTTCTTTACAAGCTGTTTCTCTATATAGACCCAACCGAGTTTCTTCAATATTGGCTTCATGTCTGGCTGCTTTGTAAGAATAACTGGGAAAAGTTTACTTTGCTTTACAAATTCCAATCTTTTAATTACAAGCTCTGTGGCTATACCACATTTCTTATAATCAGGGTGACGAAAAACAGATCTGAATTCTACCACTCGCTTTTTGTTGTAGTACAAAGGTTTAGTTGGCGGATACATAATTCCGCCGGCTCCCACTAACTTTTGGTTATGGAAGGCAAATACTGCACACAATAATTTATTTCTTAAAGATTCTACCGTTTCAGGTAACATATTTAGTGAATTATCGTGTATAGCATCTACCCAAACTTTCAAGTGTGGAATAACATTTGCATTTTTAAAATCTGTAACCAGTCGATACCTAATAGAACCTGGTGATATTTTTTTAGCCATCTGTAAAAATTTAATGGGGGGTTAGAAAAAACGGGTTAGAAATTTAAGAAAAATAATAGCATCTACAGAAAATAACACAATAGTTTATCAACAGAAAACACCCTTTCGGGTGCTTCTATCTTCTGGTTAAATTCCCTCTTCTTTTAACTTTTCAATTAGTTCTTTAGATTTCTTAGAAAGTTTAGTTGGCATCTTTATAAGTACTCGGATAATAATATCTCCTCGTCCACGACTAGATGGCACACCCTTACCCTTAACTCTTAGTAATTCTCCATGGTTTATTCCTTCTGGAATTTTAACTTCAAGATTATTTCCTTCAAGAGTTTTCAAATTGTAATTCATACCAAGGAGCGCATCTGTAAGACTTATCTTTATGTCCAGATTTAGATTGATTCCATCTCTTTTGAAAACTGCATGTGGTTTTACATTTACTTTTATGTACAGATCACCTGCTTGTCCTCCCTGAATAGCTTCACCCATAGAAGTCATGCGAAGCATTTCTCCATCGCTAATACCAGCTGGAATTTTTAGTTCAATTTCTTCCTGTTTATTACGAACTCCTTTTCCATGGCATTCACTGCACTTTTCACTAGGAATTTTTCCAGATCCATGACAAGTGTCACAAGTTCTATTTGTTTGAAATGTTCCAAGTATTGAGCGCTTAACTTCACGAATCTGACCGTTACCATTACATGTTTTACATGTATCCATCTTTGTCCCAGGTTTACCACCTGAGCCTTTACAGATATCACAAACTGATTGTTTAGAAAGTAATATCTTTCGAGTAACACCAAAAACAGAATCCTCAAATGTGAGATCTATCTCGGTTGAAATATCACGTCCTCTGCGAGCTTTACTTCCACCACGACCCATTCCACCTCCAAAGAAATCTCCAAAGATATCTCCAAGGTCACCCATATCAAACTCTACCCCACCACCATTCTGAAATCCTGAGAAGTCAAAACCTCCAAATCCACCTCCTTGACCCGAATTGAATCCTTGAGGCCCATCTGCTCCAAAACGATCGTACTGAGCACGTTTTTGGTCATCTGAGAGGGTTTGGTAAGCCTGATTCACTTCCTTGAACTTCGAATCATCACCCTTGTTCTTGTCAGGGTGATACTTGTGAGCCATCTTGTGAAAGGCTTTTTTTATTTCATCTTTAGAAGCACTTTTATTTACTCCTAATATTTCGTAGTAATCTTTTGACATAAAATTATATTAGCATAATTTTATTTATTATCTGGATTCTCTTTTGTTTCTGCATCCTTAATCTCTTCACTTTGAGGTTCAGCTGTTGTACTTCCTTCAGGAGTAGAACCTTGCTTACTCATAGCTTCGCCAATTTTTGAAACTTCAGTTGTAAGAGCTTCAAGTGCAGATTTGATAGCCTCAATATCAGTGCCATCTTTTGCGGTCTTAACTGCATTAATCTTTTCTTCAACACTTGCTTTAAGTGTAGCATCTATTTTGTCTCCATACTCTTTTAGAGATTTCTCAGCTGAGAATATCATCATTTCTGCTGTATTTTTCTCATCTACAAGTGCTTTCTTTTTAGCATCTTCTTCAGCATGAGCTTCTGCATCAGCTTGCATTTTCTTTATATCTGCGTCTGTAAGACCTGATGAGGCTTCTATGCGAATAGATTGTTCTTTACCAGAAGCTTTATCTTTTGCTTTTACATTTAGGATTCCATTTGCATCCACATCAAATGTAACTTCAACTTGAGGCATACCTCGTGGTGCTGGTGGAATACCATCTAGGATAAATCTTCCAAGAGATTTGTTGTCAGATGCCATTGGTCGCTCACCTTGAGTAATATGAATCTCTACAGATGTCTGATTGTCAGCTGCTGTTGAGAATACTTGGCTCTTACTGCTTGGGATAGTAGTGTTTCGTTCTATAAGTTTTTTAGATACACCTCCAAGTGTCTCTATACCAAGTGATAGTGGAATCACATCAAGAAGAAGTACGTCCTTCACATCACCTTGTAAAACCCCGGCTTGAACTGCAGCACCGAGAGCTACAACTTCATCTGGATTGATTGAGCGATTTGGTTCTTTGCCGAAAAGTTTCTTAACTGCTTCTACAATTGCAGGCATTCTTGTTTGACCTCCAACCATTATGATTTCATTTATTTCATTCATCTTGAAAGGACTTGCTTCCATAGCACGCTTTGTGATCTCGATTGAGCGAGTTATATATTCTTCTGCGAGACTCTCGAGTGTTGCGCGAGTCATCTTGATAAGTAAGTGCTGAGGTCCAGCATCTGTTGAAGTAATGAATGGGATATTGATTTCAGTTTCTGGAGTTGTTGAAAGCTCGATCTTTGCTTTTTCAGCTGCTTCATCTAGACGCTGAAGTGCAAGTGGATCTTTTGTAATGTCTACACCAGATTGCTTTTTGAATTCCTCTGCAATCCAAGTGATAATCTTCTGGTCTATGTCACGACCTCCCATGTGTGAGTCCCCGTCTGTAGATTTAACTTCAATAACATCGTTTGAAACTTCTAGTACTGATACGTCAAATGTTCCACCTCCAAAGTCATACACAACAATCTTTTCATCTTTTTTAGTATTGAATCCATACGCAAGAGCTGCAGCAGTAGGCTCGTTGATAATACGCTTTACATCAAGACCTGCAATAGCTCCAGCATCTTTTGTAGCTTTACGTTGTGCATCATTGAAATACGCAGGTACAGTAATAATAGCTTCTGTGATTTTCTCACCGAGCTTTGCTTCGACATCTACTTTAATTTTCGCAAGAATCATAGCAGAAATTTCTTCTGGGCGATTCCATTTATCACCAATCATTACTTCAGCACCTCCATCTTTACCTTTCTGGATTTTAAATGGTGCAGTTTTTTGTGATTTCTGTATTTCTGGATCTTCAAACATGTGGCCCATGAAGCGCTTGATACCGTAGATTGTATTTTGTGGATTTGTAACAGCTTGGCGCTTTGCAAGAAGACCTACAAGTCTGTCACCATTTTTACCAATAGCAACAATAGATGGTGTTGTTCGTGCACCTTCAACGTTTTCAATAATCTTTGGTTGACCACCTTCGATGATAGCGACTGCACTGTTTGTTGTACCCAAATCTATACCTATTATTTTTGACATATTATTTTTAAAAAAATTAATTAATAATAATTTACTTATTTAAATCCGAAGACTGCATTGGACTAGGGATAGGCGCAGCACTCATATCTATAACTCCATAGTCTTTTTCATATTTTTCAATTTGTTGATTGAAAAATATAGCAATACTTTTAGCTACTTGTGGAGTTGTTGCAAAAGAATCTAATGTGTTTCCTGATGTGACTGCAAACATTATCGCTCCCTTACTATACGCACCGAGTGCTCCGTCTGCGAACTTTTTTGGTAACTGATTAAAATCTACTTTTTGTGGATCTATCATATATTTTTAATTTAAGCTAATAATTTATTTCTAGATTTATAGTATATACCTGTGTATTATTTTTGACAAGTATTTTGTGACCGCTGAAAGCTTGTTGATATTATATTTGCAGGTGTTATAATGTCAATATGGTTAAGAAGACATCAATAAAAAAAGCTATTTTAAAGGCTTTTTCTGAAAATAAGCCTGTTAGTGTAGAAACTATAAAAAAGAGCGCTGAAAAGGCAATTTTACGCGAATACGAGGGTAAAAATCCGGACTATGCTATAAATAGATCTATAAAAAATATGATTTCGGATGGCTTAGTCGAGACTTTTAACTCAGAACATAGCCAGTATTTCAGGTTAACACCACTAGGTAAACAAAAATTAAATAATATAACACTAGAAGCAGAGGGTAGCCTAGTATCTACCCAATGGGATGGTTATTGGCGAATGATCCTACTTGATCTTCCAGAAGATCGAAAAAGTGAACGTGAAGCTCTTCGATATTTACTCAAGAAAGCCGGATTTATATGTATTAAGAATTCCGTTTGGATTTCGATGTACCCATATGAGAATCTATTCACAAATATAAAGAAAGATCTCGGTCTTACGACAGAGATGATGATAATAGTAACGGATAAAATAGACAAAGAAACTGAAGAAGAGTTCCTAAGATTAATCACTCAAAAATAAAACTCCATCTTTTGGAGTTTTATTTTTTATATTCAAATATATTTACCCTTGCTGGACGAATTACTCTTTCCCCTATTTTATATCCAGCTTGTATAACTTTTGCTATTGTATGATCTTTAGAATTTTCTTCGGTTGCAATACTTTCAATAGACTCGTGGAGATTTGGATCAAATTTATCTCCTACTTTACCAATAGCTGTAACATTGTTGTCAGCTAATGCTTGGATAAATTTTGAGTGTATATATTCTATACCTTGTCTCCAGTTTTTATCTACAGCCTCCCAAGCTTCTTTGTTACTCATAGCCATATCAAATGCATCAAGTGCAGGGAAAATAGAGTCAGCTAGTTCTTCTATTCCCAATTCTTTACCACGGGCAAATTTTGCATCTGCTTCTTTCTGAAGATTCACATAGTCAGCTTTTGCTCTTTGCCAGCCAGTTAAATATTCCTCCTTTTCTGCTCGAGCTTTCTTTAGATCTTCGCGAAGTTTTTTCATAACGTCTTTTGTAGGCAAAGCTTCACCATCTTCTGTGCTATCTACAAAAGTTAAATCTTCAAAATTTTCTTCATTTTTTATATTTTCTTCACTCATACGGATGTATCATAAACAAAAAACCAGATTCTCGCAAATCTGATTTTTTGAAATATATTAACGCTTTGACCACTGTGGAGATTTGCGAGCTTTTTTAAGTCCGAATTTCTTACGTTCAACAACACGAGGGTCCCTCTTAAGCATTTTAGCTTTCTTTAGAGTTGTACGAAGTTCAGCATCAAACAATACGAGCGCACGTGAGATACCGTGACGTACCGCTTCAGCTTGAGCATGTGATCCTCCACCTTTTGTAGTAGCTACAACTTCAAATTTCTCAGAAGGGTTTGCAGTTTCAAACGCACCTGTAACTATCTTCTTGAGTTCAGCAGTTGGGAAATATTCAACCAAATCTTTACCATTGATTGAGTAAGAAGTTTTGGAAGCTTTAACGAGCTTTACCACTGCAGTAGCTGTTTTTCGGCGACCAATAGCACGATAGTATTCATTTTTATTTGTCTTTTTTTCAGTCATATAAAATTATTCACTAATTGTTAAGTGTTTCATCATAAGTGGACGTAGTTTATTTGAAGGAAGCATGCCGTAAACAGCAAGTTCATAAAGACCTTTCCAACCCTTACTTTTTACTATTTTTTCGTTTGTGTGAAGTCTAAAACCTCCTGGATAACCTGAATAAGTTTCGTGAAGAGTTTCTTTCATACGACGTTCTGACATTTTAGTAAGTTTTGCATTTATGATTTCAACTTTTACGTCAGATACTTTATTTGGAGCGTAATCAGGTGATTGCTTACCCATAAGAGCCTTCGCTGCAGCTGAAGCAACGCGACCTAAAGTTTTACCACTAGCATCAATTGTGTGTTTTGTTGTCATAATATTATACAAATTCAATTACAGCCATTTTACTCGCATCACCTGCGCGTCTTGGCAATTTAGTAATACGTGTGTAACCTCCTGTTCGATCTTTATACTTAGGAGCAATAGTATCAATCAATTTTGCTGCTTCAGAATTTAAATTATACAAACGCGCAATAACAAGACGTCGTGATGCAAGTGTACCAACATTTGCTTTTGTTATTAGTTTCTCAATTGAAGGACGAAGTTCTTTTGCTTTTGCTTCTGTAGTTTCTATGCGACCGTGTGCAATAAGAGAAAGCATAAGACCCTTGAGAAGGGCTTCTCTTTGATTTTTTGTTCTTCCAAATTTTCTTACATTACTGTGATGTCGCATAAAACTTTATTATTTACTATTAATTACTATTTTAGTGTTATACCGTAACTACTTAATACTTTCTTAATTTCTTGAATTCCTTTATCACCCATACCATCTATCTCAAGCAAATCTTCTTTCTTCTTGCGAGCTATACCTCCTATTGTTCGAATATTTGCAGAAGTTAGAGCATTTAATGTACGAGTTGATAAATCTAGAGTATCAATACGAGTTTTGAGTATATCTGTAAATTCATTACCTTCTCCTTTTGTTTTTGAATCTTTTTCATCATTTTCTATAGATGATGACATGGTTTCAATTTTTGATCTTGAAGCAATAGTATAACCAACGATTGCTTGTAATTGTTCTACCATAATAGTGATAGCTCTTTCAAGTGCTTCACGTGGAGAAAGAGTTCCATCAGTTTCGATAGTCATACGTAAACGATTATGGTTAGTTTTGTCACCAACACGCATATTTTCCACTTCATAAGAAACACGACGAATAGGAGTAAATATTGCATCAACTGCAATAGTACCTACTTCTGTCTTACTCTTTTGATGAACATCTTTTGGAACGAAACCAAGACCCTTTTCTATAGTCATTTCTATTGAAAGAGTATTTTTTCCTGTAACTTCAGCAATGAAAAGATCTTTGTTTAAAACTTCAACTTGTCCTGTAACTTCAATATCCGCTGCAGTAACAGTCTTAGGTCCTTTTACAGAAAGTTTAACAGTTTGTGGTTCGTCAGTTAGAAGACGAAAACGAACTTGTTTAAGATGAAGAAGGATTGTTATAACATCCTCTTTAACACCATCGATAACTGAAAACTCATGTTCAGCTCCATCTATCTTAAGTGAAGTAATAGCTGCACCTGTGAGAGAAGATAGTATGATACGGCGAAGTGAATTACCTAAAGTGTGTCCATACCCAGGGTAAAGACCATCGATCTCATAAACACCTTTTGTGTCCACTTCAGAGATGATAGATAACTTTGATGGTAATATTATATTTAAATCAGACATATGATATTTTTAGAGCCAAAGGCCCTCACTATTATCTTATTAAAAGAAAACTCACCTTTACTAATAATAAAAACAAAACAAATTAACGACTATAGAATTCAAGCACTGTGTTTAGGTCTAATATCGCATCTATGTTCTTCGGTTTACCTTGTACCTTGCCTTCAAGCTTTTCTATATTGAATGTCAGCCAGTTAGGAAGATTGTACTCCTTCAATTTCTTTGCCATATCTGCAAATAGAGGACTCTTTTTACTACCTTCACGTACTGCAATTGTGTCACCAACTTTAACACGACTAGATGCTACTGTTGTTTTCTTTCCATTTAGAGTTATGTGACCATGTGATACGAGTTGTCTTGCCAGCCTGCGTGTGTGAGCAAGTCCTAATCTGTAAACAACATTATCAAGACGGTTTTCTAATATTTCAAAAAGTTGATCTGTAGCAACTGTACCTTTGTGAGCAACTGCTTCATTAATGTAATTTGAAAACTGTCCTTCACTAATACCATACATAAAACGAACCTTTTGCTTCTCTATGAATTGTAAAGCATAACCAGAGAGAACCTTTGGTCTTTTATTTTTTGAGTTTTTTGCATGTCGTGCTTCTGAAACTACGAACTTAGCTGTTTGACATTTTTCAAACACAGCTGGGCCTAAGCGTCGACAAATTTTATATTTTTGAACAGTCTTCATAAATGATGATAATTTTAATTAATTAAACTCTGCGTGGTTTCTTTGGCTTTGGACCATTGTGAGGAACCGGTGTTAGATCTCTAATGCTAGTGATTTCAATATCATAAGCCATAAAAGCTCTGATTGTAGGTTCACGTCCACTGCCAACTCCTTTTACTTTTACATCAACTTCTTTTATCCCAAGAGCTTTTGCTTTTTCACCTAATACTTGACCAGCTTTTCCAGCAGCAAACGGTGTACCCTTTTTAGCGCCTTTAAATCCAAGAGATCCAGCAGAAGTCCAAAATATAGTGTTTCCTTCCTTATCAGACAGAACAACTTTTGTGTTGTTGAAAGTAGCTTCAATATTAAGAGTACCAGAAACGATTTTCTTTTTAGGAACTTTCACACCTTGTTTTGGTGCTTCAGTTGTAACTTCTTTTGGATCAGATCCAGCCTCTTCTTTAGTTATAATTTTTACTTTTCCCATATTATTAATTATGTTTTACTTTCCTTTCGACGACCTGAAGCCATTGTTTTACGAACGTTACCACGAACTGTACGAGAATTTGTCTTTGTTCTCTGGCCATTTACTGGAAGTCTCTTCATATGTCTTACACCGCGGTATGATTTTATGTCTTTAAGTCTTTTTATATTTGCTGATATTTCACGCTTTAAAACACCTTCAATTGACATAGTTTCAATTATTTTACGTATAGCGTTTTCTTGATCTACTGTTAAAGTATCAGCTTTAATGTGAGCATCAACACCTGCTTCTTTTAAAATAGATTTAGCTCTTGGAATACCTATACCGTATAGGGATGTTAGGCCAATGTATAAATGTTTATTATTTGGAATAGTTATACCTAAAATTCTCATAGAAATTATTGTTTTTGTTTATGTTTAGGATTTGAACAAATAACATGAAGGTGTCCTTCACGTTTAACTAACTTACACTTTGAACAAATTTTTTTAACAGCTGATTTAATCTTCATATTATAAAACCTCATTTAACGCGAAATAAAAATATAGGGTTTTCACCCTGTATTTTCTTCAAATACACGTATGTAACTCACATAGTACACTATGCACCAAAAAAAAGCAAGGGGTTATACACTAAACTCTCTTTATAATCCTTCCTTTACCTCCATATGGGTCAAGTAGGACCTCAACCCTATCTCCCACAAGAACTTTTATCCTGTGTATTCTCATCTTTCCAGCTAGATAGGTAATGATGACCTTACTGTCCCCCTCTTCACCTTGTGCATTACCTATATCAACCCTAAAAAGAGTGTTTGGTAGTGCTTCGGTGACTGTACCGATAACTGTATTATTTTCTTCTTTTTGATTCATTAATGTCTGCATATTATATCAATAATTAAAATTATGAGCAATAAAAAAACCAGCGGGTAATTTTAAGATACCGGCTGGTCCCCTAATCAAAGGGTTTGTGTTTTCGATCAAAGTAGCAATTGTCACGTTTACTACTTTTGTTTCGAACGGCGCATTTTGAAGCACCATGATAATTTGATTGTTTAAATGTAAATATTAGTATTATTGCCAATAGGTCAAAGAACTTAGTTTAAACTGAGAAATTCAAAAAATACTAAATTCACATTGGGACAATCACCCACTTACACAGTTGTCGCAAAATTTTCATACAACAATCTGTGCGTTTCAAAAAAACAAAGCCGTCACGATTAGTGAACCAACCATCGCAACTTAATGCTTTGGCATAGACTGAAGAAAAATGATCTCATATATCTTCAACAGCTTGGAGAGAGCTTATCTATGACTACTTTATAGTGGTCTGTAAAGCAATAACAAACCAAATTTTACTGATTTACATCAGGTCCAGCAAAGTTAAGCCGTCTTAATAAAGACATTATCATACAGAGTTTTTTAAGTAAATTATACCTATTCCAATTTTATATCAATTTTTGAAACATCAGTTGATAGATATTTATTCCATGGAGGGAAAATTTTAACTGAAGCTTGGCTTATTCCAGGATCAGATTTAAAAATAGATTGTATGTCATATTTTGAAACACCTACATAACTTTTCTTGAGTTGTTCAATATCGTGTGACCAAACTGCATTTAATTTGCCAGAAAGTGTAAACGAAATAGATTTTATGTCCTTAGAAATTGTTTGGTTTGTGTTTGAAAAATTAAATTTTAAACTAGGTATATCATCTAATTTAACTTGTGTAAGTTCAACTGGTGATAGATTTGGTAATTCTCTTTTTATAAGAGATCTCGATAAATCACTTTGATTTATGATTACAGAAGAAACTAAGCCTGTTATTTTCGCTTTGTATGTAGGGGTTTGTGAAAGTATGCTTTCCTCGACATTAGAAGAAATAGTCATTGCTTCGGGGTAAAGAATATAACCTGGAGGGACTTGAGCATTTACTCTTTTTAATAAATTGCTTTTAAAAGTAGAAGCCGCGTAAGCATTTAGAACTCCCATGTCTTCGGGGCTTGGTTTGTACACAATACCTTGAGCTCCACCCTTTAGTGGTGATTTAAGTTTTGCATATATTTTTTTTGCTTTTGCCGTGCCCTTAAACGAGTTTATTGAAAAATCATTAGGAGAACCATTATAAGAATCCCCCGCTAGAAATGAAGTTATACCTACAGAAGCTTGTCCTGGTATTATTTTTTTAGATTTATCTAATTTATAGCCAGGTATAATTATAGGGCTATCCGTTTGATAGGCTTTTCCAGCAGAATCTGAAATAAAAGTATGGATTAATAGCTTTTGTGGGTTTGTACTGTATTCGTTGTAGAAAGTCACTTCACCACGGGCTTTTATTGATACATTTTCTTTCTCAGTTAAATTTATTTCTTTAGTTTCCGATTCAGGAACTATCATGAGCTCAAAATTAATTGGTGAATCTTTTGTGTTGAAAGCACTTAACTGCTCTTTATTTAGCACAATTTCCGTAGTTTTTTGTTTTATTATTATTGTAGTTTTTTCAAATAAATTAGAAATAAAATAAGTTCCTCCTAATAGAATTGATATTAGAAATAAAAACTTTATATTTTTTCTTACGTATAAATTACTTTTTCTAACAGTAGGAGTGCTATATATTTTATCTTCAGGATCTCTTTTTAAAATATGCTGTTTGCTAACAGGCTTAACTCCTTCTTCAATTTTATTAAGAAAATCCTCAGTATTCATGACTGAAATTCTAGAAGGTGTATTGGTGACTTCTTTTTTAGAAATCTTAGTTATTTTTACACCTTTGGATTTAATATCTTCAATAACTTTTTTAGGCATTTTTTTTATCTTTATTTAATGATTTTCTCATTATACCAATAGCTTCAACCATCAAAAATGGATCACATGTTCCATCTTTTATGCTACACATATCTAGAAATTCTGGTCCTTCGAGTGTTATAACTGTACACTTATGCTCTGAAACCATTGACTGGATAAAAGGCTCATTACATACAACATTTTTAAACCATTCTCTTATATCTGAATCTGCAGTTAAGAATATTGTTCCTGGAAGTTTTAGAGTGTGTGGCAAGGTTCCAACGCAACCTCTGAATGCTTCACCCCAAGAATTTTCGATCGATTGGAATAATGGTTCAACCTTTTTCTTTTTACGATCAGATAAAGTACCTGCACTATATAGATTAAATAATTCTACTGCATCGCGTTGTTCTATCTCTAATTTTGTACAAATATACTTAAAGAAAGTTCTTTTACCAAAAGGAAATGATAATGATGCTTTAAGTATTCCTCTGGTAATTATAGCAACATCTGTAACTTCACCACCAATATCAAGTAATAGATATGAATCGGGGGCAACATACTTTTCGCGAACTGCTAAATAAGAGCAAACAGAGAATGAAGAAAATGTCACTGGTATATGGTGAAATGTACTTGAAATAGTTTCTCTTATTTTATCTAAACATAATTTGGGTGACATAGAAATAACCATATGCATTTCAACAGATCTACTTCTCATACCTATCGGTTCATCAACAAGGTAACCATTGAGTGATACACCCATAACGTGATGTTCTATGACTTCTGGAGAGCTCTTTGCTCCACTGTATTTTTTCTCATATAAAGCATTGAGAGAGGCAATTTCTTTTTGGAGCATTTCATCAGCTATGCTATTAGTAAATGCAAATGAATGTTCGCGGGACATTTTAACTACTCTTGTCTCAGATAAATACCAAGGAGAAGCAAGTACACATACTATCTCATCAGGTGCACCTAATTTTGCATCATAAAGAAGTTTTGAAGTGTTTTTTAGAGCTTCTAGCATATCTTTTAAGAATAGATTGAAATCGAGTTCATCGTGAAAAGCTATATCTGTACGAACTGATTTTATTATTGTAGGCATCCCTTTATCTGTATTTGGGATTCTAACAATTGCTCCGCCAATGCTACCTGAGCCTATATCAAAAATGGCTATTACTTTCTCTTTGCTTTTAGGTTTGGAAAAACCAAATATCATATGTAGTTATATTATACTATAAATACATATAAAACATATAAGTATTTAATCCAAAACAGCTTTAATTCTCCTTATTCCTTGAGCAACGGCTTCTTCTTTTTGTATTTTAAAGTGACCAAGCTCATTAGTGTTCTCTACGTGAGGACCACCACAAAATTCTTTTGAAATTGCATTTCCATTTTTGTCTTCAATAAAATAAACTGAAACTGTTTCAGGGTACTTTGCTCCGAATTCCATTTGTGCACCAATTTTCTCAGCTTCTGCAAGTGGCATTTCTCTGCGGACTACATTTAGACTTTGAGAAATTTTATCATTTACCCAATCTTCAACGTGTTTCTTTTCTTCATCAGTAAGTTTATGATCGCAAAGGAAATCAATGCGCAAACGCTCTTCAGTAATATTACTTCCACGTTGTTTAATTTCTGGACTAACAACAGCCTGAAGTCCTGCAAGAAGTAAATGATGAGCAGTGTGAAGTTTTATGGTTTTTGGTTCATGATTCGCAAGCCCACCCTTAAACATACCTGCTGATGCAGTTTGAGAAAGCTTTTGATGCTCAGCCATTTTTTTATCAAAATCTGCTCTATCTATTGCAATTCCTTTTTCTTTTGCTAATTCTTCTGTGAGTTCAATTGGAAAACCATATGTGGTTGCCAATATAAATGGATCTATGCCTTTTTCAAACTCTTTCAAACCATGTTCTAAAGTATTTCTAAATTTCTTTTCTTCTTTTTCAATTTCCCCATTATCATTTAATACATACACTCCTTTATATTTTTCCTTGATCTTTTCTAGTTGGGTTTTTATATCAATTTTTGAAAACCTTACTGCTCTACGAATTAATCTACGTAATACATATCCTCTTCCATTATTTGATGGTAAGACTCCATCAGAAATCATAAAAAGGGCAGTCTTTATATGATCAGCTACTATCCTATCTTCTTTTGAAATTTCTCCATCAAATAAATCTGTATCATAAACATTTTTCTTTTTTTGAACAGTTGCCACTAACCTCTCAAGACCCATGCCAGTATCTATACCAAGTATTTCTGATTTTTTAAGTTTAGCTTCCCCTTTATCGAGTTTTTCTCTTGAACCATAACAAAAATATTCATTAAAGACAATATTCCAAACTTCAACATCCTCACCATTTGCATTCTTACAGTAAATTTCAGTTGTCGGACCACATGGACCAGAGTCACCTGTAGGACCCCAAAATACATCTGAACCATCTTCACGAACTTCAAGGTTTGAATCAATATTCTTCCAAATCTGTCTTGATTCTTCGTCTTTCGGAACTATTCCTTCACCTTTATATATAGTCACATATGAAATAGGTAGTTCAAGTTCTTTAGTAATAAATTCGTGAGCGTATTCTATTGCTTCTTTTCTTCCATAACCACCAAAAGAAAAATTCCCAAGCATTTCAAAAAATGATAAATGTGTTGCATCACCAACTTCATCTATATCTCCTGTTCGAACACACTTCTGCACTGTAACTATATTTTTAGTTCCAAAATCTCTTATAGCGTTATCTGGTGCTCCATAATAAGACTTGAATTGTTGCATTCCAGCAGTTGTAAAAAGAACCGAAATGTCTCCTTCTGGTATCAAAGGTGATGATGGGAGTCTTTTATGTCCTTTGGATTCGAAGAATTTTAAGAATTTTTCTCTTATCTCATTTGATTGCATAGACACATATTATAACAAAATAGCTAAACATAAAAGCCCCTTAATTAAGGAGCTTTTATGTTTTAATTCATATCTGTGTTTGCACTATTTTGGAAAAATTTTGTTTTTCTTAATTGCTCTTCGACAAACCATAAGACTGTGAATATAAATAATGTTAAGAACGTAGAAATTATTGCAAGTTTATATAATCCAAATCCAGAAGCCATGCCTATTCCAGCCGAAACCCACAATGCTGTGGCTGTAGTCATCCCCATTAATTTTGTTTCTTTTGTAAAGATTAAACCAGTTCCCAAAAACCCAACACCAACTACAATTTGAGCAACTATCATTAGAGGATTTAATCCTGGTAAGTTAAAATAAGTCTTGACCATCTCTTCAGAAACAAGCACGAATAAAGCTGAACCCATAGATACAAGAGCATAAGTCCGCATTCCTGCTGTCTTATGTGCCCAAACACGTTCAGTGCCAATTACTAATCCTAAAAACAAAGCTACAAATAATCTTATAATTAGTTCAGTTGTTGTACTATCAAAAAAGTTTTCCATATAGTTTTATTATAACAAAAGTCTATATAACCACGCCACCACCTATACACACATTTTTGTCATAAACAACAATTGATTGGCCAGGTGATACTAAAGTAGGTTCTTTAAAAATCACTGAGTTATCTCTAATGTTACATAGTAATTGGTCACCATGGTAGCGAATCTGAGCAGTATACTCTTTATCTGCTTTAGGTAATTCAGAAATCCAGTTTATATTTTCTAACTTAAATATTGTTTTGTTATAAGAGTTTTTTGATACATTTTCAGAAACGGTTATTGTATTATTTTTTAAGTTTTTAGAAACAACATATAGAGGGTTACTATTATCATTTTGTTTTGTAATAGTAAAACCATGACGCTCTCCAACTGTAAAAAATAGTGCACCATTGTGATATCCAATTATATCTCCCTTTTCGTTTATTACATCACCCTTCTGTGGTTTAATATAATGGGCTAAAAATTCTTTCATATCTAAAGGACCTAAAAAACACACCCCTTGGCTATCTTTCTTTGTGGCAGTTGGAAGCTTGTATTTTTCTGCAAGTTTTCTAACTTGTTTTTTATCTAGATCGCCAACTGGAAAAAGTGTGTGTGATAAATCATCTTTTGTAAGAGTCCAAAGAAAATAAGATTGATCTTTTGAGCTATCTTTGCCTTTAATTAAATTATTTTTAATATTCTCTGCATAATGTCCAGTTGCAATAAAATCAGCGCCATATGATTTTGCAAAATCCCAAAATACTCCAAACTTTATTTCACGATTACACATAACATCAGGGTTTGGAGTGTTGCCTTTTTTATACTCTTCTATCATATAATCAGCTACTCCTTTCTTGTAAGCTTCTTCAGCATCGCATTCCAGAAACGGAATATCTAAATGAGCACACACTCGCATAGCGTCTCTACGTTCATCTCGCCAAGTACATTCTATAAAATCTGGTTGCCAGGTACGAATAAAAACCCCGACAACGTTATAGCCTTGGTCTTTGAGCAATGCTGCTGATACAGATGAATCTACTCCCCCACTTACTCCCACAAATACAGTTTTATTTATTTTCTTTGCCACTTCGCAAATATACCACAAGGAAGCAATCTTGCACTACTAGATTCTTCAATAGCCAATTCTCCTATCTCAATAACTCCAGCTTTCCCTTCCATCATTTCTTTTAGGTTATTTTCATATGTAATTGGAGAATATCCAGCTGTGTAGCCGTTTATAACTACAAAAAGTGGATTGTCAGATAAAATTTCTTTGCATAACTTCATAAGTTCTAAAAAGCTTTCTTCAATTTTCCAAAGTTCATCTTTTGGACCATGACCAAAAGAAGGTGGGTCCATTATGATGCAATCATATCTACGCCCTCGTTTTATTTCTCGTTTTAAGAATACTAAGCAATCCTCAACGATCCATCGTATTGGAGCTTCATTTAAACTTGAAAGTTCTGCATTCTCCCTAGCCCAAGCAACTGCGGTCTTAGAACCGTCAACATGACAAACTTCTGCGCCAGCTTTTGCACAAGCAAGAGTAGCACCTCCAGTATAAGCGAATAAATTTAAAACATTGATAGGTGATTTATATTTATCTTTATTATCTTTAATTAACTTTTCCATCCACAACCAATTAGAAAGTTGTTCTGGAAAAAGACCTGTGTGTTTAAAAGAAGTAGGTTTAATAGAAAAATTTAAACCTCCAAAAGATATATTCCAATTTTTCTTGACACCTTCTTTCACTATCCACTTTGTACGATTACCATTTCTTATAAATTTAAAAGATGCTTTATCCCATAAATCTTGATTTAATTTTTTATTCCATAATGCTTCTGGATCTGGCCTAGATAATACATAATCACCGTATCTTTCTAGCTTTTCACCTATTCCAGAATCTAACAATTCATAATCTCTTTGTTTTGATAATTTTTCTATCATTTTATTTTAAATATTTATTAATATTATTTTTATGTTCTTCAAATGTTTTAGCATAATGCACTAAACCACTTTTTTCGTGAAGGTAATACAAGTAGTCAGACTTTTGGGGATATATAGCAGCTTTTATAGATAAAAGTCCCGGATTTCCAATAGGTTCTTTTGGTAATCCAACTTCTTTATAAGTTATCTTACTTGCATCAACTTGAAGTGGCATTCCTTTTTCAATTCTTTTCCAAAGAATACCAGAAATAGTACTAGCATCTGAGTCACCAGCAGCTTCTTTTTCAATTATTGAAGCCATTATTATTATATCTCCTAAACTGCGATTCGATTTTTCAATATCAATTTTAAATGGGGTAATTTTTCGATCAAAGTTGATAGAAATATCATCCAAAATTTCTTTAGCTGTAGTCATAGGAAAAAAGAAATATGTATCTGGGAAAAGATATCCTTGTTTATTCCTCTCATCAGATTCAAATAAATCAATACGGAATGCTTGCATATTTTTTGAAAGAAGATCAGTAATTTCTTTATTTGTTGAACCTTCTTTTATAGTTATGCGTAGAGGATCAATTCCATGTTTTCCTCGTGCAAGCATCCAAGCAACACGCCATACAGGAATTCTTTCTTTAAACAAATAATCCCCTTTTACTACAGGGTGACCAAACCTAAAGAGTTTAACAAAAATTTTTAACACACCTGCTTGTCTAACCACATTTTTTTCTTCAAGTTCTTTGGCGATTGAAGATAATGTTTGATTGCTTGATACATGTATAAGTGTTCCTTGACGATTAGCTACACTCTGACTAGTTACAGGAGCCGATACCATGTAATAAATAAAAACTCCACTAAAAGCTAATATAAAAAAAATATTTAATATTGGGTTTGATCTGAATAATTTAGTTTTTTCAGTTTGTTCTTGGTTTAAATCATCCATATCTATTATGTAGGCAAATTAGCTGGAGGTTTAGCAATCTTAGATTCAATACGCTTGAAGCTTGGGGTTTCAGAAACCATACCTGGGAAGTGAAAAATGGTCGCAAGTTCTCGTGTAGACATAACAAATATTTTTGGTGAACCAGATGGGAAAAAAGCACTAAGTAACTTAGGATATTCAATAGAGTATTGAATAGGCGGATGAAAGAAAGTTCTCATTCTAAAAAAATTGAGAGTTCTTCTTTTATATTTTGTAAGGGCAAGCCCTGTAGGATCAGACCATGGAGCATCGAACTGGGTAGAGTTAATACGCCATAGTTCATTGATATCTGGCTGAGCATACTGGCGCCATATTAAACGTGATGCACGACGTAGATTATTGAATTGCTCTTCAGAAACAAGTCGTTTGTCGGATAAAGTAACAACACGAATACCGCAATCAAAATGTATTAGACTTGCATTTTCAACCATAACCTTTACTTTATTTTTTAGTGGTTCAGGCGTACGCATATCGGCTCCGATAGTGTCGCCATTGTCATTCTTTTGAAAACGAGTATAAGGCAAAAGCATTTTTTCTATAAACTCGTAAGTTGCAGCGTAAAAATCTATATGCTTACCAGTTTTGTGACTGTGATAAGTTTTAATGTTTTGTCTTATAACTATTTGAATCCACATTTGCTGTCCCTTTGCAAGTGAACCTAGATATTCTATTACTGGAGTAATTGGATCAATTTTATACTCTTCTTTTGTGCCACTATCCATTTCTTCCATATCTCTATATGTTCTTATAGGAAGGAAATCTTCTTTTAGTTTATTGTATTCACATCCCCACATATACCAATCACCATTTTTTGTGTATTGAGGAACGTGTAAAGTATAATCATCAACTTCAACTACTTTTGCTTGAGGATACTGGGCGTAGATCTGAGTTTCGACAAGATCTCGCATTCTTGTAGGAGTACGAATAAAGAAATGAACCTTTCCATCAATTGAAGCTATTTCAAGAGAAAACCAAAACCATGGTGCTCCTTGAATATATTGCTCCCAAAATCCTTTTAAACTTTTCTGATAGAAAGCATTAGACAAAATCAATTCCATTGCTGCAGGGCTTTTTATTACATCCCGAGGTACTTGGATTTCAAGTAGGACCCATTTTATTCCCATAATAAATCTCTCTTGTCTGTAATGATGCCAAAGTCTAAGCGCCGCGACCCCAAGAGGAATAGGCATTAGATAACCAATAGCAACGAAAAGTAATTGGAGTAAATTAAAATTATGAGATGAAAAAAAATCCCAAATTGACATGAAAATATTATAACATATCTAATAAAAAACACCTCAGTACGAGGTGTTTTTTATTATACTGCAGTATATAGTCCTGCTTTATTTTTCTTGAAATATTTGGAATTTTGTAAATTAACCAAAATAGTGTTTTTCTTTAGGTATCTTTCTTTCATTACTTGATCTACAATGTCTTCTTTTGACATTGGGCCATTTTTCTTTAGAAGTTCTTTTATAACATCTCTGACAACTCCAGACTTATATCCCCATTCTGAGAGAGCATATATACCCCTACCTACAAGTACGAAACGTTTATCTTTAATAAGTTCGTTGTGACAAGTAGCAGTGTGACATTTTTTATCGAAAGTATTCGCAACAGCTTTTGCGACTTCACGGAAGTGCATAGGTGAACCATGCTTTCTCATCATGAGGAATGCATAGTCTTTAACACCGCGAGTTTTTATACTTGATGATGTTGCTTTACCCCATTCACCTAGTGGATTCCTACTAATGTTTTTTGACATAGTAAGCCATCTTTTTGCAATTTCTTCATTTTTATATTGTTCAGATATATTTTTTACTTCATCCAAAAACCTACTAACCAATTCGCTTTCTGGAACTAATTCGTCGTCAGAGATGTTTGAGTAAAGATTTTTTAATGATTTATGAACTTCATCAGCAACATCATTATCTACACTCCATCTTGTAGTGAAATCTTCATCTTCTTTGTGTTTCTTAAAATCTTCACCTAGAGTTAGATATAAATGTATGTGGTTCTGAGTTAGTTTATCTTTTGATATATGATTAAGAAGTTCTTGTTCTGAAACTACAGCACCTAGAGTATGCATAAGTTTTTTTAATTCTTCAAATACAGATTTTTCGTCTTTAAAAGATTGTGACTTTCTTATTAAAGCAATGGCAGAATTTTCGATTTGACGAACACGCTCACGAGTTATACCGTATTTTTTTCCGATTGCTTCTAGAGTTTTTCTTTCTGCGTCGCTTGTAAGACCAAAACGATTTGTGACAACCTCATATGCTCTTTCTGGTAAGTCTGAAAGTATTCTTTTTGTAACCTGTTTTGGTTTAAATGTGACAGTGTTTGCCATTTGATTTGAAAAATTAAAATAATAACTTAATTTGCTTTTTTTATAATATCATTACTATTAAATAAAGTCAACTGTTTAGTTATATGGGTAAATAAATCCTTAGGAACCATTGTTTTTACTAGCTGTTTTGGCTTTTGCCCTACTTTGCTCAGTTAGTAATTTCTTGCGCAATCTGACATTTTTTGGTGTAATTTCAAGATATTCATCATCTGCCATAACCTCAAGTGCACGTTCAATAGATAGCTTATAGGGTGGTTTTACATTAATAGCTTCATCAGCACCACTTGATCTCATATTAGAAAGTTGTTTCCCTTTAGTCGGGTTAACTGACATTTCCTCCCCCTTCGTTACATTACCAACAACCATACCTTCATATACTTCATCACCGTGTTCAATATATAACATTCCACGTTCTTGGAGAGTCCAAAGTGAGAAAGCAGCTACTTTACCAGTTATCATTGAAGTCATAGAACCGACATCTCGTTTTTTAATCTCTCCAGCGTATTCTTTAAAACCAACAAATCTTGAGGCTAGCAATCCTTCGCCTTTAGTATCAACAACAAACTGACCACGGTAACCCAAGAGTCCGCGTGTAGGTATTTCTATTAGCATACGTGTTATGCCTTCTTTTTCGTGCATGCTTGTTATCATTCCACGACGTGCTGTTAGTTTTTCAATAACTGCACCAGAAAACTCGTTACGAACATCGATAGTTACTTCTTCGTAAGGTTCTAGTTTTTTACCACCCTCCTCTTTTATAATTACATGTGGTTGAGAGACTTGTAATTCATATCCTTCTCGACGCATATTTTCAAGTAATACGGCAATATGAAGTTCTCCACGTCCATAAACAAGATATCCTTCTTGCATTTCTTCTTGATCAGTTCCATCAAAATTTATTCGAAGCCCAACATTAATCTCAAGCTCTTTTTCCAAGCGTTCACGAATCTGGCGAGACGTAACATACTTTCCTTCACGTCCAGCAAATGGAGAATCGTTAACTAAAAAGTTAAGAGATATCGTTGGCTCATCAATTGCAATAGATGGCAAAGCTTCAGTATTTGGATTATCTGTAATAGTTTCCCCAATAAATACATCCGGAATACCAGCAACTATAGCAATATCTCCAGTATTTAGGACATCAACTTCCTTACGATTCACACCTTCGAAGGTAAACATTTTAGTAATTCGAGTACTTCTAGAGTTACCTTTGTCATCTTTAACTATAATCGTTGCGCCTGTCCTAATAGATCCAGAATACGCACGAGCGATAGCAAGCCTGCCCAAAAAGTTGTCATATCCCAGATTAAATACCTGAGCTTTGAATGGTTTATCAAGATCAACAGAAGCCTCTTTTACTTCTTTAAGAACTAAATCAAGCAATGGTGTTAGATCCTTAGAATCGTCTGAGAGTGATGATTTAGCTATTCCTTGTCTTCCTATTGCGTATATTGTTTTGAAATCAATCTGGTCATCTGTTGCCCCAAGTTCAAGGAAGAGTTCAAGCACTTCTTCGTGTACACGATCTGGATTTGCTGCTGGTTTATCTATTTTGTTAATAACAACTATTGGTTTAAGTCCAAGTTCTAGTGATTTTTTAAGAACAAAGCGAGTTTGTGGCATAGGGCCTTCTTGAGCATCAACAAGTAGAAGTACTGAATCAATAGCACGTAATACACGCTCAACTTCAGAACCGAAATCAGAGTGTCCTGGCGTATCAACAATATTTATTTTCGTACCTTTGTAATTTACAGAAGTATTTTTAGAGTAAATAGTAATACCACGTTCTTGCTCAAGAGCATTTGAATCCATAGTCAAACCTTCTTCGTTCATACCGCATTGCTTCATTAACTCATCAGTAAGAGTTGTCTTACCGTGGTCAACGTGAGCTATAATTGCTATATTTCTGATTTCAGTTGGTTGCATAATTTAGAGTTAAAAATAAAATCGCCACACGGCGAAACTACTTTTAATATATCACATATTGAGCGATATGTAAAATTATTACTATTTGAAACATATATTTAATACGTATATAATTATATTAAACAAAATCTACTCTATGAAAATAGTAAACAACATCCTAGTACAAAAGGATAACATTGAAAAAATAATTAACGAGATATTAAGTCCATTGATAAAAAATAAGGTTATCATAGAAGAATTAGAGGGGCAATTCGAAGAACATTTTCATAAGTTAGAAAGTTATAAAATTTTTTCAACACCTGAATGTGAAGAAGAAATAATAACTGATACTTATGAAGATAGAATATTGTTGGGAGTACCGAATGTAGTTGGATACTCCATCCCTGTGCAAGCTTCGGTGCTTGTACCCGATAATGATAACTGGCTAATTATTGAGAAAAAAAAGTCTCTAATTGTGATAAAAAAGGCTGCATGAAAATTGCAGCTTTTTTATTATTAAATCAATTTTTGCATTTCCCATAATTTATAAAAACTGCCTTTATTTTTATATAAATCCTCAAAACTCCCATCTTCAACAATTTTGCCATTTTCTATCAAAAGAATGCGATCCATCTCTTTTATTGTAGTTAGTCTGTGTGCAATAACGATAGCTGTAACATTTTCAAAAGCTTTGTGTAGAGAATCTTTAATTTTAGCTTCAGACTCAAGATCTAGATGTGAAGTTGCTTCGTCAAGAAGAAGTATTTCTGGTTTTTTAAATAAAGCACGACCAATACCAAGACGTTGACGTTCACCACCAGATAGTTTAATACCCTTTTCTCCAATATAAGTATTAACTCCTTCTTTTAATTTATCTGAGAAATCTTTTATGTGAGCAATTTCTAAAACCTTATTAAAATAATCACTATCATATTCTCTACCTATTATAATATTATCCTTGAGGCTCATATTAAAAACTTCGGTATCTTGTAAAACAATTCCTATATTACTACGATAAGATATTGGAGAAATATCTTTTAATCTTAACTCATCAAAAAATATATCTCCTTGATAATCTTCTCTTTCTTTAAGAATCAATTTGAATAGTGTAGATTTACCTGCTCCAGATAATCCAACAATACCAATTTTCTGACCCCTTTTTATTTCCAAGTTTAAATTAGAAAGAACAGGTTCATCCTTGTATGAGAAAGAAATATCACTGAATTTTATTTTTTGCCAATTTTCTGGAAAATCAATCTTATCTAAAATACTTTCGGTATTAATTTTTATATCTTTAAATTGCTCATATCTCTCAATTTTTTGTCTTGAAGTTATGATATTTTCAGATATATTCATCAGTTCGCTAACAGATTCTCTTATAGATCCCATATAAGAGTAAAATACTGCAATAAATCCAACCTCATATTTGCCATGCATTATTCCGTAAACGATAAATGCTATACCTCCAATTATCATTATCTGAGACCATATATTAACCCCCCTTATTCTTAATTGTGACCAATGTATATTCTTAATATATTTACCAATTAGTATATCTGTAGTTTCTTTATATTTTTTTAGTACATGGTCTTTTAAAGATAACAATTTTACAGTCCTAATAGAATTAACATTTTCATATAAAACACCACTTGCATCTTCTTCCGCGATATTAACCAATGCAGATGCTTTTCTTACATTTCTAATAATGATTTTACTTATAACTAGATATCCTAAAATATACAAAATAACAAAACCTGTAATTCTTGTATCAGTTTTACCTATAATTATAGAAATACCTATAAAGTTAACAATTATCTCGATTATATTATTTACCCATATGCGAATTATTAAATTATATGATGATGCTCCGTTTTGGATTTTTTTAATTTTACTTCCAGCGTTTTCTTGTTCATGCCAAGAAGAATCTAGCATTATTAGGTGATCAAGCCCTTCATGCAAAAGATCTGTTTCAACATTTGCAGCAAGAGCAAATATAGTTTTCTTAGCAAGAGAAAGTAAAAATTGTCTTAAAATCATCAAAGAGCACCATGTTATGAGTACTATAAGAATACTATTATAGTTAAAATCACCTTTTGATACATTTGTTACTACATATCCTAATGCATAGGCTTGATACAAAGTACAAATATCTGCAAGAACTCGCATCGAACTACCAAATATAAATTTATATTTATATTTTTTTAAACGCTTTATTATTTTTATTAGAAGACTCATCTAAAATTTTAAAGCAATTTAACTATATCGTGATAAGTAATCACAACCATGAGAATCATTAGTAAACCGAAACCAATCATGTTTGCAGTATTTGCAACTTTTGGATTAATGCGAGAACCTTTGATTTTTTCAATCAAAAGGAATAGCAACCTTCCACCATCAAGAGCTGGAAAAGGAATCAAGTTTATTACAGCAAGATTTATTGATATAAGAGCAGTAAATGATAGCAAATATATAAATCCAAAGTGAGCAGCATCTCCTACAACACCTACAATTCCGATAGGCCCAGTTACAGAAGACAAACTACCATGACCAGATAGTCCATCATGGATCAAAGTATAGAAACCATGAACAGTAGAAATTACAAGATTCCAAGACAACTTTAATCCTTCATAAATTGCCTTATGGAATGGCAACTTTAATTTACCTATTACATCCATACTAATACCTATCATTGGGTTTTTAGATTCTTTGTTTATCTCTGGAATAATACTAACTATCTTTTTTTCTTTTACTCTTTCAAAAGAAACTTCGATAGATTCATTGGCGTGTCTTCTTACAAAATATTGAACACTTTCCGTTGAAGGGGTTTCTGTTGAATCTCCCTTAACAGCAAGATGGGTAATTTTATCCCCAGCTTTAAGTCCAGCTTTCTCTGCAGGAGAATTAGGCAGAACACTTGTAATAGTTAGCGCTTGACCTTCTATTATGGAACCTTTTGGTGCTGCAGCAGTTGATGTCGGAAGCCCAGAAATAAATCCAATAGATAGAAGTATCCAAGCAACAATAAAATTCATAGCAACACCCCCAAAAAGAACTGCTGCTTGGATATGTTTAGGTTTATTAACAAAACTTCTATTTCTATCAGGACCATTTATTGATTCATCATCAGGATTTTCTCCAAATATCTTTACATATCCACCGAAAGGTAGGGCATTAAAATTATAAGTAGTTTCACCTATTTTCTTACCAAAAAGTTTTGGAGGAAAACCAAAAGAAAATTCATCTACTCTAATCCCAGATTTTTTAGCAATAATAAAATGCCCAAATTCATGTGAGACAACGAGCACAAGTAAAATTATTAGAAATATTAATATATTCATTTAATTCATTACGTCAGATTCTTTCTTTGCAAAAATTGCTTCCAGGTTCTTATTACCTTCATCAATACACTTCTGTACTTCATCTCGAGCTCGTTTTTCTTCATCTTCAGGAAGATCACCTAAATTATCCATTTCTTCTTGGCGAGCCTTGCGAACACTAATACGAGCATCTTCTAGCTTATCTTTTAAAATTTTTGCGAGCTTAGTACGATTTTCTGTTGTAAGCATTGGGAAAATAACTCTTACCCCATCACTATCTGAAACAACAGAAAGTCCCAAATTGGCTGCCATAATTCCACTTTCTATTTCTTTAATCTGATTTTTATCCCAAGGAGCTACACGTAGTGTCTTTGGATCTTCTATAGAAATACTGGCAACATTTTTTATCGGCATTCTTGAACCATAACTTTCGATTGTAATGCTATCTAGTACCATAGGAGTGGCTTTACCTGTATGAACAGATGCATATTCTTTAGACAACCACTCTTCTATTTTTTTTAATTCATTTTTTAAATTTGTTGTATTGTAGCTCATATGTTTTTTGATTATATCACAAGTGCAATATGTTCTAAAACCATTTTAACCGAAGAACCAGGAAGTGATAAATATTGGCGACTTTTGCCTATTTCTTTTAAAGAAAATTGGAGGTCTTTATTATTTTTATCTTTTTTCCAATTCTTATATATTATTTTTTCGACATTATTCAACAACTCAATTGCTGAGTGTCTAACACCACCACTTCCTTCATCATCTTTGTGTTTTTCAATAAGATTAGCAATTATTTCTAATCTTTTGTTTTTTGAACTACTTATAAAATCTTCGCTTATATTTTCAGCTGGCTTAGTGTTACTTATTGTTTTTATTAGATGAACACGAGACAGTATAGTATCTAGTAAAATATTAGCATTAGGCACGACTATAAAAAAATGTGTTTGCTCTCCTGGTTCTTCTATGGTTTTTAGTAAGGTTCTCTCAGCATCATTGTTTATAAATTTAGCTCCAATTATGCAAACATGTTTTCCATCTGAAAAACTTTTTTCAGAATGCCATTCTTTTATCTTTTTACTGTCATCAATAGTAAATGAATCATAAACTTTCAAAAATAAATCTGGACTTTGTTTTTCCAAGTATTTCTTGTCTTCTAAATACTTTAAAATGTCATAAGGTAAAGAAATAGGATCACCTTCGATCACATAACTGTGATATAGCTCGTTGGGTAATAGTTTACTGAAATCTACCATTCCTTTATTCTACTCCAATTGGTAAAATATCTGAAAGTTCTCCTGAATAGTAGAATTCATATGCCAAACCACCGAATGTGTAATCTCTATCGTTTATAGTAATCGTAGAACCTCCTACGGAAGGATTATCCTTGGGAATAGATTTATTAAAACCTAAATTAAAGAGTGTAGCCAAAACCTCAGGTCTATCATTTATAGGGTAACCGGAATCCTCCCATTGATGCATTATTTGTTTTAAAAATAACCCAGTATAAAGGTAAGAATAATAATGATCTTTTGGATCTGTTAATCTTGCAAGTCTTTCGCTATCTATATCTTCAGTTTTGTAATCAAGAATATTTTCATATGAAGACCCAAGATAAAAAGGGCTTTTTGCATCTTTTAAATTAGCTTCTATCGCTTGAGCTGTTTCTATTTTTACGCCTGCAACACCATAAGAAAATTTAGTACCATTGCCTAATATCTTTAAAGGTTCAAAGTATCTTTTAAAAGATTCACGATTTGATGTGAAGAACCTAAATTGCTCAGAAATTACACTTGCTATTATAGTTCGAGCTGGTACTCCACTATCTAGGCTTGCTTTAGCAATTACATCTTTATCCTTAACTAATGCATCACGAAGTGCATACCATTCAGGAGAAAGTATCCAATCAAATATAGTTTGATTAATTTCTTGATTACTATTATTTTTTAAATTATCTGAAAATAAATCACACTTATTTAGTCTATCTTGTAAAAAAGTATTATGAGAAGTTACTAGCTCAACAGCTTTTATCATTTTTTGAGCTATTATGTTTGATTTGGTGGATGTATAAGTATCTAATATTACCTTCCCATTATCTGGTAGTACTTGAGCTATAGTCATTATTTTGCATTGAGTAACACTATCTACTATTTTTGATTTTGAATTATCATTTAATGAACTGTAAGCATTAGCAATTTGTTTTTTTGTAAGATTAAAGTAGCTGTTTCGAGAATCAATTGACCCAGCAACATCTGTAAGATGAAATCGCATTGCAACAAAAACACTGGCAAAAACAAAGCCAATTACTGCAAAACCGTATAAAAAGATTTTAAAAATATTTTTAAAAACTTTTTTACTTTTTGGGTTTTCCATTTTTATCTTTTGCTAATGATTGTTTTTTTATAAACGTCTAAGTGATTTAAGGCTTCTCCAGTACCACGAGCGACACATAGAAGTGGTTCATCAGCAACATTAGCTTTAACTCCAGTGCGACGATAAATTAAATCTGCCAAGTTTCGAAGTTGTGATGATCCACCTGTCATGATTATACCATCATCTATAATATCAGCCGCAAGTTCAGGTGGCGTCAAAGATAAAACGTCTTTAATTGCATTTATCATTGTACGTAATTCTTTGTCTATAGCTTTAACAATTTCATTTGTAGAAATTTGTGCAGTTCTAGGAAGACCTTGAATATAATCTCTTCCTTTTATGGTGATAGTCAATTCTTCTTCAAGTGGTACAGCGGCTCCTATCTTCATTTTGATAGCTTCAGCAGTTTTATCTCCTATAGCAAGATTGAACGTCTTTTTGATATAATCAGCAATAGCTTGATCTAGTTTATCTCCAGCACATTTTACAGATGTTGAAGCTACTATTCCTCCAAGAGAAATAACAGCTATATCTGTAGTACCACCACCTATGTCCATTATCATATGACCTTTTGCTTCATGAATGGGAATACCTGCACCAATAGCAGCCAGAATTGGTTCCTTAACAACGTATGCATTTTTTGCACCAGCACGAACAGCAGCTTCAACAACAGCGCGTCGTTCGGTTGAAGTAATTCCTGCAGGTACTGATACCATCACATCTGGTTTGAATAAATTATATTTTCCTAGTGCTTTGCTTATAAAATATCTAAGCATCGATTCTGTAACTCTATAGTCTGCAATTACTCCATCTTTCATTGGTCTATACACAATAATACTCTCTGGGGTTTTACCTATCATTCCTTTAGCATTAGCACCTATTGCAAGAATTGTATTATCCTGTTCAGAAACAGCCACGACAGAAGGCTCATTTAAGATGATGCCTTTGCCAGGCAAATAAACTAGAGTGTTAGCTGTTCCTAAATCTATACCCAATTTTTTCGAAAATAAAGCCATAAGTAAGACTACTATAACATAAAAGTAAATTAAAAATGAACATATGTGATAACATATAGATATGTATATAGTTACAGTTATTCCTATAAAAAAAGGGTTGGGGAAAGAATATTTAACCTACTTTTCAGCTCAAGATATAACTCTTGGAAGTATTGTAATTGTTCCAGTTAGATCAAAAAATATAGACGCCGTAGTTATCAATGTTGAGAATGCGATTTCAATGAAAAGTGATCTCAGAAATAGAGATTACGAACTAAAAAAAATAGTTGGAGTTAAAGGTAACTCCCCTTTCACTAAAGAATTTTTTATTGCTTGTGAAAGAATGAAGGATTATGTAGTAAGTTCAACTGGAAGCGTAATTGAAAAAATGATTCCAAATGTTTATCTAGATAACATCAGTGAACTTAAAAGCGTAGAATTAACAAACACTAAACAAGAATCAGAAAACATAAAGCATGAGAAGTTGATTTTTCAAGCATTAGAGTCAGACCGGTTTGCTTTCTATCGTACTCTAATAAGAGAAGCTTTCGCAAAGAAACAATCCATCTTTATATGTGTCCCAACTAGATATGATATAGAGAATTGGAAGAGTGGACTTGTTAAAGGGATAGAGAAATACGTTTACGCTTTTCATGGAGATATAAACAAGAAAACTTTAGTAAAAATGTACAATGATGTTGTTACAGAAGAACACCCAGTAATAATCATAGGTACTGGTATGTTTCTATCTATACCAAGATTAGACATAAAAACTATAATTTTAGAACATGAGAGCTCTGATTCATATAAACAGTTTGGAAGACCTTATTTAGATATAAGAAGTTTTGTAGAAGTTTTTTCTTCAATAACAAAAACAAAGCTAATCTTTGGAGACACGCTTCTGAGGCCAGATACATTATATAGACATGACGAAGGTGAACTTGGAGAAATTGCACCTCCTTTATTTAGATTACCTCAAACAGAAAGGCAATTTATTATTGATATGAAAGAAGAGAAAGATAACAAGGGTATAAAAAAATTCACAGTATTGTCAGAAAAAACAATAGAGATGATAAAAATCGCATTGGACAAAAAAGAATCTGTATTTCTTTTTTCTGTAAGAAAAGGACTCGCAGGAGTAACAGTGTGTCATGATTGCGGAAATACTTTATTATGTCCAGAATGCTCAACTCCAGTAGTTCTTTATGGTTCTAAGCAAAGAACATCAACAAAAATCGAACAGAGTAGAATATTTATGTGCAACAAATGTGGTCATAGAGAAACAACAGAAGTTTCTTGTAAACAATGTGGCAGTTGGAATTTGACAGCTCTTGGAATAGGAACTGATAAAGTTTATGAAGAAGTTTTAGGACACTTCCCAAAAGCAAACATAATACAAATAGACAAGGAAACAACTGGAACAGACAAGGAAGCTCGACATAGAATAGAATCATTCTATAAAAATAAAGGCTCAATTTTGATTGGTACAGAACTTACATTTTCTTATTTAAGTTCAAAAGTTGATCACAGTGCTATAATTTCAATGGACGGGTTACTATCGATACCGAGTTTTAGTATAAATCAAAAAATACTTCATATTGTAGAAAAAATTCGCTACATAACTGATAAAAATTTTTTGATTCAAACTCGTAATCCAGATAACAGTACTCTTTTATATATAATGTCTGGTAATATTTTACCTTTATATAGGGAAGATTTGAAAGAAAGAAAACAATTTGGATACCCACCATTTAAACGTTTAATAAAAATAACATTTGGAGGGACAGCAACTGAAACAAACAAGGCAAGGGCGTTTATAGATAAAACTTTGGGTGAATATGAACCACAAATATTCTCAGCATTTATTGGAAAAGTTAAAGGTAACTATATAACAAATACTGTTATCAAGATTGATCCGAAAGAATGGCAACTTCCAACTTATGATAAAAAAAGCTCTAAATCATCCCTAGCAGAGAGCCTATACAGGCTACCACCATCTTTTTTAGTAGACGTAGATCCCGAAGATTTATTGTAAAAATATTCTTGCCTGAAAGAATAAGGTATGCTATTATAACCGTTACATATGATTACAGTTATAGAAGTAAAGAAAAACGCAAATGAGAGTAACATGAATCTTATTCGTCGTTTTTCACGCAAAGTTCAAGAAACTGGCATTATTCAAAAAGTTAAGGGTAAGCGTTATAACGAACGCGCTCTTTCAAAATTGAAAGTAAAACAAGGCACTCTAAAAAAGCTTGCTCGTAGAAAGACTCGTGAAAAACTTGTTAAAATGGGTAAGATAGCAGCGACAACAAGAGGAAGACATTAAAAATATGGCAGATACAGACTTCTGCACAATCCTAAATAAATCAAAAGGCAAGCTACCACGCTTGCCTTTTGATTCTATTAGAGAAAAAATATTAGGTCCGAAATACGAATTATCTGTGACTTTTCTAAGTCCTAGTGCTCAAAAAAAACTAAATAAAAAGTATAGATGTAAAAACAAATCGACAAACATATTATCTTTCCCTTTATCGAAAAGAAATGGTGAAATAACATTTGATTTATCTTTGGTTAAAAAAGAATCAAAAAATTTTGACATGACATATTCTCAATTCTTAAAATATCTATTTATCCACGGGTGTTTACATTTGAAAGGTTACGAACATAGTAGTACAATGGAAAAAGAGGAGAAAAAATATCTCAAGATTTTCAAATAAATTTTCCCTTTTTTTATCGAACTATGGCAAGAAATAATTACACCTGCGGAATAGATGTGGGAACTCATACAACTCGTGTGGTTGTTATGGGTTACAGTAAGGAAGATAAATCTCCTATTGTTTTAGCAACAGGCCAAGCAAATACTTCTGGTATGCGTTTAGGCTATGTAACTAACATCGATCACGTAGTAAATAGTATAAAAGAAGCATTGTCTCATGCTGAAAAAACTTGTGGTTTTAAAATAAAGAAAGCATTTGTATCTATCGGAGGAATAAGTCTTGGTTCAACTATAGCCCCAGGTCAAGTAATTATATCTCGTGCTGATCAAGAAATTACTCATCTAGATATATCAAAAGCTTTGGCTGATAGTGAAGAGAACCTTGAGATACTAAACAAAAAAATAATCCATATTATACCTACTGGATATAAACTGGACGGCAAAGATCTCCATGGAAGACCAGAAGGAATGAAAGGTATAAAGCTTGAAGTAAAAACATTATTTGTCACATGTTTAAAACAAAACATTGAAGATCTGATAACCTCTATGTCACTTGCTGGTATTGAGGTAGAAGATGTTATAGCATCCCCTATTGCAAGTTCTTTTATACTTCTAAATAACAAACAAAAAGCCGCTGGATGTGCTCTTATAGATATAGGTGCAGAAACTGTTTCTATTGCAGTGTTTGAAAATAATCTACTGATGTCTTTGCAAGTTTTCTCTATAGGTAGTATGGATATAACAAAAGATGTAGCCCTTGGATTTAGAATTGCTCTTGAAGAAGCTGAAAGTCTAAAACTCGGCTCTGTTATAGGTGGTGATTATCCTAAAAAGAAAGTTGATGAGATTATAGAAGCACGCTTATCTGATATTTTTGAATTAGTAGGAAATCATCTAAAGAGACTTCGTCGCAATGAACTTCTGCCTGCAGGTATAATCATAACAGGTGGTGGTTCGCATATAGGAAGAATTGAAGAAATAGCAAAATCACAATTAAAATTACCTTGCCGTGTAGGTCCCATAGACGGAACTTTAAATAATAAATTTAAAATTAGAGATTCTTCTTGGTATACAGCATTTGGTCTCGCATTATATTCTGGAGAAGAAAAAGGGAAAGCTGGTATGAGTGGAGAAAATGCAATGGGAGATAGTATGAAAGAAGTAAAAGGATTTTTCAAATCCCTACTCTCTCAACTTTTACCATAAAAAATATTTTTGTCAAATAAAGGCTAGTATAGCCTTTTTATTAATTTCTGTTATTATGTACTTACAAAAGTTTATTATTAACAGAATATTTCAATCTTTTGTCCAAACATAATTGTTTGGCAAATATCTATATAATATATGGCTAAAATCAACATTGATATTGAATCATTTGCCCGAATCAAGGTTATTGGTATCGGAGGATCAGGTAAAAATGCGCTCAACCACATGATAAGTTCGAAAGTTAAAGGTGTCGAATTCATAGTTATGAACACTGATACTCAAGACTTACATAACTCTTTGGCTGAAAAAAAGGTTCACTTGGGTAAGAATTTAACAAAAGGTCTTGGTGCTGGTATGAATCCAGAAATAGGAAGACGTGCTGCCGAAGAAACAAAAGCAGAAATCCAAGATGTAATAAAAGGTGCTGACATGGTCTTCATTGCTTGCGGTATGGGTGGAGGAACTGGTACAGGCGCTGCGCCTATAGTTGCTCAAGCTGCAAAAGAACAAGGTATTCTTACTGTTGCTGTTGTTACAAAACCTTTCTCTTTTGAAGGAAATCAAAGAATGAAATTGGCAGAAGAAGGTCTTGCTCTACTTGAACGCGAGGTTGATGCAATTCTTGTAATTCCAAACGATCGCCTAATAATTATCTCTGGTAAGGATGTGGGATTCAGGCAAGCATTTGCAATGTGTGACGAAGTTCTAAAACAAGCTGTTGAAGGAATATCAGAACTTATAACTACTCCAGGCATGGTTAACGTTGACTTTGCTGATATTCGTGCAGTTATGCATGATGCAGGATCAGCACTCATGGGAGTAGGTATAGCTGCAGGAGATGGACGTGCTGAGAAAGCCGCACTTGAAGCTATAAATTCCCCTCTTCTTGATCTTTCAATATCTGGCGCCAAAGGAGTACTGTTTGCAATCTCAGGTGGTGATGATCTAACAATCCATGAAATAAGCGAAGCTGCAAAAGTAATTACTGAATCTATAGATAAAGAAGCAAAAGTGATATTTGGTACTATTCGTGATGAAAAACTTAAGAAAGGTGAAATGAAAGTTACAGTTATTGCTACAGGATTTCCAACAGACATGCCACGTCGTTCACTTTTCCAAAGCCAAAAAGCAAGTGAGCCGACAATAGCAACAGCTACAAAAGAAGAAATAACTCAAGCTGTGGTCAAAGAAACTGGAAAAGAAATTTTTAAGAAAACTGAAAAAGAAGATGATTTGTTTATAGATGATACAGATGATTGGAGTACAGTACCTGCATTTTTAAGAAGAAACAAGAAGTAATTAAAACTAAAATAGTCATTGAGTAGGAACTTGCATAAGCGCAACTGGCGCGAGCAGAGCAATTTTTCACCAGAAAAATATGCGTGTCCTACGAGATGACTATTTTAGTTTTTTACATTATAATGATATTTATGTACGATTTAATTATTTTAGGAGGAGGACCTGCAGGCACTGCAGCGGCAGTCTATGCAGCTAGAAAACAATTAAAAAGCCTTATTATGACCTCCGAATTCGGTGGTCAATCTACTGTATCTGAACTTATATATAACTGGATAGGAACACCTGAAATATCTGGCGCTAACTTAGCTAAAAATCTAAGAGAGCACGTTCAATACTACAAAGGACCCTTTTTGGATATTGTTGAAGGAGAAAAAGTTGTTGCAGTAAATAAAGAAGGTTCAGATATATCTATAAAAACTGAATCCGGTAAATCTTATACTAGTAAGGGTCTTTTAGTTGCAACAGGTAGTGGACGAAGGAAACTGGTTGCAGAGAATGCTGACAAATTTGAACACAAAGGTATAACCTATTGTGCTTCTTGCGACGGTCCCCTTTTCGCAGATCAAGATGTGTTGGTTATTGGTGGTGGTAATGCTGGTTTTGAAACTGCAGCTCAATTACTGGCCTATTGTAAAAGTGTTACCCTCATACATAAAAATGCTGAGTTTAAAGCTGATGAAATAACAGTCAAGAAGGTTATGACAAACCCTAAGTTTAAAGCAATCACTAATGCAGAAATTATTCGCGTAGATGGAGAACAATTTGTTTCATCTCTTACTTATAAAGATAAAAATTCGGGTGCTGAGAACACTATTCCTACAACAGGCATATTTGTAGAAATAGGACAAATTCCAAATACTGACTTCTTAAAAGGTGTAGTAGATATAGACGCTATTGGTAAAATAGTAGTCGACCCAATGACTCAGATGTCATCTGTACCTGGTATATGGGCAGCTGGAGATTGTACGAATGGTCGCTACCATCAAAACAACATCGCTACTGGCGATGCTGTAAAAGCACTAGAAGATGCTTATATCTGGATTCACAAGAATAAGTAGATTAGCTGAGTATCTTTTCTAAAGTTTCCAATTCTGTCTTAGAATTTGGTTGAAATATTTCCATTATATTAGATACTGGTACAGCTTGGATGCTTTTACCTTGTGATTGAGCGAGTTTTATAAGATCAGTTAAATAGTACTCACAGGCTGCATTTTCATTTTTTAAACTCTCAATATTTTCCCATAACCACTTGCTATCAAAAGCATAGAGCGCTGGATTTATTTCTTTTATTTCTCTTTCTTCATCTGTTGCATCTTTATATTCAGTTATATTTAAAACGTCTCCATCTTTATTTCGAATTACTCTTCCAAGAAAGTAAGCTCCATTTCTCCATTCATTAAAATCTGGCAATATAACAGTACCCATAGTTATAACTGAATTACCATTATTGTGTTTATTTATAACTTTTTCAATTGTTTCTTTTGATAGTAGTGGTTGATCATTAGATACAATAAAAATTGTATGGCTATTTGGATCAATTTTATCTTTAGCAGACATTACAGCATGTCCAGTGCCTAGTTGTTCTGCTTGGTAAGCATAGTTAAGATCATGACCAAAAACTTCGAAAATTCTCTCTTTTTTATGACCTACAACTATTACTGGTGGTATTTTCAAGTTAAGTTCTGATAAAGTATCTAGTATATGCTTTAAAAGAGGCTTGCCTTTAAGCATTGCAAGAGCTTTAGGATCATCTGATTCCATTCTTTTACCTTTTCCAGCAGCTAGTATTATTATCTGTGTTTTTTCCATATCCGACTATATTAACAAATTTAACTATTTTTACAAAATAAAAAATCCTCCCTTTCGGAAGGATTTTCAGTCTATATTATTTAGACTAAAAAATTTCATACCGCACTCCCAATCCTATATTCAATCTTGTTTCATGACCAAGATCGTAAATATAGATCGGGGTTTTCGCCGCATGATTTTGATATAGCATACCAGCGAAACCAGAAAGTGAGAATGGTGATTTTTCAGAGAATTTCCAAACAAATCTCACCTCCATATGGAAATGATCATCATAAATCATTCTCTGCTCAATACCTTCACCTGTTTTTTCTTTTTGCTGCTCAGCTCCCAGACCCACACCGAGCTTAAAACTTTTAAACGAACGAATTAGCTCTCCGTCAAAAAAGAATATCACTCTGGGATCTTTATTAAGGCTACGGAGAAATCCACCATTAAGGAGTGTTTCTACCCCGCCAATTTCAGCAGTCTTATGCAAAATCTTACATCCGTAAAGAAGCTGGCCTTTATTATCAGCAAAAGCAATTCCAGGTGTTAATGCCAGACGGATTTTGTCATCATTCCACTTTGATATTACTTTCCCGAGGTATAGTTCAGACAGATGCCTCTCACTTGAAAAGCGAATATCTCCAGCCCAGGACATTGTAGTTCCTGTAAGGAAAATATTTAATTTATCTTTTAAACCATACTCAGCTCTTCCCAGGAGTAGGCTTTGCTCACCATCTTGAGCATTTATATTTTTTGCAATAAAAAATACAGAAAAAAGTATGAATATTTTCTTCATAACATAAAGTTTTAAAAGGTCAGTAAATAGAACAGTTATAAAACTATTATGTACTTTAGAGAGGTATTGTCAACACAAGCTTTTGTATTTTTTATAAAAAATGTTATACTCATTTTCGTTATTGGCCCTATCGTCTAACGGTTAGGACATCGGCTTTTCAAGCCGGTAATCCGGGTTCGATTCCCGGTAGGGTCAC